>DASZNA010000123.1:0-20619 GCA_035551655.1 Solirubrobacteraceae bacterium
CACGGTGGCCGCCACAATCGGCACGCCGGGCCGGTAGGCGAAGTGGGCGGGGGAGGGGGCGGCCAGCACGGCGGCATCGGCTCGGCTTCCCGGGACCAGACGGCCGATGTCGTGGCGGCGCAGCGCCTGCGCCCCGCCGGCCGTGGCGGCCAGCAGTGCCTCCTCGATCGTCATGTGCATGTCGCGCACGGCCAGGGCCAGGCAGAAGCCCATGGCGGTGGTGTAGCTGGAGCCGGGATTGGTGTTGGTGGCCAGGGCCACGCTCACGCCGGCGTCGATCGCCCGACGCGCGTCCGGGTACGGCTGCCGGGTGGCGAAATCGGTGGCCGGCAGAAACGTGGCCACCGTCTCCGAGGCGGCCAGGGCCTCAAGATCATCGTCGCCGAGATACGTGCAGTGGTCGGCCGAGGCTGCCCCCATTTCGGCGGCCAGCCGCACCCCTGGCCCGGGCCCGAGCTGGTTGGCGTGAACTCGCAGGCCGAGGCCGGCCCGCTGGCCGGCCTCGAGCACGGCCCGTGACTGCTCCACGTCGAACGCGCCCTCCTCGCAGAACACGTCGATCCAGCGGGCGTGGGGCCGGCAGGCCTCCAGCATCTCCCCGCAGACCACAGACACGTATTCATCGGCGCGGCCCGTGTACGCCTGGGGGACCACGTGGGCGCCCAGGAAGGTGACGTCGTCGGTCAACTCGCCGGCGATCCGGCACAGGCGTGCCTCGCCGTCGACACCGAGCGCATAGCCGGACTTGATCTCCACATGGGTGATGCCCGCGCGCAGCCCTTCCTGGCGCCGTGCCCAGGCGGCCGCCCGTAGATCCGAGTCGTCTGTCTCGGCGGTTTGGGCCACGGTGGCGCGGATCCCGCCCGCCGCGTAGGGCTGACCAGCCATCCGGCGCACGAATTCCTCGCCGCGGTCGCCCGCGAACACCAGGTGGGTGTGGCTGTCCACGAATCCGGGGATCACGCAGCGCCCCTCAGCGTCCAGCCGCTCGTCCCCCGGGGCTCCCGCGGGCTCGATGGCCGCCACTCGTCCGTTTTCGATCACCAGCGCGGCGTCCCGGACCACGCCCAGCGAACCGTCTCCTTGGGCCGGCTCGCCCGTGACGAGCATGCCGATTCGGTCGATCACCAGACTGGGCATGCGCTACACCGATGCGATCGCGTCGGCCAGCTCGGCCGCCACGTCGATGCGCACGTGGCGGCCGCCGCTGACCACGACCTCGCCGTCGACGACCAGCGTGTCGACGTCACCGGCCGTGCCGGCGAACACGACCGCGGCGAGCGCATCCTCCGCACGCGTGCCGGCCAGGCGGACGCCGTCCAGTCGTACCGAGACCAGGTCGGCCAGGGCGCCCGGGGCGATCCGTCCTCCCTCGGGCCAGCCCAGGCTGTCGTATCCGTTCTCGGTGACGCCGAGCGCCAGCGAAGCAGCCGTGTGATTGCCACGCACGAGCGTTCCCAGACGCTCGTCAAGCTCCACCGCACGCGCCTCCTCGAACAGGTCGATCACCGATTGGGAGTCGCTGCCCAGGGTGAGCCTGCCTCGCACCCGCCCGATGCCGTCGGCCAGGTCGCGCTCGGTCGTGGGGCACAGGCAGCCGAAGCCCTCGTTGGCCTCCAGCAGCTCGCGGTCGCTTTCGGTGAAGTGGGTGGCGTGAACGGCGGTGAAGCGCGGGGAGAGCGCCCCGATGCGGTCGAGCAGCTGCAGCGGGGTCATCCCGTGCTTGCGCAGGCACTCCTGGTTCTCGGCCGGCTGCTCTGAGACGTGAGCGTGCAGTGGCCAGCCCTGTTCAGCAGCCACGGCGGCGACGATCCGAGCCGAGTCGGGATCGACGGCACGGACGCTGTGGATGGCCGCGCCCTGGCGCGCCAGGCCCAGGGCCGAGATCCCCGAGACTCGCTCGGCCCACGCCTCGGGGCCCGGGTCGCGGAACTGCGGAAGCCCGCCGTCCAGGTAGCACGCGTCGATCAGCGTGATCCTCAGGCCGGCATCGCGAGCCGCTCGGAGCATCGCCTCGGAGTGGTGCAGGTAGTCGAACTCGCCGACCAGGGAGATGCCGGCCAGCGCCATCTCGGCGAACGTCGCCCGGGCCAGGTTCTCCACCAGATCCTCGTCCTGGAGCGTCTGGGCGAGCGCATACATCTGCTCGCGCCAGGTCCAGAACGAGCCGTGCGTGGCGGCCTGGGTACGTCCGCGCAGCGCCCGCTGGAAGGCGTGCGAGTGGCTGTTGGCCAGGCCGGGCATGGTCAGGCCCGGGAGAACCGTGGCCCCGGCGGTGGCGGCAACGCCCGCCGCCACCGCCGAGATGCGCCCGCTCTCCACATCGATCTGGACACTCGGCTCCGGGGCCTCGCCGCCCAGCCAGGCCAGCTCGCACCAATACGTGGCTGTGCTCACGACGTCACCGGGGCAGGTCGGCAATGCGGTCAAGGAACGCCTGGCGCCCGTGACGCTCCCATTGCTCCCAGGTGGCGAACGTGCGTGGGTCGGCCCGGTCCAGGAAGAGGATCCCGTCGAGGTGGTCGATCTCGTGCTGGAAGGTCCCGGCCGTGAGGCCTCTGACCTCGTGGTCCTGGGGCTCGCCGTGGCGATCCAGGGAGTGCACGCGCACGTTCACGTGACGGGGCACATCGCCCCGTAGGTCGGGCACCGACAGGCAGCCCTCATTGATCAGGACCGTCTCTGCATCGAGCGGTTCCAGCTCTGGATTGACGATCACGGTCAGCGGGAACGGCGGCTTGTAGGGATAACGCGGGTTGTCGTCCTCCACCTCTATCACCGCGATCCGGACCGGCAGGCCCACCTGGTTGGCCGCCAGCCCGGCCCCGGCGTAGTCCCGCTTGGTCTCGATCATGTCGTCGATCAGTCGTTGGGTGGCCGGGGCGCGCAGCTCCTCGAGCGTGAGCTCGCGAGCCCGCTCGCGTAGCACGGGATCGCCGACCGTGACCACCTCGAGCGGGCTCATGAGGACATGGGAACCCGGACGCCACGCTCCCGGGCCACCTCGCCGGCCCGGTCATAACCGGCGTCGACGTGGCGGATGACACCCATTCCTGGATCGCTGGTCAGCACCCGCTCGAGCTTCTGCTCGGCCATCGCCGACCCGTCGGCCACACACACCATGCCGGCGTGGATCGAGCGGCCGATGCCCACCCCGCCGCCATGGTGGATCGAAACCCATGAGGCCCCCGAGGCCGTGTTGACCAGGGCGTTGAGCAACGGCCAATCGGCGATCGCATCCGAGCCGTCGGCCATCGCCTCGGTCTCCCGGTAGGGCGAGGCGACCGACCCGGAATCGAGGTGGTCGCGACCGATCACCACCGGGGCGCTGATCTCCCCGGAGGCGACCATCCGGTTGAAGCGCAGACCCAGCCGGGCTCGCTCGCCATAGCCGAGCCAGCAGATCCGGGCCGGGAGGCCCTGGAAGGCGATCCGCTCACCGGCCGCGGCGATCCAGCGGTGCAGCGGCTGGTCATCGGGGAACTCCTCCAGCACCGCCCGGTCGGTGGCGGCGATGTCCGCCGGGTCACCGGACAGGGCCACCCAGCGGAACGGGCCCTTGCCCTCGCAGAACAGCGGGCGGATGTAGGCCGGCACGAAGCCGGGGTAGTCAAACGCGCGCTCGAAGCCGCCCAGGCGCGCCTCGGCCCGCAGCGAGTTTCCGTAGTCGAACACCTCCGAGCCGGCATCCTTGAAGCCGACCATCGCCGCGCAGTGGGCCGCCATCGCCCGCCGGGCCCGCTCGACGTACTGCTGGGGATCCTCCGTGCGCAGCCGCGCCGCCTCCTCGAAGCTCATCGTGTTGGGGACGTAGCCGTTCAGCGGATCGTGCGCGCTCGTCTGGTCGGTCACGATGTCGGCCGGGAAGCCGCTCTTCAGAAGCTGGGGCAGAACGTCAGCCGCGTTGGCCTCCACCCCGATGCTGATCGCCCGCTTCTGGTCCCTCGCGGCCAGGCAGCGTCGCACGGCATCGTCCAGATCATCGGCCACCTCATCCAGGTAGCGGGTGCGGAGCCGCCGCTCGATCGCCCCGCGGTCGATCTCCACGCACAGGGCGACTCCGCCGTTCATCGTCACGGCCAGCGGCTGCGCGCCGCCCATCCCGCCCAGTCCGGCGGTCAGCGAGATGGTTCCAGCCAGCGTGCCTTCGTGGCGGCGCCGGGCGATCTCGGCAAAGCACTCATAGGTCCCCTGCACGATCCCCTGGCTGCCGATGTAGATCCACGAGCCGGCCGTCATCTGGCCGTACATGGTCAGTCCTTCGGCCTCCAGCCGGCGAAACTCATCCCAGGTCGCCCACTCGGGCACCAGATTGGAGTTGGCGATCAGCACGCGAGGTGACCACTCGTGGGTGCGGAACACGCCGACCGGCTTGCCCGACTGAACGAGCAGCGTCTCGTCGTCGGCCAGCGTCTTCAGGGTGCCGACGATCGCGTCAAACGCCTGCCAGGAGCGGGCTGCCCGGCCCGTTCCGCCATATACGACCAGCTCGTCGGGGTGTTCGGCCACCTCGGGGTCGAGGTTGTTCATCAGCATGCGCATCGCGGCCTCCTGCGGCCAGCCCCGGCAGCTGATGTCGAGGCCGCGGGGTGCCTTCACCGGACGGGCGCCATCAGACCAGCTCATGCCAACTCTCCCACGATCGCCTCCACGTTGTTTAGAAGGGTGCCGTCGCGGATCAGGCTCCGCGCGGCCTCGAGCTCCGGCGCGAGCCACCGGTCCGGGCCCGGTCCGGGCACGTGTTCGCGCAGCCGGAGCACGGCTACCTCGGTGGCCGGGGCCGGGGCCAGGGGCGCGCGCAGGTCGATACCTCGCGCGGCCGCCACCCACTCGATGGCCAGGATGCTCTCCAGGTTGCGGGTCACCGTGCGCAGCTTCTTGGCCGCCGACCAGCTCATCGACACGTGATCCTCCTGCATGGCCGAGGTGGGGAGGGAATCGACCGACGCCGGCGCGGCCAGCCGGCGGTTCTCGGCCACGATCGCTGCCTGCGTGTACTGGGCGATCATCAGGCCGGAATTGACCCCGGCGTCCGGGGCCAGAAAGGGGGGGAGGCCGTGCGAGCGGGTGACGTCGAGCAGGCGGTCGGTGCGCCGCTCGGCGATCGCTCCCACCTCGGCCGCGGCGATGGCCAGAAAGTCGCAGGCAAAGCCGACCGGCGCGCCGTGGAAGTTGCCGCATGACTCGACGCGGCCGTCCGGCATGACCATCGGGTTGTCAATCGCCGAGACGAGCTCGCGGGAGGCCACGGCGGTGCAATGGGCCAGCGTGTCTCGCGCCGCTCCGTTGACCATCGGAGCGCAGCGCAGCGAGTAGGCGTCCTGGACGCGCGGGTCGTTGTGGCGGTGGCTGGCCACGATCCCGGAGTCCTCGAGCACTCGCTTCATGTTGGCCGCACTATCGCCTTGGCCCGGCTGTGGGCGCAGCCCGACCAGGTCGGCGGCAAACGCCCGGTCGGTGCCGAGCAGTGCCTCCACCGCCATGGCGGCGGTGATGTCGGCCACCTTGAACAGGCGGCGCAGGTCGTGCATGGCCAGGATCAGCATGCCCAGCGATCCGTCGGTTCCATTGATCAGCGCCAGTCCCTCCTTGGCCGTCAGGGTGAGGGGCTCGATGCCGGCCTCCTCCAGCGCGGCTTGGGCCGGCCCGTCCCCGCCGGACGTGCTGACGGTTCCTTCGCCCAGCAGAGCCAGCGCGCAGTGGGCCAAGGGCGCCAGGTCCCCGCTTGCGCCAAGCGAGCCGTGCTCGGGCACGACCGGCGTGATCCCGGCGTTCAGCAGACCGAGGATCGTCTCGGCCACCACGGGCCGGGCACCTGAGAACCCCATGGCCAGTGATCGCGCCCGCAGCACCATCATCGCCCGCACCACCTCGCGCGGCATCGGATCGCCGACTCCGGCCGCATGGGATCGGATCAGCGCACGTTGCAGCTCGATCCGCCGCTCGGCGTCGATCCTCACGCCGGCTAGCGATCCGAAGCCGGTGGACACTCCGTAGGCCGGCTCATCGGAGGCGGCCAGCCGCTCCACCACCTCGGCGCTGCGCCGCATGGCCTCGCGGGCGCCAGCGCTGAGCGTCACCTGTGGTGCGCCCCGCGCCACGCTGACCACTTCGTCGGCGGTGAGGGCGTAGCCGGTCAGCTCCATGGGGGGCGACCCTATCGCCTGCTCGCCGACCGCGGTGGAGCGGCCGGCGCCGGGGTCTTACTCCGTGGCGGAGAACTCCCAGATGGCCACACCGAGCATGATCAGCCCGAGAATGAGGATCATCCCGGCCTCCAGCAGGCCCGGCACCCGCCAGCCCCACCAGGTGATGCCGCTGTCCAGGGCTCGGTGCGCCAGCGGCGAGATGCTCAGGTGACTGAACACCAGGCGCCGCATCGGGTCGACGGCGTAGGCCAGTGGATCCAGGCGGTTGAGGATTGTCAGCCAGGTGGGCAGACCCGAGGCGGGGAACATCGCGCCCGAGATGAAGTACATGGGCATGATGATCATCTGCATCACGCCAAAGAACGACTGCATCTGCTTGATGCGAATCGCGATCATCAGCCCGAAGGCGGTGATCGTGAAGGCGAGGAGCAGCTGGAGCCCGAACACCCCGAGGATCAGCCCCGGCGCATAGGGCACGCCGACCAGGCCGGCAATGGCCAGCACGATGATCCCCTGGGCGCAGGCGACCGTCGCTCCGCCCAGGGTCTTGCCGATCACGATCGAGCTGCGTCGAACCGGCGCCACCATCATCTCCCGCAGGAAGCCGAACTCCCGGTCCCACACGATCGAGGCGGCTGAGAACATGGCCGTGAACATCACCGCCATGCACAGGATCCCCGGGTAGATGAACGTCTTCAGGTTGACTCCATGGGTGCCCGACCTGGCCAGCGTCTGAAGGCCGCCGCCCAGCACAAAGAGGAATAGGAACGGCTGCACCAGTTGGGTGACGATTCGCAGCCGGTCTGAGGCGAACCGGATCAGCTCGCGGCGCCAGACGATCTTGATCGCGCGCAGCTCCGAGGCGAGGCTGCGTTTGGGTACGTGAACTCGGACGACCTCGGTCTCATCGTGATCCTGCTCGCCGAGCGGCGTGGGCTTGGAGACGGTCGTGCTCACCGGCGGCCTCCTCCGTGCATCATCGCCATCATCCGGTTGCGGTTCCGGCCGGGGTCCTCCTCGGCGTCGCGGATGCTCGTCCCGGTGAACGACATGAACACGTCATCCAGGGTGGGCCGCGAGATGCTCACGGACAGGATCGGCGCATGGGCGCCGTCCCATTCGGAGAACAGCCGCGGAACGAACTCCTCTCCCTTAGCGACGTTGAAGACGACGGATCCCTCAGAGAGCTTGGCCTCGATGTCGAACTGATTCCTGATCGCTTCGATGGCGGCCTGGTTGTCGTCGGTCTGGATGGTCACCCGGTCGGTGCCCACCCCGGCCTTGAGCTTGTCCGGGCCATCCAGGGCCACGATCTCGCCGTGGTCCATGATCGCGATCCGGTCGCACCACTCCGCTTCGTCCATGTAGTGGGTGGTCATGAAGATCGTGATCTCCTCACGCTGCTGGAGCTGCCGGATGTAGTCCCAGATCGAGCGCCGGGTCTGGGGATCCAGGCCGATCGTGGGCTCATCGAGGAACAGCACGCGAGGCGAGTGCATCAGCCCGCGGGCGATCTCCAGTCGCCGGCGCATGCCGCCCGAGAATTGTCCGACTACCCCGTCGCGGCGATCCCACAGGCCCACCATCTTGAGCACCTGTCGCATCCGCGGCTCGACCAGGCCCGACTCCACCCCGTAGAGCTCGGCATGCAGCTTGAGGTTCTGAGTCGCCGTCAGGTAGTTGTCCAGGGTGGGGTCCTGGAAGACCAGGCCGATGTTGCGCCGTACGTCATCGCGCTCGCGCACGATGTCGTGACCGGCCACGGTGGCCGACCCGGAGGTCGGCTTCATCAGCGTGCACAGCATGTTGATGGTGGTGCTCTTGCCTGCGCCGTTGGGGCCCAGGAAGCCGAACACCTCGCCCGCGCCCACCTCGAAGCTCACCCCGCGAACGGCTCTGACCTGATCGAACGTCTTGACCAGGTCATCGACCTGGATCGCTGTGGCGGTCGTCGTCGCGGTCATCTACCCCTCCTCAGGTTACGACGTCTGAGGACAGTGGTCCGGGACCGACGAATCGGTCCCGGACCCTCAGCCTGTCTGCGGCGTAGCGCGCCGCCGGCTCACTCGCCGTCTTCGGCCAGCAGCCGGTACAGGCTCCGGCGCAGGTCGGTCAGCAGCTCGGTGGCCTGAGCGATTTTTTCAGCATCGCCCTCTTGCGCCACCTGCGCCGCGGCCTTGGCCGCGGAGACCATGGCCTTGCCGAACGCCTTGCGATCGTTACCCAGGTGGTCGTCCTCATCGAGCTCCCAGGGCGGCTTCTGCTCGCCCCGCTCGGCCAGGTGCTCCCGGCCGGCGTTGGTGATCTCGAATGTGCGTCCCGGCTCGCTGCCGCTCTGCACGGACTGGATCAGTCCCTCGTCCTCGAGTTGGGAGAGGGCCGGATACACGGAGCCCGGGCTCGGGCTCCAGCGTCCCTCGCTGCGCTCCTCCAGGGTCTTCATCAGCTGGTAGCCGTTGTGAGGACCTTCGGAGAGCAGCAGCAGCAGGGCCGCGCGAACGTCACCGCGGCGCCTGCGGGGGCGGCCCCTCGGGCCGCCGAACTGTCCGGGGCCACCGAAGGGTCCAGCCCCCCAGCCGCCTCGGCCTGGGCCTGGGCCGCCATGTCGGCCTCGCGCGAACGCGAAGTCCTCTGGGGCGACCCGGTAATGCCTCATCTTGTGGTGAGAACACATATCCCGTACCTCCTTACGTGTACATATCGGGATATGTCAAAGATATATCGTTATCTATCGCTTGTCAAGGGCTGCGGCGTTGGGATTCGGTCTCTCCGACACGGGGTGTGGCCATTTAGTCGGCTATAGGCCGTGTTATTCGGATCACCCCCGCCACCGCGCCGGCGAGGCGAGCATGGAACGATGTAGTCCGTGTTCGTCTTCAAGGCTGCGGTCGTCGGCGCCGGCACCATGGGTGGGGAGATCGCCCAGGCCATTGCCAACGCCGAGATCCCCGTGGTGCTCAAGGACGTTGAGCAGCGCTTCGTCGACCAGGGCCTCGAGCGGGCTCAGTCGCTCTGGCAGGCCCAGGTCGACGCCGGCAAGCTCGAACCGGGTGAGCTCCAGCGGCGCCTGTCGCTGATCCGGGGCGCCACCGACTACGCCGCGTTCGGAGACGTCGACTTCGTGATCGAGGCGGTGCCCGAGCGCATGGACATCAAGCAGTCGGTGTTCGAGGAGCTCGACGAGGTCACCCCCGGCCACGCCATCCTGGCCTCCAACACCTCGTCGCTGTCGATCACCGAGATGGGGGAGGTGACGAGCCGCCCCGACCAGATGGTGGGGTTCCACTTCTTCTATCCGGCTTCGGTGATGCGGCTGATCGAGGTGATCGAGGGCGCGGACACCAGCCCCGAAACCACGCAGGCGGCAGTGAACTTCGCGCAGCAGATCAAGAAGGCGCCGATCCGCTGCGTCGAGGTCCCGGGATTCGTGGTCAACCGCATCCTCAATTCGGCCGTCTCCGAAGTGTGGCGCCACCAGCAGGAGACCGGCCAGCGCATCCAGGAGGTCGACCGGATCGTGGCCGAGTCAAAGGCCGCACCGGTGGGACCGTTCAGACTCAGTGACCTGCTCGGCCTCGACACCGTCCTCCACGTGGCCGAGTACCTGCGCGAGTGCTACGGGGAGCGCTTCGTGGTCCACGAGCAGATGCGTGAACTGGTCCAGCAGGGCCATCTCGGTGTGAAGACGGGCCGGGGTTTCTATGAGCACGGCTGAGCCGGACCTGGTGGAGCGGTTCACCCTCAAGGCCTTCGTCGAGAGCTGTCTGGTCTTGGAGGAGGGCGTGGCCTCGCTGAAGGACATCGATCTGGGGATGATGGCCGGCGCCGGCATCATGCCCCCACCGTTTGCCCGGGCCGACCAGATCGGCCTGGACGAGATGCTCGGCCGGCTGGAGAAGGCCCAACAGAACTGGGGGGAGGAGTTCACGCCGCCGCTCGTGCTGCGCCGCCTCGTCGCCCAGGGCCGGCTGGGCGTCAAATCCGGCCAGGGCTTCTTTCCCTATCCGCAGCCTGACGACGGCTGGGAGGACTCGCCCGTAAAGCTGGAGACGCGTCACACCGCCGCCATCGCCTGGCTCGACCGGCCGCCCGCCAACTCGATCTCCCCGGAGATGGTGGAGAGCCTCAACCGCGTCTGGCAGGCCGTGTCTGGCCACGGCACCGTGCGGACCCTGGTCATCGCCTCGGCCAACCCGATGCTGTTCTGCGCGGGGGCCGACATCAAGGCATTTCGCCGGATGGACGCTGCCGCCGGGCGGGCGCTGGCCGACACCATGCACGGGCTGCTGCGCGACATGGAGCGCAGCCGGATCGTCACGATCGCCGCCGTCAACGCGCTGGCCTTCGGGGGTGGCTGTGAGCTGGCCATGGCCTGCGACATCCGGATCGCCGCCGCCTCGGCCAGCTTCGGGCAGCCCGAGATCGGCCTGGGAATCATCCCCGGCTTCGGCGGCACCCAGCGACTACCTCGCTTGGTCGGCACCTCCAAGGCGCTCGAGATGAACCTCACCGGTGACCCCGTCTCCGCCGAGGAGGCCTATGAGCTCGGCCTGGCCAGCCGCCTGGTCCCGGATCACCAACTGTTCGACGAAGCGATGGCCTGGGCGCGCAAGCTGGGTGAGCATGCACCGCTGGCGGTCGAGCAGATCAAACGCGTGTCCGGCCACAGCGATCTGGATGCGGGGATCGAGGCGGAGAAGCAGGCGTTCGAAGCCGTGTTCGCCTCGGAGGACGCCCGCGAGGGGATCTCCGCCTTCGTGGAGAAGCGCCGCCCCAGGTTCAGCGGCCGCTGATCCCGCTCAGAACTCGGGCAGAGACCGAGGGCATCGTGCAGCGCGAGCTGGTGATCTAGGACCGGGGCGGTGCCGAGGCGCCTCCGAGCGCTCGAGCCCTCAGCGCCGCCTCGATTCGATCCAGTGTGAACTCGACCGCCGTACGCCGGGGCTGATCGAGCTCTCCGGCGAGCGCCGCCTGGGCTGCATCGGCCACCGCATCACGCTGCTCGCTCAGCTCCTCCAGTCGCTCGGCCAGAGCGTCCGCCGCTGGGTCCCCGCCGAGCTCGGCCAGCGTGGCGTCGAGCGCCACCCAGACCTGGAGCGCTGCCTCCCGGATTCGCCCGGCCTCGAGGTCGGCCCGGGCGCGGAGAGCCAGCGTCTCGCCGGCCAGCAGGGGCTCGCGCCCGCCCATCACCGCAGCCAGCCTGGCCTGAGGCTGAAGGACCTGGGCGCGGCGCTGCGAAGTGCGGGGAGCCAGCAGCTCGCGCGCCTCGCTCCACCGGCCGTAGGCAACCTCCTCACCGTCTCCGTACCCCACCCGAGCCACCAGAAGGTGACCCCGCCCGACCTGGGGGAGATAGGGGTCGGCGGCGATCAGGGCGAAGGCGTGAAGCGCCCGGTTCAGGACGCTCAGGTCAGCGGTCAGCTGGCTCTCCCCGGCATCCGCCAGCCACCGTCTCGCCGCGGCCGGGCTGGCCAGCGGCGTGGCGGCCGAGATCACCGTGGCGCGTCCGGTGCTCACCGGAGTGGGGGGCGGTTCGGGTGAGGCCTCTCGGCGCGTCCGACCGAGCCGGGCCCGCCGCGGCTGGGCGTCGAGTGTGGCCAGCACCAGCACATGGGTCGCGGGGGCGTCCGATCCGCCGCCCGCCGGGCGCATCAGGTAGCGGCCGTCTGGTGGCCCGAGCGCCCAGGGAACCTCAACCTGGCTGAAGCTGAACAGCGGCAGGGGCGGCGGTCCCGGTGCCCCGGATCAGCCGCCGGAAGAGGCCTTGATGGCGTACCGGCTGCGGCCGGTGGGCACCGCCGGCTCGGGAATCTGGCTGATGTGCTGGATCAGCTGGGCCCACTGCTTGGGCTTGAGGATGCTCCTGACCTGGCCCGACAGCTTCTTGTTGGCCCCGAAGGCCGGCGTGTAGGACACCTGGATCCGGTTGGCGTGGTCGGGGAGCCCCAGGGTGGTGGGGTCGCCCTTGTAGCTGTGCAGGCTGATGATCTGGTTGGGAGCCATCGCACCCTGAAGGGTGAGCAGGCGGCGGACGGCCAGGTCGGTGATCGAGCCGTTGCCCTGGTTGCCGTGCACAGGGATTCCGTTGATGGCCGAGATGTCCATGCTCGTCCCGTTCTTGCCCGCCGGATCGATGCCGTGGGAACCGGCCTCGCAGGCCAGGCCGGAGATTGTCGGATTGAGCCCGGAGGCGCTCAGGAACTCCATCGCACCGAGGATCCGGCGGTCGACCAGACCGGCCTGGATGTCGCGACGGCCGCAGGTGTAGATCTTCACGTGCGGATCGTTCAGGACCCGGGCCTCCAGCTGGGTCTTCGACTCGAGCAGGATCTCGCCGATCGTGGCCGTCTTGGCGCCTGAGCCGAAGAACGGGTCGACGCCCGCCGCCCGGTAAACGGCCGTGGCCTCCAGGAGCTTCCAACCGTCGAGGATCGGCTTGGGGTCGATGTAGGGCGCCTTGCGGCCAGCCGGCTGGATCATGAAGTACATGTGAGCGGCCGAGCTGCGCGTGCCCGCGGCAATCCGGCCGAGGATCGTTCCGGCCACAACGATCGAGCCCTTGTGCAGCGGAGCCAGCGTGTACTGGTTCTTGCCCAGGTGCAGGACATCGGCGAAGTAGTTGCGGAAGCTGGAGATCTGGAAGCTGTTGGCGATCTGCTGCTTGCCTCCCGCCGCGAAGCTGGCCGGCCGCGAGGGATTGGCGAACAGCCGCTCCTTCACCATCGGTCCGGCCGAAGTGCTCGAGGCCTTCTTGTGCGAGCTCCCCTGAGCCGCCGGATTCTTGCTCGGCTTGGCCAGCGCGAAGCTGATCGGGGCGCCCTTGGCGCTCGACTTGTGCGTGCGGATCTGGCTCGTGTGCTTGACCCCGGCGTGGTGCAGCGAGGTGGCGCTGGCCTGGTGGGAGGTCTGCTTTCCGGCGGTGGCCGGGCTGGTCGGCGCGGGCAGGGCCCGCAGGCCGCCCACGCGGGAGCCGTTGGCCGAACGAGTCGGAGCGATCGACAGCTCCCGGGCGATATCGGCCGCGGTGATCTTCTCGGGCTTGGGCACCGGGTAGTAGGCCGGGACCGAGCCAAGATGGGCGTAGGTGAAGGTGTTGCCCGTCTCGTCCTGGAGGACGACGAACTTGCCCAGCTTGGCGCTGTGGCCGATCCGGACGATCTTGCCGTCGTTCACGGCGATCGCCGGCGAGCCCTGCTTGGCGTAGATGGCGGTGCCCGTGGCCGTGGGGTCGGAGTTGACCACCTCGGCGGCATTGCCCGACCTGATCCGGGCGTGGGCCAGCCGCAGGACGCTGTCATCGGCGTACTTGGCCTTGGCGGCCACGGGGAAGTGCCCCTCCACCAGGCTGGTCAGAGCGCCCACCAGGCCCGAGGGCATCCCACCGATCAGCTGCGCGCGCAGCAGCACCGACTGGACGTACCAAGTGGCGTGGTTGTAGGCGTAGATCGCCTTGCCGAGGTTCTTGGACGCCCCAGCCGCCTGGAGGTACCGGGCCGCCGTGAAGATCGCGTCGGTGGGGTTGTAGGGATCCGCATAGCCGGATCCGGTGGCGTCGACGCCCCACTGCTTCCAGGTCGAGGGGAGGAACTGCATCCAGCCGACCGCCCCGGCGCTGGAGACGCTGAGGTTGCGCCCGTAGTCGGTCTCGATCCAGTTGATGGCGGCCAGCGCCTGCCAGGGCACGTTGTACTCGATCCCCGCCGCCTGATAGATGGGCAGCAGGAAGGGCGGGATCTGGAAGCTGTCGATGAAGAAGTTCGGCACACCGAGCGGTGCGGGTCCGGGCAGGGCGAAACTGAACGTCGGGTTCTCGGCGGTGGGCACCCCGCCCGGGCCGGTCGCCTTGGGTTGCGCGACCGAGGGCTTGGCCGTCTTCTTCGCTTTCTTGCTAGTCGAGGTCGATGGGGTGGGCGCAGCCGATGCGCCTCCCGAGCTCCGGTGCGAGCCGCCCGACCGCTTCGAACCGGACCCTGACCTTGAACCAGAACCTGAGCCTTTGCTGGTACCGCTTCCGCTCCCGCTTCCGCTCCCGCTTCCGCCGGGCTTCTTGGTCGGCGACGAACTGCTGCCGGTCGTCGTACCGCTGCCACCGCCCTTGGTGGTTGTCGAGCCGGCGGGGGTCGTGGTGGTGGTCGTCTGGCAGGACTCGGTCTTTGCGACGACCGTCCCGACCACCGGAATGGGAATCGACGAGAGGGGAGTGCCCGGAGCGACGTTGACGGTGAACGTCTCCTTCTGGCCAGTAGCCAGCGTCACGGTGACGGTGCAGGTCTGGGCCTGGGCCTCGGACAGGGGCATCGCGGCCAGGGCCGTGATCACCGCCCCCAGCGTTATCAGCCAGATCCATAGCTTCCGACGCATCATCACTCTTTTTCGATTCCTCCCACCTGCTCTTCGCCTGCACTGACGCCCGTCTCGCCAGCCCGGCGAGGTTTCTGAAGGTAACGAGCCTCGGCGGGGTTTGCAACGGAGAACCGACGCTTGCGCCGTTCCCTCGGTCGCAGCCCGTCTCCGCTCCTTCCCAGGCCGGACGGGTTGACGATGATGCTGATGCTATGAATCCCCGCGCGCAGGGCAGCACTAACCTCGGATGGTAAATATTTCGAGTTCAGGAGCTGACTGATGACCACCGAGGACAAAGGCCTGCGCGAACGGGTCACCCGGCAGAGCGAGGAGGCCATCGGAAAGCTGGCCCAGGACCTCCTCGAGAATCCGATGGTGTCAGGCGCCCTGTCCGCCGCTTTCCAGTCTCGGGAGCGGGCGATGCGAGCCCAGGAGGTCGCGATGGGGGCCCTTAATCTCCCGTCTGCCACTGACTTGGAGCGCCTGACCCGCCGGCTGCGGGGGGTTTCCCAGAGGCTCGAGGGCATCGAAGATGCTCTGGACGGGGTGCAGGACCGCATCGAGTCACTGGGTACGGTCCGCGGGCTAGACCAGCGCCTGACCACGATCGAGGAGACCCTCCAGCGCATCGAAGCGCAGCTGGTCGGTTCTGGCGGGGCCGCCTCGGGGTCCGGTCCGCGGACCGGTTCAGGGTCGGGCTCCGGCGCGCGGGCCTCGGGCTCCTCCGGGTCGCGATCCCGGTCGGGCTCGGCCGCCCGGGCAGGCGGCAGCGCTGCCGCAGATTCGACCGGCTGAGCCGCTGCCAGTAACTAACGTCTGATTCACGCCACGGCCGCGGCAGAGGGGCGCGTCCGATTCGGGGCTAATTGTTAGGTTGAGGATTAGGGTTAGGCGGCGCTGCCGGGCGGTCCGGCGGCTGAGCTCACGCCGGGGTGAGCGCTCGGAGCGCCAGCTGGCCCAGCCGGATCTCCGCCGCCTGGAGCTCCTCGGACTCGATCCTCGCGCGGCCGGCGAACAGCAGGTCGGACACGATCAGCGCGCAGGCCGCCTGCACCCCTCGCCGGGTGGCCAGCGTGAACAGGGTGGCCGCCTCCATCTCCACCGCCAGTGCTCCGGCCTCGCGCCAGCCCGTCTCGCGCGACTCGGCGTCGTAGAACAGATCGGTGGAAACGACTGGCCCTTGGGCCGCTCTCTCCTCGGCATCGGCCTGAACCAGCGCGGCGAGCAACTCGGCGTGTGCCGCGAGGCGGTCCTGCGCACCCAGCGCCTGGCTGGTGCCGTCATCTGGCAGCGCCTCGGTGGCGATCACCAGCTGCCCGAGGCTGAGATCTTCCCGGAGTCCGCCGCAAGTGCCCACGCGGAGCAGACGCGTGGCCCCGAGTTCCACCAGCTCGGAGACGACGATCGCCGTGCTGGGACCGCCCATGCCCGTGCTTTGGACGGTGAGTGGGTGACCGTCGGGGCCGGTGCCCGTGTACCCCCAGAGGCCGCGGTTGTGGTTGAACATCTTTGGCGCCTCGAGCAGCGTCTGGGCCAGCCGCAGGGCCCGCCCGGGGTCACCCGGCAGGAGCACGCGGTCGGCCAGCGGGGCGTTGGGGTGGATGTGAACGGGCACCGGGACCGGAGGTGGTGGGTAAGGGACTGGCGCCTAGACTCTAGGGCGATGAGCCGCCGCGTTCTGGGGGCAGAGTGACGGCCACGTTCAGCTCTGCCCACGAATTCCGTGAGGTCATGGACCGGACTTTCGAGTTGATGAGCTCGGATCCCGAGGTGGGTCCGCAGCTTCATGCCGCCGACAGTCCTCAGCGCTTTGAGTTCCCCGACCTGGAGATGGTCGTCAACATCCGCTCGGGCACGGACGGGGAGGGCAATCTGGCCTGGGCGTGGACCGATGATGTCCCCTGGGAGCCCCAGGTGCGGCTGACCATGACCTCGGAGATCGCCAACCGCTACTTCCAGGGCAAGGAGAACATGGCGCTGGCCATCGCGCGACGGCGGATCAAAGCCAGCGGGGATGTGGCGGCCGCGCTGAACATCATCCCGATGACCAAGCCGGTATTTGCCCACTACCGCCAGATGATCGCCGCCGAGTACCCCCACCTGGAGGTGTAGCCGTGCCCGGGGGCCGGCCCGGCCCGCCGTGAGGCTCGAGCAAGCGGCAGCCGCGGTCGGAGTGACGCCCGGCACCCTGAGGCGCTGGGTGCGCCAGCAGCTCGTCCCCCAGTATCGCGGGGAGTGGACGCCCGCGGCCGTGGGCCAGGCCCGACTTGTGTCGCGGATGCGCGAGCGGGGCCACTCGCTGGCCGACATCCGGCGCGCCATCGAAGAGGGTCGGCTGGCGTTCACCCGTGTGGCCGACCTGTTCGGATCTGAGGAGCCTCGCTACACGCTGGCTGAGGCCGGGCGGGAGAGCGGGCTCGACCAGGGACTTGTGCAGCGTGTGCTCAGCACGATGGGGCTGAGGCACCGGGCCGACGGTCTGAGCGAGGACGACGTCGAGCTGCTCCGCTACGTAGGTGCGGTCCTCGAGGCGGGACTTCCCCTGGAGGCGATGCTTCAGCTGACTCGGGTCTACGGTCAGGCGGTCAGCCAGATCGCCGATGCCGAGGTCAGGCTCGTACATCTGTACGTCCACGAGCCGCTGATGCGCTCCGGCAGTCCGGCTTCCGAGATGGCGGACGAGCTGATGAAGCTGACCGACCAGCTGCTGCCGCTGGCCTCACCGCTGCTGGACCAGCTCCACCGCCGGATGCTCGGGCACTTCATCGAGCAGGACATCGTGGGGCACATGGAGGCGGACCTGGACCCGGCGAGCCAGGAGGCGGGGCGGATGCGCGTGGCGATCGCATTCGCCGATCTGGCCGGCTATACCAGGCTGACCGAGGAGACCGGCGAGCTGCACGCGCTCGACGTCGTGGAGCGGTTCACGGACTCGGTGGCGACGACGCTTCCGGGCGACGCCCGGGTCGTCAAGTCGATCGGCGACGGAGTGATGATCGTCGGGTCCGATCCGGCCGCTCTGGCCGCCTGGGCGGTCGATTACCAGCGCCGGCAGACCGAGCGGCCACTGCCCCGCCTGGCCGTCCACCACGGGTACGTGCTCTATCGCGACGGCGACTACTACGGCCGGGAGGTCAACATCGCCGCCCGGGTGGTGGCTCGGGCGGCGGGCGGGGAGGTGCTGGTCACGCGGCCGATCGTCGAGGCGAGGCCGCCCGGGCTCGACTTCGAGCGGATTGCCGAGGTCCGCCTGAAGGGCTTCCGCGGGGCCACGGAGATCTTCCTTGCCAGGTCACGGGGAAAAGAGAGGTGAGCGAGTCCCGGCCCGGCCCGGCCGATCTGTTCGAGGACGTGCGCGCCGGCGGGCTGCTGGCCGGCGGTCAGCCCGTCATCGTGATGCTGTCCGGCGGACGAGACTCCGTGTGCCTGCTCGATCTGGCCGCTCGGATCGCCGGGCCGGAGTGCGTCAGGGCGCTTCACGTCAACTACGGCCTCCGGGAGGGCGCCGATCAGGACGAGGCCCTGTGCCGCGAGATGTGTGAGGAGATGGGCGTGGCTCTGGAGGTGGTGCGAGCTGGGGCGCCGCCCGAGGTGGGCAACATCCAGGCCTGGGCGCGCGAGCTGCGCTACTCGGCCGCGCGCGATTTGGCGGGCGCTACAGCTGACATCGCCACCGGTCATACCGCCACCGACCAGGTCGAGACGATCCTCTACCGCCTGGCCGCGGCGCCCAGCCGCCGGGCTCTGCTGGGCATGGTCGACCGCAGCGGACCGCTGATCCGGCCGTTGCTGCCCCATACACGCGAGGCCACGGCCGCCCACTGCCGGGCCCGCAGCCTGGCCTGGCGCGAGGACCCCAGCAATGACAGCGACCGCTACGCGCGCGGGCGGGTGCGTCATGACCTGGTGCCCGCCCTGCGCCGCATCCACCCGGCTGCCGAGGCCAATGTGCTGGCTCTCGCGGAGATTCTCCGGGGGGAGGGGGAAGTGCTGGATGAGCTGGTGGACGGTGTCCTGGGTGAAGCAGACGGGGTCGCGCTCGAAGTGCTGCGCGGCCTGCCGGCGCCGCTCGCCCGGCTGGTTGTCCAGCGCCTGGCGGACCGGGCGTCGGGTCGTCCTGCTCCCGGCGTGTCCCGCCGGCTGGCGGACATCCTGGGACTGCGGGACACGGGCATCGCCCATCTCGACTTGCCGAGTGGCGTCAGAGCCACGGCAGACCGCGGGCGCCTGACGTTCTCCGCCCGGGCCCGCCTAGACTCAGCGGAGTGACCCAGCCCCAGCCCGACGCACTCCCAGCCGCCGGTTGGCAGGACGGCGCGATCGGGGACATTTTGGTGCCGCCGGACGATCTGACGCGCCGGGTCCGGGAGCTGGGCGGCGAGATCTCGCGTGATTACGCCGACAAGGACCTGGTGCTGATCGGGGTCCTGAAAGGCGCCGTGTTCTTCGTGGCCGACCTCATGCGCGCCCTCGAGGTGCCGTGCGAGGTCGACTTCATGGCCGTCGCGTCCTACGGCTCGGCGACCCGGTCATCAGGGGTCGTGCGCATCCTCAAGGACCTCGACGCGGTGATCGAAGGACGCGACGTTCTGATCGTGGAGGACATCGTCGATTCCGGGCTCACCCTGCAGTATCTGCTGCGAAATCTGGCCGGCCGAAACCCCCGTTCGCTCGAGGTGTGCGCGCTGTTGGTAAAGCCCTCCCGCCGAGAGGTCGATCTAGTGACCAGGTATGTGGGATTCGAGATCCCCGATCGGTTCGCCATCGGGTACGGCCTTGACCACGACGAGAGGTACCGCAATTTGCCCTACGTAGCGGCCTTGAACGGCTGAATGCAGCGCCCTTGAGCCGGTCCAAACGGGGAAACCAGGGTGCTACGCTTGGCTGCTCTAGGCCTGAGATCCGCTGCCGTAAGGCGGATCGGGCGGGCACAAAGGGAAATTCATGAGCCGTTTCTTCAAGAGCGCAGCGTTTCCGATCCTGATCGTGGTCGTGCTGGCGTTCTTCGCCCAGAAGCTGATTGGTAGCTCTCACAGCCAGCAGAACCTGAGCTTCGGTCAGCTCGTCACGGCGATCGACGCCAAGCAGGTGAAGTCGATCACGCTGGACCAGAAGGACAACAGCGTGTCCTACACGCTGACCCAGGCTGCCGGCGGCCAGCACGGCTCCACCGGTTACCCGGACGGGTACTCGCAGGCCCTGATCAACGATGTGATCACCAACGAGGGCGGCAGCGCGGTCCAGGTTCAGAGCAAGTCTTCCAATGGCTGGCTCTCGCTGCTCACCTACCTGCTGCCGTTCGTGATCTTCATCGGCTTCTGGATCTTCCTGATGAACCAGGTCCAGGGCGGCGGCTCCAAGGTCATGTCGTTCGGCAAGTCGCGCGCCAAGCGCATGTCGGTCGACTCGCCGAAGATCACTTTCCGGGACGTGGCCGGCGTCGACGAAGCTGTGGAGGAGCTCCACGAGATCAAGGAGTTCCTGGAGAACCCCAAGAAATTCCAGGCCCTGGGGGCCCGGATCCCCAAGGGCGTCCTGCTCTACGGCCCGCCCGGCACCGGTAAGACTCTGCTCGCCCGCGCGGTGGCCGGCGAGGCCGGCGTGCCGTTCTTCTCCATCTCAGGCTCCGATTTCGTGGAGATGTTCGTGGGTGTCGGCGCCAGCCGAGTCCGCGACCTGTTCGAGCAGGCCAAGCAGAACTCTCCCTGCATCATCTTCATGGACGAGATCGACGCTGTGGGGCGCCATCGTGGCGCCGGGCTGGGCGGCGGTCACGACGAGCGCGAACAGACGCTCAACCAGTTGCTCGTGGAGATGGACGGCTTCGAGATGAAGGACAACATCATCCTGATTGCCGCCACCAACCGCCCGGACATCCTGGATCCCGCCCTCCTGCGCCCCGGCCGCTTCGATCGCCAGATCGTGGTCGACCGACCCGATCGCATGGGGCGCAAGAAGATCCTGGAGGTGCACACCCGCGGAAAGCCGCTGGCCCGGGAGATAGACATCGACGCCCTGGCCGGGCAGACCCCTGGCTTTACGGGCGCGGATCTGAGCAACCTGGTAAACGAGGCAGCCCTGCTAGCCGCTCGCAACGGCAAGCGCGAGATCACCCAGGTCGAGCTGG
>DASZNA010000124.1:0-18510 GCA_035551655.1 Solirubrobacteraceae bacterium
GTGGTGATCGCCTACGAGCGCAACACGGCAACCAACGCGTGCCTGCAGGAACACGGCGTGCAGGTGATCACGATTCCGGGCTCAGAGCTGGCCCGGGGACGCGGGGGACCCCGCTGCATGACGTGCCCGGTGAGCCGGCGCCCGCTCCCGGATTGAAACCACGCCGGACAAGTCCGGCTTGACAGGGGCTACAGGCTTAAGCCGTGGCCGACGATCGACCCAGCGAGGAAACCGGGACGCCGCGACCGGCGCGGCCGGCTCCCCAGCAGCTGAGCGCCACCGACGCCTCCTTCCTCCTCCAGGAGCGAGAGAGCGCCCATATGCACATCGGCGGCGTGGCCGTCTTCGAGGGGCCCGCGCCGGACCACGATGAGGTGCTGGCCCACATCGAGCGCCGGCTCTCGATGGTCCCGAGATTCCGCCAGAAGCTCGCCCAGCCGCCGCTCGGCCTGACCCGGCCGTGGTGGATCGACGATCCCGACTTCAACCTCGACTACCACCTCCGTCGCAGCTCGCTGCCGCGACCCGGCGGCCAGCGGCAGCTGCAGACGCTGGTCGGCCGGCTCTTCTCCCAGCGGCTGGACCGCGAGCGACCGCTGTGGGAGATGTACCTGGTGGAGGGCCTCGAGGATGGGCGGTTCGCGCTGATCACCAAGGCCCACCATGCCCTAGTGGACGGGATCTCAGGTGTTGACCTGGCCAGCGTGATCCTCGATGTCCAGCCCGAACCGGCCGACATGCCAGTTCAGCCGTGGCTCCGGCATCCTGGTCCTCCGCGCGCCGAGCTTCTGGCCCGCGAGGTCTCCGGGCTGTTGCGCACGCCGCTTGCGCTCGCCCAGGAGGCGGGATCGCAGGTCCTCTACCCCTCGCGGTTCCGGCACCGCTGGCGGACCCTCACTCGAACAGCTGAATCGCTCGGCTCACAGCTGCTTGACCCGGCCCCGGCGCTGCCGCTGAACGGACCGATTGGACCGCACCGGCGCTTCGCGGCCCGCCACCTCAGCCTGGACGAGGTCAAGGCGATCAAGAACCGGGAGAACGCCACGATCAACGACGTGGTGCTGACCGTGGTGACCGGGGCTCTGCGCCACTGGCTCGAGTCGCGCGGCGTGGAGACCGAGGGCCTGGAGGTCCGAGCGCTCGTCCCGGTCAACCGCCGCACCGAGACGGAACGCGGGCTGCTGGGCAACCGGATCGCGCTGCTGCGAGCGTCGCTGCCGGTGTACGAGGACTCCCCCACCCTGCGCCTGAGGACGGTGCGCGACCGGATGAACGAGCTCAAGCGATCGCGTCAGCTGGCTGCGGCCGACACGATCATCGGGCTGAGCAGCTTCGCGCCCCCCACGATCCTGGCCCAGGCATCGCGCCTCAACTTCTCGACCCGGCTGTTCAACCTGATCGTGACCAACGTCCCAGGGCCCCAGCTCCCGATATATCTGCTGGGGCGCGAACTCGAATCGATGGCGCCCGTGGCGTTCCTGCCCACCGATCACGCGCTGTCGATC
Source organism: Solirubrobacteraceae bacterium (assembly GCA_035551655.1). Classification (GTDB taxonomy): domain Bacteria; phylum Actinomycetota; class Thermoleophilia; order Solirubrobacterales; family Solirubrobacteraceae; genus Palsa-465. The sequence continues at coordinate 1,506 of DASZNA010000124.1, forward strand.
GCCATCTTCTCCTACAACGGGACGATCACGTTCGGGCTGCTGGGCGACTACGAACGGATGGGCGACATCGATGACCTGGCCGACGCGCTCCAGCAGGCTCTGCAGGAGCTGGCGTCAGCTGAGGAGTCCCCCAAGGTGGCGCGGCCTCATGGGCCGCGCGCAGCGAAGACCGTCGTCCCTTAACGGCAAAAAGGCGGCCGCCGCGGTTGCGACAGCCGCCCGGAGAACCAGAGCTAGTAGTAGTGCCGTCTTCCGCCGACAGCCCTGCCCATCATTCCGAGCAGTGCGAGGATCACACCAACCACCAGCAGGATGACGCCGATGGTCCAAAGGATCCCCACTTTGGCGATGAGGCCAATAATCAGCAATATCACGCCGAGCATGATCATGTTGAGACTCCTCCTTCGGGCGGAAGACCTTTCCGCAGATCGAACTTCCGTGACGAGCCGCTACTACCCCTGCGTGAAGCGGACCAATCGCCATATCCCCCCGTTTGTCGGGGAAACCGGCCCGGTCTAACTCCTGACCGTTCGCGCTTCGCGCCGCCGCCGGCGCTCCGCCGCGGCCGCCAGCATCGGCTGCAGCTGCCGGTGGGCGACCACGGCGGGAGCGGCCACCAGGAGGAAATTGAACACGCGGTAGGCCAGCACAGCAGCCAGGGCGGGCGCCAGCGGTTCGCGCACCCAGTAGAGGGCGTAGGTCATGAGCGCCTCGGTTACCCCGGCTCCGCCCAGCGGAAGCGAACGGCGAGTGGCGGCATAGCCGGTTCCGTAGGCGATGATCACCTTGCCGGCGCCGGGATGCAGGCCGAACATGCGCAGGGCGGCGTAGAACGCGACGATGTCGGCCGCCCAGTAGATGGTGGTGCCCACCCAGGCGCCCATGTACTTACGCGGGTGGGTGACCAGGCTGTTGACGAAGCCCACGCCCTCGAGCATCTGGGCCAGCCAGTCGCGGTGCTTGCCGCCGATCCGGGACAGCCGCTCGGAGCGGGCGCTGGCCCAGAAGGCCAGACCGAAACCCAGCGGCACGGCTAGCGCCCAGGGCCAGAGGAGCGACGGCATCACGTCCTCGCCGGTGATCAGGAAGATGATCGAGACCGTGCAGGCGACCGGGGCGAGCACCGCCCATTCGAGGGTGCCCAGCGCGATCACCCGGATGCGGGCGCTGCGCTCGTCGGAGTCGATGGCCTCGAGCGCCTGCTTGTCGATCCCGAAGCCTCCGCCCAGCGAGAAAGGGCCGAACCCGGCCACCACCACTCTGGCCACCACCGGCAGGTTCGGGGCCGCATGCCCGTGCAGGCCGGCGATCGAACGGAACGCCAGCATGTAAGCCGGGTAGGTGATCAGCTCGGCGCCGGCCAGCAGGGCGATCCAGGGCAGGTCCACGTCCTCGAACGCATGGCCGATCGCGTCCGCCCCGGTCACGTGAGCGATGATCACCACGGCGACGGCGGCGATGACGGTAGCCACCAGCGACCCGATCACTGCTCTCGTCCCGGTGCCTCCAGCCATTCGAGCCACCATACCCGCCGGAGGTAAGCGGGGATCCAGGTAAGTCGCGGGAGGGAAAAGTGGCCGGGGCCGTTGATGGGTCAACTACACTTGTGGTATGGCAACCACCACCTCCAGCCTCCTCGACGGGGCCGCCCTGGAAGCGTGGCGTGGCTTCCTGCAGAGCCATGCGGCGATCGTGCGCGAGCTCGACGCATCGCTGATCGCCGAGCACGGGATGACCACCCGGGATTACGAGGTCCTCCTGTACCTGGCCCAGGACGAGGAGCGCCGGCTGCCGATGTCTGCCCTGGCCGAGCGCACGATGCTCACGCGCAGCGGGATCACCCGGCTGGTGGACGGGCTGGTCGGGGCGGGTTTCGTGGAGCGCATCTCCTGCCCCAAGGACGCTCGGGTGTCCTACGCCCAGCTGACGGACGCCGGGTACGAGAAGCTCCGCAGCGCCGGGTGCACCCACGTCAAGAGCATCCGCCGGCTGTTCTGCGAGCGCTACACCGAGGCAGAGCTGGAAAGCCTGGCCGAGCTGCTCGGCCGGCTCCCGGGAGCCCGCCGCGAGGGCTCCTGCACCGTGTCCTGAGCTTCGTCGGCCGGCCTGCGGTGCCGGCCTCGTGGTTCCCCCTCCCCCGGGCCGTGGTGCCAGCCTCCTGAAGGTCTTCTAAAGATACTTGACGGCTCAACCAGTTTGCGCTAGATTAGTTGTTAGCTCAATCACTACTTCTGAACGAGGAGTTCGTCAAATGTCAGCAACCACGCTTACCGAGATCCCGACCGGCACCTACGCCGTCGATCCGGCTCACTCCAATGTCGGCTTCGAAGTCCGGCACATGGGCATCGCCACTGTGCGGGGCGCCTTCAAGCAGTTCGCCGGCACCGTCGACGCCACCGGCGCCACCCCCCGGCTGGAGGGCGCTGTCGAGGTGGCCAGCATCGACACCGGCGAGAGCAATCGCGACGGGCACCTGCAGTCGCCCGAGTTCTTCGATGCCCAGCAGCACCCGCAGATCACCTTCAACACGACGGCCACCGAGCTGACCTCGGGCGGTCAGATCACGCTGACCGGTGAGATCACCATCAAGGGCAGCACCCGGCCGATCGAGCTGACCGGCACGCTGGCCGAGAACGGTCAGGATCCGTGGGGCAAGGAGCGCATCGGGTTCGAGGTCGAGGGCAAGATCGATCGCCGCGAGTTCGACCTGAAGTGGAACCAGACCCTCCCGAACGGCAACCTGCTGGTCGCCAACGACGTGAAGCTGGTCATCAGCGTCTCGGCGGTCAAGGAGGGCTGACCCACCATGCGTGTTCTGGCCATCAGCGGCAGCCTCCGGGCCGCTTCGCACAACACCGCTCTGCTGCGTCACGCGGCAGAGCAGGCGCCGGAGGGCATCGACGTAGAGCTGTACGGCGGGCTAGAGTCGCTGCCCCCGTACAACGAGGATCGGGACACCGACACCCCACCCGCCGCGGTGGCCGAAATGCGCCGTGAGGTCGCCGAGGCCGACGCGCTGCTGATCTCGACTCCCGAGTACAACGGCACCCTCCCCGGGCAGCTGAAGCAACTCGTCGACTGGGCCTCTCGTCCCTACGGGCCGGCGGCCGCGCTGTACGGCAAGCCGGTGGCGGTGATCGGGGCCAGCATCACCGACTACGGTGCGCTGTGGGCCCAGGATCACCTCCGCAAGGCGCTGGGCATCGCCGGCGCCCGGGTGGTGGAGGCCGACCTCCCGGTCGGCCGGGCCGGCGAGAAGTTCGACGGAGATGGCCGGCTGACCGACGAGGAGATCATCGAGAAGATCGATGATGTGCTGGAAACCCTGCGCGACCACTTCGAGGTACTGGCCGCGGCGGCCTGAACCGGCTCGTCAGATCCGCCCCTGACCTAGGCTTTTCGGGGTGCGGAGGCGTTTCATCTGTGGCCCCGCGGCGTTCATCGCCGCGGGGCTTTCATGTGTCGGGCTCGCCGGTCCCGTGGCCGGGGCCAGCGGCTCACTGTGCACAGGCACCTACGGGGGAACCCCCCGCGTGGGGGCGCCGCTGCGCTTCGGCGTCGACCCGGGACTGGCCGGAAGCGCGGGGGGCGTGCAGCTACCGGCCAAGCCGGACCGCCTGAGTGCAGACGTGGCGGCGGTGCGCCGTCTGCACCCCGCCCGGCGTGTGCTGGTGGTTCGCCTCAACCGGCTGTTCTGGTCCTCGGGGAAGGCCGGCATCCGCTCCTTCGAGAGGCTGACGCGGCGGTATGGGCGGGCCGGGCTCAAGGTGGAGATCCAGGTCCGCTACCACCCCACCTCGGCCGAGAACGGCAACCTCCGGAAGTGGAGGGCGTGGGTGCGGCACGTGGTGGCAGTGTTCGGCCGCTTCCACCCGGTCGTCGACATGACGATCACCAACGAGGTCAATCTGAACGCGTCGCCCAACACCTCGGATGGCTCGTACAAAAATGCTGAGGCGGCGCTAGTGCAGGGCATCGAGGCGGCCCACGCGCAAGCCGTACGACGCGGGTGGCGGCGATTGCGGTTCGGCTTCACCTACGCGTACCGCTGGAACCCATCCTCGGACGAATCCTTCTGGCAGTACCTGGGCGCGCACGGCGGTCGCCGGTTCCGGCGCGCCCTCGGTTTCGTGGGTCTCGACTTCTATCCCGGCAGCTTCTATCCACCGACGATGGTCGGCGGGTCCTACAGCTCGGACACCGAGGAGGCGCTGGGCACGCTCCGAGAGTGCTTCCTACCGGAAGCCCGGATTGCCAAGCGCACGCCGCTGTGGATCACCGAAAACGGCGTGCCCACCGGGGCCGGCGAGAGCGACGACGCCCAGGCCAGCGCCCTGCGTCAACTGGTGTCGGCCGTGCGGGCGTATTCCGGGACCTTCCACGTCACCGACTACCGGTGGTTCAACCTCCGGGACTCCAACTCCTCAGCCACCGGCTCGCTGCCCGGCGCGTCGGATTCGTTTGCCACCGACGGGCTGATGACCGACGCCTATGAGGCCAAGCCGTCGTTCTGGACCTACCGGTCGCTGATCGCCCGGTACGGCAGGCACTGAGGCCCAGCCCGTCCCGGCCCACGGGCTAACCTTCGGGCTCTCGGCGACGTGGCGGAGTGGCTACGCAGCGGCCTGCAAAGCCGTCTACACCGGTTCGATTCCGGTCGTCGCCTCTGGGCAGCGCAGTCCCCGCCCGCCTTGCGTCACAATCCGTCGCCCTCCGGTGAGCGCCACCCTGTCCAGCCGCCGGGATGTGCACTTCTCCTCGGGCGAGGAGCGGTGCCACGCGTGGTTGTACTTGCCGTTGGCCCCCTCGCCGGATGCGCCGCCGCCGCCGGTGATCGTCATGGCGCACGGCCTGGGCGCCGTGAAGACGCTGCGCCTCGCGGCGTTCGCCGAGCGCTTTCAGGAGGCTGGATACGCGTGCCTCGTCTTCGATTACCGCTATTTCGGCGACAGCGACGGGGAACCGCGCGAACTGCTCAGCATTCGTCGCCAGCGCGAGGACTGGCGGGCGGCGGTCGCGTTCGCTCGCTCGCTGCCTGAGGTCGACAGCGCCCGCGTCGTGGTGTGGGGAACGTCTTTCGGCGGCGGCCACGCCATCGCCACTGCCGCCGACGACGATGATGTGGTGGCGGCGATCGCCCAGTGCCCCTTCACGGACGGCCTGGCTTCAGCTCGCCAGATTTCCCCCGCCGGTACGTTGCGGCTGGCCGCCGCCGCGGCACAAGACCATCTGGCCAGCGTCATGGGCCGCCCCCCCGGTGCGGGTCAAGGTCGCAGCCCGGCCCGGCGAAACCGGACTGATGGATGCCAGTGACGTCGTCGAAGGTGTTCTCGGCCTGCTCAGCGCCTCCGGACTCCGCGAGGAGGACTACCGCAACGACGTTCCCGTCCGCGTCGCTCTGGAGATCCCGCTCGACGCCCCCGGGCGGCAGGCCAGCCGGATCCGCTGCCCCATCCTCTTCTGTGTCTGCGACGCCGACACCGTCGCGCCCGCCAAAGCCACCCTCCGCCATGCCGCAAGCGCGCCCCGCGGCGAGATCCGTCGCTACCCGGCCGGGCACTTCGATATCTCCATCGGCGAGCTTTTCGAGCAGGTCGTCAGCGACCAACTCGCCTTTCTGCGCGCCCACGTCCCAGTCGAGGTCAGCTGACCCGGCGGCGGCCCGCTTAGGCGGCGGCCGTCTGATGCGGGCCGTTCGTCGAGATCGTGAGGCGACGGTCGATGCCGGCGAGCGTGAAGATCCGCCGGACCTGGCCGGGACAGCACAGGACTTCGAGTGTCGCACCGTGTCCTCGCGCCCACTCGTCCGCGGCAACAACCTCGGCGAGCCCGGCGCAGTCCGTGAAGGACAGCTCACGCATGTCCAGCACCAAGCGGCTGGAGCCAGACAGATCGAGCTCGCGAAGCTGATGGGCCAGAAGCGGAGCGGTGGCGAGATCAAGCTCGCCACCGATCATCACCAACCAGCCGTCAGGCACAGCCTGACAGTCGATCGTGAGCTGTGGGACGCTAGACAGCTCGTCCACTTCCCTGACGCATAAAGGACACGGCATCCAGCTTTCGGCAAGCTTTGATGGAATGCCGAGGACCGGACAGCGACGGGGCACATATCGCTGTCGTTCCAGGCTCAACGAGGCTCCCGCAAACCCCTGCAGAGCAGCGAGCGCACGGTTAACGCTAGCACCGCTCCAAGCCCTCCAGCCCGGACGATTGCGCTACGTTTGCCCCTTACACGCGAGTCTTCGCCGTGCGATTTGATCGAGCCGCGAGGAGCGCTGGTCCCGTGGAACGGTTGTACATCCGTCTTCAAGCCTTGGCTTTTTCCCGGGTCCTTAACGTCAGGGCGGAAGACGAGACAGGGGTTGCCCATGTCCGACACCACGGCCAAGTCTTCGCGTCCCGAGTCTTCGCTATCCGCCAGGATCTCCAACCTCGTCGTCGCGCAGCTGCACACTTACACGGGCCGCGGACCTACCAAAGCCTGGACCTCGATCGATGACGATCTGGTCACCGTCGTGGTGAGGGACGCGCTCACCAAAGGAGAGCGCAGCCTGGTGGCCAACTCTCGAAGTGAGCTGGTGCTCGAGATGCGCCATGCCTACCAGAAGACGATGGGGCCCGATCTGGTGCGCGGGATAGAGGAGCTCACGGGCCGCAAGGTGCAAGCGTTCATGAGCGCCAACCACCTGGATCCTGACATCGCGATCGAGAGCTTCGTCCTCGAGCCGCTCAACGGCCCCGCGGACGGCGACGCCTAAGTTCAGTCGGGCGGGATCAGGTGGATGATCGGCGCGCCCGCAGGGCGGTGCGGACGCGGGACGTGAGCCGCTGAATCGATTCAGGCGTCCGGGAGCGCGCCCGGCCGTCGCGGGCGGCGCGGTCATCGGACTGGCGCTGCCGTACGCGGGCGGTGTCGGCGTTCAGGCCGGATGGCGGGGGCTGGGGAGGTGAGCTGAAGGACATCGAGTCCTCCTTTCATCCGCTTACCTCTGTTATAGCCGAATCCCGAACGCCCGGATGAGTCAATCTGGTGTCTGGCGACGGCGAAGCGCAAATATCTGATACCTATGCATTGCACATGCATGGACGGATGAAGCTCTGGTTCCTCGCCGCTGCCCTGATCGGAGTGTTAGCCCTGGCGGCATGTGGCGGGTCCTCGTCCAAGAAGGGCTCGGTCAACGTCCTGTACGCCGGCTCCCTCGAGGCATTGATGAATGATCACATCGGCCGGGCGTTCCAGAAGGCCACCGGGTACACGTTCAGCGGATATCCGGCCGGCTCGAAGGACCTGGCCAGCGAGATCAAGGGCAAGGTCCGGGTGGGTGATGTGTTCATCAGCGCCTCGCCCAAGGTGAACGCGACGCTCGAAGGCTCGGCCAACGGCAACTGGGTGTCCTGGTTCGCGCCGTTTGCCAGCACGAAATTGGAGCTCGGCTACAACCCGTCCAGCAGCTACGCCCACGCGCTGCGATCGGAGCCGTGGTACCGGGTGATCGTCAAACCGGGGTTCCGCCTGGGCTTCACCGACCCCAAGCTGGATCCCAAGGGCGTCCTCGCCGTGGCCGCACTGGAGCAGGTGGCCGTAGCTGAGCATCAGCCGGCGCTTCAGCGGATCGCCACCGACCAGTCCGATCTTTTCCCCGAGCAGGACCTGGTCGGGCGGCTCCAGGCGGGCCAGCTCGACGCCGGCTTCTTCTACACCGTCGAAGCCAACGCCGCCCACATCCACACGGTGCCGATCAGCCCGGTCGACGAGAGCGCCACATACACGCTCACCGTCCTTCATCATGCGCCCAATGCCAAGGGCGCTGAGGCTTTCGTGAAGTTCCTGCTGAGCAGCCAGGGTCAGTCGCTGCTTCATGCGGCCGGCCTGACGCTCCAGACGCCCAAAGCGGTGGGCTCCGGAGTCCCGGCGTCGCTCAGCAGCGCCGTCAACGGCGGGTGAGCAAACGCCTGAGCCCTCTCGCCCTGCTGGGCGGGTTGCTGGTGCTGTATCTGGTGGCGCCGATCGTGGTGCTGCTCGTGCACCTGCCCGCGTCGGGAAGCTTCTCGGCCCCGGGGCTGTGGTCGGCCCTATGGGTGTCGGTGCTGACGGCAACGATCTCGGCGGCGATCATCGCGCTGCTGGGCATCCCGCTGGCCTGGGCGCTGGCCCATGGAGGCGGCCGGGCCTGGGATGTGGTGGGCGTGGCGGTGCAGCTTCCCCTCGCCCTTCCGCCGCTGATGAGCGGGATCCTCCTGATCGAGGTGTTCGGCCCGTACACGCTGATCGGGCGGCTGACCAGCGGACAGCTGACCGACACCACGGCCGGTATCGTGATCGCCCAGACGTTTGTGTCGGCGCCGTTCCTGATCGTGGCGGCCCGATCAGCGTTCTCCACGATCGATCCTGCGCTGTTCGAGGTGGCGGCAACGCTAGGACACGGCAAGTGGTCCCGGTTTCGCCGGGTCGGCCTACCGCTGGCTGGGCCCGGGATTCGCGCCGGACTGCTGCTGGCTTGGTTGCGGGCCTTCGGGGAGTTCGGCGCGACGGTGATCCTGGCCTACCACCCGTACTCGCTCCCGGTGTTCACCTGGGTGCAGTTCAGCTCGTCCGGACTGTCCACGGCGCTGCCGCCGACCGCGGCCTCGCTCGCCGCGGCGGCCGCCGTGCTGGCGCTGGCTCGGTGGCGGCCGCTGCACTGGGTGTGGAAACGGCTGGCTGGAACCGAGCGTGGAGACGTGCTCCGAACGAGCGGGGATATAGCCGGGTTAAGCGACACACCCCCGCTGGCGTTCGAGCTGGCCAGCCGAGCCGGGGACTTCGAACTTCGCTTGGCCCAGACCCACCCCGTGCGCCACCTGGCGATCCTGGGCCCGTCCGGAGCGGGGAAATCGCTGACGCTGCGCGCGCTGGCTGGCCTCCGCGGGCCGCATGCGGGGCGGGTTCAGCTGGGCCAGGAGGAGATCGGGGAGCTGGAGGCCGAGGAACGCCGGATCGGATGGGTCCCCCAGGAGCTGGCCCTCCTCCCCCACCTCGATGTGTGGAATCAGGTCACGTTCGGGGCCTACGCCGAACCCGGACTGGCGGCCAGGTGGCTTGACCGGCTGGGTTTGAGCGAGCTGCAGGACCGGCTTCCCCATCAGCTGTCGGGCGGCCAGCGCCAGCGGGTGGCTCTGGCCCGAGCCCTGGCCACCCGTCCGCGACTGCTGTTGCTGGACGAGCCGTTCTCCTCGCTGGATGCCCCGGTCCGGGATCGCCTGCGACGCGAGCTTCGCGAGCTTCAGCGCGAGCTGACGGTGACCACCGTGCTGGTCACGCACGATGCGCAGGAGGCGGCGCTGCTGGCCGACGAGGTCCTGGTCATATCCGACGGACGCGCCATCCAGTCCGGGGGCCGGGACGAGGTGTTCAGTCGCCCTGCCTCTCCGGAGGTGGCCCAGCTGCTGGGGATCGAGAACCTGCGGGAGGGCCGCATCCGAGGGCCGGGACGGCTCGATGCCAGTGGCACGCTGCTGGAGGTGGAGGACCCGGGGCTGCCGGACGGGACAAAGGTGGTGTGGTGCGTGCGGCCTCAGCATGTGGTGCTCGAGCGCGACGGACCCCATGCCGCGGCGGTGCGGGACGTGGCAAATCTGGGCGCCTGGCGCGAGGTGGCGGTTGAGCTCGCTGGCGGCCTCGGTCTGATTGCGCACACGCTGGATGGACACGATCTCCGGTCAGGTGAACGGTGCCGGGTGGGGATTGCCCCGGAGCATGTGACACTTTGGCCAGCTCAGTGACCTCGCCGAATCGTGTGACGCTGCGGACCCCCACCTACGCCGACCAGGACAGGTTCCTGTCGGCGATGCGGGGCAGCGAGCGCTTTCACCACCCGTGGCTGACCGCGCCGACCACGCCACAGGCCTTCGACGTCCTGATGGCCCGGGTGGCCGACCCCAGGTTTGAGCCCCATCTTCTGGTTCGAGAAGCCGACGGGGCCATCCTGGGCTTCTTCAACATCGGCGAGATCGTGCGCGGCCAGCTCCAAAGCGCCTACCTGGGCTACGGCGCTGTGGCCGAGTTCGCCGGACAGGGCTACATGAGCCAAGGCCTGCAGCTGGTGCTGGCCCGGACGTTCGGTGAGCTTGGACTGCATCGCCTGGAGGCCAACATCCAGCCCCGGAACCACCCGTCGATAAATCTGGTCAGGCGCGCGGGGTTCGTGCGGGAGGGTTTCTCGGAGCGCTACCTACAGGTGGGAGGGCAATGGCGCGACCACGAAAGGTGGGCGATTCGCGCCGAGCAGTGGCGGCCACGGCCCTGAGTCAAAGCCGGATGGCCTGGGTAGGGCCAGGGGATGACGAGCTTCGGATACACGATGATGTGCGAGCAGTCGCGACCCGACCAGCTGGTCCGCGACGTGAAGATGGCCGAGGACGCCGGCTTCGACTTCTCGGTGTGCAGCGACCATTACCAGCCCTGGCTGGACGCTCAGGGGCATTCGGGCTACGCGTGGTCGATTCTGGGTGCGGCCGCTCAGGCCACCGAGCGGATCGGCCTGATGACGTACGTGACCTGTCCGATCCTTCGCTACCACCCCGCCGTGGTGGCCCAGAAGGCGGCGACGATGCAGATCCTGTCGGGCAACCGCTTCCGGCTCGGGCTGGGGGCCGGAGAGAACCTCAACGAGCACGTGGTTGGCGAAGGCTGGCCGTCGGTGGGCGTGCGCCACGAGATGCTGGCCGAGGCGATCGATGTCATCGCCGGCCTGTTCGACACCAGCGAGGGCACGTTCAACTACCGGGGCGAGTACTTCGACGTGGAGACGGCCCGGCTGTGGGACCTGCCCGAGCAGCGGGTCCCGATCGGCGTGGCGGTGTCCGGCGCCGACTCGTGTGCGCTGGCCGGCCGCCAAGCCGACCTGATGATCGCGGTGGAACCGAAGCCTGAGCTCGGCGAGATGTTCGACAGAGCCGGCGGATCCGGCAAGGCACGGGTCGGCCAGATGGCGATCTGTTATGACCGGGACCGGGAGACAGCGGTGCAGCGGGCCCACGACCAGTTCCGCTGGTTCGGACTCGGGTGGAAGGTCAACGCGGACCTGCCCAACCCCGATTCCTTCGAGGCGGCTACCCAGTTTGTGGAACCCGACCAAGTCGGCGAGGCTTTGCCCTGTGGACCCAACGTGGAGGAGCACGTCGAAAAGATCCGTCCGTTCATCGAGGCCGGTTTCAACGAGGTAGCGCTGGTCCAGATCGGGGCTGACCAGCAGAGCGAGTTCATCGAATGGGCGCAGTCGGAGTTGCTGCCCGCCCTGCGGAGCCTGTAGGCGATGATCGCGCTACTCGATATCGACGGCACGCTCGTCGACACCAATTACCAGCACAGCCTCGCCTGGTTCCGGGCATTCCGGCGCCACGACATCACTCTTGGCCTGTGGCGGATCCACCGGCACATCGGGATGGGGGGCGACCAGGTCGTGCAGGCGCTCACCGACGAGGAGACCGAGAACACCAAGGGCGACTCGATCCGGGAAGCTGAGACGGAGGAGTACCAAAAGCTGATCGGCGAGGTCCAGACCATGGCGGGCGCCACCGACTTGATCAGGGAGCTGAAGCGCCGGGGGCACCGGGTCGTGTTCGCCAGCTCCTCCAAGCAGGAGGAGGCCGATCATTATCTCGACCTTCTGGAGGCTCGCGACCTGGTCGACGCCTGGACCACCTCAGCCGATGTCGAGAAGACCAAGCCGGCGCCCGATCTGGTGCATGCGGCGCTCGAGAAGGTCGGCGGCGAGCCGGATGATGCGGTGCTGATCGGCGACGCGCCGTGGGATGTCAAGGCGGCAGAGAAGGCCGGGGTGCCCACGCTAGCCGTGCTGACGGGTGGGTTCGCGATCGAGGAGCTGACCGAGTCCGGAGCGGCGGCCGTGTACCAATCGGTCGAGGATCTTCTGTCTCAGCTGGACGACACGCCGCTGGGCTGAGCCGGCGTCTCGGCTTCGGCCGGGCGGCGGATGAAGGTCATCGTCACCCGGGTCCCGAGGGGCCCGCGCACCGTGTCGACCCGGTCGCTCAAGCCGTGGATCAGGGTAAGGCCGCGTCCGCGCTCGTCCGTCCGGCGGCTCACCGCCGTGTCCTTGCTCCAGCGGCCGGTGTCGGTGACCGAGACCTCCACGCGGTGCTCGTCGGCGAAGGCCTCGATGGCCACGAACCGGCGGGGATCGCGTGCGCTGGCATGTTCGATCGCGTTGTTGACGGACTCCCCCACGGCCAGCAGCAGGTCGTACCCCTGCGCCTGGCCCAGTCCGAGTTGATTCATCCAGGTGCGCAACCGGTGCCGGGCAAACGGGATCTGCCCGAGGTCGGCCGGCACGCAGTCGACATGGCACTGGGCAGTGGTGCCGACCGGCCGCAGGGCCACGACCACCACGTCGTCCAGGTAGCCGGTCTCGTCGGCCAGGGCGACGAGCAACCGGTCACACACGGCCTGAGCGGCCAGCTGGTGGCAATCCGCAGCGGCCACGCGCAGACGATCGAGGCCCGCGTTCAGCGACTCCCCGTGGCGCTCGATCAGCCCGTCGCTGTACAGGATGAACAGCGATCCGGCGGGCAGATCGGCCTGCCCAGCAGGCCCCGGCGTGTCTTCAGGCTCGATCCCCAGAGGAGCGCTGCGGCCGTCCGTGAGGAATCGGACTTGGCCATCGGGCGCTACGAGGAGTGGGTAGGGGTGCCCGGCGCAGCAGTAGTGGACGCGGCCACAGGCCGCGGCCACCCGGGCATAGGCGGCCGTGGCGCAGGCGGCCCCCGGCACGCCCTGGGCGTAGCGGTCGAGCAGGGCCAGCACATGAGCCGGATCGCTCTCGGCCAGGGCCGAGGCCTCCAGCGCGCTGCGCAGCTGACTCATGGTGGCCACGGCATCGAGGCCGTGGCCAACCACATCGCCCACCGAGACCCCGATCCGCTGCTCGGCGTCCAGCACCCGGGCGGTGTACCAGTCGCCGCCCACCTGCATGCCCCGACCGGACGGTCGGTAGACCGCCGACACGACGGCGGAGGGCGAGCCGGTGTCCAGCGCCAGCAGCCGCTCCTGCAGCGAGGCGGCCACCTCGTGCTCGCGCTGGGCCACCAGAATCCGCGCCACGGCGCGAGACAGAGCCGCGGCCACAGCGTCCAACATCTCGACCTCGTCGGAGCCCAGCGCGTGGGGCTCCGGCCAGCTCAGGCCGACGGCCCCAAGGACGGTGCCATCCTCGGCGCGCAGCGGCTCGAGCGCCATCCCGCGCACAAATTGGGCGGTGTCGGAGATCAGGGGCTGGTAGCGACGGGGTAGCCGCGTCGTATCTCCGGCCAGCAGTGGGCGGCCGCGCTTGACCACCTCGACCATGGGGACCGGCGAGTCCATCCCGACCACGTGGAAGCGGCTGGCCAGCTCGGGGGGGACCTCCCCGGCGAAGGTGAGCTGAAGCAGGCCGCGCGATTCGTCGAGCAGCCCGATCCGGGCTAGGGGAGCGCCCAGCGAGCAGATCGGCGAGCCAAGGAGCGCCCGCAAAACATCGTCGACCGCTTGGGCGCCGTTCAACTCGCTGCCCAGTTCCAGGAGCGCCTGCTGACGTGCGCTGACCTCGGCCGAGCGCTGTTGCTCGAGCTCGCGGTCCCGGGCGCGGGCGATCGTGCCGGCCACCTGGTCGGCCAGACGCTCACCGGTAGCCAGGTCCTGCTCGGTGAACACCCGCCCGCTGCCCGCCGAGATCAGCGTGATCGCGCCGAGCACCTTCTCTCCAGCCCGCAGGGGAACCGTCAGATAGGACGTGAACCCCAGCGCGTGGACGATCTCGTAGTGATGCTCGTCCTGGGTGGTCTGCTGAAGGAACTCGTCCGGCATCGAGGCCGACCAGATCGACTCGCCGGTGGCGGTGACCTGCCCGGCAGGGTGGGTTGAGCCGATCTCCGGTGCGTAGTAGGCCTTCAGCTCCTCCACCAGGGGCGCCTGTTCGGGATCGGCGTGCACGGCGGCCGCCCGCTCGAGCCGGCCATCGGCGCTGACCAGGTCGATTAGGCACAGATCGGCCAACCCCGGCACCGCGCTGGCAGCCAGCATCCGCAGGGTCTCCTGGTAGCCGCCGGCGGCGGCCACCGCCGAGGTGGCGCTGAGCAGCAGCTGGTCCCGGCGCAGCTGCTCGCGGGCAGCGGCATCCCGTTGCTTGGCTTCGATGACCGCCCCCACTGCGGCACCGAGAAGGGCCAGCTGCTCCAGGTCGCCGGGCGGGAGTTGATCGCCCGCGAAGTAAAGGGTGAGCACGCCGACTGTCTCCACCACGCCGGTGAGCGGGATCGCGACCACGGTCCCGATCCCAACCTGCTGGAGGGTGTCCCGGTTGGGGAACAGATCCGGTCGGTCGCTCAGACCCAGCCTCATCACCTGCCCGGTGATCCAGCACGTCCCGGCCAGGCCCTCCCCCGGGCGGCAGGTGATGCCGAAGGGCGATTCGGCGGCCGGCTGGAACCGCGGCTCGCTCCATAGCCAGTCGACGCAGACCATCTGCTCGCCGCCAATCTCTCGCAGCCATAGCCGAGCCACGGAGGCGGGGAGCTCCGACTGCAGCACAGGCAGGACGGTCTTGTAGGCCTCAGCCGGTCCGGGCGACGCCGAGACGGCTCGAGATACCCGAAGGCCGGCCCTCAGGCTACCTCCGTCCTCGGGACGACCAGAGCCGGCGAGCCCCAAGGCCGCCGGCGTCGGCCCACCTTGGCCCCCTGGGTCAGGCCCCGACCTGGGCACCGATGCTCACCGTACGATCCGTAGGCAACCCGAAGTGCTCGATCGCGCTCGCGGCATTGCGGGCGATGCTCACGAATAGCTTCCCCTGCCACTTGCGCATCGGTGAGTGTTCGTCGGACACCACCGTGATTCTGGAGACGAAGTAGGAGGCGTGCTCCAGATCCAGGTCGCGCTCCAGCAGGAGGTCACGCCGGGCCAGGCGCAGAGCGATCGGCACATTGGGCTGCTCGCGGTAGCCGACGCGGATCTCCACATACCGAACCGAGGCCTCATCGGGACCGATCCGCTCGACGCGGAACCGGCGTTCCTCGATCACGCGCGGGACGCTCACCTCGCGGACTCCCACGATCAGCACCTTCTCGTGCAGAGCGTGGGTGTGCTCGATGCTGGCCCGCAACGCCAGCGGGGTGGTGTCCCGGCCAGGATTGAGATAGATGGCGGTGCCCGGGACGCGCCTGACGGGCGGGTCGATCGCGTCAAGGCCGGACAGGAAGTCGGTCAGGCTCCCCTCCTTGGCCAGGCGGTTGGCGGTCACCACGGCGCGGCCGCGATCCCAGGTGAGCATCACCATCGAGATGACCAGTCCGAGCAGCAGCGGGAACCAGGCGCCCTGAAGGATCTTGGCCAGGTTGGCGCTGAAGAACGCCACTTCGACGAGCAGGAAGAGCACGCCCAGGGGGGCCAGTTTCCAGGCCGGCGGGTGCCAGATGGCTCGGGCCACGACGAGGAACAGGATGGTGTTGAGGATGAACGTGCCCGTGACCGCGACGCCGTAGGCGTTGGACAGGGCGTTGGAGTTCTGGAAAGCGAGTACCAGGGCGACCACGCCGGCGGCCAGCAGCCAGTTGACCACCGGCACGTAGATCTGACCCTCAACCAGCGACGTGTGCATGATCCGCAAGCGAGGCAGATAACCCAGCTGCATCGCCTGCTTGGCCACCGAGTACGAGCCTGAGATGACGGCCTGGGAGGCGATCACCGTGGCCACGGTGGCCAGCACGACCAGCGGAATCTGGCCCCATGAGGGGGCGAGCAGATAGAACGGATTGACCCGGTCGTGAGGATGATTCAGCACGAGCGCGGCCTGCCCGAGGTAGGAGAGCAGCACGCCGGGGAGGACGACGCTGAACCAGGCCAGACGGATGGGGCTCGCGCCGAAGTGGCCCCGGTCGGCGTACAGGGCCTCGGCTCCGGTCACGCACAGGACGACGCCGCCCAGAGCCAGGAACGCCTCGCCGCCGTGGTTGGTGAAGAAGCGCACGCCCCACACCGGCGAGAGGGCTTGTAGAACGCCCGGATGGTGGACCACCTGGCTGATGCCGAGGATCGCCAGGACGGCAAACCAGACCAGCATGACCGGCCCGAACAGGACGCCCACGGCCGAGGTTCCCTTGCGCTGGAAGGAGAACAGCACCAGGAGGATGACGATCGAGATCGGCACGACCAGATGGGTGAGGCCGGAGTCGACCACCTCCAGGCCCGAGACGGCGGACAGGACCGAGATGGCCGGCGTGATGATGCCGTCCCCGAAGAACAGTGAGGCGCCGAAGATCCCCAGCGTGACGAACAGGACGGTGTGGGGTACGCGCAGGCGACGAGCCAGCGCGGCCAGAGCCATGATGCCTCCGTCTCCGCGGTTGTGCACCCGCATGATCACGCCGGCGTACTTGACCGACACGACGAGCGTGATGGCCCAGAAGATGAGCGACACGATCCCGTACACCGTGGTGGGATCGACGCGGTGGGCGGCGTGGTAGGTGAGCGTCACCTGTTCGGCGTACAGAGGGCTCGTCCCGATGTCGCCAAAGACCACGCCGAGTGCGCCCAGAGCCAGGAGGAGCTTCCCGGCCTGGAGGACGACGTCGTGCTGTTCCTCCATCGTCTCCCGCCGGGAGTCGGCAGATCGCGGGACGGCCTCCCAGGGCCGGGGTGAGGCCCCGGCCGGCTGCTGGGGATCGGCCACGGCTGAGCTTGGGGCGCGCGCAGCGGACGCGGCGCCATCTCCCTCCTCCGGATCAGCCGGGCGGGGAGGCTCGTAATGCAGCTTGTGCGCCGCCTCGTGGAGAGGACGGCGCCGAAGGGGCGGGGGATCTTCGGGTGGCTGGCTCAAGGCTGGCTCAGGACAGAGTGAAGCACCCCTTCAGGCCAGCCGGGGAAAGGGGTTGCGGGGGGAGAAGCCAGTCTGCCCACGTTGGCGGACGGTTAGGAAACAGCGCGTTAACAGGCTGCAAGCGCGCGCTTCGTAGGGTGCCGGGGTCGCTGGAC
>DASZNA010000125.1:0-46733 GCA_035551655.1 Solirubrobacteraceae bacterium
CCGGTGACTCGGGCACGAGGCGCCACGTGAGGACAGTGGCCACCACCAAAGCGATGAACGGAATCCAGAAAAGCCAGTGGTAGCTAAGGTGCTCGACGATCACGCCAGCGAGCACGATGCCAACGCCACCCCCGATGCCGAGGAGCGCTGAGAGCAGGCCGATGCTCCCGGGGACTTTCTCCTTAGGGAATTCGTCGCGCACGATGCCCATCGCCAAGGGGAAGAGCCCGCCGCCGGCGCCCTGGATGACGCGCGCGACGATGAGCAGCGGCAGCGAGCTGGCCAGGGCCGCCAGCAGGGTGCCGCCCGTCAGAACGACCAGCGTGACCAGGAGCAGCTTCTCCTTGCCGTACATGTCGCCGAGCCGCCCGAGGATCGACGTGGCGACCGAGGCCGCCAAGAGGTAGCCCGTGAGAAGCCAGGCCACACCCGTCTCCGACGCCCCCAGCGTGTGCTGGATCGTGGGAAGGGCCGGGACGACGGCGGAAGAGAGCATGGAATAGGCCATCCCCGCCAGGCTCAGAACAAGCAGGATCATCGTGGGGTGAGTTCGAGCTTCGTCGCCCGGGGCGGCAGATGTGCGCATGAGGAGAGACCTGCTTCTAGACGGACAGCAAGTCTCAAATTAGCAACCGGGAAAACGAACGAGCCGTCTCAAATCGGCATAGCTGCGCGACGATGCAGGCATAGCATGACCGCATGCCCGCGACCTCCCAGCGAGCCCGTCGCGCAGACGCCCAGCCCAACTACGGTGAGGTGTGAATCGCCGGCGATCGCCCCTGTCATGCGAAGCCCTCCGCACACTCAACCGTGGAAGCGTTTTGGAAGCGACGGGCGGCAGCAGATGCGATCAGAATGACCGCACCAAGGCGCTTAGGCCCATGATTGCTGGCCGTTAGGGGTAGAAGGAGGCAGGCGGCAGCAGCTAGAGCGCGAAGCGAGTAAGGGGGGAAACCTCCTTCGCGGGTTCGAATCCCGCCCCACACTTCGCGAGACGAGATGGAGGACACGGCTAGCTGGCCGAGTCGGAATGATGCGGGTCCGCCAGCGGCTGACCCGCGGTTAGGCGCTCTCGCCCAGTCCAGGCTCGGGCAGGACAGCGGTGGAGTGGCTCGCCCGCGCCTTGGCGCGCCGCTCAACGATTGCCGCAACCAGCACACCGACCTCGAACAGCAAATACAGCGGGACGGTCTCGAGCAGCATCGTGATCGCATCCCCGGGTAGCACGGCGGCAACCAGCGCGCATGCGCCGACCGCGTAGCGACGGTGATGGCGCAACTGCCGGGGAGTGACCATCCCGGCACGAGTGACCGCCAGAATCCCTACCGGCACTTGGAACAGGAGACCCATCGCCAGAATCGTGGTGGCGGCGAACTTGTAGTACTGACTGGCCTGGACGAGCACGTTGAACTGCGCGCTGTTGAAATTCTGAAAGAAATGCACGGCAGCGGGCAGGACGACCACGTAGCCGAACGCCACTCCGGTGATGAAGAGCGCCGGGATCGCCATGATCAGCGGGCGCATCTGCCGGTGCTGCTCAGGCTCGAATGCCGGCATCAGGAAGCCGTAGGCCTGCAGTAGAAGCACGGGGAGCGAGAGGATCAACGCAAAGATCAGCGATACGGTGACGGTCGTTGTAAATGGTTCACCGATTCCCAGTGTCACCGGCCGGTCGCCTTGGGGCGCGGCCGAGAGCCGGGTGATGTCACGTTGTAGCCCTTTGCCCACCCGGGCGAGCGATATCTGCGTCGCTGGGCTATGGCGGTTAGATGCGCGTAGCACTCCAACGACTGCGTGTAGCTGCAGGGCGATGTCGCGAGCGCTGAGCTGCACCTGATAAGTGGCTCCGAGCGGGCCGTGCCCGTCGCGCACCTGCTGCTGGGTCTGGTGCGCAAGCGGGCTATCGACCAAGTGCAGCAGTGCGTGGTTCTGCCAGAAGCAGAAACCGAACGCGACTGCGAGCGTGGCCAATGAGACGAACAGCCGGGTGCGCAGCTCGTCGAGATGCCCGACGACGCTCAACTGCTCGTCGTGTCGGACGCTCCGAATCGCATTCGGCCGCATGCGGCTGCTAGATCGGCTCAGTGTGTGGGGACCGCGCTAGGCGGCGGGTCTGACCGAAGTGCGCTCGGCAGCCGGGTCGGCGACGGGAACCATGACCACCGGCGTGGCGGGCGCGGGGTCTAGATGGTCGATCTGCTCGGGGCTGACCTCGCCGCTGATGGACTCCTTGAACCCGCGCATCCCGGACCCGAGTGAGCGGCCTAGCTCGGGCAGTCGCTTGGCTCCGAACACGAGAAGCACGATGAGCAATACAAAGGCGATGTGAATTGGATTGTCGAGTCCCACGTTGCTCCGATCAACTTGAATTCGATTACTTGACCATTCCTACGAGCATCAGCCCGGTTCGGATCACTCTCAGCGCACCCCGGTCAGCCCCACGCTCCGCGTTGGAGTACGCCCGCTCTCGGCGCACCGGCGTAGCTAGACAGCGCTACTCAATCGCTCTGCAAACCCGGCAGCTGTTGAACACGCGACGGTGCCGACATCCGTGCGTTGTGATCCGCATCTCGGCCGGGTCCGTATAGCCGGTCAGACCGAAAACCAATTAGGAGGTAGCTCGTGTCCGAACACCTCAACGACGTGTATGCGTCGATCGACCGGGGATTTGCCGACAAGTCGGCATCAACGCGCAGGAAGTTCGTCGCTGGCGCCGCTGGCACGCTCGGCGGACTCGGGTTGCTCTCGCTACCCGCTAAAGCCTTGGCCGCAAACGATGCCCAGACGATTCTCAATATTGCCGCGACGGCCGAAGTACTGGCCACGATCGTCAACACCGAAGGGGCGCGGAAGGTCAAGCTCGACCACGTGACAGAACGCAACGTGCTCGACGCCGCCTATCAAGAGCTCGATCATTACAACGTCCTCACCAACGCGCTCGGCGCCAAGGCGCTCACCAAGAAGATCTGGATCCCCGACGCTCTGTTTGCCAGCAAGCACAACCTGCTGAACGGGTTGGTATTCGGCGACGGTGTGTTCGTCAATGCCTACCAGATCGGGGTCACCGCTTTCGGCAACGCCGGCGAGGGCAAGTTCGCCCGATACGCGGCCGAGATCATGGGCATCGAGTCAGTGCACCGCGCGCTCGCGCTCCAGTCACTCGGAAAGCCCGGCAATGATCAGGCGTTCGCGTCCGGGTCCACCCGGTATTTCACCAAGATCGAGCACGCAGTCTCCCTGCTTGAAGGCGCGGGGTTCGGATTCGGCGCCAAGGGCAAGCACCCGGGAAAGTTTTACGAATTCGACCAAGTCAAGAAGCACACAGAACACCGCCACCAGGTACATCAGCTCTCCCCACACTGATCCCAGCTAACGGCTCGGGGGTTCTGCGCCTCAGCCACGAGGCACTCCCGCGCGGCCCCCACGACTTCGGTCGGGGGGGCCGCGCGGGTAGATTCGGCAGACGACAAATTCAAGCGTCAAGCCCGGCCGGATGAGACAGGACCGTGGATCATCCCCCCGGGAGAGAGCCAGCGTCTAAAAAGCGCACGGGTCGCAACCCCCGCCGGTACGACAGGTCGCTGCCCTCACTAACGACGGCGGTCTGAGCCTCAGGGTCGAGTTGCGCGAAGCGCCGCGAGGCAAGTCTTCCGTGACGCAACGGGCGCTGAGCGTTGGTCCGATACGTCGACAAAGAAGACCCGCCGATAGCGAACCGTGAAGACGCCGTAGTCGCCCGGGCCGACCACATCGACGCTGGCCGGACCGCAGGTCGTCCGCACCCCGGCCACAATCGGGTATGCCTGGATTCTCAGATCGCGCGCCTGGAGCTGGAGAGCGCTGCCGAGGTCGTAAGCCTTGTCGAACACGACGACCTCGGGGGCGCTCTCGCCGGCCACGCCGAAGGTAAGGATCTTGCTTCCGGAGGGGATCACCGGAAGAGCGGCCCTGACCGCGGAGAGAACCCCTCGTTGGAGCAGGGCGGCGTGTTGCCAATGACGCTCATCCCGCCGGAGCTGGAGGGCCCAGCCGACCGCGATCAGGGCCACCAATGCCAACGCTGTGTTCGTCGCGAGCCGGGTGTTGCGGGTAACCGAGGTGCACGCCACGGCCACAATCGAATACGTCACAACGCTGTACCCCACTCCGGCCAAGATATTCGTGCGGTTGTCGAGCCCAGGACTCAGCGGGTAGAGCGAGCTGCCCAAGAACATGAAGTACGCCGCGGCGATCGTCAGCCCGCCGATGGCTAAGAGCCCGACCCACCCCCGGGCGGGCGTCCGGAAGCCGTGTCTCAGTCGTAAAGCTGTGAGGACGCCGAGTGCCGCGATGGCGGCCAGCTCAAGCAATTGACCGGCAGCAGGCAAGCTCAGGGGGACAAGCGCCTGGGCGAGCAGGTTCCCGGCCTGTTTGATGAAGGTGGGGACGTCATGGGCTCGGGCGGACACTGACCCCACATGGCGCGCACCCGAAGTGGCTAACAGCGAGTACAGCAGCCCACCGAGAATTACCACAGCGTCTGTCGCCCACAGCCGGGCCACTCGAGTCCGCGGCGCTCGCTTGAGATACAGCAGGCCGGCGAGCAGAGCGGTGGCACCCGTGGCCTCGTAGGTCAACACGCTGAGCAGGTACAGGGCGACCGCGCCGGCGTGCCACATCGCCTGGCTGCGACCGCGGCGACCCAACCCCTGCAACGCGACGAAAGTCCCGAGGAACAAGAAGCAGAGCGAGAGATTCGTGACGCTTGCCGTAGCCCAGAACCGGAGCGAATCCGACCAGGGAAAGAGCAACGCGAGCACGGCGATCGCGCTCGCCGGCGGCGGGCGCAGCGACAGCGCTCGCAGCAGCAGGTACAGGCAGAGTGAGGTGAGGATCGCGAGCACCACGGCGAGCACCGCCTGACGCACAGGGTGATCTCCGAGCACGTCCAGAACGGCGAGCGCGAGCGACAACACCGGCCTCCCGCCCAGATGGGCGTGCAGCGCCTCTACGGTCGCCCAAAATCCGCCCGGGTGGCCGAGCCGATACCGAGCCAGAAAGGTCCAGTCGTCCCAGAAATAGCCGGCGTGCAACGTGTACGGGCCGTAGACGAGCGCTCCGATTCCTAGCAAGCCGGCCGCCATCAGGCCCAGCTCCGTGCTTCGGGGCGCTGGGGGCGGCGAGCCCGCCGACGTAGCGCTCAGCTCTCCAGCTTTCTGATCAGGCATACGCACCAGCCTGGATCGGCCTCATCCGCCTTGGCACCCGGATCGGTCGCCTCCTGGTAACACCTCACCTCCGCGCGGCTAGTCAGCTGGGCGCTGATGTCCGTTTCGCTGCCGGGGCGCCAGACGATCAGCCTGCCCTCTCGGGCCGCGAAGTTCCACTGGTGCAGCTGCACGTATTTCTGCTGTATGGCCTCATCGGTTCGGTGTCGCAGCACGACGTAGCCCCCCGGGCGAAGCACAGCAAGCATCTGCTCGATGATCACGACCGGGTCGACCGCGTGATCGAGTGCGTTCCGAGCGTAGGCGATGTGGAAGGCTTCCGCTCCGAATCGACTGAGGAGCCGCTCGCCTTCGACCTGCTCGGTGCGGATTGGCGGCTCTAGCCCAGCCGAGGCGAGCAGCCGGTTGTACTCGTCCGCGAGCGGGTCGACCGCCACGACCTTGAGGGGCACCCCCTCGTAGCGCGAACCGACCGAGGTCACCGGGCCAGCGCCCACATCGAGGATGCAGGCGTCGGCGCCAGCCTCATTGAGTACGCTCCTCAGGGCGCCGTCCTCGACCTCGGACTCAGGATCGAAGCGGTAGTCGAAATCAGCGTGCCAACGCCCTCCGCGGTCGCGGATCCAATCTCGCCAGTAGCCGGCCTCCTCACGAAGCGCCTGACGCCTGCCGCGGACCGGGTCACTTCTGACCCTCCAGCCCCCTGTCCGCCGCAGCCGCACGGGCCAGATTCTCTCCCATCGCCGGCCCGCGTGACGAGTTAGCGCTGCCCGACCCTCTGAGCTCGGAACAGGTCGGGCGCTCGGCTCAGCCGAGCACGCGCTACACGGGCGTGCTGAGGCCGAGGATTCGGCGGCATCCGGAAAACCATTCGCGGTTCCTAGGGCATGCGGCACGAATGCTGACGCCGCAGGCTTGCGAACCGCAGATGCCTGACCTTTATCGTCAGGTCGGCCAGGATCGGGACGGCTTGCGCGCGGGGTGCTTCTGCTAGTTGATGTAGGCAGCAGTGCAACGGGCCGAGCTTCACTCCGGAGACCTACGCCGCCCTTGCCACGCCCTGCACGGACGCCGGGGGAATGCCGAACGGAGCTGGAGTCGGTTCAGACGAGAACCTCATTCTCTGCGCCTTCGAGCCTCACCCGAGTTTGACGAGATTGGACCGAGGCACGGCCGCGCTCACAAGAGCGGGCGTACTCACCGTTCACCCCGACCGCACCCTCGCAGCTCGACCGCCAGGCCAGATGGTTCGAGCTACGACGAGCTGCTCCACGGGTGCGTCTCGGCGCTTCTCGAAGCCCAGCATGTCGAGGTAGAACTCGAGCGCTCGGTCTTGGTCGCTCACGGGCACACCGACGGTGTGCACGCCGGTGATCCTGGTGGGGTTAGAAGAATGTCCATGTGAGTCTCCGTGCGTGGTGGTGAACGTCGTAACGAGCCTCAAGCCGTCGATGTGGCGGCTGGGGCGTACATCAGTGATCCCGGGGTGGTCAGCGTCTGGCCGGTCTCGAGCAGGGTCTTGAGCCCGGACAGGATCATCGGCCAGCCCCCATACAGCTGGGTACTGGCGTCTTCGCCTAGCCGGTCGTGGGTCACGGTCAACCGGCACGAGTCAGCAACGGGCTCGATCTCCCACGTGACGCGCGACGTGCCTTCGCGCTTGACGTCCTCGCCCCAGAGCGCGGTGAAGCTCTGTACTAGCTTCCGTGGCGGATCAACCTCGAGGTTCTCGCCCTGGTGGAGAACGCCTGGGCGGCCCGGCCCGATCGCTTGGTAATGAGAGCCCGGCGTCCAGTCAGACTCGACACTCACTCCGAAGTGATATTGGCGGCGCAGGTCGCGATTGGTGATCGCCTCCCAGAGCCGCTCCGGGGTGGTCTTGATGTAGATCTCAAACACCTTCTCCATGCTCTTGTCCTCCAATTCGCGCTTGAGTTCACTCAGCCTCGAGACCCAGGGCTCCGCGTACTTGCTCACCCACCGGTCGTGGACTAGGCGGATCGGGACCGGATTGAGGAAATGCAGCTTCTCCCGCCCGCGGCGACGGGTCACGACGAGCCCGGCCTGCTCGAGCACCTTCAGGTGCTTCATCACCCCGAACCGCGTCATAGCCGGCCGCTGCTCCAACTGGCTAAGGGTCTGGCCGTCCTGCCTGAACAGCTCGTCCAGAAGATCGCGGCGGGTGGAGTCGGCGAGGGCCTTGAACACCAAGTCCACGCCGATCATATTATGTGACTAGAAGGTCACATGTCAAGCCGAGAAAGCTTGCCGCGCACCGGCGTGGACCACGGCGACCGAATGCCGAGAGTCGTGGCTTGAGACCGTCCGGGGGTCGCCCGCGGCACATCAAGACCTTGACTGGACAGTCACGGTCGTCAGCGACTAGCGTGGCGCGCATGCGGGAGATCATCAGCACAGCCAGCGCTCCCCAGTCCCCTCTGTTCAGCCAGGCGGTGAGAGCCGGACAGTTCGTCTACGTCTCGGGCTTGGTGGGGATCGATCCGGGGACCGGTACGCTGGCCGGCGCCACGATCCAGGAGCAAACGAGCCAGGCGCTCGCCAACTGCCAGACGGTGCTCGGCGAAGCGGGCGCAACATTGGACGACGTCGTCGAGGTCGGCATCCTCCTGACCAACCCAGCCGACTTCGCCGGGATGAACGAGGAGTACTCGACCTGGTTCCCGGCCGAGCCGCCGGCCCGGTACGTCGCGAAGCTCGGCGTCGAGGTCCCTCAGCTCCTCATCTCGATTCGAATGACGGCGTTTGTCGCCTGAGGCGATTGATTTTCGCCGTCGCGCCTCGTGCTATCAGGCTGGTCTGAGGCGAAGCCCTCGGCGGCGCTCAAGCGAGCACGGGGGGAAACCTCCTCCGCGAGGTCCAATCCCGTCCTCCCCTCTCAGGAAGTTGCTCATCGCCGCGAGGACCAGCCACCCGGCGATAGGGCCGCTGCGACGGGGGTAGAGCAGACGGTGAGTGATGAGGAGCGTCCGGCGCTTTCGATTCCAGCATCTCCTCCGCACGCGCCTCTGGCTCCTGCCTCTGATCTGCGTGCTGACGGCGATCGGGTTGGCCGTCGCACTCCTGGCAATCGATAAGGCTTCGCGCTACAGCCTCGTCGGACAGACCGTCACCGGTTCGGCATCCTCAGCCCAGACGATCCTTTCGGTGGCGTCCTCGGCCCTGGTGACGCTAACCACGATCGTCCTGTCCCTGACGCTCGTCGCCGTGCAGCTGGCGATGGGTCAATTCTCGCCGCGAATTGTCCGCGCCATCCTGCACGACCGCCGAAGCCAGCTTGCCATCGGCCTGTTCATCGGCACCTTCGCCTACTCGATGACGGTGCTCCGGGAACTGAACGGTAAGAGTTCGGGCGGTGCGCCCGTGCCCGGGCTGGCCGTCTCAGTCGACTACGCGCTGATCCTCTGCGCGATCGTGACGCTTGTGCTGTTCGTCCACCACACCGCGCAATCGATCCGCGTGGGTGGGCTGATCGGCCTCGTCGGAGACGAGACACGCAGGCAGGTCGACCGCCTGCACCGGGTCTCCCGCGAGGAGGCGCCAGCCGCAGACATCGTGCCCGCGCCCGGCTACGGAATCATTGACAAGCTTCATTACCGCACGCTGGTGACCCTCGCCGCGCAATCGGGCTGCCTGCTGGAGCTCATACCGGCGATGGGGGACTACGTACCGTTCGGCGGCCCGTTGTTTCGGGTGCGGGGTGAGATGCCCACGGAGCTACGTGGGGCGGCGGGGCTGTCGGTGATCTTCGCCCGGGAGCGTACGCACGACTTCGAACCCGCGTTCGGCATCCGCAAGCTGGTAGACGTGGCTCAGCGGAGCATCTACTCGGGTCCGTTCCAGGACCCCACCACGTCCGTTCAGGCGATTGACGCCATCCACGATGTGCTGCGCCGACTTGCGGTGAGGGACTTTCCGTCGGGCGTGCACCGGGACGCAGACGGGAACCCACGCCTGATCGAGCGCGTGATGACCTGGGAAGGCTACGTGCGGCTTGCCTTCGACGAGCTTCGCTTGGCCGGAGCGGGCTCGCCTCAAGTGGCTCGGCGGCTGCGCGCGGCGCTCGAGGATCTTCTCAGCGTTGCCCAGCCTGAACGCCGGCCAGCGCTCGATGAGCAGCTTCTCTTGCTTGACGCGGACGTCCGGCGTGCGTTCAAGGACGAGGCGGACGTCCGGAGGGCGCTGGTGGCCGATCCGCAGGGAATCGGATCGGGCCCAGATGTCATGTCGTCCGAGCCGCGGTCCGCGATGGTCGGACTGAGCGACTAGCGGTGACGCGCTTCGGTCTCTATCCCATGGCGGCTGGGTGAGCCCCGCCAAGCGGACCGAGCACGATGCCGTCGTGCTCGCTTCGAGCGTTCTCGCCGCCGCCCGGGGAATCCGCCCCTGGGAGCTGCCGCAGTCCGTGCTGGGCCGCCTTCGGTTAGCTCTGCCCCCTCGGTTCTCCGAGTACATGCTGTTCGCGTCGCCGGATGTCAGACGGTCCGGCCGGTACCTCCTCAATGTCCTGATCCCCTCGCGTCATCGCCATGGTCCGGCGTGGGTGCCGGGACCGATGCGTCGCCTGTTCTTCCATGAGACGACGATTCAGCATCAGCCTGACCAGAGCGGGAGCTTCGACTCCTTCCCGGCTGAAGACTGGTTCTTCATCAACGGCATCGTCACCGATCCCGGAATGGCCGCGTGGAACGCGCACTACCTCGCCCGTATCTTCCACCGACCGTTCACGATCATCCAGAACGCCACCGACGGACCGGTCGCCGACCTGCTCGAATGCGCCGATGAGAAGGCGTTCGGAATGAACGGCGAGGCTGCGGACGTCGCCTTTCCGGAGGTTCACCGTGCCCTCAAGGACGGGTCGAAGGACCGCGTCGTGATCATCGCGCACTCCCAGGGCACGTTGATCGCCGCCGTCATCTTGAAGCTGCTGAGGCTCATCTACGAGCGGGCCGGCGAGCTGATTTCGGAGGACAGGCGGGCGGAGGAGCTCGCCGCGCTCCGGCGCGCCGGCGTCTCGCTCGACCCCGGGGACTTCCGAGGCGTATCAACGGCAGAGCTCAGACGGCTCGAGGTCTACTGCTTCGCCAACTGCGCCAGCGAGATGCGCTACGTCGACCCCGAGGCCGAGTTGCCCTGGATCGAAAGCCTGGGCAACGAGCACGATCTCGTCGCCCGGCTCGGGATGCTGGCCCCCGATCGCCTGGCCGAGGGGATCGCGATCGACGGGCCTCTCTGGATCCGCCGTGGCGGATGGGGCCACCTGCTGAACCACCACTACCTCTGGGAAATCGACCGCGCCCATCGCGGAGGCCCAGCTCCCCGCCCGGCAGCGACGACCGCAGAGCCCTTCGAGCAGATAGGTGGCCGCGCCATAGCGGCTCCCCGGCTATTCGGCTACGTCAACGGCGGGCAACCCCCGTTATAGGACTGACAGCTCAGTGATCCATGTTTGGATCTGGGCGGGGTCGGCGGGTGGTGTGGCAACCAGGACGAGTTCGTCCACGCCGAGTCGCGCTAGCTCATCGCAGTGCTCCGCGCCTGGCTGGTAGGCGAGGGCCACCGCGATATCAAGCTCCGCGTAATCCCGCCCGGCGATTTCGCACAGCCTGCCCAGCCGGGTGAGCCGCTCCCGCGCGTGAGCGGGATCCGTGAGGTTGAAGCCGTACCAGCCGTCCGCTGTCTCGGCGGCGCGCCGTAGCGCAGCATCACTGTTTCCGCCCACGATGATCGGAATACGCCCGTCGCGAACCGGCTTGGGGTTCACGCGGATATCACCGAAGTTCACGAACTCGCCGGCGAAGGTGGCCGGGTCCTCCCGCCAGAGGGTGCGTATCGCAGCCAGATACTCATCGGTCCGCGCCCCCCGTCGGTCGAACGGGATTCCCAGGGCGGCGAACTCCTCCCGGGACCAGCCCACGCCGATCCCCAGCGCCAGACGACCGCCAGCCAGGCGATCGAGGCTGGCCGCCTGTTTGGCAAGGATCACGGGATTGTGTTCAGGCAACAACAGCACCCCGGTGGCCAGCCGGATCGTGTGCGTCGCAGCGGCGGCAAAGCTCAGCGTGATCATCGGATCCAGCCAATCTGCATCGGCGGGCACCGCGATCCGACCGTCCGGGGCATAGGGGTAGCGCGACTCGCTGTGGTCGACCAGGACCACGTGCTCGCCGGCCCACAGGGTGCTGAACCCGGCAGCTTCGGCGGCGGCCGCTACCGCATCGATCACCTCACGGCGCGCGCCGACCCCGATGCCCAGAGCATGCAGACCGAGTCGCATCGCGACCGTCATACGGGCAGCATCCCAGACCGAACCGCGCCAAAGTGCGGATTCGAAACCCGCCCGTCGGCTGCTGGCGCATCTGACTGTCCGCCGGACTAGTGTGTGCATCGGGTCGGGGGCGACCGTGCTGGCGACGAACAGGGGGGACTCGGATGATCGGGAGAATGAATCGCAGGCTCGCTGCCGGCCTGTTCGGCCTCGGCGCGATCGTGGTGGCGCTGGTGGCTGTCTCCGCGGCCTTCGCGACATCGACCAGCGGACCGACCTTCCCCTCCAAGGATCCGTTCTACTCCTACAGCGGATCACTCAAGAACGTGAAGCCGGGAACCGTGCTCAAGAAGCGTTCGGTGACGATCGTCGACGATGCGAGCGGCGCGCCCGAACCGGGCGTGACCGGCGAGCAGGTCCTCTATCGCACCACGACCGAGCGGGACAAGCCCACGATCACCGTGGCCACGGTCATCCGGCCGCTCGTGCCCAACCCGAACGAGGCCAAGATCGTCTCTTACCAGACCGCCTACGACGCGCTTGGACCGATCTGCGACCCCTCCTACACGCTGCAGGGCGGAAATCGCACCTACTCCACCGCGGCGGACGAGGAGCAGTTCCTTGTGCAGTACGCGCGCGAGGAGGGCTACACCGTCGTGGTCCCCGATTACGAGAGCGTGCATCTCGATTGGGGGGCCGGACAGGAGTCCGGCTACGGCACGCTCGACGGGATCCGGGCCACCGAGCAGTGGCTCAACCTGGCCCAGAAGTCCACACCGGTGGCCATGGTGGGCTATTCGGGCGGCTCGATCGCCACCGAGTTCGCCTCCGAGGTGCAGCCGAAGTACGCGCCCAGTCTGCACGTCGTCGGCTCCGCGTCGGGCGGGATTCCCGCCTACTTCGCCCACAACCTGGCCTACATCAACGGGAGCTCCAGCTGGTCCGGGGTGATACCCGCCGTGCTCATCGGTGTCTCGCGGGCGTTCAACCTCAATAGCGCCAAGTACGAGTCCGCCTTTGGGCGCAAGGTCGCAAAGCAAGTGTCCAACGAGTGCATCAACAACTTTCTCGGGTCCTATCCCGGCCTGACCATCGAAAAGCTCCTCAAGCGCCCCTACAAGGACTTCTTCACGGTCGCCCGCTTCGCCAAAATCAACAACCGCCTGATCATGAGCCGCACCGGTACGCCGAAGGAGCCGCTGTTCATGGGAGTGGGGAACGCCGACGGCACCGGTGACAGCGTGATGGTCGCCGCTGATGACGAGGCTCTCGCCCACACCTATTGCAAGCGGGGGGTGCCGGTCCAGTTCAATCAGTACACGGGCAGCCAGTTCACCCACTCCGACGCCGCCGTGCCGTTCGAGACCGGGGCATTCGCGTTCATCAATCAGGTCCTGAACGGGGGAACACCCTCAAATGGGTGTAGCTCTGTTACTCAGGGGAACTCTCTCGCGCCCCTGCCGACCCACCGGACGAACGTCGAGTTCCGTTCGGTCGGACGGAACCGCCATGGCCCTGGGGTCGTGGTGAAGCTCCGGGCGCGCCATCGCCGGGTGGGCCGGCTGGTGCTGCAGGTCCGCCATCTCGAGAGCCCCGTCCAGACGACCTCCATCAAACGGCTGACTACCGCCTGGCACCGTGTGGTGATCAAGGTCGCTGCTAAGACGCCGGCCCGGGGCTACTACACGATCACGGCGACTCGCGGGCAGAGGATGGTTCTCTACCGCATGTTGCTGCTGCACTGAGGACCGGGCGAGCGCGCAGGCTGTACGCCCGCCCGATTCGGACTGAGCGGAGGCGAAGCTCAGGCGGCGGGTTCCGCGCCGGCCTCGACGATCCGCGCGACGTAGTCGCCGGTGATCTGGCGGGTGGTGGCGTTCACGCGATTGAACGCGTTGATCGTGGCGATGGCCACCACCAGCCCGGCCAGCTGCGATTCGTTGTAGTGGCGAGCGGCTTCGTTCCACACCTCGTCCGAGACGGGCTCGGAGCGGTCAGCCATCCGCGTCGCGGCCTCCGCGAGGCCCAGCGCGGCACGCTCGGCATCGGTGAAGTACGGGGCCTCCCGCCACGCCGCCACCAGGTGGATGCGCTCGGGACTCTCGCCCATGTGCTCGAGCTCCCGCGTGTGAATGTCCACGCACACGCTGCAGCCGTTGATCTGGCTGGCCCGCAGCGTCACCATGGCCAGCGTGGCCTCGGGGACGTCGGCGTATCTGGGCAGGGCGCCGAGCTTCTGGAACGCCTCGAGGGCGCCGGGCAGCTTGATGGCGGGGTTCTCCATCCTCGACTGGGTCATGGTGTTCCTCCTAATCCTGGGGTTGTTCCTGAGGCGCGGTGTTCGAGTCGGCTGCGGCAACGCCGTGGCTGAGCAGCGATCTGGCGTCGGCCAGAACGCCGAGATGGGAGAGCTTGTCGGGGTTGACCACCGAGCGGATGCTGCGGATCTGGCCGCCGGCGATCTCAAGCGACCACACGCTGATCAACCGCTCGCCCTCGGCCAGCGCCATGACCCCCGCACCGCCGTTCACCTCGGTCGGCCGCAGCACGAAGCCGGGGACCCGGGCGGCCACCCGCATCCAAGCCTGAAGGGTGCGAGCCACGCGGCTGCGCCCATGCAGAGGGCGAGCCAGCGCCGGGACCTTGCCACCTCCGTCCCCGGTCAGCGTGACGTCGTGGGCCAGGAGCGCTTCGAGGCGGGCCACCTTCCCTTCCCGGGCCGCGGCGAGAAACGTGTCGAGGAGCTCATCACGCTGCTCAGACGTGCTCTGGAATCGGGGCCGACGCTCTTCCAGGTGGCGGCGGGCCCGTGATGCGAGCTGGCGCACCGCGCCTTCACGCTTGCCGATGATTCGGGCGATCTCGGGATATCCGTAGCCGAACACGTCGTGCAAGAGGAGGGCGGCTCGCTGCTCGGGAGACAAGCTCTCGAACAACACGAGCATTGCCATGGACAGCGAATCGGCCATCTCGGCCTGGCGGAGCGGGTCGTCCTCTGCATTGGTGAGGATCGGCTCCGGCAGCCACTCACCGACGTACTGCTCGCGGCGGGCCCGGGCCGAATGCAGCTCGTTGATCGCCAGCCGGGTCGTCACGGTGGCGACATACGCGCGAGGTGAGACGATCTGCTCGCCTCCCTCCACCACCTGATGGATTCGCAGGAGCGCCTCCTGGACCACATCCTCGGCTTCGGAAACGCTGCCCAGCATCCGGTAGGCGATGGCAAAGGACGCCCGCTGCAACTGCTCCAGGTCCGTGTCGGCAAAGGTCATCTCAGGTGCTCCGGGCTCCATCATCCGCCTTCGGATGGGTCCACAACCAATAAGACAAGATGGCCCCGCCGGTTGTGACAGCTCGCGGCGACTCGAGTCCCTGAGGATGTTGGGAGGGCGCCGCCTTCCAGGCGGCGCCCTCCGCAGGTCACATCTGAGAGTTCGCGGTCTCTCTCACCTGCTGCGCGCTGTCCTGCGCGCTTGACTTCATCTCCTCGGCTTGGTGGGACGCGGTCTCCTGAGCCGTGTCCTTCACGTCGCTCGCGGCTTGCTTCATGCTCTCGGTCGCGGTTTCGGCGGTGGCCTGAGCAACCTGCTTCCCCCGCTCCAGTGCCTCCTGCCCGGTCTGGCGGACCTGCTCCTTGACCTGATCGGCTACCGGCCCGATCTGCTCATTCTCGACCCGGGTGGCGGGGATCATCATGCCGGCCAGGAAGCCCACCGCGGCGGCCCCGATGGCCAGCCCCAGCGGATTCTCCTGAGCCACGCCCACCGCCTGCTTTCCGGCCTGCTTCACGTCGCCCGAGTCCGGGGTGGCCTCAGCGATCTGGGAGCCGGCGCCGGTCAGCTTCGAGGTGACGCCTTGGACCTTCTGCTGTATGGACTCCTTGGTGCGGCTCGGGACGTCGGCCTTATAGCCGAGCGCGTCCACGGTGTCCCCCATCCGCTCCCGGGTCTCTTCTATTTCCTGCCGGATGGCAGCTGGGTCTTCGCCCATTGCACGTCCTCCTTCACGGTTTCAACGGTTTGCTCTGGAACGGGTGGGGTCGCGGCCGAGATCCGGTTCTTGCCGGTCAGGGCGAGCACACCCGCCACTGCGCCGTACACGGCGGTCACGATCAGCGCAGCCAGCCAGACCGGCATGGCTGTGGAAAGGGCAGCCACGATGCAGGCGGTCAGCGTGCCCAGGGCCAGCAAGCCCACCAGGCCCGCCCCCCCGAACATGCCGGCGCCGATTCCGGCCCGCTTGCCCTTCTCGGTCATCTCCGCCTGGGCCAGCTTCAGCTCCTGACGCACAAGCGTCGAGAGATCATCGGAGAGCTGCTTGAACAGCTCACCCATCGACTGCTCACGCAGCCGTGGATCGGGTCCGTTCACGGTGGCCACGGCTCAGACCCCGGAGCTCTCGAACGGGACCGGAGTCCGCAGCGGGTCGCCGACCGGGGAGGCTGGCGGCGGCTGGACGGGTCGCCGTGGCAGCGGATCGGCGCTCGCCGGCACGGGCGGACGCGCGGGAGCGCTCAGCTGCCCCGGGGTGGCCGATGATCCGGCCGAGCTCGGAGTGCCCGAGGATCCCCGCTCGGCATACCGCTGAGTGCTTGATGCCTTCAGGAACCGCGAAGCAGCGAAGCCGAGGGCCAGGGCCCCCGCCCCCACCGCCCAGGGCTGACGGCGTCCGAAGTCCTCGGCGTCGGCCAGGAGCGCGTCGCTGTCCTTGTCGCGCAGGTATCCACCCGCGTGCTCGGCGTATGCGGCGAGCCGGTCGGCGATGTCAGCCGGGCCGCTCTTGCCTTGTTCACGCAGGGTCTGGCTCACGGCCCGCAGATCCGACGCCTGCTCATCGATCTGCGTGGCCGCTTGCGAGGAGCGCTGGTCGAGCTGTTCCTTCAGCTTGCCCCGCGCCTGCTCAGCCGCCTGCCCTGCCTTCTCCTGGGCCTGACCGGCCAGGTCCTGAGCGGACTGCTGGGCATCGTCCATTGCCTGGCGGCCGTCCGACGTCGATGTACCTGTACTCATGTGATTCCTCCTGGATAAGCGTTCGAAAGTCCGGCGGCCGCCCCGCCGCCGGACTTACCTGGGCTGAGCTCCGGTTAGAGCTCCTCCCCCTCTGACTCAATCTGCTCCTTGCGCACCTGCTCGGAGACCTGGTGCTCGTCGGTGACCGTGTCCTTGCGCAGCGCTACGCGCTCCTTGGGCACGACCCGCTTCTCGACCACCGGCTGCTCCTCATGGAGGACCACCTCGTGCTCCTCCTCGGAGATCTCCGGGCCGTCGAGTGCCTGATCCACGTTGGCGTCGGTGATCGGCTCGCGCTCGAGGCGGACCTCCTCACGCTGCACCGGAACCGTCGTCTGCACCTGCTCGGTGGTGACGTGCTTGCGCAGGCGTGCCCGACCGCGCTCCTGCGAGGTCTTGCCGACTCGCAGTTCCTCCTCCGAGCGCGTCATCGCGTCGTCGGTGTTGGGGCCGCTGGTGTCGTGGCCGTCGTAAGCGCCGTTGCCTCCGGTCTGGGGCGCGCCCTCGGCGGTGACGGAGCCTTCGTTGGTGTAGGGCATCCCGTAGTGCTCGAACAGTCGCCGCTCGTCTTCCTCCGAGAGCTGACCGCCACCCTCGATGCTCGGGGCGGCCTTGACCTGGTCCTTGGTGGCGGTGGAGCGAACGTCCTCGCCGTCCGGCGCGGCGCCGGCCAGCGGAACGAAGTGCGAACTGGTACCTAGGAAGCCAGAGCTCACCAGGGCCCATTCCGGCTTGCCGCTGTTGGAGTCCTCGTAGATCTCCTTGATCTCGCCGATCTTCTCGCCGTCGGCGCCGAGCAGATTGCGGCCCTGCCACGTATATGCGTCACTCATCGTGGTCATGTGCTTCTCCTCCTGAGATGGAAATTGATGGAAGCCTTCGCCTCACCTCAGCCCTGCCGCTCCAGTCCCAGTAATCCTGCTCGCCGGCCGTGTCCCACAAAGGTGTGCGCTAAGTGGGCTACCACGACCGAACTGAGACAAAACGGTACGTACAGATCCTGTACAGGTCCCGTTTCGCCTCGGATCAACGGGGAAACATGAGTTCACTCCCGAAACGCCGGTCCCACCGTCCCTCCGAATGCCCCCGCCCACCTCGTCCTGGATGCGCATCAGCGAACTGAGCCGGCGCGTCGGCGTGAGCGCGGAAACGCTACGAGCGTGGGAGCGCCGCTACGGCGTCCTCAGACCCCGTCGCACGGCCGGAAACACACGCCTCTACTCGGCCCTCGACGAGGCCCGGGTGCGCCTGATGAAGCGGCACATCTCCCAACAGGTGCCGGTCGCCCAGGCGGCCGAGATGGCAATGGGCGCGCGGTTTCGCCTGTCGCCCGGGAGCGACGACACCGTCCCTCCACACGAGCAGTTCCACGTGATCCGTGAGCTGGAGCGCGCACTCGACGCCTTCGACGAGTCGTCGGCTGAGCGGGCCCTGCAGCAGGTGACCGGCGCCTACGGCGCGACCGCTGTGCTGAAGGACGTGGTCATGCCATACCTGCACGCCTTGGGCGACCGATGGGCGGAGAACCACGTGAGCGTGGCTCAGGAGCACTTCGCCAGCCAGTTCTTCTTGACCCGGCTGCACGGACTCGCCCGAGGTTGGGACCGCGGACTCGGTCCGCGAGCCGTGATCGCCGCGGCCCCGAATGACCACCACACCCTCGGTCTCACCTGCTTCGGCATCGCGCTACATCGCCTGGGCTGGCGGATCGTCTGCCTGGGGCCCGCCACGCCGATCGAGATGCTGGCCGAGACCGCCGCCGCCACCGAGGCCGGCCTGGTGTGCCTGAGCGTTTCGGTGACCGGACTGCTCGACTCCCATACCGCCCAGCTGCGCGAGCTATCAAGCTCTGTGCCCACCGCAATCGGCGGCCCTGCCGCCGACGAGGAGCTCGCTGAGGCCTGCGGGGCGAGCTACCTTCCCGACGCGGTCGCCGGCGCCACGAGGTTGGCCGTCGAAGCGGTGTGAGCACATCCACCGGCGTGAGCCAGGCATCGCGCCGGATGTGCACAGCCGTACTCTGTGGACATGGCGCAGGCGCAGACCTCCTCCGAGCACCCCACGGAGCTCGAGCACGCGGCCCTAACCCGCTCCGACGCGGTGCAGAGCCGCCGGCGGATCCTCCGAGCGGCCACGCTGCTCCGCGATCGTCGGGTGACGATGGGCGAGCTGGCGGCGGCGGCCGGCGTCGGGCGCTCGACGCTGTACCGGCACTTCCCCACCCGCCAGCTGCTTGAGGCGGCGCTCGACAGCAGCGAGGAGACGGAGCCGGCGCGAGGACCGGTGAGTGGCCAGGTGGAGACGCTGCCGTACACCGCCCCCGGCCAGCTGGGCCGGGAGCGGCCAATCGCCCTGGAGGTCACGCGGATCCTGGAGGAGGTGCCGCCTCACCTGGTCCCAGACCAGCTGGTCGCCGAGGCTCGGCGGGCCGGTGGCGTCCCGGTTGCCCTGTACGTCGTCGACATCGACGGTTCGCACCTGCTGCGCCTGGCCGGCTCCGAAGAGTTCCCCGAGCAACTCGACGCTCCCCCGGCCCTCGGGCCTGAGATCGTCCCCGAGGGGTTACCGGAGTTTCACGACCGCCTGCAGCAGCAGTTGCCGGGCTGCGTCTGCGAACCGCTGTGGCTGCGGGGTCGCGTCACCGCCCTGCTCCTCTGCATCGGCTCACCTGCCACGCCGCTCGAGGACATCGCCAAGCAGGGAGCCGCCGCGCTGGAGCTGGCCGATGACTACACCGACTCGATAGCCGCGGCGCGTCGGCGCAAGCCCACCACTCCGGCGGCAGAGATCCAGCAGCATCTGTTCCCACCGCGGATCGCCCGAATCGCCGGGGCCCAACTGGCGGGAGTGCTCCTGCCCACCTACGAGGTGGGTGGTGACTGGTTTGACTTCGTGGAGAACCAGAACGGGGCTTGGCTGGCCATCGCCGATGCCAACGGCACGGGCGCCACGGCCGCCGGCCTCGGCGCCTCCGTCCTGGGAGCGCTCCGGGCAGCTCGGCGCAGCGGCCAGGACCTGCGCGAGGCCCTCGAGTTGATGCACGAAACCGTGTTGGGGCTCGAGCACGATGCCTTCCAGGTGACGGTGTGGCTCGCCCGCTGGCGCGCGGCGACTGCGACGTTGAGCTGGGTCAACTGCGGGCACCCCACGGCGTTCCTGGTCGATACGGATGATCGCCTGCACGAGCTAGAGGGTCCGCTGGATCCCCCACTCGGTTCACCGAAGAAGCACGCGTTCGAAATCACTCGTCAGCAGCTCGCCCCCGGGGAGCGCCTGATCATGGTCACCAACGGGATCCTCCAGCGGAGGCTCGAGAATGGGGGAAAGTTCGGCGTGGACGGCATCCGCTCCGCCCTCGAGGACGCGACCAGCCGGTCCGCCGCGGCCACCGCGTTGGCCATTCAACACGGGGTGACCGACTCCTGGAAGGAGCCCCTCGACGACGACGGAACGATCGTCGTGATGGCGATCGAATAGGGCGCCACCGGTATCCCCGGCAGGGGAGCGGGGTCGCGATGCTCAGCCGCCTAGGTGTTCGGACGAGAACAGGCCGACGTTTCCCCCGGGCGACCGGCACGAACCAGGCGACCGCAAGATCGGCGTTTCCGACCCGAAGGACCGGCACCACCTCCTCGTCCGTCGACGAGACGCTCATGCTCGCCCTTCTGGGCTGCCGCTCGGACGCCCCGCACCCGTCGTAGCGAGCACTTCGCACGCGGGGCGAGAGGTCCGCTCGCTGGAACGCGTTTTTCGCGTCCGGGCGAGCAATCGACGTGCAACCGCGACAAGTTGCTCGCTCGAACGCGTCGAGTTATCGGCACCCGGGGCGGTTGGTCCCCCCGCGCACGAGCCCGGGTGCTCAGCGGTAGGCGACCAGGGTGTCGCCGGCCGGGACCACCAGGAGGCCGCCCGACGCCGCCAGACCGGTCAGCGGCTGAGAAACGTTCTGCTCGTCGGGGGCTGAGACGGGCGCGCCCGCGTTGGCCGACCAGAGCACGCTGCCCGTCGAGGAGTCCAGGTCATAGACCTCGCCGGAGGTGCCGGCCACGATGACCGAGTCACCCGCGACGATCGGCGCGGAGCTGAGCGTGCCGTCCCCTCGGAAGGTCCAGCTCGTGGACGAACCGGGGGCAACGGAAGCTCCGCTCAGCACTCCGCTCTCCACGTTGAAGATCATCGACGACGTGACCGCCGGGGCCGGCCCCGAGCCCCGGAACGAACTGAGGATCGATCCCGAGTTGGCATCCAGGACAGCGGGGAAGCTGAAGTCGCGCACGTACACCCGGCCATTGGCCACGACGGGCGTCTTGCCGCCTCCCCCTTCGCACTCGGTGCTGCGCCACCACTTCAAGCTGCCGGTGCTGGGGTCGAATTCGTAGGTTTGCCCGCAGGCGTAGCTCGCGTAGACACCAGTCGATGTGACCGCCGGGGCGCTGTTGTCGCCGTTCTCCACGGGCGCGGTCCACTTGAGCGCTCCGTCGGACTCGGTGACCGCGTAAACCGTGCCCCCGCTTCCGGCTCCCGCTATGTAGACCGTGCCGGCCGCCGCGGTCGGAGGTGAGCTGAACATGTACTGGCCGGGCAGCTGGTCTGTCCAGTTCAGAGCGCCTGTTCCGGCGTCGAACGCTTCCAGCGTCCCGTCGGAGTTGACGATGAACACCTGTCCGGAGTCGTAGGTCAGGTCAGCCCACGGATAGCCGCCCCCGAGCGGGACCGGACCCCAGTCGATGCAGCCCGTGGAGGCATCCAGCGCGAACAGGTTGGGATCAGGCGAACTGTTGTCGGCCGCGATCACGTACACCTTGCCGTCCACGATCAGCGGATAGGAGACGCTGGCGCCCAGGTCATCGGACCAGATTCGGCTCGCCGACGCGGAGAAGCTGTCGGGTGAGTTCCCCGTGTGCTCCGGGTCGATCTGATACGCGGTGGCCGAGGTCGAGGAGTCAGGGAGGCTAGGGCCCGAAGAGTCGCAGCCCGAGGAGCCGGAGCCCGGCGGTGAGGAGGTGGACGTGACGCCAGAGGAAGGCTTCACCACCATGGCGGTCAACTTGCTGTGCGCCGGCTTGCTACGCAGCGAAGTGTGGGCGGTCACGATCACGCGGATGCGATGCCCCACGTCCGCCTTTCCCAGCTTGTAGCGACCGGTCGTCTGGTGGGCGATCATCGAGCAAGCCCCGGTCTTGCTGCAGCGCTGCCACCGATAGGTGAACCTCGAGGGGCTGTGCGTCCAGCGACCGTGCGACGCCGTCAGCTGCTTGCCCTGAATGACGTGTCCGCTGATCCGCGGCGCAGAGGTGTTCACGGGACGCTGGGCCAGCTGCGCCGTGGCGGAAGCGGCGCCGGTCAGAGCCAGAGCCGCTGCAAGCGCCAGTCCCGATACCCGCCTCATCTTGCTTCCGCCCTCCGGCCGTATGCCAGTCCCGCAGCTCAGGCTATACCTCAACGACTGAGCTGCCTACCCGACTTTCGTCCAGAGCAGGGCATTCGGCGCGTGCGCCCGCCCGGGGACTTATCGTCCCCTAACTGAGGAACGGCACCGTAGCCAACGAGCGTTTCGTGGAGGAGAACACACCGACAGAGCCCCTGGGCCGGTCCGGATATACCCGGACGCTGCTGCGCTGGACTGCGGGGTTGACCGTCGCCGTCATATCGGTGGCGATCCTGCTCCAGGTGGCCTCCCCCGCCCAGACTCTCCACGCGCTCGACCACATGAGCCCGGCCTGGCTGGCCGGCGCGGCGGCCCTCGAGCTGGCCTCGTGTCTCAGCTACCTGGTGGTCTTCCGCCGGTTCTTCCCGGAGCTCCCTCGCTCGGTGGGGCGCCGGGTCGCCTGGATCTCCATGGGCGCCGGGGCCGTTCTCCCCGGCGGCAACTTCTCCTCGGCGGCGGCCAGCGGCTGGCTGCTGCGCAATCACGGCATCGGCGCTCGGCGGCTGGCCGAGCGCTGCGGCGCCATGCTCTGCTTCCTGACGCTGTTTGGGTTCTTCGTCAACGGGGTGGCGGCGGCGTGTCTGCTGGTGGGACTCGGCGATGGTCCACACGACCTGGAGCACGGCGGGGTGCCGATCCTGGTTTCGCTGTTCGTGCTGGGCGCGGCGACCGCCGCCCTGATCACCGGCCGGCGCTACAACCGGCGGGCGCCCAAGCTGATTCAGTCCTTCACCACCTCCCTGGACAGCGCGTGGCAGGCGGGCAAGCGGCCCCACTGGCGGATGCTCGGCGCAGCCGGGTTCCTGCTATTCGACCTGGCCGCGCTGTGGGCGGCCTGCCGGGCCACCGGGCATCCGGTCGGGCTGCTCGCGGTGGCGGTGGCCTATTTCATCGGCTACCTGGCCACGATGATCCCCATGCCGGCCGGCCTCGGGGTTCTCGATTCCGGCCTGGCCGGTGCGCTCGTGCTGTACGGGTTCTCGCCCGCCGCGTCGGTCGGCGCGGTACTCGTCTACCACGCCATCTCGGTGTGGATTCCGGGCCTCGGCGGCCTGATCGCCTGGCTTCGCACCCGGTCAGGACACCGAGCTTCAGTCGAGGATCGCGGTTCACAGCCCGCCCCGTCTCCTCCGGCCAAGGTCGTCCTGGCGGATGCCCAGCCGTCGATTTAGGACTCCAGTGCGTTCTCCACCGCCTCGAGGATATCCGCGTCCTCGGGGGCGGTCTTGGTCGACCAGCGACCGATCAGCTGCCCGTCGGAGCCCACGAGATACTTGGTGAAGTTCCACGCCGGCGGCCCCGAGTTTGGCTGGCTGATCAGATCCGCCCACAGGGGCGCGGGCTCGGCCCGCACGGACATGCGCTCGGTGAGAGGGAACCCGACCCCGTAATTGCGCTGGCAGAAGGCCCCGATCTCCTGGTTGTCCTCGTACTCCTGATCGGCGAAGTCTCCCGACGGACAGCCCAGCACCTCTAGTCCCCGGCTGTGGTAACGCTTGTACAGGGACTGCAGACCCGAGTACTGAGGGGTGTAGCCGCACTTGCTGGCCGTGTTAACGATCAGCGTCGGGTGGCCCCGGAGAGTGGAGAGGTCCAGCTCGCTCCCGTCCAGCAGCGTGACCCGATGTGCGTATAGGTCGGTCGGGCCGTTCAACTTGTCCGGCCGGTGGAGGTACATCTTGAGTGTGGAGAGCAGGCTCATGCCGTAGGTACGCCTCTCGGGTGGGTTGCGGTTCATCCTAACCGCCGAAACTCACCGGTATTCGGGACCTTCTAGGATCGCTCGGTAGCCCGGAGGGGTGGCAGAGTGGTCGAATGCGCTGGTCTTGAAAACCAGAGTCCGTGCAAGCGGACCGCGGGTTCGAATCCCGCCCCCTCCGCTTCGGACTCCGGACGGAGATCCGTCCCCGGACTCTCCGTAGAAAACCGCATTGTGCCCGTCCGCACATGCGTTTAAGGTCCGTTGATATGACCGACATCGCCGCTCCCCCTCTGGCCGCCCCTCCAGCGACCGCCGCCGAACCGGCGCACGTGGACGGGCCGCCTGTAATTCCCGAGTTCACGATCGTGCCCCGCGCCGGGATCGTGATCGCGGGAGTCGTCCTGGTTCTGCTGGTGGTGGCCGTAGCCGCCAACAAGCTGTGGCCGCTGATGTTCCTCCACGTGGTAGGCGGGGCCGGCTGGACGATCGTCGACCTGTTCGTCGGACTGCTGATCGGACCGATCCTGGGACGCCTGCCGCTGCAGTCACGGATCGACTTCACCACCCGGTTCATGCCCAAGATGGTCGTGCTGATGCCGATCCTGGTGGCCACCACGCTGGCCGCCGGTTGGCAGCTGGCCAGCCATGAGGGCACCAACCTGATCGGTGACCCGGTGCACGGATGGATCGTGGCCAGCTTCATCGTGGTCGGGGTGATGGCCGTGCTGGCCCTGGGTCTGCTCGAGCCGGCCAACATCGCCGTACTGATCGAGCTCAAGAAGCCTCGCCCCAACGGCCAGGTGATCGAGAGGCTGATGAAGCGCTTCGTCTACTGCGCCGGGATCCTCGGCATCATGCAGGTGGCGACGTTCGTGATCATGACCCACATCGCCAGCTCATGAACGAGCCCGAGAAATACCCTCCGTTCACGGAACTGGCAATGCTCTCACTGGCGCTGATCGTCGCCGGCGGCATCTACCTGTCGGCGCACCTGCCCGAGCACGTGTCGCTGACCCTGCCGGTCATTCTGCTCGTGCTGTCAGGCGCGCTGATGGTGCTCAACCTCGGTTCGCTGGCCCGGATCCGTCACTTTGACTGGGAGCGCTTCTGGTCGGTCGGGCGCTGGTCGCTGCTGGCCTACGTGGTGATCGCCGGGCTGATCGAGTACGTGTTCCTCCAGAACCACCTGAGCGGCGGCCCGCTGGTCGTGTTGACCCTCTCGCTGGTTCTGTTCGCGATCCACGTGCCGGCGCTGGTCGGCTTCACGGTGGCGCGCTACTACGACGTGCCTCCGGCTGGTCCGCCGGAGGGCGCGGCCGTCTCGGCCGATCTCGCCTAACTGGCTGAGGCGGCTAGCCGGCCGCCTCAGCTGTCAAACCCGGCCCCGATCCGGTCCAGCAAACGAAGCCAGGGACCTCGGCGCCCCGCGTGGGCGTCCGCTCGAGCCAGGGCCGTCCGGGTCGCCTGGACTGCCAGGTAGCGCGCCGGTTCGGGCGGGAACGGGATCGGGCGCTCGCGAACCATGCGCAGACGGGTCCGCTCGGTGTCGCGTCCGTGCACCAGGTCCAGGGCCACGGCGGCGCCGAACCGGCTGGCCCCCACCCCCAGCCCGGTGAAGCCGACGGCGTAGGCGACGCGACCGGCCAGGGCGGTGCCGAACGTGACGCAGAACCGACTGCACGTGTCGATCGCCCCGCCCCACCGGTGGGTGAACCCGATGCCCTCCAGCGAGGGGAACGTCTCGAGCAGATGCTCCAGCAGGAGGTTGTGGGTCTGCGGGCGCTGCTCTCGGGCGGCACCGGTGGCACCCCCGAAGTAGTAGATGGCGTCGTAGCCACCCCACAGCAGGCGGTTGTCTTCGGTCAGCCGGTAGTAGTGAAAGCGGTTGCCGAGGTCTGAGATGCCCTGGCGGTGCGTCCAGCCGATCGCCGCCAGCCGGTCGGCAGGGATCGGTTCGCTGACCAGCACGTAGTCGTAGACCGGGATGACGTAGTGGCGGATCCGACGCAGAAGCGGCGGGAAGGCGCTGGTGGCCAGGACGATCCTCCGCGCGCGGATCTCCGCCTGGTCCGTGCGCACCCGCACCCCGGCGCCCTCCGCGCTGAGATCGGTGACGTTCGCCTGCTCGTGCAGCTGTCCACCTAGTCCCTCGATCGCGCTTGCCAAACCCCAGGAGAGTCGCGCCGGGTCCACCAGCGCGACGCCGTCCCGGTGCCACAGCCCGCCGTGGTAGGTGGGCGAGTTCACCTCCGCCCGCAGGCTCTCCCGGTCCAGCACCACCGCATCCCAGCCGAAGCGCCGGGCGGCCGCGGCGTCCTCCTCCAGCTCGGCGACCTGGTAGGCGGCCGCGGCCACGTCGATCTCCCCCGTCTCGGCCCAACCGCAGTCGATGCCATACCGTCCGACCGCGCTGCGGATCTCCTGGAAGTTGGCCCGGCCGAACGACTCCAGAGTGTCCATCTCGGCCGGCCAGCGGCTCAGCCCGTTGGCGATGCCGTGAGTGAGCGACGCGCTCAGGAAGCCACCGTTGCGCCCCGACGCCCCCTCGGCGATCCGGCTCCCCTCCAGCACCATCACCGAGGTGTCCGGCTCCTGTTCGAGCGCTTGAAGCGCCGTCCACAGGCCGGTCAGCCCCCCTCCGACCACAAGCAGATCGACCTCGCTGTGGCCTTGGGCCGGCGGGCGGGGCGGCGGCGCGGGGCGCGCGGGGTTGGCGAGCCAGAACGGGCGTGGTTCGGCGGCTCGCAGCCGATCGGCGAGCTGAGTCCGGCGGGGCGCGGTGGTCACGAGACGGCCGGGGAACGCCGCTGGAACAGCGCGTCGGCAACGGCCAGGATGATGCTCAAGCCAGCGATCGCTTTGAGCGGCGGTTCTGGGCG
Organism: Solirubrobacteraceae bacterium; assembly: GCA_035551655.1. GTDB lineage: Bacteria > Actinomycetota > Thermoleophilia > Solirubrobacterales > Solirubrobacteraceae > Palsa-465. Next base: position 26,512 of record DASZNA010000125.1, read on the forward strand.
AAGATGTTGGTCAGCATCCCACCCACGGCGACGACGAAGATCATCGTGCCGATTACGTTGATCTGCGGCGGCGTGGCCACGCGAGCCGAGCCCCACACGAACAGCGGGAACGTGATCGTGGACCCCGAGTTGAAGTAGGTGATCACGAAATCGTCGATCGAGAGCGCGAAGGCCAGCAGGCTGGCCGACAGGATGCCGGGTGCGATGAGCGGTAGCGTGACCTTCCAGAACGTCGTCCACCCGTTGGCCCCGAGATCGTGCGCGGCCTCCTCGAGGTGGCGGTCGAAGCCGGCCAAGCGCGCCCGGACCGTTACCACGACGTAGCTGATGTTGAACATGATGTGGGCGATCAGGATCGTGACGAAGCCGAGCGCGACGAAGCTCACGTTGAGGAACAGCGTCAGCAACGAGGAGCCCATCACGATCTCGGGTGTGGCCATCGGCAGGAACACCAGCATGTTCAGCGCACCCTGGCCGCGGATCCGGTAGCGCATCAGTGCCAGTGCCATCAGCGCCCCCAGCACGGTGGCGCAGATAGAAGAGAGCACCGCTATCTCCAGGCTGATCCGGATGGCGCTGCCAATGCCGGGCACACCGAACGGATCGGTCCAGTTCTTCGTGGTGAAGCCGTCCCACGTGTAGTTGAAGCGGCCCTTCGGGTTGTTGAAGGAGAACGCGATCACCACCACAATTGGCAGGAACAGGTAAAGCAGAGCCAGCACCGCGTACATGGACAGGAGGTGGTGGCGAATCCACGCCCACGCTCCCGCCAGCGGCAGGGGCCGGCGCGGCTCGACATGAAGGCCGACCGCTTCGGTGCTCATCACTCAGGCGGCGGCCGCCGCTGCTCCCATTAGACGGTCGGTGCCCAGCAGCCGCGCGTACACGATGACCGCGAGCATGATCGCGGCCATCAACACGAACGACAAAGCCGCCGCCTCCGGGTAGTTATTGATGACGAGGAACTGAGACTGAATCACGTTGCCGATCATGTACTGCTGCGGGGTGCCGAGCAACTGGGCGTTGATGAAGTCGCCGCAGGCGGGGATGAAGGTCAGCAGCGTTCCGGCGAACACGCCGGGCAGCGAGAGGGGTAGGGCGACGCGCAGGAAGGCCATCCGGCTGGAGGCGTAGAGATCCTTCGCCGCCTCCAGCAACCGCGGGTCGATCTGCTCAAGGCTGACGTACAGCGGCAGCACCATGAATGGCATGAAGTTGTAGGTGATCCCCGCGATCACGGCTCCGGACGTGGCCAGGATGCGCCCGTTAGGGCCCAGGATGTGCAGGGTGTGCAGGATGCTCACCACCCATCCGTCATCGGCCAGGATCGTCTCCCAAGCCAATGTCCGGATCAGGTAGGTGACGAAGAACGGCGCGATCACCAGCAGCAGGAACAGGTTCTTCCAGCGCCCCCCCCGGAAGGCGATCCAGTAGGCCAGGGGGTAGCTGATGAGGAGCGCGATCGCGGTGGCGATGCCGGCGTACTCGATTGAGCGGAGGAACTGCGTGTGGAACGCGGTGATCGCGTCGGAGTAGTTGTGCCAGGCCCAGGCGAAGCTGAAGGAGGGATAGGACCCCGACTGCAGCGACATGTAGCCCAGGTAGCCCATCGGCACCACGAAGAAGACCAGCAGCCAGGCCAGGCCCGGCGCCAGCAACCCGTAGGCGATCAGCTTCCGGCGCCGCCCGAAGCTGAAGAACGGACGCCGCGGGCGCTCGCTCCCGGTTACTCCTCCTGCTTGAGCAATCGCCGACACGGCAGGTTCAGGCGCCGATGACGTTCTGGAACTGCTGCTTGTACGCCTGGTTGTTCACGGCGACGGGGTCGAACGGGTGGGTCTTGGCGTACATCGCCTTGGTGGGGAAGATCAGCGGGTCCTTGGCCACCGCCGGATCCTGCTTGACCAGGACCTGATCGGCGCCCTGGACCGGGCATACGTAGTTGACGTAGTCCTCCACCTCCGCGGCAACCTTGGGCGTGTAATAGAAGTTCATGTACGTCGAGGCGGTGTACACGTCCCCCTTGAGTGGGATCAGCATGTTGTCGGTCCAGAGCATGCCGCCCGTGTCGGGCAGGGTCCACTTCAGGCCCGGGTGGTCGGCCTTGAGCTGCACCAGGTCGCCCGACCAGGCAAAGCAGGCCCAGATTGAGCCGTTGGCCAGCAACGGCGCGTAGTCGTTGCCGGTGAACTGGCGGATCTGGCCCGAGTTGACGGCCTTCTGGATCGTGTTCATCGCCCGGTTCCACGTCGTCTTGGTCACCTTCGCGGGGTCGTCGCCGTTGGCCAGCATGATCAGCCCGACGGTGTCGGAGAGCTCGTTGAGCAGGGTGATCTTGCCCTTGAGCTTGGGGTCGGACAGCAGCTTCTCCACCGAGGTCAGCTCGTAGCCGACCTTGTTGGGGTCATAGCCGATGCCGGTCATCCCGGACTGCCAGGGCAGGCTGTAGTCACGGTTGGGGTCCCAGGACGGGTTCTGCTGGCTCGGAACGAGGTTCTTGATGTTGGGGATGGCCGGCTTGTAGAGCTTCTCGAGCCACCCGAGCTGGATCAGCTTCTGCGGGTAGCCCGAGGAGTCGGTCATCACGATCAGGTCGGCGCCGATTCCTTCGCCTCGGGACAGCGGCCCCTGGATCTTGCCGAAGAACGACTGGTTGTCGTTGATGTTCTCGACGTAGTTGACCTGGACGCCGTACTGCTTGGTGAACTGCTCCAGCGACGGGTGCTTGTGGCTCTTGCTGACGTCGATGTACAGAGGCCAGTTGTCAAAGTTGAGGGTCTTGGCCAGCTTCTTGGTGACGTGCTGGGTGGTCGCGGCCTTCCCCGCGTTGTTGACCGACGTGCCGCATGCGGACAGAAAACCGGGGACGGTCAGCGCCGCGCCGCCAGTGGCGGCACGACCAAGGAACTGCTTACGGGTGAGCGGGGCGCTCATTCAACGACCTCCGAGCGTTCGACGACAAAGGTGGATTCAGGGCTCCAACTGAGCGACAGCGCGTCTCCCTCGGCGTGACCCGCCGCGGCTGCATGCCCGTTCTGGACGTAGACGGTGACCGATCCGGCCGGGGTGTCGACGATGTACTGCGTGGACACCCCGATGTAGGCACTCTCCGCGATCGTGCCCGTCAATTCGTTGCGGTCGCCACCCCCGAGGCGGATCTTCTCAGGACGGATGCCGATGGAGATCGGACCCTTGCGCCCTGCGAGGGTCTCCGCAGGCACGACCACCACGGTTCCGTTGTCGAGGCGCACCTCGTTGTCCCCGGCGACGGTTCCGTGGAGCAGGTTCGACACCCCGAGGAAGCCGGCAACGAAGGCAGTGTTCGGGTGCTCGTAGAGCTCCTCCGGGGTACCCGCCTGCTCGATGTGGCCATCGTTCATCACCACGATCTGGTCCGCCATGGTCATGGCCTCCTCCTGGTCGTGGGTGACGTGGATGAACGTGAGCCCAACCTCGTGCTGGATCCGCTTGAGCTCGAGCTGCATCTGCTTGCGCAGCTTCAGGTCAAGCGCGCCGAGCGGCTCATCGAGCAGGAGCACGCGGGGCCGGTTGACCAGCGCCCGGGCCAGTGCGACGCGCTGCTGCTGACCGCCCGACATCTGACGCGGCTTGCGCTTCTCCATCCCCGACAGCCCCACGAGCTCAAGCGCCTCGCGCGTACGGCGTTTGACGTCGTCACCCTTGATGGCCCGGCGCCGCAGACCGAAGGCGACGTTCTCGAAGATCGAGAGGTGGGGGAACAGCGCGTAGGACTGAAAGACGGTGTTGACGTCGCGCTTGTAGGCCGGCAGGCCGGCCACATCGCGGTCGCCCAGCAGGATCCGCCCCGCGGTCGGCTCCTCAAAGCCGCCGATCATGCGCAGCGTCGTCGTCTTCCCGCATCCCGAGGGGCCCAGCAGGGCGAAGAAGCGCCCGTGCTCGATGTCGAGCGAGATGTTGTCGACGGCGACCACCTCGTCGAACCGCTTCGTGAGGTCCTTCAGCCGGACATCGAGCACTGAGCTGCCTTCGGTGCGATCACTGCCGGTGGCGACGTCAACTGCCATGAAGATTCATTCCTCTCAAGCCCGCGGTCCCCTCCAAGCCCTCGGTCGTGCGCTGGAGGTTTGTCCACCTTTCACGATCGAGTGACAACGGGAATTGGTTCGGTACGCGGAATTTGTACCGGACCGGCGGTCCGCATTCGCGAGACATGAGTGCAGCGGGACTGGCGGAGGTGGCGGACGCGGCCATCGTCAGAGCGCCTGCCGGTTCAGGCGCTGCGCGGCCTCGGCCAATGCTTCACCGAGGATGTCCGCGATCGTGTCGAACTCGGCCTGGCCGGCCACCAGTGGCGGAGAGATCTGAACCACCGGTTCGCCCCGGTCATCGGCCCGGCAGATGAGGCCCGCCTCGAATAGGCGGGTGGACAGGAAGTCCCTCAGCAGCCAATTCTGTTCCTCGGCGGTGAAAGGAGCCTTGGTGTCCTTGTCCCGAACCAGCTCGAGCGCCCAGAAGAACCCGGTGCCGCGCAGGTCGCCGACGATGGGGATGTCCAGAAGCGGGGCGAGGGTCCGGCGGAAATCCTCCTGGTGGGCTGCCACGTGCTCTACCACGCGCTCACGCTGCATGATCTCCAGGTTGCGCAGCGCGATGGCGCACTGCACCGGGTGACCGCCGAACGTGATGCCGTGAGTGAAGGAACCGGAGTCCTCCAAGAAGGGCTCGGCCACCTTCTGGTTAGCGATCACTCCGCCGATGGCCGCGTAGGCCGAGGAGAGACCCTTGGCGCAGGTCACGAGGTCGGGCCGGATGTCGTACAGCTCCGAGCCGAACCACGCACCCAGGCGGCCGAAGCCGGTGATCACCTCGTCGGCGCAGAGCAGGATGCCGTAGCGGTCGCAGATCTCGCGCACGCCGGCGAAGTAGCCCTGGGGTGGCGTGAACGAACCGCCGGCGTTCTGGACCGGTTCCATGATCACCATGGCGACGGTGGTGGGATCCTCGCGCTCGATCGCCTGCTCCAGCTCGGCTAGCAGCGACTGGGTGAACTCCAGTTCGGTCTCTGACTCGGGGCGGTGGAAGCGATCGGTGTTGGATACGTGGCTGACGCCGGGCACCAGCGGCTCGAACGGCGTACGCAGCTCGGCCACTCCGTTGATGGAAAGGGCACCCATGGTCGTGCCGTGATAGGCGACGTCCCGGGCAATGGCCTTCCAGCGGCGCTCCCCGCGAGCGGTGTGGTACTGGCGAGCGAGCTTCCAAGCGCTCTCCACGGCCTCTGAGCCACCCGAACAAAAGAACACGCGCTGGAGGTCTCCCGGGGCCAGGCGAGCCACCTCCTGAGCCAGCTCTATGGACCGGGGGTGCGCGTAGCTCCAGTTGGTGTAGAACGGCAGCTCGCGCATCTGCTCGGCCGCCGCCTCCCCCATCTCCTCGCCGTAGGAGTAGCCGATCTGCACAGCGAACAGGCCAGCCAGTGCGTCCAGGTAGCGCCGGCCGTGATCATCCTCCAGGTAGCAGCCTTCGCCGCGCACGATGATCGGGATCTCGCGGCCGGCGAAGCCCCCGACTCGGCTGAAGTGCAGCCAGAGGTGATCCCGAGCGGCCTGTTGAAGGTCCGTGGACGTCGTGGGCTGGGTTAGTGCCACTGGTTTCCTCTCCTCTGGACGCTTAGACCGGTGGGAACCTCTCGATCCCAGCCAGCCAGGGCAACGGAATCAGTAAACACGATTACAGAATTCGTTTCAAACCGGTGATCAGGATCGGTTTTGCAACGGAATCAGTTGTCATTGGCCTCGCTGGGCGACATGATCGCGGGGGATGACTGCCCAACGCAACGGCCGCCCGGTCCGCCTGGACGACATGTCCAAGCGGATCATCGAACAGCTTCAGGAGGACGGCAGGCGCTCCTACGCGTCGATCGCCGGCGCGGTAGGCCTCTCCGAGGCCGCGGTGCGCCAGCGCGTGCGGAGGCTGGTCGACGCCGGGGTGATGCAGATAGTGGCTGTCACCGACCCCCTGACCCTAGGCTTCCACCGCCAAGCGATGATCGGGATCACCGCCGAGGGCGACCTGGAAGCGATCGCCGTCCAGCTCAGCGCGCTTCCGCAGATCGACTACGTGGTCATCTGCGCCGGTTCGTTCGACATCATCGTCGAGCTCGTGTGCGAGGACGACGAGCAGCTCATCTCGATCCTCAACGGTCAGCTCCGGACGATCGAGGGGGTCCGGAGCACCGAGACCTTCATGTACCTGCGACTGGCCAAGCAGACCTACGCTTGGGGGGCGAACTGAGCCCGGCGGCGGGTCGTCCAGGGATGTTTGGGGCCGCTACGATGGCTGTCGTCACGCGCCCGTAGCTCAGCTGGATAGAGCGTCGGTCTACGGAACCGAAGGTCGGGAGTTCGAATCTCTCCGGGCGCGCTGGGAAAGCCCTCGGACCTGGGCGACTCGTCCTAATGAGTGGCGGCTCGCCACAACATCGGAGCTGAAATCTGCGAGGCTTCGGGGATGCCGAGCGACGAACAGATCCAAGCCCAGATTGATGCGCTCGAATCGGAGCGCGCGAAGCTGCGCGAGCAGGAGGCTAAAGCAGACCCGTCGCTAGATGAAGACGTCAAGCGGTTGGAGGAGATCCGGATCGATTTGGACCGTCTTTGGGATTTGCTGCGCCAACGGCGGGCGCTCCGCAGCGCCGGAGAGAATCCGGACCTGGCCTCGGAGCGAGCGGCCGACGTCGTCGAGCGGTACTGGCAGTAACGCCTGCGCTCCGGGTGCGCTGATCTTCCATCCGGGGGTCGCGCGGGCGCACGCGCGACGGGCCTTCAGCCAGGCGCTTGGGCCGCGTCGGCCTCGTGCCAGTGCGCAACAGCGGAGCGGAGTCGCAGGTAGGCGATCGAGCCCGGGAGGATCGGCAACCAGAACGAGATGATGCGGTAGGCCAGCACAGCCAGTACGGCAGTGCTGCCGCTCACGCCAAACGCAATGAAGGCCCCGATCATGCCGCCTTCGACGCCACCGATCCCGCCGGGGAGCGGCAGCGCGTTGGCCAACTGACCCACGTAGTAGGCCAGGACGACAGCGGCGATTGGCGGCGATGCGCCGAACGCCTTAAACCCGGCCCAAAGTGTGGCGATGTCGAACGCCCAGTAGACGAGTGCCCCGGCAAGTCCCGGCCGTGGATGTCGGAGGATCTCCCCTGTCGTCTGAATACCACCCTTCAGGGTGCTCGGAACCGTGGTCAGCTTCTGGAGCAGGCCACGCCCCCGCCGGGAGCGCTGCGCCAAGCGGGACAGCCACTGCTCGGCGCCGTGCGCGGCGAAGCCGAGCGCTGGCACCAGCACGATCACCACCGCTCCGAACACCGCGAGGGGAACCGCCAAGCCTGAACCCCCGTGACCCGGGAAGAGGCCGGCTGCCATGCCGCCGCCAAACACGACGAGCGCCGTCATGAACACCGTGTAGAGCAGGATCTCGAAGCTGGTCATGCGCCGCGCCACGGCCCGAGGGGACAGTCCCGCTGCCCGCAGTGCCCAGACCGTCAGGGCAATCCCTCCGGCGCCGCCAGCCGCGATCAACTTTGTGGCGACGGCGCCCGCCAAGGTGACCTGGTAGCTAGAGCGCCAGCCGATCCGGACCCCTTCACAGGAGAAGATCATCCTGAACAGCGCCATGTAGCCAAGCAGCGAGATGCTCTCCAGCCCCAGCCCTGCTGCCAGCCAACCCTTACTTCCGTCGCGCAGCCGGTGCAGGCTCTTGCCAAAGCCGGCCAACTGCGGCAGCACCGCGAACACGAAGACGATCGCGACCCCCATGACCAACAGAATCAGCAGCGAGCGGCGGTGATCCTCGATCACCCGCCGCAGTCCAGAGCGCTCCGGTGGGACACTCTCAGGCGCCCCGGCCGGGATCCGCCGATCAGCCTCGTCGTCCACGGCCTCACCCCGTCGCGGCGTCCCTTCCATCACTCGGCTCGACTTCGGATTGGTCGCCATCAGCGGCTGCTTCCTCGAGGTCCCTCGCTCGGCTTACCCGCGGGGCCGCGAGTCCAGTCGGTTTGCGGGTCATCCGCGGCTCTCGACCTAGCCTAGAGAACCGGTGGTCGGAGGTTCCGCCGATCAGCGCTTGCCGGTTGCGTAGTGCAGGATCGAGAGATCGGTCAACCACTCGACCGGTGCTCGGTCGTCGGTGTAGACGGAGCCGCCTCGCAGAGCCGGACCGAGCCTGGCTGCGACCTCATGCCCCAGCGGCAAGAGGTCCGGGGACAGCCTGCCTCTCAAGCCTGCCGCGGTGATTCGCGCTCCCGACAACGGTCTGGCGCTCGCGATGACTAATGAGTTGGTGGCGTTCACACGGTCACGCATCACTACCGGAAAGACTGCACGGAGCGTCGCCGAGACGACCTTCTCAAGGGAGTCGGAGCCCGGGATGTGACCAACGTTGACGATGATGACTCCGCCCGGGAGGAGGTGGTGGCGAACGATGGAGAAGAACTCGCGGGTAACCAGGTAGAACGGGATGTAGGGCTGCTGATAGGCGTCGAGGAAGATCGCGTCGTAATGCGCGGCGCTCATCTCCAACCACGGCCTGGCATCGGCGGTATACAGGTGGAGCCGGGGGCCGGTGAGATGGAAATAACGCCTGCCGATGGTCGTCAGCTCGCCGTCGAGCTCGACCGCATCGACGCGGGTCCGAGGGAAGTAGTGACCGTAGCCCCGCGCGACGGTGCCCGCGGCATCGCCGAGGACCGCGACTCTTCGGGGAACCCCGCGCACGCCCGCCACCGGCAACGCCAGCAGATCGTCCCAGTAGCCGCCCACCAGGTAGCTGCGCGGGTCATAGATGGAGTGGATCGCCACACCCTCGTTGAGCTGTAGCCACCGGATCCCGCTGGGGAACTGGAGCACGCGCGCGTATTGGTACTGCGTCTCGGTCTCGAAGGTCACCTTGGCGCCAGGTACGTCGGCCCCGATCGCCGCCGGTGGGATCAGCAGAAGCGAGGCCACGGCCAGCGGGACGACCAGGAATCGCCGCGGGCCGAGACCCGGCACGGCGACGGCCGTGAGAGCGATCGCGAACACCAGAAAAGTGCGGTGAGTGCCAATCAGCGGGATCAGGAGCAGGGCTGAGGCAAACGTTCCAACTAGCGAGCCCGCGGTACTGATTGCGTACAGGCGACCGGTGACCGTGCCGGTGTCGGTGACGGAGCCCAGCGTGAGCCGGTTCGCGTACGGCGCGACGGTCCCCAGTAACAGGACCGGCACCGCGACCAAGACGAGGACGGCCGCCAGCGAGCCGAGGAAGCCTCCCACAGACAGTGTCCCCAGCGCCTTGGCTGAGATGCGCAAGAACGGATCGCCCGCGAATGGAACGACCGCGAGCAGGACACCCGCGGTCGTGACGATCGTGCACAGCCCACGAAGGTCGACCCGGCGATCTGCCAAGCGCCCCCCGAGTTCGTACCCGGCCGACAGGGCGACGAGGACGGTGGCGATCGTGTTCGCCCAGATGATCGTCGAGGCTCCGAAGTACGGCGCCAGGAGACGAGCGGCTGAGATCTCCGCGCCGAGGCTGGCGGAGCCCACGACGAACGCAATCGTTCGGACGTAGAGGACGTTCGGGCCGGAGGGGCCACCGGGACGGGTCTGCCCCGGCGTCGAGGATGGCGCGGGCGGGGTGCCGGGCGGAGCGGAAGTCACGCGGTTCATGAAATCAGCCGTCCGTGATCAGGCTCATCCGTGATCGCCACCCAGCCCGAACCGAAAGGTGAGGTCAATCGCGCGAGGTCGGCGCTCAGGCGTGGGGATTCCACGGAGCGGACGAAGAGGAGTAGCGTCGGTTTACCAGCTCTTTGCCGGCGACGCACAACCTCCCAACGAAGAGCCCGACCTGCTGCGCGCCCTGTCGCCGAACGGATGAATCGCGGCAGCTCGGAACAGGCGAGGTACGAACTCGAATACCTGCTCGCGATCGGTACAGCCACATGACTTGAACCCGGGGGGCCTGGGAGGTCACCCGGTCACATTGTGGGAAGACTCATCCGGGAGCCAGTAAGAGCGCGACGGTTACTTCTTGCGAGCGTTACCTGAGGCGCGCGATCTCGTACCGGCTGCCTTGCCGGCTTGCTTGACCGCCCCACCTGCTGCGCCGGCGGCCTTCTTGGCCGCGCTCACGATGCCGCCCGCGGCCCGGCCCGCCTGCCCGGCTGCCTTTCCGGCCGCCTTGCCCTGCCGGGTGGCCGCGGCCTTGGTGCCGGCGCTCTGTGACCGCGCCTTCTTCTGGTTGCGCTCTCGCGTCGCTGCCGCCTTCTTGGCTGCCGCTGAGCGGTCGGCTTTCGCCTGGGCCATCTCTCCTCCTCCGTCGGGTGCAAGGGACCGGTTCCCTCTTACCCGCGCAGCCAGAACGCATGCAACTTTTTGGCGCGCGGCGAGCTAGTCCCCGCCGCGAGCTGGATAGTCGTTAGCGAGCCAGTAGTCGACGGCGCCCAGCAGGTCGTCTAGGCGGGGGCGCCCGACGGGCATCGAGAGGATCGCCTCGTAGTAGGCGGTGTGGTCGGGGGAGATCAGGAAGAGGGCGGGCTCGCTGAACACAGCAGGCTCGTTAGGCGTGATTCCGCGCGAGACGAACAGACCCCACTCGCGCATCTGCGCCTCGCTCAAACCGTAGGCCAGCGGAACCTTGTCAATCCTCCACTCGTCGCGCATCAGGTTTGCGCGTTGCTCGTTCTCGGCGCTGACTGAGACGACGTCAATGCCCTTCTCGGAGAGCTCGTCGAAGCGCCGGCCCAACTCCGAGAGCTGGGCCCGGCACACCGGACAATGCAGTCCGCGATTGAAAACGAGCATGGTGAACGTACGCGGTGTGGCGTTCGCAAGCCGAAACATGCCGCCGCCGGCCAGCGGCAATTCGAGCGGGGGAACGGGGGCGCCGGGTTGGACGCCGTGGGCGGGTGTGCGCTCGGCGGTCATGGAAGGGTCTTGGCTGGGTCATCCGTTGGTAGGGAGGCTTGGGGTGTCATACCGCGAGACGTCCGCCATCGACGGGTACCACGGCACCGTTGAGGTAGCTAGCGCGGTCAGAAGCGAGAAAGACGATCGCCTGGGCGATCTCGTCCGGGCTGGCAGCCCGGCCGAGCGGGATCGTGTCGACGATCTGGGCGAACCCGTCGCCCATCGCCTCGGTCCCAGGGGTGCGTGTGGGGCCGGGCGAAACCGCGTTCACGCGAACCCCGTCCGGGCCGTACTCGGCCGCCCACGCCTTGGTCAGCAGGGCGGTCGCCGCTTTCGAGGCTCCGTAGACCGAGAGGCCGGGCATCCCGAACTCGGCGACCATCGTGGTCACGTTCACGATCGCGCCATGACCGCGCTCAGCCATCCTCGGGGCGAAGGCGGCAGTCAGAAAGAACGGGGCCTTGACGTTTACGGCGAACGCCTCGTCGAACATGTCCTCTTCGATTTCGTGCGTCGGGCCGCCCGGGAACACGCCGGCATTGTTGACGAGGATGTCGACCTTGCCAGCCTGCTCGATCACCTTCGCAACGCCCTCGGGTGAGGACAGGTCACCGGGGAGCAGCTCGGCTTCGCCGCCGGCGTTGACGATGGCGCCGACGACCTCCTCGCCCCGCCGCTCGTCACGACCGCTGACGAGCACGATCGCCCCCTCGCGTCCCAGCGCTTCGGCTGTCGCTCGCCCGATGCCCGACGTAGCTCCGGTGACGAGCGCGCGCTTGCCTTCGAGATCCATGGTGTTGCTCCTTGGGTGGTCGCCGCTGGCGTTCTGGACTGAATAGTCCATTCCTTGGTGCCATTAGAACACGCCAATTCTGGACTGTCAAGTCCAATATGCAGTACGATCCGCTCACCAGGCGCCCCCGATGGCGCATCAGCACCGCAAGCTGGCCAACGGGAGAAGCGCTTTCAACGCGACAACGGAGGGTTTGCCATGTCAGTGAAATTTGGTCTACTCGCACTCCTCGAGGCCAAGCCCGAGAAGGGACCCGAGCTCGGTCGGTTCCTCGAGAACGGTCGCGCGCTGGCGGCCGCCGAAGAGGGCACGGTCACGTGGTACGCGTTCAAGGTCGGCGAGACGACCTATGGCATCTTCGACACGTTCGCTGACGAAGATGGTCGCCAAGCTCACCTCAACGGTGAGATCCCGAAAGCGCTGGCTAGCGTCGCCCCGGAACTGCTGGCCGCTGACCCCGACATCCGGACCGTGGAGATCGTCGCGGTCAAGTAGCCAGCCGAGGCGCGACGTTCTCGAGTGGACGGCGCGGCTGCGTCGGACCCAGTCTGGACTGTCAAGTCCATTAGATACAGTCCGATCATGAGCACAACCAGCCCATCCACGGCGAAGGGCCGGGCTACGCGCGAGCGGATAATTCGCGCGACGGCGGAACTGGTCGGCGAACGCGGTGTGGCCGCGGTCAGCCTGGACGATGTCGGCCGGCGGGCACAGGCCAGCCGCAGCCAGCTCTACCACTACTTCAGCGACAAGGACGAGCTTGTCCACGCTGTCGTTGACGCCACCACCGAAGCCGTCCTCGCCGCCCAGGACGGCTTGTTGGACCACCTCGATTCATGGGCCGGCATCGACCGATGGTTCGACGCCCTGGTCCGACTCCAACGAGACCGCCAAGCGCGCGGCGGCTGCCCGATTGGTTCGCTCGCCGGTCAGCTGGCCGAGCGGGACCCGCAGGCCCGTGCCGCGATCGCCGACGGCCTCGGCCGGTGGGAGGCCCACCTCCGCGAAGGCCTGACGCGGATGCAGGAACGTGGCAAGCTCGCGCCCACCGCCGACCCCGCCAAACTCGCGACCGTCACCATGGCGGCCCTTCAGGGCGGCCTGCTCCTGACGCAAGTTCGCCGCGATCCCGAGCAACTCCAAATTGCGCTCGACGGCTGCCGGACCCTGCTCCACGCCGCCCGGGCCAAATAGCGCGCTGATCCTCCGTCGGCCCCTGAGAAGATCCCCAGCGTGAACTGGCCGACCGCGGCGATCGCTTCTGCGCTGCTGGTGGCCGGCTGCGGTGGCTCAGCGTCGTCCGGCGCCCGGCCGACGACCCCCAAGCAGGTAGTCCGCCAACTCGCAGCGAAACAGGGCCTCCATCTCACGACCGTTCGTTGTTCGCCATCGGGTCAGCGCGGCTACTCCTGTACGGGCCACACCGCCTCGGGCACCCCGTACTCCTGCGCCGTCCGGATATTCAAGAAGGCCGCTGGGGGCAGCTCGGCTAGGCGCCGTATCGAAGGTGCTTGCTTCCCTTAGCCCGCGCAGGCGGGTGGGTTCAGACGAGTGAGCGGGCGCGAGGCGGCGTCGCTTCGAGCTCTGCGCTTGGGGTCGGCGAGACCTTCGGGGGCGTCAGCCGCGCTCTGAGTACCGGCCATAGCGTCAGCAGCATCAGTGCCGCGAGAAGCAGTAGGGGAACGGCTTCGGTCGTAGCGTGGGCCAGGCTGGCGGCCGTGGGAGCTCCAACCGCTTCACCGAAGGCCCAGGCGAGGGTGAACATCATCGTGGTGATCGCCAGGGCTATCCCGGATCCCTCGGAAGCCTCGGTCATGATCGACATGGCCGGGGTGCCATAGGCGGTCAGCGGGAACCCGAGAGTGACCACCGTCATCGCGGCGAGGGCCAGGGCTGAGCCCGAGAGTGTCAGCAATGCCAGCAAGCTCGCGGTTGCCGTGAGCGCGATGACCAGAAGACGCCGCGGGCCGCGCCGGTCGACCAGGCGGCCGACCGGCCGGGAGAGCACCGTGCTGATCAATGAGGTGATCAGGAAGGTGCAACCGATCGCCACGGCCGAGGCCCCCAAAGCGGCGAGGTGGAGAGGTATGAGCGTACTGGTGGCGCCGATCGTGGCGGCCTCCAGAACGATCAGCCAGAAGCCGAGCCTCAACTGCGGGCTTCGTAACGCGGCGCGCAGCGGCGTGCTTGTCGCCCGCTCCGGTGGCGGTGGTTCGTCATGCCTCATCACCCAGGTGGCGAGGACGATTGACACGGCCCCGACCAGCGAGAACACCGCCTCGGTTCCAATCACCGCGGCGAGGGTGCCGATGACCGGACCCACCAGTGACCCGAAGATGGCCGCCGCCAGGACGGTGCCGATCAGCTCTCCCCGCCGCTCGCGGGAACCCAGCGCGATCGCCCACGTGAGGCCACCGCCCCAGATCAACCCGCAGGCGCCCCCCTGCACGAAGCGCAGAGCGTCGAGCACCCTGAGGTCAGTCCCGAAGCCGAACGCGGCAATCGAGACCGCGAAGACCAGCAGACCCGCCAGGGTGGTGCGACGCACCCCGCCGCGGCCGGCCATCCAGCCACCCAGCAACGCGCCGGGGATCATCCCGGCGGCATACGAAGCCGCGAGCAGCCCGATCGCCGGCTTCTGGACATGGAACAGCCGCTCGTAATGGGGCAGGAGCGGGGTGATCGCCGAATAGATCGAGGACTCGAACAGTAGGAGGGCGCTGATCATCACCAGTACGCCACGCGATTCGCTGGCCGACGTGGCGTGTCCGACCCGAGCTGTCATGCCGGCCTCACCAGCGCGGCAACCATCCTGCGCAGCCGGGAGGTTGGATCGGATGCGCCGCCCAGAGCCAGCTGATCCATCAGCAGACCATCGGCCGCCGCTAGCAGGAGTTCGGCGTCGGCCCGCGGCGAACCGGACCCGGCCAGCTCGAGCATCGGCTCCAGCGCATCCAGGTAAGCGTTGGTCCACCGAAGGCTCAGATCGCGCAGGGCTGGGCGCCGCGCGGCCTCCAGCAGGAGCGTGTAGGAGGCCAGCAGCGATGACCGGCCAGCCGGACTGCGGACGTCAGCCGGCCCCACGACCGCCCCCACCGCCGTGCCGATTGGGTCCTCCGTATGTTGGGCGGAGGCGGCAAATGCCTCGAGCCGGGTGATGTCCTGCTCGGCTGCGTGGTGGAGAGCCGCCGTCAGCAGGTCCTCCTTGGAGTCAAACCAGTAGGTGGTGGAGGCGAGCGGCAGCCCCGCCACCTCAGCAACCCGGCGATGGGTGACGGCATCCGCGCCGACCTCGGCCAGGATCTGCAGCGTCGCCTCAATGAGGGCCGTGCGTCGAGCGGCCCCCCGGGGACGGTCGGTTTGCGTTCTCAGAACCGCCATTGGTACAAATGTACCAATGGGCCGATGCTGGGCGACAGGGCGGCGCCGTTGGGCTCAGCCGCCGGATCGCCAGCGTTCGTAGATCTCCGTGAAATCCTGCTGCATGGCCGGCGAGAGGTCCTCGGGGACCAGGCCTCCGGTCAGCCTGAGGGTCTCGCGCATCTGGGCCAGGTAGGCGGTGCAGTGCGGGCAGCCGGCCAGGTGATGCTCGAAGCGTCGCCGGTCTCGGCGGGAGAGTGTGCCCTCGAGGTAATCGGTGACCAGCTCGACGACCTGCTGGCATGGAATCTCGGCTGGACGCAGCGGATTCATGCGGAAGCTCCTTCGATCAGGTCCTCGAGGGCCGCCCGCAGGCGGCTGCGGCCACGGTGCAACAAGACCCGTTCGTTGGCCGGCGTCAAACCCAGCACGTGACAGACCTCGTCCCCGCGCAGCCCGTCTACATCCCGGAGCATGACCACGGCACGCTGTCGTGCCGGCATCTCGGCCAGCGCCGACAGGATCTCCCCGCGAAGCGCGGCGGCGCCGATGCGATCCTCGGCTTCCTCCACCCACGGGACCGGCGGCGAGCTCCAGGCCCCGGAGGTGTCGAAGCGGGACGGGTTGACCGCCGGGACGAAGTCAGCTGGGTCAGAAGCCGGAACCGAGCGCGACTCCCGGGTGCCGGTGCTGCGGGCGCGATTTACGAGGATCGCCAGTAGCCACGTGCGCAGCGACGACCGGCCCTCGAAGCGGTGGATTCCCCGCAGCACACCGAGCCAGGTCTCCTGCACGACCTCCTCAGCAACGGCGTGGCTGGAAACGAAAGTCTTGGCGAGGCGCAACATGGAATCGTGGTGACGGCCAACCAGGGCCACGAAGGCCTGCTCGTCGCCTGAGCGCAGTCCCTCCAGCAGACGCACGTCCGCCTCGACCGCGCGGGCGCGGCCCCGGACCCAGGGTCGACGACGAAATTGGATGACAGACATCTGCCGGGACGGGCGGCGCTGTCTAATCGACGGCGCCGCCCGAGTATCCCGTCACGTCAGGATGTCGCGATCCCCTCTCCGCCCACGGCATCCGGAACAGTCACGCTGCCGAGCTGGCTAAGTGCCCCAGCGGCGCCTACGCCGAACTCGTCGACGATCCCTTGGGCTCCTGTCTGCACGTACAGGTAGCGGCCGTCCGGTGAGGTGGCGGCGTCCACCGTTCCGGGATCGGTGGAGGTCGTCGCGGTCAGCTCGAGCGCGCCGGACGCCGAGTCCAGCATGGTGCTCTCCTTCCCACTGCCGGCGTTGCCGGCAAACAGCACCGGGCCATCGGCGACCAACCAGCAGGTCGCTGCCTCACCAGTGCCCAGCGAGGCCAGCGGCTGGAGCGTGCCGTCGGGCTGCAGCCTGAAGCTGGCGACGGCATTCGTGCCGGCTTCCGCCACGTCCACCTGATGTCCGCCCGGGAACGCGAGCGCGAACGGCACCGCGCCGGGCTCGCTGTTCACGACCGGGCTGCTGGCCGGCCGCCCATGCGAGCCGATGGCGAAGACGTCGATGGCGTTGGTGTTCGCCTTGGTGGTGACCAGGAGATGGTGTCCGCCCGGACTGAAGGCCACGTCCCCAGGAGTGGTGACGAACTGAGGCGTTGCGTTGGGGTCGAGGCCGAGCGACCGGGATGAGTCCTTGATCGGGGAGAGGAAGCCGTCGTTGAGGCGGTAACCCTGAATCGTCCCGCCGTCCAGCGCGTTGAGGACGTAGACCAGATCACCGTGAGCCGCGATGCTGACGGGAAATGCACCCCCCGACCCGGTCACCTGGCGCAGGTGCAGGTGGTCTCCGTGTACGTCGAACACCGACACGCTGTCGCTGCCGGCGTTGACGGCGAACAGCTCACCCGCCTGTGCGTCATAGACGAGCGAGTTCTGCGACGCCAGGTGGTCGACCTGCGATCCGGCCAGCACGCCGCCGGCGCCACCGGTTGAGTAGGTGCCTGCCGGCGCGAGGGTGCCCTGGTGCCCTCGCCGGTAGACGGCGACGGCGTTTCCGGCCAAGTTGTCGGTCTGCACGAACACGGCATGGCCCGGACCTTGGTCATGGTGGGCGCGATTTGGGGCCTGGGCGGCGGCCGAGCCGGCCGCGGCCATCAGCCATGTGGCCGCCGCGGCGGCCGTCATGGCGCTGAGCCTGCGAGGAGTGAGCATGTTCCCTCCGGAGTGGTTTGTCCTTCCACTCGTTTGGTCCGCGCTGGCGCCGAAGCGTTACACCGGCGGCGGGCGCGGTGGTCAGTTTCCCTTGGCGTGGAGCGCCAGTTGGAGCTGAAAACGCTTGTCCGGATCCTCGAGGGCTGATCCGAACAGGTCGCGCAGGCGCCCCATCCGGTAGCGGACCGTCTGGGGGTGAATGGCGAGTTCGGCAGCGATGGCCGCCTGGGCACCGTGGTGACGAAGCCAGGCGAGCAGTGTGCCCTCGAGCCGTCGGCGACTGGCGGGCGTCTCCCCGTCGAGCGGCTCGAGAGCCTGGCGGCGCAATGCGGTGGCGAGGTCCGGGGAAGCGCCCAGGATCAACCGCTCGAGTTGCTGGTCGGCTTGGACGATCTGTCCCGCCTCGGCGCTGCGCATGGCCAGGAGCGCCCACCGCGAAGAGCGGCTGGACTCTGTGATCGCCACGCCAGGACCGAGGCCGATCGGCACGTGACGACGCCGGGCGGCGACGGCCAGCTCCTGGTGCAGGCGCCCGGACTCCGGCGCGCAGATCTGCCCGTGGAGTTGGTCGGCGGAGTAGATCGCCTGTCCGCTGAGATGGCGGGGGATGTTGGCCGCGGCGTCGGGTGGGCAGGCGATCATGGCGATCCGGGCGGGAACTCGCCAGTCCGCCCGGGCCGCGGCGTCCTGGAGAATCTGAGCGGGAACCGGCGCCTCCGCCGTCAACAGCCGCAGCAGGTCCTCTCGGTGTCGCTGCAGGCTGGCGGCCTGAGCGGCCTGGGCCTGGGCGTAGCCCTCGACCGATTCGGCGGAGAGCTCGTCTATATAGGCGAAGATCGCCTCGGCCAGCTGATGCTGGCCATCCACAGGAACGCCGGCATCGGCGGCGAGCCGGCTGACTCGCCGCCAGGCCACCCGCGCCCCGACCCGGTAGGCCGCCTGGAGCGCATCAAGGCTCCGGCCGGACCGGTACTCGCCCCGGCCGAGCTGCCGGTTGATGCGACCGGAGTCTGCGCCGGGCTCGTTGCCGGTGAGGAAGCGGGTCAGCGCTTGAACCACGCCCTGCCGGATGCCCTCGCCGAACGGGCCCTTCAGTGGACCGGCGTAGGCGGGCACCTCCTCCCGGATGGCCGCGATGACCTCTTCGGCCAGTTCGGACAGGTGAGGCTCAATGGCGGCTGCCGCCGCGGGGTGCAGACCGAGTCTTATGCCTGAAGCATAGAAAATTGGCGCCCATCTGTCGATATATGGCCATGACGCCTGTGAATTTGTTTCCTAGTCTCCGGTTCTGTGACCCGATTGGAAAGAAATGTCAACCTCGCAGCAGTGGTGATCCCCCCGCTGGGGATCCTCGTCAGCGTGCCGATCCTGTGGGGCGGTGCCCTGCATCTGCGGGATGTGCTGATCGGAGCCGTGCTCTACCTGGTCACCGGCTTTGGGATCACGATCGGTTACCACCGGCTCATGACCCACCGCGCGTTCGCCACCTTCCGGGGGATGGAGCGAGCCCTGGCGGTGGCCGGCGCCCTGGCGCTCCAAGGCTCACCGTCGGATTGGGTGGCCGATCACCGCAAGCACCACGCCTACCCCGACCGCGACGGGGACCCGCACAGCCCCCACGTCGGCCGCGGTGCCGGGCTCCGCGGGAGCCTGAGTGGTCTCTGGCATGCCCATGTGGGCTGGCTCTGGCGCACCCAGGGACAGGCTGAGGGGCGCAAGTACGCGCCCGAGCTCTACGAAGACCGGTTCATGCGAGGACTCCATCGCCGCTACCACTGGCTCGCGCTGGGCACCTTCGCGCTCCCTTTCATGATCGGACTAGCCCTGACCGGCACCTGGGCCGGCGCGTTGACCGCCCTGCTGTGGGGCGGTCTGGTTCGCGTCTTCCTGATCCATCACGTGACGTGGTCGGTGAACAGCGTCTGCCACTTCTTCGGGCGCCGGCGCTTCGGCATCGATGATCAATCCACCAACGTCGCCTGGCTGGCCCTGCCGTCCCTGGGCGAAGCCTGGCACCACAACCACCATGCCTTCGCCAGGTCCGCCTTCCACGGGCTCAGGCCCGCGGAGGCTCTGCTCGACCCCTCGGGATGGATCATCCGGCTGATGCGCCGGACCCACCTGGCGTGGAACGTCATCGAGATCAGCCCCACCCGCCAGGCCTCGCGTGAGCAGGCGGGCAGTCCTGAGCGAGCCGACCTGCGCAGGGCGGCCGCATGACCTTCGCCACCGGCCAAGCAACCGGCCCGGGCGAGGAGGTCCTCCTCACCGGAGCCACTGGGTTTCTGGGCGTTGAGGTCCTGGCTCGCTACCTCGAGCAGGACACGAGGAACGTGATCGCCCTGGTCCGCGCAGCTGACGACTCAGCGGCGCAGCAGCGGATCGACGACACGCTCGCCGGAGCCCTTGGCGAAGCGGCCGGCGACTACGCCGGACGGGTTCAGGCAGTGGCGGCAGACGTCGCCCGCCCCGGCCTCGGGCTGCCTCCTGCCAGGGTCCGGGAGCTGGCCGAACGCAGCGGCACTGTGGTGCATTGCGCGGCCTCGGTCTCGTTCGCCCTGCCGCTCTCCTGCGCCCGCGAGGTCAACGTCGGTGGGACCAGCGAAATGATTGCGTTTGCCGAAGCTGCCATGGAACGGGGTGGCCTCGACCGCTATGTGCAGATCTCAACCGCGTTCGTGGCGGGAACCCACGCGGGCCGCTTCTCGGAGAGGGATTTGTACCTGGGCCAGGATTTCCGTAATCCCTACGAACAATCCAAGTGCGAAGCGGAGCTGCTGATCCGGGCGGCTCAGCGACTTCCCGTAACCGTGCTGCGTCCGAGCATCGTGGTGGGAGACCGCAGGACCGGTTGGACGGCCGCGTTCAACGTCATCTACTGGCCTCTGCGCGCGTTTGCCAAGGGCCTGCTCGGAACCGTGCCCGCCGTCCCGAGCGCGGGAGT
>DASZNA010000126.1:0-62723 GCA_035551655.1 Solirubrobacteraceae bacterium
CGATCACCTGTCGGGAACCCGCACCGTCCCGGAATGGGTCGCCGCTCTGCGCTGGGCCGCCGATGCGCTCACGGCCACAACCGATTGGGAGGCCTGGGAGCGGCTGGAGCTGGAGCGGATCCTGGAGGACGTGCTCAGCGAGACGCCCCATGAGCCGGCGGCGGCCAAGCCGGCCGCCGCCAAGCTGGCCCAGCCCGAGGTCCGGGCGCTCCTGGCCCAGCGGTTGGCCGGACGGCCCACGCGAGCCAACTTCCGCACCGGGCATCTGACGATCTGCACGCTCGTGCCGATGCGCTCGGTCCCCCACCGGGTGGTCTGCCTGCTGGGCCTCGATGACGGCGCCTTTCCCCGCCAGGCTCCGCGCGACGGGGACAACCGGCTGCTCGAGGAACCTCAGGTTGGCGATCGTGATCCGCGCGCCGAGGACCGTCAGCTGCTCCTGGACGCTCTGATGGCCGCGCGCGACCGGCTGATCGTCACCTACAGCGGCCACGATGAGCGCACCAATGTTCCGCTCCCGCCCGCGGTCCCGGTGGCCGAGCTGCTCGACTCCATCGCAGCCACGGCGCAGGGAGAGGCACGCGAGCGAGTCGTGCTGGAGCACCCGTTGCAGGCCTTCGACCGCCGGAACTTCCTGCCCGGGCGGCTGGAGGGCGCCGATGCCTGGAGCTTCGATCAGGTGTCGCTTGAGGGCGCCATCGCGCTCGAGGGACCGCGCCAGGACCCGCCCCCATTCCTGTCCGCGCCGCTCCCGCCGGCTGACTCCGAGGTGCTGGTTCTGGATGACCTGATCGCCTTCGTCCAGCGGCCCGTCCGGGCGTTCCTACGCCAGCGGCTGGGCATCTCGGTGGTCTCCCACGACGACGAGGTGCAGGACGCACTCCCCGTCGAGCTCGATGGCCTGGCGCGCTGGCAGATCGGCCAGCGCCTGCTGGACGGCCTGTTGGCGGGGATCGATCCTGCCCGCTGCGTGGCCGCGGAGTTCGCCCGCGGGGAGCTTCCGCCGGGGGAGCTGGGCCGGCCGATCTTTCGATCTATCCGGGACCAGGTTCACCCGATCCTGGGCCAGGCCAGGGCCCAGGCCCCCGGTGAGGAGCCACGGTCGCTGGAGGCAAACCTGCTGCTGTCAAGCGAGGCCGGGCCGGTCCGGCTGACCGGAACGGTCACCGGAATCCGGGGTCACGTGCTTCTGATGGCCAGCTTCTCGCGGCTGAATTCGCGCCTGCGACTCGCGGCCTGGGTCAACCTGCTAGCCCTCAGTGCCGCGCACCCGGAGATCCCGTTCGAAGCGGTTACCGTGGCCCGCGCGCGGGGCCAGGGTGGCGCGGCAGTGGCGAGGATCCCCTCACTGGGCCCCAACCCCGAGCAGCGTCGGGAACGGGCCATGCAGGAGCTGACAGTTCTGGTGTATCTGCGCCTGCGCGGCCTGCGCGAGCCGCTGCCGTTGCCTTCCCAGTCCGCGGCTGCGTACGCATCCGCCCGCCTGGGTGGGCGGGCGGATGTGGAGAGCGCTGTGAAACTAGCCGCGGCCGAGTGGGAGTCGGGTTTCGACCGACCCCGCGAGAACCGCGAGCCCGAGCACCAGCTGGTGTTCGGCGGTGAGGTCCCGATCGCCGAACTGACTCGATCGGGCCCGGCAGGTGATGAGCGGGGTCCAGCCTGGCCGGCGGACGAACCGTCCCGCTTCGGTCGCTACGCGGTCCGCCTGTGGACCCCCTTGCTGGCGCGGGAGATACTCGAATGACCGGCAACTTCGACCTGTGCGGGCCGCTGCCCGAAGGCGTCACGGTGCTCGAGGCCAGCGCCGGGACCGGCAAGACTTTCACGATTGCCGCGCTGACGGCGCGCTACGTGGCCGAAGGCGCGCCGCTCGACTCGCTGCTGCTGGTCACCTTCACCCGGATCGCCACGGGTGAACTGCGCGAGCGCGTGCGCGAGCGCCTGGTGAGCGCCGAGCGCGAGCTGGCCCGGGCGCTGGCCGGCGCAGGGGTCGACGAAAACGACGAAATCGCGCGCCTGCTGGCTGACACCGACCGGGACACCCTGGTGCTCCGCCGGAACCGTCTGGCCGATGCGGTGGCCGGCTTTGACGCCGCCACCATCGAGACCACCCATGGCTTCTGCCAGAAGGTGCTGGACGAGCTCGGCACATTGGGAGACCTCGAACCCGACACGGTGTTCGTGGAAGACGTCGAGGAACTGGAGGAAGAGGTGATCGACGACCTCTACCTGCGGCGCTTCCACCGTTCGGACCGGCCCGAGCTGACCCGCGAGGAAGCGGGAACGATCGCCAGAATGGCCATCCGCAACCCCGACGCAGTCCTGCATCCCCTCGACGGGTCCGCCGAGAGCCTGGCCGCCATGCGCCGCCGCCTGGCCGAGGCCGCCCGCCGGGAACTAACGGCGCGCAAGCGGCAGCTGGCCCTCCTGACCTACGACGACCAGCTGACGCGGCTGAGGGACACGCTGGCCGGACCGCGCGGGCCGGAGGCCGCAACGCGGCTCCGATCCCGCTACCAGGTGGTGCTGATCGATGAGTTCCAGGACACCGACCCGATCCAGTGGGAGATCGTCCACCGGGCGTTCGGATCCGGGGTGACACTGGTGCTGATCGCCGACCCCAAGCAAGCGATCTATGCATTCCGGGGGGCGGATGTGTACGCCTATCTGGCCGCCGCCCGGGAGGCCACGCACCAGGCGACGCTGCCGATCAACCGGCGTAGCGATCAGCCGTTGCTCGATGGATTCGACGCTCTGTTCGAGCCGGTCTGCCTCGGCCACCCGGATATTCCCTACCGTCAGGTTCGCGCCGCACCCTGCCACCGGCACCCGCGGCTGCACGACGCTCCCGATCCGGCAGCGCTGCGCTTCCGGGTGGTCGACCGCGATGATCCCGCCGTCACCCGCACGACCAAGGGCTTCGCGGAGGCGCGCAGCGTTCGCGAGTTGATCGCCCGCGACGTGGCAGCCGAGGTCGTGGCCCTTCTGGCCTCCCCGGCCCGCATCGACCGCCGGGCCGAGAGCGGCGAGACGATCGGCTCTGACCCGATCCGGCCGGCCGACCTGGCGGTTCTCGTACGCCGTCACACCGAGGCGGCGCTCGTCCAGGCCGAGCTGACCGCCGCCGCGGTTCCCGCGGTGATCAACGGCGCCGGAAGCGTGTTCGCCACTCCGGCCGGACAGGACTGGCTGACGCTGCTCGAAGCGCTCGAACGCCCTACCTCTCCGCTTCGCGCCCGGGCGGCCGCGCTCACCCCGTTCCTGGGCTGGGACGCAGAACGGGTGGCCTGCGCCACGGAGGAGGAGCTGGAGGAGCTCCACCAGCGCCTCCACGGCTGGGGCAGGATCCTAAGGTCCCGAGGGGTCGCCGCCCTGACCGAGACGGTGATGCTGGCCGAGCGCATCCCGGGACGCGTCCTGGCCCGGCGGGGCGGCGAACGACGGCTCACGGATCTTGGCCACGTGAGTCAGATCCTCCACGCCGCCGCGGCGGCCGAGGGCCTGGGCACCTCGTCGCTGACGGGCTGGCTGCGCGAGCGCATCGCGGCCGCCGGACGCGAGGGCGCTGACGAGCTGACCCGTCGTCTGGAGTCGGACGCTGAGGCGGTACAGGTGGTCACCATCCACAGCAGCAAGGGGCTCGAGTTCCCGGTGGTTTTCTGCCCGTTCCTATGGGATGTCGTCTGGCGGCCGCCCGGCAACCGTCCCGTGACCTTCCACGACTCCGACCACGGAGACATCCGCGCGCTCGACGTCGGCCTGCAGGGCGGCAGCTACCGAGCCCACAAGGACCAGCACCTGGCCGAGGAGCGCGGCGAGGACCTGCGCCTGGCTTACGTTGCGCTCACCCGTGCCCGGCACCAGGCCACCGTCTGGTGGGCCGGATCCTGGAATGCCGGCAACTCGCCGCTCGGGCGGCTGCTGTTCGCCCCCCGGTCGGACGGCAACGTGCCGCTGGCCGGCCCGGAGACGCCGGCTGACCAGACGGCACTCGCACGGTTCGGGGAGATCCGGTCCCGAGCTACGAGCTCGGTATCGGTCGGGTGGGCCCGGCTGGGCAAGCCGGCGGCCTGGAGTCCCGGGCTTCCTCCTGCCGAGGCGATGTCGGTGGCCAGGTTCGACCGGCGGCTCGACCTGGCCTGGCGGCGGACCTCTTACAGCGCGATCACCGCCGCGGCCCACGAGGCCTGGGTGGGCAGCGAGCCCGAGGAGGCCTGGGTGCAGGACGAGCCCAGCGGTCCAGCCGGCGGCGGGGCCGTCGTGCCCGAGCTGACCGGGCCGGAGCGGGTGGAGCTGACCGCGCACCCCCTCCCGCTGGCCGAGATGGCCATGGGCCCCGACATCGGCACGCTGGTGCATCGGGTGCTGGAGGCGGTCGACTTCACCTCGGCCGAATTGGGCGCCGAGCTGGCCGCCAGTCTGAGTGGACGCGGCCTGCGGACCGGCCCGGAGCTTGGCTGTGAGCCCGCCGTGGCGGCGGCCGGGCTGGCCGCCGCCCTCCAAACCCCGCTTCAGGAGGCCCTCGGGGGAGCGACTCTGACCCAGGTGCCCCGGGCCGACCGACTGGACGAGCTCGGTTTCGAGCTTCCACTGGCCGGAGGTGATGAGCCGCGCGGCCGCGTGGGCCTGGGGTCCGTGGCCGATCTCCTGCGCCGGTGGCTGCCCGACGAGGATCCCCTGGCCGGATATGCGGATCAGCTGGAGGATCCGGTGCTGGAGAGCACGCTGCGGGGCTACCTGACCGGCTCCATCGATTTGGTCGTCCGCCTGGCGGGGGCTGACGGGCCGAGGTTCGCGCTGTTCGATTACAAGACGAACTGGCTGGCCCCGGCGGGCGAGCCCCTGAGCGCCTGGCACTACCGGCCATCGGCGCTACAGGATGAGATGCAACACGCGCACTACGGTCTGCAGGCGCTGCTCTACACGGTGGCCCTGCACCGCTACCTGCGCTGGCGCCTCCCGGGCTACGACCCGTCTCGGAACCTGGCCGGCGCGCACTACCTGTTCGTCCGCGGGATGCTCGGGCCCGGCGCGCCTGCCGTCGAAAGCGGCACCCTGGGAGTGTTCTCCTGGCATCCGCCGGCCGGGCTCGTGGTGGCGCTGAGCGATGTGCTGGAGGGGGTGTGAGCACCCTCGTGGAATCGTTCGATGCCGAGCTGGCGCTGCGGGCGCCGGCCCCGCTTCGGATGTTCAACCGGGCCGGAGTCCTGGCCGCAGCCGATGTTCACGTAGCTGTCGAGCTCGGCCGGTTGGCCGAGGTGGCCGATCCAGATGCCCTGCTGGCCATGGCGCTGGCTGTTCGTGCGCCAAGGCTGGGCAACGTGTTCGTGGACCTGAGCGCCGTCAGCCAGACCGTGACGGTGGAGGACGCCTCCGGGGTCGATCTGGCTGCCCTGCCCTGGCCTGAGCCACTCGGCTGGATCGAGCGAGTCGGCTCCCTGTCTCGGCTCGTGGCCGTGGGCGACGACGAGGAGCCGGGGGAGGTGCGGCCGCTACGACTGGCTGGCTCGCGGTTCTACCTCGACCGCTATTGGCGAGAGGAGCGCCAGCTGGCGAGCGGGTTGGCCGGTTTCGCGGCTCGGCCGCTCCGCCCGGTGGACTCCGGCTGGCTGGCCAGCGGACTGAGCCGGCTGTTCCCCCACCCCGAGGATGAGCTGCAGCGTGCCGCGGCAGCCTGCGCGGTGCTGCGCAGCCTGGCCGTGGTGGCCGGCGGCCCCGGCACCGGGAAGACCACCACCGTGGCCCGCGTGGCCGCCCTGCTGGCCGAGCAGGCAGGCGCGACGAGACGTCCCAGTCCCCTGATCGCCCTGTGCGCCCCGACCGGAAAGGCGGCGGCCCGACTCCAGGAGGCCGTCCATCAGGAGGCCGCAACGCTGCCGGTGGATGAGGACGTACGGGCGAGGCTGCGCGAGCTCCGGGCCGGGACCATCCACCGGCTGCTCGGTTGGCGACCCGGTTCATATAGCCGGTTCCGTCACGACGCCGCCAACCGGCTGCCTCACGATGTGGTGATAGTCGACGAGACCTCGATGGTCTCGCTCTCACTGATGGTCCGGCTCGTCGAGGCGATCCGCAGTGACGCCCGGCTGATCCTGGTCGGGGACCCGGATCAGCTCACCGCGGTGGAGGCTGGGGCGGTGCTCCGGGACATCGTGGGTCCAGCCGGTCACGGCCTGCGGCTGACCCCCGGGATGCAGGCCCTGCTGGGGCGAGTCACCGGGGGGCCGGTCGGCGGGGCCCCGGTGGCCGAGCCGAGCTCATTTGGCGATGGCATCGTGGCGCTGCGCCGGGGGCACCGCTTCGGCCCCTCGATTGGCGACCTGGCTGACGCGGTGCGGCGCGGCGATGGCGAAGCCGCGGTGGCCGCCGCCCGAGCGGACACCCTCGACATCACGTGGATTGAGCTGGATGTGGTTGAGCGGGCCGAGGGCCTGCGGACCGAGCTGGGTCCCCTGCGGAGCGCGGCGGTCGAGGCCGGCCAAGCCGTGGTGGCCGCCGCGAGAGCTGGTGATGCACAGACGGCGCTGGGCGCTCTGGGCGAGTTCAGGCTGCTGTGCGCCCACCGCCGAGGTCCCTATGGCGCCGCCACCTGGGCCTTGCAGATCGAGCGCTGGCTGGCCGGAGCCGTGGAGAATTTGGCCGCCGACGGCCGCGACTATCCCGGCCGTCCGCTGCTGGTGACCGAGAACGACTACGAGTTGCGGCTGTACAACGGCGACACGGGCGTGGTGGTCAGCACGGAGTCCGGCGGCCTGGCCGCGGCGTTCCTGCGCGATGGCCGCCCGGTCCGGTTCGCTCCCTCCCGGCTGGGGTCCGCCGAGACGCTGCACGCCATGACCATCCACAAGAGCCAGGGCTCGCAGTTCGAGACCGCCGGCGTGCTGCTCCCCGACCCGGCTTCCCGGATCCTCAGCCGGGAGCTTCTCTACACCGCGGTCACCCGGGCCCGCCGCCGCCTCATCCTGATCGGAAGCGAAGCGACACTGCGGGCCGCGATCTCCCAGCCGGTGGCCCGGGCGACCGGACTGCGCGAGCGGCTATGGGGGCCGCTATAAGGACTGGACAAAATACGTTTTGAAGTTCCGCCGCGGGGTAAAGCGAATTCACAGGAAGGTCATGCATCTGACTTCTCGAACAAAGCATCAGCGTAATAGCTACGGACCTTTTTCCGGAGTCACTCGGGATGTAAACGCTTCCGGCCGATGGTCTGCTTAAGGTCTGCATCATGTTCCAAAAATCCCGGCATCTATTCCATCGTTCTGACCGCTCGGTCGAGCCGTCGGTGGCGATGTCAGGGCGTCCCGCCGAGACCGCTAGCGCCGCGCATCAGGATCGCCATCCAGCGATGCGCGGGTTGAACGTGTCTCCCGTGCACGGCCGCCACTGCATCTGCAACCGCTGTTCAGCCGATCACCGCGCGGCGTAGGCTCGCCGCTCTCACGCGCCGGGCGGGTGAGTTCCCGCCGGGGTAGCCCAATCCCATCCCGCCGCGAGCAGCTCGACGCGATTACCCCACGGGTCCTCCGAGAAGAAGCGCCGGACACCCGCGATCTCCTCGTCCCACACCACCGGCCGGCCCGCCACCTCGAGGCCGGCGGCCAGCTCATCGATCCCGCTCGGATGCACCCGCAGCGCGGGATGAGCCTTCCGGGCCGGCTCGAACCGCTCGGTGACACCCACGTGAAACTGCTGAGCCCCGGCGGCGAACCAGACACCACCCCGGTCGCGCAGGGACTCCGGCTTGTCCACCTCGGCCAGCCCGAGTAGCTCACCGTAGAACCGCCGGGCCTCGGCTTCACAGCCGGGAGGTGCGGCGACCTGGACGTGGTCTAGCCCACCGACAAGCCCGCGTCGCTCAATCGTGGGTTCCAGCCGCGCGGTCGCTGTGGCCAGCGCAGCACGCGCATCCTCGGCGAACCGGACGACGAGCTCGGCCGCCGGCGCTTCCTCGGCCAGTTCGTGGGCCACGCCGGCCCACAGATTGATCGCGTCGGGGTCGAGGCTCCTTCGGGCGGCCGCCCGGATCGGGCTCGTCAGGTGATTGACGTGCGGATAGGCAGCCGGAGCGTACGGCCCGAACTGACGCATGAACCGGTTGACGATCCCTCGGGCCCTCCGGCCGGTGAACGCCCGGGTCAAGGCGGTCGGGTCCGGCTGCGCGAGCGCCGTCCGGTGAGCGTCGCTGGTGCCGGCCTCAGGGCAGCGCATGAACGCCGTGCCGAGCTGGGCTGCCCGAGCGCCGGCCACCAGGGTCGCCGCGACGGACCGGCCATCGGCAATGCCGCCCGAGGCGACCAGCGGCAGATCACACACGTGCGCGACGAGGGACAGCAGCGATAGCACCGACAGCTCGCCCCTCCCGTCCAGGTCGGCAAACGAGCCGCGATGTCCGCCCGCTTCCACGCCCTGGAGCACGAGGGCATCGGCGCCGGCCGCGACCGCCTCCCGCGCCTCGTCGACCTCCGTGACCGTGATCCACACGGCGATCTCGCGCTCGTGGAGGCGCTCGACCGTCTCCACGCTGGGACAGCCGAACGTGAACGACACGACCGCCGGGCGCTCGGCCACGACGACCTCCAGCTTGGCTTCGATCGCGTCGTCGTCGAACCGAGGCTCGCCCAGGCTGGCGCCCCGCCCGCTGGCCTCACCTTCGAGCAGCCTCGCGTAGTCGGCGATGGCGACGTCATCGACGGCCGCCTCGGCCAGGCTGAACAGATTGATCCCGAATGGTGCCTGCGTGAGCGCTCTCACCGCCGCGACATCGGCCCGCAGATCATCCGGGGTCTGGTAGCCGGCGGCCAGGAACCCAAGGCCCCCGGCATCCGACACGGCGCCCGCCAGCTCCGGCGTGGTGGGCCCACCGGCCATCGGGGCTCCTACGATCGGATGGCGAAGCCGGGGAAATTCCAGCACGCGACTGACCATAGACGTGGAGGCTACGTCGCCTCCGGGGTCTCCGCGAGCCCGGCCCGGCCCGGATACACCAAGGCCCCGGTCTTAATGCCGGGGCCTTGAATGTCCGGCAGGGATCACCACTGAACTACTACGTCCCAGGACTTAGTGTCTGCCTGGGTGGCGTGACACTCCCGACCGCCGGGACTGGCCGTCAGTCGCTCGCTGAGCGACCGACGCGTGGCGCCGGTGGGTCCTGAGGACCCGCGGTCGAGTGGGCGATCCGCCGGACGGATCAGGTTAGACGACGGGCCTGGATGCGGCCTCAGCCGCCGACGCTGGCCAGCGAAGAGGTGGCGTGGCCGATCAGCTGGCCCTGTAGGTCATAGGCATGCGCTTCGGCGAACGCGATCCGCCGGCCCACCCGCAGCACTCGACCCCGGGCCTCCAGCTCGCTCCCGTCCAGAGCCACCGGTTTCAGGTAGCTCACCTTGAGCTCGATCGTCGCGTATCCGCGATCCACCGGCTGGGTGGTCTGGACCGCCACGCCCATGGCCGAATCGAGCAACGTGCACAGGAGCCCGCCGTGGATGAGGCCGAGGGGATTGAGCCACGACTGATCGGGCAGGCAGCGGAACACGGCCTCGCCCTCCCCCACCGAGACCAGCCGGCTTCCCGCCAGCTCGGCGATCGGCGGTGGCGGTATGCGCCCGTCGATCATTCCCTGCAGGTACTCCCGACCCGAGAGGTCCGCCAGCTGGCTGCGGATCGCCTGAGGCTCGTGCCAGGACACGGTTCGCGTCTGGGGCTGGCCCCAGTCCTGAGTTTCGGGGACGCTGGACTCCGCCATGCCCGGGAACCTATCTGTCCGTGGCCACCGGCGGCTGCGACGCACGAGGACCCGGAGGGATCTCCGGGTCCTCGTGGGGTCGATTCATGCGGCGCGGTTTCGCGCCGCGGCTCTCGGGTGAGTCAGTTACGCCGGCCGAACAGACGGCTCAGGGCACCTCCGCCATTGCCGCTGCGCGTCGTCTGCGCCCCCTGGGCAGGCATGGTCTGGGTGCCCTGGGTCGGCATGTTCTGGGTCGGCATCTCGCGGCCGCCGACGCCCACCGGCTCGCCCTCGGCGGGCTGGTCGGCAGCGCCATCGCCGGTGATCCGGTGGGTGTAGCTCACGTCGCGATCCTCCGCGACGCGGCCGCCCTCGCCAGCCGGAACGGCGCCCGCTCCGGTGCCGGCGCCTGTGCCAGCGCCGGCTGCGACGCCAGTGCCCGCGCCGGCAGCAGTGCCCGTACCCGCGGTTGAATTGGTGCCCGCGTAGGCGGGATCTTCAGTCGCCGCGGTACGCCGCGTCTGGCGCCGGGCCGTCATGTCACCCGCGGCCGCGCCGGCCACGGCGCCGGCTCCCGCGGTTCTGCCGACGGCCGGCTCAACTACCCGGCGGCGGGCCGGAAGCATGGCGTTGATCAGCAGGATGGCGGCAGCGATGCCCCAGGCCAGCTCAGTCCAGCCGTTGGCGGCTGCCAGGCCCAGGACGTTGCCGCTGATCAGAGCGATGATCGCCGCGGCGCCAAGTGCCACGCCGACGAGCAGGCTCATCGTCTTGGCCAGGTGGTGCTGGGCGGCGCCGAACAGCAGAAGGCCTCCGCAAATCGCGGTCAACATGCCGGTGAAGCCGTTGATCCCGAAGATCCCCAGCGCATGACGGTCCACGGGGGCTCCGCCGTTGGGGAAGTTGCTCCAGCGTGGATAAGTGTGCTGTCTGTACATGAAGTACAGACCGGCCGCCAGCAGAATTGTGCCGACGATCAGGGCCGGCCCGCGCGACAGGCTGGTGCGCCTTTCCGTGGCAGTCGCAGGTGCGTAAGTTGCCGACATCAGCATCCTCCTTTTGTTAGACCCCTGTCGGCGGACGTCCCCGGGCCCAGATCAGCCCGAGAGGGCGCCCACCCCCGGTTAATACCCGCCTAAGTGGAGGATTACGCGCCCCGGCGGTTCTGGCGAAACAAACGCCCACGTGTTCAGGCGAACAAAGCGACCGGCTGTTCCGGGTTTCGTTCGTCTGAGCATGAAAAACCTGCTTCAGCGAACGAATCGACCGCCCCCGTTCCGCTTTGCGCCTGAACATGAAAAACCTGGTGCAGCGCGCAAACCGCACCCTGACCCCGAGCTTTGCGCGCCGGACCATGAGAAAACCTGGTCCACGCGCGAACCGACCCGGGGCTGACCCACTTTGCGCCGCAGAACAGGTCCGAGCCGAGCTCAGAGCTCCGTTGGCGTTTCCGGCTGCCGGGGCGGCTTCGTCATCCCGGGGGGCAGCGCGTCGTCGAGCGCGTACAGCGTGGCGATCGCCGCCGCCCCGGCCGCCGGGTTGACCGAGACCCCGGGGTCCTCCTTGAGCCGGGCCGAGTAGATCGACTGTGCGCCCAGCCGGCGGGACACGATGGTGGCCTCCACCACCGCCACGAGCATCGGCACCATCAGGGCATCGAAGTGCCGAGTCAACTCGAGCATGAGTACCGCGCCGGCCAGGGGACCCTGCATGGCGGCAGCCAGAAAGGCTCCCCCTCCGATGACGGCATAGCTTCCCGGGGCCGCGCCGCCCCAGATGTGGGACCAGATCCCACCCGCCACGCCGGCCAGCAGCACGCCGACGGCCAGCGTCGGCGTGAACAGCCCACCCGGCGAGCCGGTGGCCAGACATCCCGAGGTGACCAGCGGCTTGAGCACGAGCAGGATCACCAGCAGCCCAAGTGACAGGCGCCCGGCCATGGTGACCTCGACGATGTCGCGTCCGTTGCCGAGCAGTTGCGGATACGGGATCGACAGCGCACCGAGCGCCGCAAACACGACGATCGGGATGAACCTGACCCGCGCCGCCCGCGGACGGAAGTGGTTGGCGGCGTGGACCAGCCTCGTCCAGCCGGCGGCGGCCAGACCGATCAGCGGCCCGAGGAGGATCGCCCAGACGAGCTGGGTGGCGTGGAAGCCGTAGGTGGAAACGTGGTACGTGGGACCGGTGCCGAGCGCGATCCAGGCCACGGCGGTGGCGATCACCGATGCCAGCAGGGCGGGCAGGACCAGTGGGAGTGCCAGCGTTCCCAGCATGACTTCGAGCGCCAGGAGCGTCCCTCCGAGCGGGACGTTGTAGACGGCGGCGAAGCCGGCGCCCGCCCCCGAGGCCACCAGCAGCCGCCGCTGCCAGAGCGGGAGCTCGGCCCAGGTGGACAGCCAGGACCCGGTCGCGGCGCCCACCAGCTGAGGGGCCGCCTCCCGGCCCAATGAGACCCCCATCCCCACGGTGACGATCGACAGCAGCGCCCGGGCCAGGCTGGGCAGGAAGCTCAGCCGCCCGCTACGCAGCCACAGCGCCTCGGACACCTCGGTCCCGCCGATGGGCAGTCGACCGAGCACGCGCAGCCCGGCGATCACGATCAGCCCGGCGATCAGTAGGACGACGACATGCCGCCAAGCGGGAGCGGCCCGCGCCACCGCCAGCAGCGTGTGTCCGTGGTGTCCGAAGGCCAGCCGCTCCACACCGCGCAGCAGCAAGATCAGCAGTCCGCCGCCCGCTCCCGCCACCACTCCCAGGACCACCACCAGCCCCCAGAAGCGAGCGCTGTAAGAGGCGATGAGCCCGGCCCCTGTGACGTTCGGCTGATGGCTGAACCAGCGTCCCTCGGCCGCCTCCTCAGGGCCCGGATTCGGACGCGGCTCCTCTGCGCTCACGGCTTCGCACTCTATGTCGCGGAGCGGCCGGTGTCTCAACCCAAAGACACCTCGAAGCGTCGCGGAGCGCCACTAACGTTGAGGATGATGCGGCTCTTAGCCGAAGAAGCCAACGTGCAACTGCGGGAAGGTCCCGACGGGGCCCGGAGCGTGGTCCTGGCCTTCCCCTACGACGGGAATCTCGTGGCCGCCGTCCGCACGCTGCCCGGGCGCACCTTTGACTGGGACAGCCGCGAGTGGTCGGCCCCCGCGGATGACTGGGTGGCCCTGAAGCTGCGGGACATCCTCGAGCACTATCCCGAGCTGACCACCACCCCCGATGTGGACACTTGGCTGAAGGGGGCCGCCAACCGCTGGGTCGGCTACGTGCGCACCGCCCGGTATGACGGCCGGGGCTGGTGGAGCCTGCACACGCTGTTCGGCAAGCCCCCGCAGGCCCTGATCGACACGGGAGCGGTCAGGGACGGTGAGCGGACGCTGATTCCTCTGAGCCAGCCGGCCGTCGAGCCGCTCGAGGAGCTTCAGTCGGCTCGCTTCAGCCCGGGAGCCGTGCGCTGCCTCGAGCTGGTCGGACGGGGCGAGGACCCGCCACCGGCCCGGCTGATCCTGGCCCACAGCGTGGCCGGCGTCCGATTCTCACTGGAGGTCCTGTGGGACCCAGAGGTGGCGGTGGCCTTTGAGCAGCTGCCGGGAGCCAGCCGCAACGAGCTCAAGCTCGACCCCTGGATCGCCGACCAGCTGGACGCGTTCGTGGCCCGTCACGATGTGCAGGTGGCTCCGGCCGCCGCCGAGGCGCTGTCCGAGCTGGTGGCTCAGCACCGCGCCTCGCTGCGCGCCGTGGCTGCATCGCGCGCCACCGCGGCTGAGCCGATCGAGGAGATCATCGGCCGGCTCGGCGGTGAGCTGGCTCCGTTCCAGTGGGCCGCGGTCCGCTACGCGTTGCGGGCCCGGCGCTGTTTTCTGGCCGATGAGCAGGGGCTCGGTAAGACCGTGGAGGCGCTGGCCGCCCTGGAGGCCGACGACGCGTTCCCTGCGGTCGTGGTGTGCCCGGCCTCGATGAAGCTCGGCTGGGAGCGGGAGGCCGAGCGCTGGCTGCCCCACCGCAGCGTCTCGGTGATCAGCGGTCGCGGCGGGTCGACACCCCCTTCCAGCGACATCACGATCCTCAACTACGAGATCGTGGCCGCCCACCTGGAATCCCTGAGGCTCCGCCGGCCGAGGGCTCTGGTCGCCGACGAGTCGCACTACTGCAAGAACCCGCAGGCCAAGCGCACAAAGGCGGTGCGCCGCCTGGCCGAGGCAGTACACGACGACGGCCTGCGCCTGGCCCTGAGCGGCACGCCGGTGCTCAACCATGCGGATGAGCTGATCGCCCAGCTGAGGGTGATCGGTCGTCTGCAGGATTTCGGCTCGGGAGCCAGCTTCACCCGCCAGTTCGAGGGCGAGCTGAGCGAGGAGCGGCTGCACTGGCACCTGCGCCGGCACTGCTTCATTCGCCGCCTCAAATCAGAGGTCCTACCCCAGTTGCCGGCCAAGCGCCAGGTGGTGGTCCCGGTAAGCCTGAACAACGAACCCGAGTACCGGCTGGCCGAGGAGAACGTGATCGACTGGTTACGCACGCAGCCGCTCGACCTGGCCGTGCTGGACGCCAGGATCGCCGCCACGCTCCGGGCCGAGCGCCTGGCCCAGCTGACCGCCCTTCAGCGCCTGGCCGCGCGAGGCAAGCTGGCCGCCGCCCTGACCTGGATCCATGACTTCCTGGCCTCCGGGGAAGCGCTGGTCGTTTTCGCCCGGCACATCGAGGTGCAGAAAGCGGTTGTAGAGCGTTTCCCAGACGCCCTCCACCTGCTGGGTGAGGATCCGATCGCCGCCCGCGAGCGCTCCATCCAGGCTTTCCAGACCCCGGACGGCCCGTCGCTAATCGTGTGCGCCACCCGAGTGGCCGGTCAGGGGATCACCCTGACCCGGGCCTCCAACGTGTGCTTCCTGGAACTGGAGTGGACGCCGGCCCTGCACGATCAGGCCGAGGACCGCTGTCACCGGATCGGACAGCGGGACGCCGTGACCGCCTGGTACCTGCTGGCCGCCGAGACGATCGACGAGACCATGGCCCGGCTGATCCAGCGCAAGCGTCAGGTCATCGACGCAGTGACCGACGGGCGCGAACTGCCGGATGCCGGGCTCGTGGAGGGTGTCGTCAAGGAGCTGCGTGAGGGCCGCCCGTTCCGGCATCTGCGGGCGGTGGCCGGCGACCGGGAGGCGGACGCCGTGCGGGCCGGGGAGGCGGTCGGCTGAGGCGATGATCGGAATGCCGCCTGCTTACGTAGAGACCCCCAGCCCCTGCTGAACGCATCATGGCCGGCTATTTCACTGAAGATTCGATGATCCGTCGCGTGCACCGCGAAGTTGTGGTGGCCCTGAACGGTCCCCGCGCACTGCTGATGCAGGCGGCCCATCCGGTCGCTTTCGCTGGTTTCTTCATGTCCACAGGAGCGTTGGACGACCCCTATGCCCGCCTGAAGCGCACGGCGGATGTCCTGAATGCCGCCGTCTATGGCGAGCGGGACGTCGCGGACGCGGCGACTTCCCGGGTGCGCCGCGTGCACAGCCGGGTCCACGGCACCCTGCCCGAATCGGTGGGCCGTTTTCCGGCCGGCACTCCATGGGCGGCGGACGACCCGGACCTGCTGCTGTGGATCATTGCCACCCTGGCCGACTCCGGCTCGCTGGTCTACGAGCGCTACGTGACGGCCCTCACCCGTGCCGAACGCGACGCCTACTGGGAGGACTGGCGGTTGATCGGCTCGCTGTTCGGCCTCGAGGACTCCCAGATGCCGTCCAGCAGCCGGGTTCTCGAGCTGTACATGCGCGAGATGGTCGAGAGCGACGTGCTGCACGTGTCAGAGCAGGCGCGCGGACTCGGCATCCAAATCGTCATGCGGCCACCGGTGCCGCTGGCCGCCCGCCCGCTGCTCGAGCTGGCCAACTTCATCACCGTGGGCCTCCTACCTGAGCCGGTCCGGCGGCAGTACGGGTTCGGCTGGGATCCCGTACGGTCGCTGACCCTGCGAATGGGTCAGGAGTACACCCGCCGGCTGGTCGTGCCGGCCCTGCCCCGCCGGGTCCGCTACGGGCCGAGCGCTCGGGCCGCGGCCGCCTGATACAAGACGAGCCATGAGCACCGAGGCCGTCCAGATCGACGTGGGCGGTCGTCAGGTTCGCATCTCCAATCCCGACCGGGTCTACTTCTCGGCCCGCGGCGAGACCAAGCTCGATCTGGCCAACTACTACCTGAGCGTCGGGGACGGCATCGTGCGCGCGCTGCGTGAGCGGCCGTGCATGCTCCACCGGTTCCCCACCGGAACCGATGGGGAGAAGGTCCATCAGAAGCGCATTCCCAAGGGTGCCCCGGATTGGCTTGAGACGGTGGAGGTGTACTTCCCGCGGTTCGGACGCATGGCGGACGAGCTATGCGTAACTGAACTGGCCAGTGTCATCTGGGCTGTCCAGATGTCCACCGTGGAGTTCCATCCCTGGAACTCTCGCCGAGCCGATGTGGAGAAGCCGGACGAGTGGCGGATCGACATCGACCCGATGCCGGACTGCCCGTTCGATCGGGTGCGCAGAGTGGCCGCGCTGGCCCACGAGGTGCTAGATGAGCTCGGGGCCACCGGCTGGCCCAAGACCTCGGGCGGACACGGGATCCACATCTATGTCCGGATCAAACCGGACCACGACTTCGCCGGCGTGCGCCGGGCCGCTCTGGCCTTTGCCCACGAGCTCGAGCGCCGTGCCCCGGATGACGTGACCACCACCTGGTGGCGCAAGGACCGCGATCCGACCAAGGTGTTCGTCGACTACAACCAGAACGCCCGGGACCACACGATTGCCAGCGCCTACTCGGTCCGCGGCGTGCCGGAGGCCCGCGTCTCCACGCCGATCGCCTGGGCTGAGGTTGAGGACGTTGATCCCGCCGAGCTGACCATCGCCACGGTGCCCGAGCGCTTCTCGCGTCTGGGCGACCTGCACGCGGGGATCGACGACCAGGTCTTTCAGCTCGAGCCGCTCCTCGAATGGGCCGACCGCGACGAGCTGCCTCACGACGACCCCCCGCGGGATTAATCTCCCGGGCATGGCTTCCGGTCCAGCCGCCGCACACCGGCCCGTCGTGACCATCTCCGCGCCTTACGGAACGGGCGGCAGCCTGATCGGCCCGCGGCTGGCCGAGGCGCTGCAGGTCCCGTTCGTCGACCGGGCGATTCCGGTGAGCGTGTCCCGCCGGCTCGACATCCCAGTCGAGGAGGCGATTGACCAGGAGGAGGCCACTCAGGACCGGCTCACCCGGTGGGCCGCCTACTTTGCCCCGGCCGTCCAGCTGTTCGGCGGAATGGCGATCGGCGAGGCGGCCCTCCAACCTGACCAGGCGTTCCGGGAGGCCACCGAGGAGGCGCTGCGGGAGCACGCCGGGGCCGGCGCGGTGATCCTCGGGCGGGCCGGGGCGATCGTTCTGCGCGACGTGCCCGGCGCCGTCCATGTTCGGCTCACCGGCTCACCGGAACGTCGCCTTGCCCAGGGCATGCAGATGACCGGCGCCGACCGGGACACCGCCGCGCGGGAGATGCGGGCCTCCGATCTGGCCCGGGAGACCTACGTGAAGGACTGGTACCGAGCCGATCCCGCCGACCCGTCTCTGTACCACCTGGTCATCGACTCGACGCAGTTGCCCGTGGACTGCTGCCTGGAGCTGGTGCTGACCGCCGTCCGGAGTGCCGGGCGCCCTACCACCGGCCCCAGTGCACCACCTCATCCAGCGGGCGCCGATCCGGCTTCCGAATCGGCTTGAGCGGCCGGTCGGCCGGATATCCGAAATCCAGCAGGTAGGCCGCGCGTTTGCCATCGGGCAGCTCCAGGACTTGACGGGCCAGCTTCTGCTCGCCCACCGCCGAATGCCCGGTGCCGACACCGGCGTCGGCGGCTGTGACCATCATCGCCATCGATGCCTGACCCAGGTCGTACTGCTGGATCTCGCGTGTGCGCTGGTCATCGACGTCATCCACGACGAGCGCCACGGTGGCCCCCGATTCGGCCACGTGGGCTCCGCCGCGCCACACCTTGGACAGCTGCTCCAGCTGGGCGCGATCGGTGACCACCACGAAGTCCCAAGGCTGCCAGTTGCGCGAGGACGGCGAGCGGCGGCCAGCCTCCAGAATTCGCTCCAGGACCTCGTCGGGAAGCGGACGGTCGGCGAACCGGCGAACGTTGCGCCGCGAAGTGAGGGCGTCCCACGTTTCCATATTTGAGCTCCTGTCTACTCGTGGCCGGCGATCGGGTGCGGCACGTATGAGTCCTCCAGCCCGGCGACCTCCTCCGGGCTGAGCGACAGCTGTTCACCGGCCAGCGCGTCCTCCAGATGATCCAACTTGGTCGCCCCCACGATCGGCGCCGTGACTCCCGGCTTGTGCAGCAGCCAGGCCAGTCCGACCTGAGCGCTGGGGACTCCTCGCTGCTCGGCCAGCTCGGTGAGGCGGTCGATCACCGGCCAGTCGAGGTCCGGCTTGTACAGGTTGTCGCCGAATGCGTCGGACTGGGCGCGAGCGGTCAGCTTCTCTCCGCTGCGCGTGCGGTTGCCCGCCAGCATCCCCCGGGCCAGCGGGCTCCAGGGGATCACGCCCACGCCCTGGTCCAGGCACAGCGGGATCATCTCGCGCTCCTCCTCGCGGTAGATCAGGTTGTAGTGATTCTGCATAGAGACGAATCGCGTCCGTCCGACCGCCTGGGCCTTGGCGAACTGCCAGGCATACATGCTGCTCGCCCCGATGTACCGGGCCTTACCCGCCCTCACCACGTCGTCCAGGGCATCCATGGTCTCCTCGATCGGAGTGCGTGGATCCCAGCGGTGAATCTGGTAGAGGTCGACGTAGTCGGTGCCCAACCGCTCCAGAGAGGCATCGATGGAGGCCATGATGTGCTTGCGTGAGAGCCCGCGGCCATTCTCGCCGGGCATCGTCTGCCCATGCACCTTGGTGGCCAGCACATACTCCTCCCGCATCGAGAACAGCTTGCGCAGCAGCCGCCCGGTGATCACCTCGCTCTGACCGCCGTTGTAGACGTCAGCGGTGTCGTAGAACGTGATGCCGCCCTCGACGGCCCGGCGGACGATCGGCTCGGCCTCGGGCTCATCCAGCGTCCAGGGCCGGTCCTCGTGCTTGCCGTAGCTCATCATGCCCAGGCACACGCGCGACACGCGTAGTCCGGTCCGGCCGAGGTTCACGTATTCCATCGGTTGTCAGCTCCCGAGTCGCGGTGGTTTGTCAGCCCTCTTAGGGGTAGCACCTCAGTCGATGCCCGAAGCCCTGAACACGGCCCGCCGCATCCTCGAGCGCACGGGAGACCATCCCGTGCTCAGCCTGTACTTCGATCTGGATCCGGCCGAGTTCGCTACCCCTCCGGCCCGCACCACGCAGTTGCACTCCCTGGTGGATCAGGCCAAGGCAGAAATCGCGCAAGGCAGCAGTTCCCTCAGCCACGACGACCGCCGGGCACTGAGGGAGGACCTCGAGCGGGTGCAGTCGTTCCTCGAGTCAGACGACGCTCCGGTATCCGGGGCCAGGGCGCTGGCTGTGTTCTGTTCAGGCCCAGATCGGCTGTTCGAGACGGTGCGGCTGTACGAGACGGCGGAGCCGCGCGTCGTGATCGCCCCCAAGCCCTACCTCGAGCCGCTTCTCGCCGCCGCCGGCGAGAGCGGCTGGTGCGTGTGCCTGGTCAACCGGAGCACGGCCCGCATCCTGGCCGGCAACGCCGCCCATCTGTGGGAGCGCAGCGAGTTGGACGACGATGTCAAGGGCCAGCACAAGCAGGGTGGCTGGTCACAGGCCCGTTACGAGCGGAGCGTCGACGTGGAGGCCGAAAGGCACCTGCAGCATGTAGCCGACGAGCTGCTGCGGCGCTGGGAGCGCGAGCCGTTCCACACGCTGGTGCTTGGGGGACCCGGGGAGACCGTTGCGGAGTTCCGAAGCAAGCTGAATGGGGAGCTCATGTCGACGCTCGCGGAGGACACGCTCTCGGTCGATGTCCAGAATTCGACCGAGGGGGAGATCCGCCAGGCGATCGTCCCCTTAGTCGAGAAGCACCGCGTCGCCGCCGAGCAGCAGGCCCTCGAACAGATCCGGACCGCCCAGGGTGGCGGCGCGGGCGCCGTCACCGGAATCGAGGCGACGCTTCTGGCGCTGAGTGAGCGCCGGGTCGAGAAGTTGCTGCTGGCGCCTGACTTCCATCATCCCGGTGGGCAGTGCCCGAGCTGCGGCCTGCTCGTGGTGGGTGAGGTGGACACGTGCCCCGCTGACGGAACCCGGATCGTGCACCTGGACGACCTGCGCGAGGCCGTGATCGAGGCGGCGATCATGCAGGACGCCGACTTGATCGTGTTCGAGGAGCCCCGGCCCGAGACGCACCTGCGCCAGGGCATTGGCGCGGTGTTGCGCTTCTGAAGCTCCTCTCCTGGAACGTCCAGGGTCGGGTCAAGCGCCAGCCCGAGCAAGCACTCCGGATCGCCGAGCTACGGCCCGACGTGGTGTGCCTACAGGAGGTCACCGCCACGACGGTGCGCCGCTGGGCCGCCGATCTGGCCCAGATCGGGCTCGAGCACGTCCTGGCCGGCGATCCGCTGGCCGCGCAGGCGGAGGGCCGCAGCCGGCCGTTGCTGGTCCTGACAGCGGCCGGGATGCCGCTGTCAGGACAGGAGGTGCCCGGGGCGCCGTGGCCAGAGCGCGTCGCCGCGGGGCGCACCGACGCCGGCGTGCTGATCGTCAACGTCCATTCGCCGATCTCGCCCAAACCCGACCTGGTCAAGGTTCGCACCCACGAAGCCGTCCACACCTACCTGCAGAACTCGGCCCCGCCGGCGATTCTGTGCGGCGACCTCAACACCCCCCGCAAGGAGCATCCGGACGGCCGCGTGTGGAGCTTCGCCCGGACCCGGTCCGGCAAGCTTCGCCCTGACCGGGGAGAGCGATGGGACTCGGCCGAGCTGGCCCTGATCCAGGGGCTCGAGCCATTCGGCTTCCGCGACGCGTTCCGGGAGCTCCATGGATGGGACGTCAAGGAGTACAGCTGGGAGTGGCCGAGCTGGGGCGGGGGCTACCGGCTCGACCACCTCGTCGTCTCCGAGGGCGTGCGCCCGTTACGGGTGGAGTACCTGCACGAGTGGCGACGGGAGGACGGGCTGTCGGACCACTCTCCTCTGGTGGCCGACATCGAGATCGAGGTTTGAACCGCTCGGGTACGCGGCTAGCCTCCGGGGATGCCAACCGAGCCCTCCCCCATCACCCTCTCCGAAATCGTCCGCCGTGCCTGCGAGATCGTCGACCCCGACGACACCGACCCGGTGGTCGGGGATTTCGAGCGGATCTTCGAGGACGCCGATGAACCGGTGAGCGCCCTGGACGACCTCGAGAGCCGAGTCGCCAACGTCCTGCAGACGCTCGACCCCGCCGTGGCCAGCGGCAGCATCTCGGTGCTGGGAGCGGTCACCACCTATTTGGCCTACCGGCGCGACGAGGTGAATGCCGACGACGCCACCATCCTCCGCCTGGCCGCCCGGGCCGAGTGGTCAGGCGAACCGCCCGAGGTGGCCAGGGACTGGCTCGAAGCCCGCGGAGTTCAGTACTAGGGGCCCGCGGCCCATCGGGGCCGCGGACTGTCCGGCTGAGCTTCGAGCACTTGCGGCCGCAGAGCGGCCTCGACGCTCAGGGCTACTGAACGCCGCTCGTGCCGGGTCCCCATCCGCCGGGACGCGGCGGGGGCGGCACGGCGGGATACGGTGAGGATCCCGAGTGGGTACTCGAGCTGTCGCCACCATTGGTGCCGTGGTTAGCCACGCCCGGGTGGCCCGGCTCGACGCTCGGCTCATCGGCGGCTGACCCGCGGGGGCCGCTGAAATGCTCCGACGGCCGGGCGATCGCGATTCCCGGGCTGGGCGTGGTCACAGACCGTTCGCCCTGCGCCGGCCCGCCAAACCCGGGGGCCGGTGCGGGTGCCGGGGGCTCGGCGTTCGCAGGCCCGGCACTCCCGGCCCCCTGCGGTCCGAAACCGGCGGCCAGGCGATTCAGCAGAGCGCGAGCCTCGTCGGCTCGGTCGAGATGCGCGATGGCCTCCGACAGATGCCGGCGTGCCTCTCCGATCTCTCGGGCGTAGGCCAGGGCGGCATCCTCAGCGCTCTGGACGGCCTCCACGACCAGCCGCACGTCGCGCATCGCCGGGGGCAACGCGGACGAGCCTTCAGGCGAGCCGGACTCAGCGGGAGGAGTTGGGGGCTCTACCGGAGGCGTGGACATAGGCACATCCTGACCGCTGGCCAGGTCGGAATACCCAGCCGGCTCAGATGCGGCAGGCGCGACCGGCGCTGATCCCGGATCATGAGGCGCAACTTCCTGCGGCGCGGCGCCAAGGTCCGGGGCGCTCGGCTCGGGGTCGGGCTCGGTGACGAGCTCGGGCTCGGCCGCGAACTCCGGCTCGGTCACAGGCTTGGGCTCGGTCACAAGCTCGGGCTCG
Organism: Solirubrobacteraceae bacterium; assembly: GCA_035551655.1. Taxonomy (GTDB): domain Bacteria; phylum Actinomycetota; class Thermoleophilia; order Solirubrobacterales; family Solirubrobacteraceae; genus Palsa-465. Next base: position 22,171 of record DASZNA010000126.1, read on the forward strand.
GGCTCGGGCTCGGTCACAAGCTCGGGCTCGGGCTCGGTCACAAGCTCGGCCGCCGGCTCGGGCTCGGCCACAGGCTCGGGCTCGGGCTCGGCCACCGGGGCCAGGGCGTCCGGGATGCTGCCCTCGGGCTCGGGCTCGGCAACCTCGGCCACGGCGTCGGGGACGCTGACCTCGGGCTCCACCTCGGGCTCGGGCGCAGGCATCACGGTGGGGACGTCCATGGCGCTGACCAGGAACTCGGTCTCAGGCTCAGCCTTAGGCTCAGTCTCAGCAGGACTCACGTACGCCTCGCCCGTGTCGGGCACAGGGTCGGACGCGAGCTGGGAGCTTTCCTCCTCCGGCACGTACGGCTCGGAGTCAGCCTCTGGGGTCGCGACTTCCGCAGCCGGCGGCTCGGGGTAAGCGCTCGCCCCGGACGCACCGGATCCGCTGAAGCGTGACCAGAAGCTTCGGGCAGCCGGGGCGCTTCGCAACCTGGCCGCGGCGGCCTCCGGCGAGGTGTCGCCCGGGTCGGGCGGAGTCTGGCCGACCCCGGATGCCACCTCTTCCACACGCGACTTCGTGTGCTCGATCTCCGACCGGAGCTGCTCGATGGCCGACGGGAGGTGCTCGACGTCCGAGGAGACGTGCTCTACAGACGAGGGAGCCTCGTCAACGTCCGGAGCGATCTCCTGGACGTTCCACGGGGCCGGCTCCAGGCTCGACAAAGTCTGCTCAACGTCCGACGGAGTCTGCTCAACGTATGACTGAGTCTCCGCGACGTCGGTCGAGGTTTCCTCGACGCTGGACGGCTGCTCCTCGGCCCGGTTGCGCCAGGCCTGCGAGGCCGCCAGCCAGGCTTGCGACGGCTTCTGATAGCCGTACGTCCGGCCCGACCCGGCACCGGATTCGCCCGCTGACTCGGAACCGGTGCCATGCGCGGGCGGGACCAGCGTCGGCGGAGGGGGCGGCGGAGGAAGCGGCGACTGGTAGCCGTAGCCGGACATGCGCTGGTGAAGTCCGTCGTTCGCCGGTCCCTCGTCAGCTGAGATAGGCGCTGCCTGGTCGGCGGCGGCCGAATGCTCTCTCATCTGGTTTGCCTCCTCCACTGGATCCTCATTGCTCCCAATATCGGCAGGACGACCTTCAACCTGAACCAGAGATCGGTCACGGGCTTCCTTTGCGCTTCCAACTGGCTCCAACGCCGTGCCTTCGGGGTGGACGACCGGCTGGACAATCGGCCCGTCGCCGTCGGTCTCCCGCCCGTCTCCCGTCTCCCGCCCGGCTGCGGCGGAAGGTTCCCCGGCGGGCCGGTTGACCGTTCGGGCGGCGCCCACCTCGAAGTCCTTGCTGCGGATCAGCACCAGCGTCAGAACCGCCGAGGCCAGGGAGAGGATCGCTCCCACCAGGAAGATCTCGTTCAGCCCGGAGGCAAATCCGGCCCTGAGGACATGCGCAGCCGTGCCGCGCGCGGCTGGCGGGAGGGCCTGGATTCCCGCGCGCGCCCCGCTCCCGCTCGCCACGCTGCTGCCCAGAGAATGCGCCTGGGCAGCGCTTATCTGCGAGGAACCCCGGAGCAGCGACTCGATCGTGGTCCTCACCTCGTGGGAGAAGATCGCGCCCAGCCCGGCGATCCCGGTGGCGATCCCCACCTGGCGAAACGTCGAGTTGATGCCGGAGGCCATACCGGCGCGCTCGGGCCGGACCACCCCGATGGCCGTGGAAGCCAGTGGCGGGTTGATCAGACCGGTGCCGGCCCCCGCGATGATGAATCCCGGGATCAGGTGCGTCCACCCGGTGCCGGCACTGATGCCGCGCATCAGGAAGAGGCCGATGCCGACCATCAGGAGTCCTGGCGAGATCAGGAACCGGATCGGCACCACTGACGTCAGCCGTCCGGACAGGAAGGAAGTGAGCAGCATGCCCCCGGACAGGACGATGAACCGCAGACCGGTCTGGAGAGCGGAGTAGCCCAGGACGTCCTGGAGGTAAAGGGTCAAGTAGAGGAAGAGGGCGAACAGTCCGCCCGAGAGCCCGAAGGCAGCGATCGCGCCGCCGGTAAACGTCGGCTTGCGGAACAGGCTCAGGTCGAACATGGCCCGGTCGTGCTGGACCCACTCGGCGATCAGGAACGCGATCAGGAGCACGCCGGCGCCGATCAGGCAGCCCACGATCACTCCCGCGGTCCAGCCTTTCTGGTCTCCCTTGATCAGCGCGTAGACGAGGGCGGCCAAGGCGCCGCTGAACGTGATCACGCCGATCGGGTCGGGCTTCCGCGCGTGGGGCATCTTCGACTCCTCGACGCGCAGCAGGCTGATGATCACGGCGATCGCTCCGATCGGGACGTTCACCAGGAAGATCCACCGCCAGGAGATCCCCGTGGTCAAACCACCGCCGATGACTGGCCCGACAGCGACGGCCAGACCGGTGATCGCGCCCCACACGCCGAAGGCGACCCCGCGCTCGCGCCCCTGAAAGGAACTGCCCAGGAGCGCCAGTCCGGTCGAAAACATCGCCGAGGCTCCGACCCCCTGAGCACCTCGGGCCACGTTTAGCCAGAGCGGTGACTCCGCCAGGCCGGAAGCCAGCGAGCTTAAGGTGAACACCACTAGCCCCAGCACGAAGATGAGCCGCCGGCCCCACAGATCGGCCAGGGACCCCGTGGTGAGCAGGAGTGCAGCCAGCGTCAGCGAGTAGGCATCAACCACCCACTGCAGGTCGCTGAAGTTGGCCTTCAACGAGCTCTGGATGGAGGGCAACGCGACGTTGACGATCGTCACGTCCAGCAGGAGCATGAACGTGCCGACGCATACGGCGATTAGGGTCCACCACTTCCGGTCCATGGGCCGCCAAGGCTACCCTCCGCCCGGGACGGCTCCTGGGTCAGAGCTCGGCGACGGAGATTGTGAAGTGCGCTGTGAAGCTGTCGCCTGGATCGATGAGTCGCAGGCCCCGGCCGGTCCGCAGCGCGTCGACCGGAGCGGTCATCGGTTCGAAGGCGATGAAACTCGACCCCTCGGGCGCGTAGGCCTGGGCGATCGGATATCCCTCGTCGTAGCGAAGCTCGATCCGCAGGCCCTGGCCGGCCAGCGAGAAGGTCGGCGGATCGCCCGAGAGCTCGTCGAAGTTGTCGTCGAACGTCCGCTCGCCCAGCGGGCCCGAGAGCTCGTCCGGACCCAACTCGTCGTGCCCACCGGTCGGGATCCCGTGGTCATCGAGAAGGGCCCGGCGGCGGGCCGGGAGCTCAACCTCCCAATCCTCCCGCTGGCCGCCGGGAAGCGTCAGGTAAGGGTGAAGCCCGAACGAGATCGGAACTCGCTCGCCCCCGGTGGCCGTCACGCTCAGCCGCACCGACAGCTCCCGGTCGGTTACCGCAGCTCGAAAGTCCAGCCGGTGAGCAAACGGGAAGACCGCCATGAGCTCGGAATGGGCGCCGTAGTCGAGAGTCGCCTCGGCCCACGCCTCGGTTTCCTGGCTACCGACGTCTCGGAGGTCCCAGTACGGGCAGGCGGCCAGCGCACCGTGGATGGGCAGGCCGGTGTCCGGGTCCGCCTTGAGCACTGGTGAGTCTCGGTCCAGCGTGACCCGGCGGCCCTCCACCTCGTACTCCCACGCGCTCAGCCGGTTGGCCCAGGGGTGCAGCAGCGGAATCCCGAAGGTCGACTTGCGCTCGGCGTAGGCTTGGGGACCCTGTCGCTGGCCCAGCAGCTCCTGGCCCGAAAAGCGCAGGGAGCTGCCCACCATGCCGAGTCCGGGCAGGAACGCTGCCTCGAGCGTTCCCCCGGGGCTACCCAGCCGAACGGGCTCGGCGACTGCGCTCACGCTGCCTGGCCCAGCGATTCGAACTCCTCGTCGGTCAGTTCGATCTCGGCCGCCTCCAGGTTCTCCTCCAGGTGCTCGACCGAGGAAGTCCCTGGGATCGGAAGCATCACCGGTGAGCGACGGAGTAGCCAGGCCAGGGCCAGCTGGGAAGGCTTGGAGCCATGGTCGGAGGCGATCCGGTCAAGCGGCCCGCCCGAGTGGGCCAGTTTCCCGGTGGCCAGGGGGAACCAGGGGATGAAGCCGATTCCCTGCTCCTCGCAGTAGTCCAGGACGTCCTCGGACTGCCGATTGGTCAGGTTGTACAGGTTCTGCACGGTGGCGATCGGAGCCAATTCCTGGGCCTGCTTGAGCTCGTCCAGACTCACCTCGGAGAGGCCGATGTGGCGGATGAGGCCCTCGTCGCGCAGCGCCACCAGTTCGCCGACCTGATCCTCCAGAGGCACCTGGGCATCGATGCGGTGAAGCTGGTAGAGCTCGATCCGCTCCAGGCCGAGGTGACGCAGGCTCAGCATGCACTGCTGGCGCAGGTATTCGGGACGCCCGAGCGGCTCCCATATGCCCGGGCCGTGCCGGGTGAGCCCGGCTTTGGTGGCGATCACCAGATTCTCCGGATACGGGTGCAGCGCTTGGTTGATGAGCTGCTCGGAGACGAATGGGCCGTATGAGTCGGCTGTATCGATGAAGTCGACCCCTAGCTCCACGGCTCGCTTGAGGACACGGAGCGCCTCGTCCAAATCCTGGGGCTCACCCCACACCCCCTCCCCGGTCAGCTGCATGGCTCCGAACCCGAGGCGGTTGATCGTGGTCTCTCCGCCGATCTCGAAGGTGCCTGAGGCAGAAACGAGGGTGCCGGTCATGGGAAATCCTTTCGGGCGTGCATTCAAAGGTGACCGTTGAACCTTCCCGCAATTCTCCTGGCTAATCGGCCAGGTCAGGCGGCGAACGACCAGAACCCTCCAGTGAACGGGCGCGAATACTCGGAGCCGTGTCGGGTAGCCCCTAGGCATCGAGTACTTGAAAAGGAGATTTGCCGTTGTCTGACCGAACGAGCACCGAACGCACCACCGGCGGAGTCGTCGGCAAGGTGGTCGGCAAGATGAAAGCGATGGCTGGGGAGGCCACGGGCCAGGAGGATCTGGCCCGCGAAGGACGCCTGCAGAACGCCCAGGCCGATGCGGGAATCGAAGCCCAGGCCCAGCAGGCGGAGGCGCGCGAGCGCGAGCAGGAGGCTCAGCTTCGCGAAGAACAGCATCGGACCGAGGTCGAGCGCGAGCGCCTGGAGAACCAGGTGGCAGCCCAGGGGCGCGAGAACGCGGCCGAAGCTGACCGGCGCCAGCGTGAGGCCGAGGCGAGGGCTGAGGCGGCGGAGGAGAAGGCCGCGGCCGAGCAGCAGCGCCAGCAGGAGCGTGAGGCGGCTGAGCGTGACGAGCAGGGCGGAGAGCAGGCCCGGCTGGCTGCGACCCAGCAGGCCATCGAGCTGGAGCGCGCGGCCCACGAAGCCGAGAAGCGCGCCGAGAAGATCGAGCAACAGGAGACCCGATGACGATCCGCACCGTTCCCCGCACTGCCATCAAGACTTCGCTCCGATTGGCGCGCACGCCGCTGGATGCGGCCAGCCTCTTGCTGCCCGGTAACGGGTCGGGCGCCCGGAGCGCGGCGCGATTGACCATCGATCGGCTGGACGCGGCGGCCCTCAGGCTGGCCGGCCAGGTGACCATGGATCCGGCGCTGATCGAGGACGCGCACAAGCGCCAGGAGGCCCTGGAGGAGCGTAAGAAGGCCGCCGGCTTGCGCGGAGAGGCCGAGCAGCGCGAAGCTGAGGGGGCCAGCCGCCTGGAGGAGCAGCGCGAGCAGGCCGAGCGCCAGCGCGCTCGCGCCGAGAAGCGGACCCAGGAGCGCCGTCAGCAGGCCACCCGCGAGCGCAAGCAGCGCGAGCAGCGCGCCGCGGAGGCGGAGCGCCGGCGCAAGGAGGCCAGCCAGCGGGTGGAAGCCGAGCGCGCGCAGCAGATCGCCGAGCAGGAACCGAAGCAGCGTCTGGAGGTGCTGGAAGCCAAGGCTGAAGCTCAAGGAGAGCGTGAGGAAGCCCTGACCGAACAGGATGAGGCCCGGCGCCTAGCCGCAGCGGCGTCGCGGGCCAAGGAGGATCGCAAGGAGGACTGACCGGTCGTCCGATCTTCGAGAGCCACTGAGCCCGGGCGTTCCTCGCCCGGGCTCAGTTCGTTCAGGGGTCGGGCTCAGCTAGCTCCTGGGGCTGGCAGATCGGACACCAGTAGGTCGTCCGGCCACCGATCCGGGCGCGGGTCACCGGCGCTCCGCACCGTGGACATGCCCCGGCAGGTTCGCGGGCCGAGATGAACTCCCCCGTGTGGACCCCGCCCCGCCGGATGGCCGAGCGCACGGCGGAACGGATCTCCCGTCTCAGCCGGTCAAGCTGGTCCCCTGACAGGCTGCCGGTCAGCTGTTCAGGAGAGATTCGCGCCTGCCATAGAGCCTGGTCGGCCAGCAGGTTTCCGACTCCAGCGATGGCACCCTGGTCGAGAAGCCGGGCCTTGATCGGGGCCCGCCCCGAGCCGATCACCCGGCGGAAGGTGGCCCGGTCGACGTCCGCGGCATCCGGCCCCACATGACTGAAGTCCGGATTCAAGATTGCCCGGCCCAAACGCCGCTTGTCGCGCAGGGCGAACCGGCTTCCGTCCTCCAGGTCAACGGCAAACCGGTCGTATAGCGGGTGTGGCTCGATGTCCTCGAGCACGATCCGTCCGGTCATCCCCAAATGCAGCCCGAGGCTCGGTCCCTCTCCCCCGTCCGTCTCCAGCCACAAAAATTTCCCTCGCCGATGCGCACTGGTCAACCGATGTCCGGCCAGGGCGTCGTGGAGCTCGCCCGGCCCGTGGGGCCGGCACACGTAAGAATCACCGTCATGGACCCGAGTGACCCTCCGGCCGACAACGGCTTCGAGAGTCTGGCGCGCACGTTCGGCTTCGGGTAGCTCAGGCACCCCTTCAGCGTAGGAGCCAGTCCACGATCAGCTCCGGGCGCTGCTCGGGAATCCAGTGACCCACGCCCGGCACCACCTCGACCTCCAGATTCGGCTGGCGCGGCACCGGCCCCGACCGCAGCCCGATCGTGACGAGGTCCCCGGCGCCGGCCAGCAGCCGGGTGGGCACCTCGAGCCGCTGGCCGGCGAAGCGCCCCCGTGCGGCGGCCGGGAGGTCCCGAGTGAGAAAGGACCGGTACATGGCGACCGTGGTGGCCGGCGGCGTGCGCGACGCGAACAGCTCCACGTCCACCGGATCGAGCCGATCGGCGCCCCGTCCGGCCTGGAGTAGGCGCCGCAGGAGCGGGTCAGCCACGCGAGGACCGACCAGCGGAAGGCTGAGCGGCGTCTGGTAGGCCAGGACCACACCCAGCAGGCGCGGATCCCGCGGCGCCCACGGGTGGGGGATTGACAGCGAGAGCATGCGCTCGATCCGCTCCGGAGAGCGCAGCGCGGCCAGGAATCCCGAATACGCGCCCCAATCGTGTCCGATCCAGGTGACCCGGTCGAGCCCCAGAGCGTCCAGGAGCGCGAGCAGGTCGCCGGCCAGCCGATCCTTCTCGTAGCCGCCGTCCGTCCGCTCGGTCCAGCCGTGGCCGCGCAGGTCGGGGGCGATCACGCGATGGGTCTCGGCCAGGCGGCCGATCACGTGGCGCCAGCACCACCAGTGCTGAGGCCAGCCGTGGACCAAGAGCACGGGGGGTCCGTCTTCGCGGCCGCCGAGGGCGACATGCGTGCGTAGGCCGGCGGCATCGACATAGTCATGGCGCACGCCGGGCAATTCGGGAGGAGCACTCACAGGCGGCCCAGAACCTACCCGCCCAGGCCCAACCTGGTCACGCCCCGTCCGTCGGAAGGTGGCATCATCGAGCCCCTTGGTTCTGGGCAACGCAGAGAACATCGCCTATCCGGCGGTCGGTTCGCGACGGCAGAGCGGGCACGGGGGACGGATCCCGCCGCACGTGGTCGTGCTATTTGGGGCCACCGGAGACCTGGCCCAGCGGAAGTTGCTGCCCGGTCTGGCCAAGCTCGTGGAGTCGCATCTGGCCCCCGAATTGCGGGTGGTCGGCACCTCACTGGACGACAAGGACGACGACTCGTTTCGCGATTTTGCCCGAGACGCCATCCACGAGTACGCCTCGGGCAAGGTGACCGACAAGCAGATCGACGAGTTCGTCGAGCGCCTCACGTATGTCGGCCAGTCAGAAGGCCCTGAGGGCCTGGCCCGATGTGTGGAGAAGGCCGAGCGCGATCTGGGCGGGGAGGTCTGGAGGCTGCACTACCTGAGCGTGCCACCGCGAGCCGCCCTGGCGGTGGTCGACATGCTGGACGAGGCCAACCTGGTGGAGCGCTCGCGCGTGATCATGGAGAAGCCGTTCGGCAAGGATCTGGAGAGCGCGATCGGGCTCAACAACCGGCTCCACGAAACTTTCTCCGAGGACCAGATCTTTCGGATCGACCACTTCCTGGGCAAGGAGCCGGCCCTCAACATCCTGGCCTTCCGGTTCGCCAACGGGCTGTTTGAGCCGATTTGGAGCCGGAACTTCATCGATCACGTGCAGATCGACATCCCGGAGACGCTGGGGCTGGAGACCCGTGTCGACTTCTACGAATCCACGGGCGCGTTCCGGGACATGGTGATCACCCACCTGCTCCAGGTCCTGGCGTTCGTCGCTATCGAGCCGCCCACCGCCCTGGAGCCGTTCGCGATCAGCGAGGAGAAGAACAAGGTGTTCCGCTCGCTCCAGCCGATCGACCCAGCCAACGTGGTCCGGGGCCAGTACCAGGGCTACCGCCAGGAGGAGGGGGTCAATCCCCATTCGGACACGGAGACGTTCATCGCCCTGAAGTGCGAGGTCGACAACTGGCGCTGGGCCGGTGTGCCGTTCTATCTGCGCACGGGCAAGAAGATGGCCGAGGGCCAGCGAATCGTGTCGATCGCGTTTCGCGAGGCGCCCAAGAGCATGTTCCCGGCCGGGTCAGGCCTGGGCACGGCGGGACCGGATCACCTGACCTTCGACCTGGCCGATGTCTCCCGGGTCTCCCTGTCGTTTTACGGCAAGCGCCCCGGGCCCGGAATGCGGCTGGAGAAGCTGAGCATGCAGTTCGCCACCAGCGAGACCGAGGAGGTGGACGACATCCTTGAGGCCTACGAGCGGCTGCTACTCGACGCCATGCACGGCGACCACACGCTGTTCACGACCGCTGAAGGCATCGAAAGCCTGTGGGAGAAAGCCCAGCCGCTGTTGGAAAACCCGCCGGCGGTCAAGCCCTACGGCCCCGGCTCATGGGGACCCAACGCCATCCATCAGCTGGTGGCGCCGAACGCCTGGCGCCTGCCGTTCGAGCGCGGCTGGCGCGAGAGCCGGCGTTGACGCGACAGCGCTGACGCCGCGACGGCGATCAGCGCCAGCTCGAGCCGACCGGCCGGGGTGGTGGGGTAGCGGAGCACGTAATCGATGTGGTCGTCGACTCCGGGCATATGATCGAGGCCGAGGCCGTACTCACGTCGGCGCACCGGCCACAGCAGCGCGATGGTGTTGGCCAGAGCGTCCTCGGCGAGATGCAGCGTCACGCCCACGCTTAGGAGCCCGGCCGCGTGCGGGGCCCAGGCTGGCGCGAGCGGATGCCGGCCGGCGCGCCGGGCAAGGGCGATGACGGCGGCCCAGAAGAGCGGCGTGTGGGTGATCCAGCTGTGGTGGCGGCCCGAGTTCAGGCGATGCTTGATGCCCATCCGGTCGAGCACGAACGGCAGGGCCAGATCGGCGTCGGGCAGGCAGGCCGAGACGACGGCGCCGAGCAGCACCCACGAGCGGGCACGCGCCGGCGCGCGACGGTGAGGTCGGAGCCCGAGGAGGACCCCGGTGGCGATGTGGCCACTAGGCAGCATCGACGGGCACCGGCCCCGAGCGTACCCTTGCACGGGTGACGAGGGCCGTGACACCACCGGTGGGCACGATTGCACTGCTGTTCACGGACATCGAGGGCTCCACCGACCTGGCGCGCCGGGTGGGTGCGGAGTGGCCGGAGGTGCTGGCGACCCACCACCGGCTGGTTGAAGGGGCGATCGACACCGAGCGCGGCTGGGTGGATGGCACCGAAGGCGACGCCTTCTTCGCCACGTTCGACGATCCAGCGGCCGCCGCCCGCGCCGCGATGGCCGCCCAGCGCGCGATCCGTGACCACCCGTGGCCAGCCGAGGTGGGCGACCTGAAGGTTCGCATGGGACTGCACGTCGGCCACGTGGAGCGGGGGCCGCTCGGCTACGTCGGTCTGGAGGTTCACCGGGCAGCCCGAATCGCCTCGGCCGCCCACGGAGGCCAGCTCCTGCTGAGCGCCGCCGCCCAGGGGCTGCTCGGGGACACGCTGACGGCTGAATCCCTGGGCTCACACCGTCTCAAGGACTTCCCGCAGCCCGAGCATCTGTACTGCGCCGTGGTGGACGGCCGAGGCGCCTCGGCATTCCCGCCGCCGCGGGTCCAGACGGCCCGGCCGAACAATCTCCCCGCCGGTTCAGCGGTGCTGGTGGGGCGCGATGACGAGCTCAGCCAGATCGTCGACACGGTGCAGGTCCAGGGCGAGCGCCTGGTCACGCTGACCGGCCGGAGCGGAGCGGGCAAGACGACGCTGGCGCTGACCGCAGCCCGGCAGCTGTTGGACAGCTTCGAGGGCGGGGTGTGGTTGGTCGACCTGGCCCCGGTCAGCGTCCCGAGCGAGGTGGTGCCGGCGATCGCCACGGCGGTGGGCGCCCGCACCGAGACCGAGGGCTCCGCGGTGGACGCCGTCGCCAACCTGCTGCGCGACCGCGGCCGGACCCTGCTGTTCCTGGACAACGTGGAGCATCTGCTCGAGTCCGCCCCGGAGCTGGCCCGGCTACTCGAGGCTCTGCCGGATGTGCAAATCCTGGCCACTTCCCAGGCTCCTCTCCGGCTGGCCCAGGAGCTGTGCCTGCCGCTCGACGCGCTGAGCGACGAGGCGGCGCTGGCCTTGGTGGAGCGGGTGGCGCGACGGCGCAATCCGGGGATCCGCATCGACGAGCGCAACCGAGACGCGCTGCTCGAGATGATCCATCTACTCGACGGCCTGCCCCTGGCCCTCGAATTGGCCGCCGCCCGCCTGGCCCTGCTCAGTCCTGAGCAGCTACTGGCGCGACTTCGGAGCTCGGCCGAGATGCTCAAGGACGATCGCTCAGACCGGCCGGAGCGCCATCGATCGCTGCTGGCCACGGTGGACTGGAGCCTCAGCCTGCTCGATCCCCAGGCCCACGCGCTGTTCATTCGGCTCGGCGCCTTCGCCGGGCCGGTCGAGGTGGAGGATCTGGAGGCTGTGTGCGGGCGGGATGGCCTCGACGTGCTCGAAGCGCTCTTCCGGCTGCTGGAGGTGGCGCTGGTGCGCCGCGTGGAGTCCGGTGACGGCCGCATCCGGTTCGGGCTGGCGGAGGGGCTGCGCCAGATCGCCGCGCAGCAGCTCGATGCCTCGCCCGATGGCGCGCAGTGGCGCCGGCGCCACGCGGAGCGCCAGCTGGAGATCGTCTGGCCGGTGCGGTTCATCCTGACCACGCGCGCGAGGTTCCAGGCTGCCGTCGACGCCACCCCGGAGCGGGTCGCGGCCATGCGCTGGGCCCGCGAGGCCGGCGATCCCACCTTCCGGTCGACCGCGGCGGCCCATGCCGCGCTGGCCGCCGATCGAGGCTATGTGCGAGACGCCGTGGCCACGATCGAGGAGTTGATGCTCGAACCCAGCGATGACCCCGAGCAACGCTCGACCGAGTTGATCGGCTTGGCGTGGGCGCGAATGGCTGCCGCTCAGATCGACGAGGCGCTCGAGGCCGCCGAACTCGGAGTCGAGCTGGCCGAGTCAGCCCAGGCGCGCTCGTACTCCCGGCTTATCCGGGGCACGCTTCTGGTGATCGGCGGCCGTGACGTCGAACAGGGGGTCCGGGACACCGAGGAAGCCGTCCGACTGGCGGACCCCGCCGACGAGGCCTACCTGGCCGGAGCGCTCTGCCTCAATGCCCAGGCGCACCTGTCAGCCGGCGACTTCGAGGGTGCCGCTCGGCTGCTCGAGGAGGCCGAGCGCGTGGCCGAGCGCTCCGACGCCGACTTCATCTGGCGCAAGGACACGCTCCTCGGCGATACGGCGGCGATGCAGGGGCGCTTCGGCGAGGCGCTCGAGTACTACGCCCTGTCGCTCGAGGAGGCCGAGCGCCGCGGCCACCCCATGCAGATCCTGTTCGATCTGATGGGTACGGCCCTGGGTCTGGCCTCGACCGGCCAGGACGAGGAGGCCATCGAGGTGTTGACGATGGCCGAGCGGCATGCGGCGGAGATCGGGGGGCGGGCGGGTGGCGCATTCCACATGTTGAGCACCGACCCGGTGGAACAGGCGCAACAACGGCTTGGCGAGACCGGGGTGACCGAGGCCAAGCGAAAGGGTGAACAGGTGCCCGCGGCCCAGCGCGTGACCCGCGCCTGCGAGCTGTGCCGGACGGCGGTGCCCAGCGGCTGAGCCGAGCTAGCTCTGCCCAATCGTCATGTCGACCGGGTAGACGTTCACCGGCTGGAGAGTCACCTTGACCCGCTTGTCACCCGGTCCGTCGTGCTCGCGTAGATCGGCCCCTCCGTACTTGGCCCCCACCCGCTGCGCGAATTCGTACTCGTCATCGTCCTCGAACACCGCGGTGGCCCGGACTTCCAGGTACTTGAACGGGTTCTCCAAGTCCAGGATGAACAGGCTGCACTGAGGGCGCTGGCGCAGGTTCTTGGTTTTCAGGCGGCCGGTGTTCAGAGACATCGCGAGTTCTCCGTCCTCGTACAGGAACCAGGTCTCGGTCTGCTGGGGAAAGCCGTTGCGGTCGAGCGTGGCCAGCGTGGCGAACTGGCTGTCCAGCAGGTACCGGTGGGATTCGGGGAAATTGGTCATGCCGTCAAGCTTGACATGGGCTCAGCGGGGATACATGCCGCCATCGATCTCCACCACCTGGCTGGTCATGTATCCGTTGCGGAGGATGGCCATGGCCAGATCGGCCACCTCGTCCGGCTTGCCCAGGCGGCCCACGGGGATGCGCGAGGCCAGATCACCGGGATCACCCGGAAGCATCGTCGTGTCCTCGATCAGGGCCGGCGCGATGGCGTTGACGGTGACGCCTTCCCCCGCCACCCGGGCGGCGAGGAAGTGCAGCAGGCCATGCAGCCCAGCCTTGGAGGCCGCATAGTGGGGTCCAACGAGGCCGCCTGTGAAGGCGGCCACCGAGGAGGTGAACAGGATTCGCCCCCAGCCCTGTTCGCGCATGTGGGGGATCACCCGGCGGGACTGGAGGAAGGGCGCCCGCAGGTTCACGGCCAGCGCCTGATCGAAGGTGTCGGCGTCGACCTCCTCGAGCGGACCGGGGCGGCTCAAGCCCGCGTTGGCGACGAGCAGGTCGATCGGGCCCAGCCGCTCCTCCACCTCGGTGATCAGGGCCTCCGCCCGATCCGCCTGCCCCAGCTCGGCTTCGAACGTCGCCCCCCTTCCCCCTTCGGCGCGGATCTCCTCGACCAAACGCTCAGCCGACTCGGCTGAGCTGCGGTAGTGCACCGCGACGCTCGCGCCCGCAGCGGCGAGCCGCCGGCACAGCGCCCCACCGATCCCGCCGCTGGCGCCCGTGACCAGCGCCACGCGGCCGTCGAATTGTCCCGGCCCCGAGGTCATGGCCATGGCTCCGGGTTACCCGGTTCTCAGCTCGCCAGCACGGCCGCGAGCGCATCCATCGAGCTTTCCAGCTGCTCGTCGCTCAGGTACGGCGCCGGCCCGAAGCGCAGGAACTCTCCCCGGTGATCAGTGAACACACCACGCTCGAACAGCCGAGCCTGTAGCTCGGCCGCCCGCGGCGTCCGCAGCGCCAGGAAGCCGCCCAGGTGCTGGAGCGGGGTGTCCCGGTCGCGCGTGATCACGGGGCTGCTGATTCGATCGAACGCGCCGGCCAGAACCGCCACCTGGGCCTGGTAGGAACCGCGCAGCCGCTCCGGCGTGAGCCCCTGCTCAGCGAAGAAGTCGAACACCCGGGCACACCGGTAGTGGCTCGTCGGGTCATACGTGGAACCGGCGAACGCTTCGGCGCCCGTGCCATATGGGATGCGGGCTGGCCGGCCCGCATCCCTGCCCAAGGTGGAGAACTCGGCGTACCAGCCCGTGATCACCGGCCGCCAGTCCCAGGCGTGCTCCGGGATGCGCAGGAAGCAGTTCCCCTCCCCCAGTTGCAGGTACTTGTAGCCCCCGCCGACGACCCACGACGCGGGGGGAGCGGTGAACGGGACGGTTCCCAGTGCGTGGTAGGCGTCGATCAGCAGCTCGACCGAGCGGTCGGCACAGGCGTCGGACAGCTCATCCAGACCCGGGACGATGCGCGCATCCTCGAACAGCACGGCGGAAACCAGCACGGCGGCCGTCCGCGAGTCGATCGCCGCGGCCAGCCGGGCGGCCAGTGTGTCCGCCGGGCGGGCAGGCACCCGGACCACCTCCATCCCGGTTTCGGCCAGGCGGCCCAGCTGGCGGCGCAGCGTGTGGAACTCACCGTCGGTAGTGATCAGCCGCCGGCGCAGATCGACGGCGGAGAGGAACCGCAGGACGAGCTCGTGGGTGCTGGCGCCGAGCGCGATCTCCGCGCGCGGATCTCCGATCAGGTCCCGGTATCCCTGCCGGACCTGATCGGCCTTGGCGAATGCCCGCTCCCACTTGGTGTCGACGAGCTCCGCAGCGTCGTCGAGGCACTCACGCGCGCCGTCGAACGCCACGTCGGGCCATGCCTGGTGGGAGTGGCCGGTGAGCAGCAGCCGCTCGCTCACCCGGAACCGGGTGTAGTGCGCGGCCAGCGCCGCGATCACAGCTGCGTGCGCACCGCCCAGAGATCTGGGAAGGCGGGTTGCAGGAGGGTTGAGGCGAGGTAGCGGGCGCCCGAGGAGCCGCCGGTCCCCATGCGGTCGCCGATCGTGCGGCGAACCATCTGCACGTGGCGGTAGCGCCACTCCATGACGCCCTCGTCGAGATCGATCATCCGCTCGCACACCTGCGCCGGCTGGCCATCGTCACGGTAGGCGGCGAGGATCGCCGACTGCGGGCCGTCGACGTGCGGGTAGCCCTGGGTATCCAGGTACTTCACCAGCGAATCGAACAACGAGGGGCGGGCCATCGTCCGCTCGATCCGCGCACGCTCCGCCGAACCCTCGGCGTAGGGCCGAAGCATCACGGGATCGCGCCTCCCCATCAGCGCCTCGAGCTCGCGGAACTGTGCGGACTGAAAGCCGCTGGCCGCATCCAGCCGGTCCCGGAATGACGTGAACTGGCTCGGCGTCATTGTCTCCAGCACATCCACCTGGGCGACGATCGTCTTGAGGATCGTCAGGATCCGCTTGGCCGTGTGCAGGACGTGCGAGGTGTCCCCGGCCTCGAAGCGGTCCTGAAGCCGCCGGCCCTCGTGCAGGAGCTGTTTGAACCACAGCTCGTAAACCTGATGGATGACGATGAACAGCATCTCGTCGTGCTGTTCGGAGGCGGGGCGCTGGGCGGCCAGAAGCTCGTCTAGCGCCAGGTAGGACGAGTACGTGACCGAGCTCTCCGACACCGGGTCAGCATAACTGCGCCCCTCGGCCGCTAGGGCAGGCCCGGATCGCCGGAGGGCACCTTCAGCCGGGCCCTCGTCGGCCGCGGCATGCCTCCGAGGTTAGGCGTGCCGTCCGGATTCCAGCGCACCGGCTCGGCGTACACCTGGCGCTTCCCCCCGCAGTTTCCGGTCGGGTTTCTCACCGCGTGAAAGGCGATCCAGGTCTGCCCGTCGCTGGGAGAGGCGAACCAGCCGTTGCTGCCCGGTCCATAGATGCCGGCCCCAAGATTGCTGTGCAGGATCGGCACCGTGGATTTGGTCCAGGAGAGGGGGCTGAGCAGGTCTGAGGCGAGCTGTGCGTGCAGCAGTCCGAGCGCGTAGTTCGGGGTCTCGCAGCCCGATCCCGAGTAGGTAACCGACAGCGTCGATCCGTGGAGGAACGGCTCGGGGGACTCGTTCACGAAAGCCGGCTGCTTGCCCGGGTTCGGGTGTCTCTCCCACGCGTACTGAGGCGTGCTCAGCAGGACGCGAGAGCCGACAAGCGTCCACGGGTTGCTCATTGATGCGATGTAGATGTTCTGGACACGGTTCTCGGTATCCGACCAACCTGACCAGAACATGAAGAGAGCGCCGTCGGGCCGCTCCAGCGGAGAGGGATCGATCGACCAGAGGTCTCCCGGCGTGGTGAGCTCACCTACGTAGCGGTACGGACCGAGCGGCGAGGAGGAACCGGAGCGCAGTACCTGCAGCCGGTGATCGGCGTTGGTGCCGTCGTCGGCGGCGGCGTAGATGTACCAACCGCCATCGACCATATGCAGCTCGGGCGCCCACCACCCACAGCACGGAGTCCCCGCCTCACCGCCGCGCCAGATCACACGCTTCGGCGCAGCGGCGAGCGCCTTGATTGAGCGCGCGCGCCGAATCGTGATGGTGTTCAGGGGCCCGCTCTGGACCAGGAAGTAGCGGTGGCGATACGTCGTGATGGAGGGATCCTGCCCCCGGCCGATCACCGGATTGGTGAACAGCTTGCTCTCGGCTCGGGCGTGCCTGGTGCGCGAAGACGCCACCGCCGGCGCTGCCGCGAGCGCCATCGAGGCCAGGAGCAGCCACAGCATTGCCGGCAGCCGGTGGCAGCCCGTTGAACGAATCATGCGAATCATCGAACCTGGGCTGTCGGGGGTTCACGCGTGAGGCCCCGCACGTGCGCTCCGGGGATCGTACTTCCCGCCGCCGGGCGGTGCGCTCCCGCATCCGGAGGCGAGGCTCGCGTAGGATCGCTGGGCACCGAGCGAGGGAGACGAGCATGACCGATGAACAGGTGAAGTACGTCCTCAGCGAGCAGGACATCCCCACCCACTGGGTCAACCTGATGGCGGATCTCCCCGGGCCGCCACCACCTCCGCCGCTGCACCCCGGAACCAAGGAGCCGGCCGGCCCTGAGGATCTGGGCGCCATCTTTCCCATGGCTCTGATCCTTCAGGAGGTCTCGGCCGAGCCAACTGTCGAGATCCCCGATCGGGTCCGGGACGTCTACAGGCTGTGGCGTCCCACGCCGCTCTACCGGGCTCGCCGCCTGGAGAAGGCGCTCGATACGCCGGCCCACATCTATTACAAGTACGAGGGCGTCTCCCCCGCCGGCTCGCACAAGCCGAACACTGCGGTGGCACAGGCCTACGAGAACGCGGAGGCGGGGATCCGCAAGCTGACCACCGAGACCGGGGCCGGGCAGTGGGGCTCCTCCCTGGCCTTCGCCTGCCGCGTGTTCGGACTCGAGTGCGAGGTGTGGATGGTCGGCTCCAGCTATGACCAGAAGCCCTATCGCCGTTCGATGATGGAAACCTGGGGTGCCACGGTGCACCGCTCGCCCTCGGATCTCACCGAGGCGGGTCGTTCGCAGCGCCAACACCAGACCGGCTCGCTGGGGATCGCCATCTCGGAGGCCGTGGAGGTGGCCGCACAGAACGCGGACACCAACTACTCGCTGGGCTCAGTGCTCAACCACGTGCTGCTACATCAGACCGTCATCGGGCAGGAGGCGATCGCTCAGATGGCCATGGCGGGCGAGGAACCCGACGTCGTCGTGGGCTGCGTGGGTGGTGGGTCGAACTTCGGTGGGATCACCATCCCGTTCCTGCGCCGCGTGCTGCGTGATGGCGCCCGCACCCGGTTCGTCGCTGCCGAGCCGGCCGCCTGCCCGACCCTGACCCGCGGGGTGTATGCCTACGACTTTGGCGACACGGTCGGACTCACTCCCCTGATGCCCATGTACACACTGGGCCACGACTTCGTGCCGCCCCCCGTGCACGCCGGAGGCCTGCGCTACCACGGCGACTCGCCGCTGGTCTGCGGACTCGTGAAAGCCGGTCTGGTGGAGCCACGGGCCTACCGGCAGAACGAAACGTTCGAGGCGGCCGTGCGCTTCGCCCGCACCGAGGGCATCATCCCCGCGCCCGAACCTGCCCACGCCATCCGGGCGGTCATCGAGGAGGCGGAATCAGCCCGCGAGGCCGGCGAATCACGGGTGATCCTGTTCGGCCTGTGCGGCCATGGCAACTTCGACATGAGCGCCTACGACGCCTATCTGGCCGGTCAGCTCGAGGACCCGGAGTTCTCCGAAGACGAGCTCCAGAGCGCACTGGCCGCGCTGCCCGAGGCGCCGGCGCTCACATAGCCACTCGATGGCCCCGGCTCCCGACTTCGTCCTGCCATCCGCCGCGGCCGGGCCGCTCTCGCTGCAGGAGCTGACCGCCGACGGGCCAGCGCTGCTCGTGTTCGTCAGCGAGGAGTGCCCCACGTCGACGCTGACCCTGCGGCGTCTCGCGCCCGCCGTGCCGGCGCTGCAGGAGGGAGGCCTGTCCGTGGCGGCGGTGTTTGCCGACCCGTTGGAGGTGGGGGCCCGAACGGCCCGGCGCGCCGGCTTTTCCACCACCGTCCTGTCCGAGCCCGCCCCGTATGACATCTCGCGGGCCTACGGGGTGCAGACCGTGCCCACGGCGGTCCTGGTCGACCCCACCCGGGAGATCCAGGGACGAATAGTGGGTTGGGACGCCGACGGACTGCAGGCGCTGCTGGATAACTTCTCCCCGGCCTCGAGTCCCCCACGGCTGACCCGGGACGAGCCGCTGCGTAAGCCGGGCTGCGCCGCCAAGTGCACGCTCGATCCCGAGCTCGTGGCCCGTCTCGACGCCGCCGCCCCCTTTGATGAGCTGGAGGAGATGTTCGAGCGCGGCTGGACCGATGGCCTGCCGGTCATCCCCCCGACCCCGGAACGCGTGCAGGCGATGCTGGGCGGGAGGGACGGCGCTGAGTCGCTCGGCCCCGTGCCCCCCGGCCAGGGGGAGGCGACGCTCGAGCGCGTCGCCGCCTGTGCCGTGCTGGCCGGCTGCCGGCCCGACTATTTCCCCGTCGTCCTGGCGGCGGCTCGGGCCGCGCTGAAGCCCGAGTTCAACCTGAACGGGCAGGCGGTGACCACCCAGCCGGCCGGCCAGCTGGTGGTGGTCAACGGACCCGTGCGCCAGGCTGTCGAGCTGAACGGCGGGGTGGGAGTGCTCGGACCGGGGCAGCGGGCCAACCTGACCATCGGCCGGGCGCTCCGGCTGCTCGTCAGCCTGACCGGCCAGGGATATCCCGGCCGGATGGACCGCGCGACCCTCGGACATCCGGGCAAGCTCGGCTTCTGCATCGCCGAGGATGAGGAGACAAGCCCCTGGGAACCGTTTCACGTGGAGCGTGGCTACGAGGCCGGGCAATCGGTGGTGACGCTGATCGCCTGCGATGCGCCGCTGTCGATCTCGGACCACCGGAGTCAGACCCCCGAGGAGCTCACGCGAGTGCTGGGCTGGGCCGCTGCGGCGACCTGGAGCCCGAACTGGTGGCCGCTCGGCGCGCCCTCGTTGTTCGTCATCTGTCCTGAGCACGCGGAAATGTTCCGCCACGCGGGCTGGAACAAGGATCGGGTGCGCCAGGAGATGTTCGCCGCCGTGCGCCGGCCGGCCGGAGAGCTCCGCTGGGGCGAGACGACGCCCCAGGTACTGGGCGCCCGCGACGAGGACCTGATCCCCAAGTGGACCGCCCCCGAGGACATCCTCCTGCTGGTCGCCGGCGGTGAAGCTGGCCGATACTCGGCCGTCCTGGGACCATGTACCGGAATGGGTGAGAAGATCGTCTCTGAGGAGGTCCGATGGAACTCGTGAGTCCGTTTGACGACCGGCGGAGGATCCCCGAACCGCTGGCCCCGCGCCCGAGCGAGCTGGCCGGGCGTCACGTGGCGCTGCTGGACATCAACAAGCGTCAGGGCGAGCAGTTCCTTGATCGGATCGAGTACCACCTGCACCGCGCCGGGGCCACGAGC
Organism: Solirubrobacteraceae bacterium; assembly: GCA_035551655.1. Classification (GTDB taxonomy): domain Bacteria; phylum Actinomycetota; class Thermoleophilia; order Solirubrobacterales; family Solirubrobacteraceae; genus Palsa-465. The sequence continues at coordinate 41,938 of DASZNA010000126.1, forward strand.
TTCCGGCTGACCAAGGAGATCTTCTCCAAGCCGGCCGAGCCGGAGATCATCCGCAGGATTGCCAACCGCGGCGATCTGGCGGTGGAGGGGCTGGCCGACTGAGGGTCCTGTACGTCGTGCAGTGTGCACGACATGGTGCGGCTCGAACGGATGGGACTGCCGACGGCGGCGATCGCCACCGAGCCGTTTCTGGATGAAGCCCTGGAGCAGGCTCGGCTGCTGGCCATGCCCGACTACCGGATGGTCTACATCCCCCACCCGGTCCAGCTGCTGAGCGTGGAGGAACTACACGATCTGGCCGACCGGGCGTGGCCGCAGATCATGACCCGGCTCACCGCCTGAAAGGGCAGCCGGTCCGGCCCGTGTCGCCACACGGGCCGGACCGACCCGCGATCAGCGCCGGCAAAACGGATCGAGATAGACGTCGTCGATCCGCCAGTTGCCGAGGCTGTCGGCGGGCGCGAAGCGGAACGCGATCGCCGTCTGGTCCAGGGACAGGGTGGCCAACAGGTTCGACACCAGCAGCGATAGCTGCGGTGAGGGCTGCCAAGCCCCCGTGCCGGTGAGTGAGCCGATCTCGGCCGACTGCACCATCCCCAGAAGTCCGGGATACAGGGCGTACACCCTCAGGTGCGAGGAGGCGTTACCGGTGTTCTGTACGAACATCCTGAGCGTAGGGTGGTAGATGCTCGTGCACGAGGGGAGACTCGTGGCGGAGCTGCCCGCCGGCAGCGACAGGGAATGCGAATCGCTCGCTGAGCCGGCGAACCCGGTCTCGTTCCCTGACACCACGCGCGCTCCGCCAGTCAGCAGCCAGGGTGGTGAACCCAACTCGAAACTGCCCCCCGGAACCGGCGTGTACTCGTTGTTGTCCCCCCAGTGCTGGAACATCTGCGACTCTGGCTGGTTCCCGCAGCTCCCGGGCAGCAGTGACAGCAGGTTGGCCTGCGCGCTGCCAGCGAACGCCCCGCCAACGGCCAGGCACGCCACCGCGGCCAGTCCCAGCGCTCTCATCCTATGCATGTTGTTCCCCTCATCTTCGTGGCCTTGCCCGAGGCCGGTGGACGAGAGGCTGGCAACCGAGCTATCTCGCTGAGCGAGACCTCTGGCTTTGCGTCCCCGCTTCGCAACGGGTTTGCCGTGGACAGCCCCCAAATCTGTTCTTTGGGATCTAGTCGGACGGTGGTCAGTCTTGCTTTACCACTTTCTGGCGTAGTTTGGACAACTGTTCGATAGGCGGGTTTTCTGATGAACACCGGGTGCAGTCCGGTGGCTGTTCAGCCGATAGGCGCCTGAGGAACATGAACAGGGCAGCGGAACGGGAACAGGCGCCGGCGGTTGGGCTGGCGTTCAACAGTTCGGCCGGACTGGAGCGACTCGCGTCCCAGTTCCGACCGCGGCTGGGACAGCCCATGCCCGCCCGAGAGTGGCGCGCGGAGAGCACGGTGGCTCTGACCTTCATGTTCGCGGCCGTACCGCTGGCCGTGTGGCTGCCCGGCCATGGTTCCCATTCCCCCTGGGTCGCGCTGCTGTTCGTTGCGCTGTTCGCGCTCACCTCCAGAATCGAGTTCGACGTCAGCACGGGCTACGGCCCACCCACCACGCTCGTGCTGATCCCGATGCTGTACGCGTTGCCGCCAGGCTGGGTTCCCCTGCTTGTCGCAATGGCCTTTGTGGTTGGCAACTCACCCTCGATGTTCGCCGGCAGACGAGCCTCGGATTGCGTCGCGTCGGCCCTCGCCAACTCCTTCCATTCGCTCGGGCCGGCGCTGGTGTTCTCATTGGCCGGCCCCCATGGTCCTACCTGGTCGGGCGCGTACGTGCCAGGGATCGCCCTGGCTGCGCAGCTCGGCTGTGACTTCGTGGCCAGTATCGCCCGGGAGTGGCTGCGCGAGGGCACCTACCCGCGCCTGTCAATGCGGCTCATGGCCGGTGTCTACCTGATGGACGTATGCCTGACCCCGATCGCGTTTGCCGTGGCCTTTGCCGCGCAGGGGCGCCCGCTGGCCGTGCTCATCACCCTCCCGCTGGGCGGTCTACTGATGTTCTTTGCCCGGGACCGCCAGGCTCGGATGCAGACGATGGTCGAGCTCTCGGCCGCCTACCGGGGAACGGCTTTCCTGCTCGGCGACGTGGTGGAGGCCGACGACGCCTACACCGCCAGCCACAGCCGGGACGTGGTTGACCTCTGCAAGGCCGTCGGTCCGATGCTCGGCCTCAACGAGGATCAGCTGCGCCGCCTCGAGCTGGCCGCGCTCCTGCACGACGTGGGCAAAATCGCCATCCCCAAGTCGATCATCAACAAGCCGGGCAAGCTCACTCCGGATGAGCGGTCGATCATCGAGACCCACACGGTCGAGGGCGAGAAGATGCTCCGCAACGTGGGCGGCCTCCTGGGCGAGGTCGGCACGATCGTCCGCTCCTGCCACGAGCGCTACGACGGGGCCGGATACCCGGACGGCTTGGCCGGCGAGGCGATCGCGGTGGAGGCCCGAATCGTCGCCTGCTGCGATGCGTTCAACGCTATGACCACCGACCGTCCGTACCGCGCCGCCCTGTCACTCGAAGTGGCCCTGGGCGAGCTGAGCGCCAACCGGGGCACGCAGTTCGATCCGCGCGTGGTGGACTGTCTGGTCACGCTGCACCGCCCCTAGCCGTCTCTGGCCGTTTCGCACCATCACTCGCGCTTGGCCTCGCCGGTTTGGACAGCCGCGCTTGATTGCTACGGACCGGCCTCTGTACCTTTCGGCCACCTTCACGACCGGCCGGACCAGTTCAATGCCCAAATCGTCCAAATGCAGAGGCTGACGGAGTCAGTCCGGTGAGCGAGCCAAGCGCCGTCACCACGGGGACCGCCCCAGCTCACCAGCCCCACCTGACCGGGACGCCCCGGGGCGATCAGCCTGCGGTGAGCCTGCGGGGAGTACGCAAGACCTATGGGTCGGTCCAGGCGGCCGCGGGCGTGGATCTGGACATCGCCAAGGGCGAGTTCTTCACCATGCTCGGTCCCTCCGGATCGGGCAAGACCACCCTGTTGCGAATCATCGCGGGCTTCGTGAAGGCCGATGCGGGGACCGTCTCGCTCGGCGGCGTTGAGGTCACGCGTCAGCCTCCCTACGGTCGCCAGGTCAACACGGTTTTTCAGGACTATGCCCTGTTCCCCCACATGAGCGTGCGGGAGAACGTCGAGTACGGGCTTCGGGTCAAGAAGGTCGCCCGCCAGCCGCGACGCCGGCGGGCTCAGGAGGCGCTCGAGATGGTGCGGCTGGGCGAGCACGGTGACCGCAAGCCGGTTCAGCTCTCCGGCGGCCAGCGCCAGCGTGTCGCGCTGGCCCGCGCGATCGTCAACGAGCCCGACGTGCTCTTACTCGACGAGCCCCTGGGCGCGCTAGACCTCAAGCTTCGCCAGGGGATGCAGCTGGAGCTCAAACGGATCCAGCGCGAGGTCGGGATCACCTTCGTGTTTGTGACCCACGATCAGGAGGAGGCGCTCACGATGAGCGACCGCCTCGCCGTGCTCAACGAGGGACGCATCGAGCAGCTCGGTACCCCGGTCGAGGTCTACGAGCATCCCGCCAACGAGTTCGTGGCCGGATTCATCGGGACCTCGAACCTGCTCGAACGGGGCGGCCGGCGCTTCACGATCCGGCCCGAGAAGGTCCGGCTCCTGGAGCCGGGGGATCCGATCCCGGCCGGGCAGCATGCGGAGGGTGGCCGCATCGACGACGTGATCTACCTGGGCAGCGTGACCCGCTACGTGGTGACCCTGGACGGCGGGGGGACGCTGATCGCCATCAGCCAGAACAGCGAAACCGCCGCCGCCGACGTCTTGCAGTCGCGGGGGCGCGTGGTCCAGGTGAGCTGGCGCCAGGAGCAGACCTTTGCCATGGCCGCGGAGGCACCGAACGAGACAGAAACCACGGCGACGGAGCAATGACCGTCCAATTACTGAAGGAGTGCCTGAAGTGAGAACGCTTTGGAGGAGAGAGACCGCGGCGCTGGCCATCGCCACCGCGCTGTCGGTCGCGGTGGTCGGCTGCGGCAGCAGCAACAGCTCGTCGGGCGGGTCCTCGGGTGGTGGCTCGAGCGCGACCGCTGGGCTGAAGGCGCCTGAGGCGAACGCCGCCGTCCCGTCCTCGGTGGGTAAGGGTGAAGGACACCTGAACCTGATCGCGTGGGAGGGTTACGCCCAGCCGCAGTGGGTCAAGCCATTCGAGCAGTCCACCGGCTGCCAGGTCAGCACCAAGTACGCCGGTTCATCCAGCGAGATGGTGTCGCTGATGGCCAACGGCGGAGGCGGCCAGTACGACCTGGTTTCGGCCTCCGGCGACGCTGACCTGCGGCTGATCTACGGCGGCGATGTGCGCCCGATCAACATCGGCTTGATCCCGCAGTGGAAGAACTTCCATCCGTTCCTGCAGAACCCGTCGTTCAACACGATCGGCGGTAAGCACTACGGCGTCTCCTATGAGTTTGGGCCCAACGTGCTGCTCTACTCGACCAAGACGTTCAAGTCGACCCCGAAGTCCTGGTCTGTGCTCTACAGCCCTCAGTACTCGGGCAAGATCACCGTGCCGGATAACCCGATCCAGATCGCCGACGCGGCGCTCTATCTGTCAAAGACCCAGCCGAGCCTCGGGATCACCGATCCCTACGAGCTGACCCAGTCGCAGTTCAACGCGACGGTGAACCTGCTCAAGAAGGAGCATCCGCTGATCAAGAAGTACTGGGCGCTGGCCTCTCAGGAGATCTCGCTGTTCCAGAGCGGGACCACGGTCGCCGGAGCCGCCTGGCCCTATCAGACCAACACCCTGAAGGCGGCCGGGGCACCTGTGTCTGACACGATTCCCAGCCAGGGCGCAACCGGTTGGGCGGACACGTGGATGCTGGCCAGCAAAGCGCCGGATCCCAACTGCGCCTACAAATGGATGCAGTGGGTGACCACCCCCAAGGTGCAGGCCCAGGAGGCCGACTACTTCGGGGAGACACCGGCCAACAAACTGGCCTGCCCGATCATGGACAAAATCGCCAAGGGATCCTGCGCGGACTACCACGCCAACGCCCCCGAGGCGTACTTCCAGACGATCAAGTTCTGGAAGACCCCACTGGCCCAGTGCGGCAACGGCAAGAACGACTGCGTGCCGTTCCAGGACTGGGTCAACGCCTGGACACAGATCACCACCTAGCACCTGGCCTGAGTGTCCGCGATCGCTGAACACCCCGGCGGGTCCGGATCCGGCTCTGGATCCGGACCCGACTCGGGGTCCCCTCCGGCCGGGTCGAATTCCGGAGCGCATGGCCTCTCGGCCGTGCTCTGGCGGCGCACGTGGCTGCGGGGCCTCCTGACCCTGTCACCACCGCTCGCGTGGTTCCTGGTCATCTACCTGGCCTCACTGGTGCTGATGCTGATCACCGCCTTCTGGACGGTGAACCCGCTCACCAACGTGCTGCAACACACGTGGTCGACGACCAACTTCAGCCAGCTGTTCACCGGCACATACATGTCGATCATCGGCCGGACGCTGATCATGGCCATCCTGGTCACGCTGGCCGACGCGATCGTCGCCACGCCGTTTGCCTACTACATGGCCCGCGTGGCCAGCCCGCGCACCCGCCGCGCCCTGTTCACGGCTGTGCTTCTCCCCCTGTGGGCAAGCTACCTGGCTCGCGTCTATGCCTGGATCGTGATTCTCCAGCAGGGGGGCACGCTCAGCTGGACCACGCAGAAGCTGGGACTCGGCGCCGTGAATCTCGGTTACACGAACACGGCCATGTGGATCGTGTTCTCCTACATCTGGCTGCCGTTCATGATCGTGCCCGTCTACGGCGCCTTCGAGCGCATCCCCGAATCACTGCTCGAGGCCTCGGGAGATCTCGGTGCGCGCAACTGGCGAACATTGCGCAGCGTGATTCTGCCCCTGGTGCTGCCCGGGATCGTGGCCGGCTCGATCTTCACGTTCTCCCTGACCCTGGGCGACTTCATCACGCCGCTGCTCGTGGGTGGAGCCAACTCGCAGTTCATCGGCAACGTGATCTATTCCAACCTGGGCACGGCCAACAACCTGCCGTTCGCGGCGACCCTGGCTCTGGTGCCGATCGTGATCATGATCGTCTACCTGACCGGGGCCCGGTTTTTGGGGGCGTTCGAGGCGCTGTGATGAGCGGGCGACTGAGCACCGATGGCTGAGGGGGTCGGAACCCGGATCCTGCTGCGCCTGTGGGTGGTGCTGGTGCTGCTGTTCCTGTTCGTGCCGATCGCCATCATCATCCTGTACGCGTTCAACAAGTCGAACGTGCAGGCCTGGCCGATCGAGGGACTGAGCACCAAGTGGCTGTCGGTGGCGTGGCATGACCCACAGGTCCGCTCGGCGCTCTACCTGTCGCTGAAAGCCGGTGCCCTGTCCACCGCCATCGCGCTGATCCTCGGATCGGCGGCGGCCTTCGGCGTGCACCGATTCCGCTTCTTCGGCCGCGAGGCGGTTTCGCTCCTGCTCGTCCTCCCCCTCGCCCTGCCCGGAATCATCACCGGCATCGCGCTGAACTCGGCCTTCCAGTTCGTCGGGGTCAATCTGTCCCTGCTGACGATCGTGATCGGGCATGCCACGTTCTGCATCGTGGTCGTCTACAACAACGTGGTGGCCCGCCTGCGCCGGGTGTCCAGCTCGCTCTACGAGGCCTCCGCCGACCTCGGGGCGCACGGGCTCTTCACCTTCCGCACGATCACCGTCCCGATGCTGTCCACCGCCCTCATCTCGGGCGCCCTGCTCGCCTTCGCCCTGTCGTTTGACGAGGTGATCGTCACGACGTTCACCGCTGGGGCCCAAAACACCCTGCCACTGTGGATCTTCGGGGCCATCCGCCTGGGCCAGCAGCTGCCCGAGGTCAATGTGGTTGTGATGGGAGTGCTGATCCTGACCATCGTCCCCGTCGCCATCGCCGCCCGGCTAACCGGCGGCGGGGGTGCCGTGCGCGGTTCGGCTCCGGCGCCGGCGATCCCCGCCGCCTGACCTGAGCGGTGCGGCCGCCGGCCTTTTCGGCCAGGCCGGAGGGGCTTCGTGCATGCTGTCGTATACGTTTGGTTGCCGCTGTAGCACCAATCTCGAGGAGGAGAGCAGTTGAGGACAGATCGCGTCAGGCTGGCAGTACTCATGGGTGTTCTTGCCGTCGTCCTCTTGACGGTGCCGGCGGCGGCCAGTGCCGCCGTGCAGGTAGCCAACGGCGGGTTCGAGACCGGCACCTTCAGTGGATGGACTGAGCAGGACGAGCCCGGAAGCGCCGGCAGCTGGTTCGTCTACTCCGGAACCACCACCCCCCTGTCGAACCAAACGGTTCCGGCCCCGCCGCAAGGGACGTATGCGGCGATTACCGACCAGGAGGACCCGGCTGCCAACTATCTCTACCAAGACCTCCACCTGCCGAGCGGGCACAAGTATCTGCTCAGCCTCTACGTCTACTACACCAGCGAGGCTCCGATCGCGAACCCGCCGAGTCTCGATTACGACTACACAGGCCCCAACCAGCAGTACCGGGTCGACGTGATCAAGCCGACCGCAATGAACGACTCAGTGTCCTCCTCGGACATCTTGAAGCCCGTGTTCGCGACCGGCGCCACATCGCCCGAGACGATGGCACCCACTCTGATGTCGGCTGATCTGAGCGCCTTCGCGGGCCAGACGGTCAGGCTACGGGCGGCCCAGGCGGACAACGAAAGCTTCATGCACGCCGGGCTCGACGGTGTGTCCATCACCACCAGCCCGAACGCCACGACCGGAGCGGCCACCCGCTTGGGGGCGCATCGAGCCACCCTGCACGGGGCGGTCAATCCGAACTCGGCGAGCACCACCTACCACCTCGAATACGGGAAGACCAAGAAGTACGGTGCGCGCACCGCCACACACAGCGCGGGCGCCGGCAGCACGACCGAGACCGAGGCGGCTTCGCTGCGCGGACTCAAGCCCGGCACCACCTACCACTTTCGCATCGTCGCCACCAATGCGGCGGGCACGACCTTCGGCAGAGACCGGACCTTCTCCACGCCCGCGTCGATTGCCGTTTCAGGCATAGGCACTGCCAAATGCACAGCGCCGACCACCAGACTGCGGGTCACCGTGACAAGCGGCGACCGGACGAAGAACACCAGCGTCTTCATCGGCAGGTCGCGGGTGGCTTCGGTCGCCTCCAGTCGGGTCAGCGTTGGTTTGTCTGGCGTGGCTCCGGGGGGGCACAGCCTGACCGTGCGGACGCGAAGCGCCGCTGGTAGGACCACAGCCGTCCGGCATTTCAGCGTGTGCGCCGCGGCCGCTTTCACGGGCTGACGGCCGCAAGGTGAGGCTCGTGGTGGCCGGTTCTCCGGCCACCACGACGGCCCACGGTCACCCGGCGACGAGCGGAGCCACGCGCTGGCCCAGAAGCGCCACGAACTCGGTGTCCCGGTGGGCCAGGTGCTGACACATGACGCGGTCCACGCCGGCCTGGGCGAGCTCCCGCAGCCGTTCGGCGACCTGGTCGACCCCGCCGACGATGAATGACTCCGGCGGGCTCCCCAGCAGCTGGTCGGCATCCATGTCGGTCTGACCGGCCACGCGGGTGACTCGATCGCGCAGGTCGACCTGATCGGCCCCCACGATCACCGTGGTCATGATCGAGAATGGGATCATCTCGCGGCCCGCCGCGGCGCATGCCTCGGCGATACGCCCCCGGCGCTCGCGGACATCCGCCACGGTCGGGAACGCGGTGTTGTACTCGTCCGCATAGGCGGCAGCCAGGCGGGCGCTGCGGGGTCCGGCGTCACCGCCCATGATCAGTGGCGGGTGGGGCTTGTGCGCCGGCTTGGGCTGGGCGTCGAGGTCAACCAGTTGATAGTGCGCGCCCCGAAAGCTGAACGACTCGTCCTGCCAGTTGCCGAGCAGCACCTGCAGGTGCTCCTCGAGGATGTCCATCCGGGTCCGCGTGGGGGCGAAGGGGAATCCGTAAGCGGCGTGCTCACGCTCGTGCCAGCCGGCACCGAGGCCGAGCTCGATGCGGCCACCGGAGATGTGGTCGGCCGTGACGGCCACCTTGGCCAGCTCGGACGGATGGCGGAACGTGGCCGGCGAGACCATCGTGCCCAGGCGCAAGGCACTCGTCACCGCGGCCAGGCCGCAGATGGTGGCCCACGCATCCAGGGAGCCTCGCTCGGGATGCTGGCCGCTCAGGTCCAGGTAGTGGTCAGACCGAAACAGCGAGCCGACTCCGGAGGACTCGCACGCCTGGGCCAGGGCCACCCACTCCTCCCAGGTCACCCCGTTCTGCCCTTCGATCATGAGCGCGAGTTCCACACCCGGAACCATAGGCGTGTTGTCGACTGGCAGACTCCGAGATGATGCCGCCCCGTGTCGCCCGCTCGGTCTCTCACCCGGCCAACCCGGCGGTCTGGGAGGCCCTGGGTGAGGAGCTCCCGCAACCGGACGGCCAGCGCCCGCGTGACCCCTACTGGGAGCAGGGTTGCCACCCGGACGTCGTCGGCCGGCTGTGGGATCAGCTGGGCAGCGAGCTGCCGGACGGTGCCCGGGCCCAGGCCCGTGGGCGGCCGGTACTGGCGCATGCCGAAACTGACCGGATCATCGCGTTCGCTCGAGGAACCGCTTACGCGGTGTGGGTGGTCGCCGAGGATCGGCCGGCAGCCCAGGCGGCCGGCGCCAGCTCTGTGCGGCGCTGGGGTTCCGGTGCGACCAGCGATCTGACCGAGATCGGCGTGGGCTGGATCTGGGGACGCTGGTACGCGGCTGAGGCCGCCTGGATCAGGCATGCCTACGCGGCAGCTCGGGCTTAGCGGAGTCCAGACCAATGACCACTGCCTTGCCAAGCCTCCGGGTGCTCGATTTCTCTCGGGTGCTGGCCGGCCCCTACGCCACGATGATCCTGGCCGACCTGGGGGCGGAGGTGACGAAGATCGAGCGGCCGGGCGGCGGTGATGACACCCGGGCCTGGGGACCCCCGTACGACGATCAGGGCACCGCCACGTACTTCCTCTCCGTGAACCGCAACAAGCGAAGCCTCGTGCTCGACCTGCACCGAGCGCCTGACCTCGAGCAGGCTCATCGGCTGGCCGCGGAATCAGACGTGATCGTGGAGAACTTCCGGCCCGGGCTGATGGACGAGCTCGGACTCGGCTACGAGCAGCTCAGGCAAGAGAATCCCGGGCTGATCTACTGCTCCATCACGGGCTTCGGGGCCCAGGCTTCCGAGCTGCCCGGCTATGACCTGCTCGTCCAGGCACTCGGCGGGCTGATGAGCATCACCGGTCCGGCCGACGGACACCCCCACAAGGTCGGCGTGGCGCTGGTGGACGTGCTGGCCGGCCTGTTCGCCACGATCGGGGTCATGGCCGCGCTGGCTCACCGCGGCACCTCGGGTGAGGGCCAGCGCGTCGAGGTCGATCTGCTCTCCAGCCTCCTCTCGGCCATGGTCAACCAGAGCGCGGCCTACACGGCCGCCGGTGTGGTCCCTGAGCGGATGGGCAACCGGCACCCCAGCATCGCGCCGTACGAGCCACTGGCCTGCGCCGACGGAGAGCTGGTGGTGGCGGTCGGCAACGATCGCCAGTTCGCCTCCCTGTGCGCGGTACTTGGCGTTTCGGAGCTGGCGCAGGATGCGCGCTTTAGCGACAATGCGAGCCGGGTGGCCCACCGGGAGGCGCTGGTCGCCGAGCTGGAGAGCAGGCTCGCCGAACGGCCCGCCTCCGAGTGGGCAGCCGAGCTGACCGAGGCGCGTGTTCCCGCCGGGGTGGTCAACGACATCGCGGGCGCGTTTCGGCTGGCCCAGAGCATCGGCCTCGACCCGCTCATCAGCCTGCCTCGCCAGGACGGCACGGTCGTCCGCCTCCCGCGCAACCCCATCCGTCTGTCCGCCACTCCCCCGTCCTACCGGACGGCGCCTCCAGATCTCCCAGCCGGCTAAACGGGGACGCCGGCCATGCGCTGGTGCACAAAGCTCACCACCATCGCGCCCTCGCCGACCGCGGTCGCGCAGCGCTTGGTCGAACCGGAGCGCACGTCGCCGGCCGCGAACACCCCCGGCACGCTCGTCTCCAGCAGCCCCTCCGCACCGGCCGCCGCCCCCGTGAGCACGAAGCCGTTCTCGTCGGTGTCCACCACGCCTCGGAGCCACTCCGTGCAGGGCGAGGCGCCCAGGAATAGGAACAGGAAGGACAGCGGGAGCCGCTCTCCATCCTTGAGCGTGACCGCCTCGAGCACCCCACCTGAGCCGTGCAGCTCGGCCACCTCGCTGCGGTCGCGCACCGCGACTCCGTAGCGGTCGAGATCCTGGATGAGGTAGTCAGACATCGTCTCGCGCAGATCGGCCCGCCGGTGCAGCAGCGTGACCACAGCGCCGCCGCGGGCCAGCCAGATGGCCGCCTGGGCGGCCGAGTTACCGCCACCGATGACCCCGACCCGGGTGGCGCCGCACAGGCGGGCCTCGGGCGGACCGGCGGCGTAGAAGACGCTCAGGCCCTCGTAGTCATCGAGGTCGGCCACGGGCAGTCGGCGGTAGTCGGCCCCCGTGGCCAGGAGGACCGCCCGAGCGGCCACACAATGGTTCTCCTCCAGCCGCACGACGTGGAGATCGTCGCCGGGCTCCAGTGCCACCGCGCGGTAGGGGGTGCCCGAGCGGGCGCCGAACTTCCGGGCCTGGGTGATGGCGCGAGTGGTCAGCTCACTGCCGCTGATCCCGGCGGGAAAGCCCAGGTAGTTCTCGATCCGCCGCGAGGTTCCGGCCTGGCCGCCCAGCGCGCTGGCCTCGACGATCAGCGTCTCTAACCCCTCGGAGGCTCCGTACACCGCCGCCCCGAGGCCGGCCGGCCCCGCGCCGATGATCAGCAGGTCGACCTCCTCGCGCGGTCCCAGCTCCAGCCCGATTCCCAACGCTCGGGACATCTGACCGTGGCTCGGGTTGCGCAGCTCCTGGCCGCCGGGAAGCCGGACGAGGGGAAGTTCGCCAGGCCCGATCCCGTCGATCAGATCACGGTGGGCCGCGAGCTGAGTGTCCAGCCAGGTGAACGGCAGCCGGTTGCGTCGGACGAAGTCGAGCATCGAGCGCGTCGGGATCGAGGCGTGCGGCCCGAGGATTTGCACGCCGATCCCCTCGTGGGCCTGCAGGACCTCCCGCCGGGCCACGAAGGCCGAGAGGACGATCTCGCTCAGCGGGCCGTCGTCGTCGAGGAGCTCCCGGAGGCGCTCGCGCTCGATGGCGATGTAGCGCATCGGCTCGGTCACCACGGCGGTCAGGTACATGGTCTGGCCCGACAGCAGGCTGATCTCCCCTAAGAACCCCGACGCGCCGTGGCGGGTGATCTCCTGCCCGTCGGCGTCGAGCACCGCGGCCTCACCCTCCAGGATCGCGATGAACGGGTAGCGGCGGTCTCCCACCTGGTAGAGCACGTCGCCCACATCCGCGGCGCGCTCCTCGCCCAGCGCAGCCAAGCTGGCCAGCTGACCTGGGGACAGAAGCGGTTTGGCCGGAGTCGCGCTCATAGGGCAAGCATGACGAAGCCGTCAAGCCGGCGCGGGAGTGGCCGCGTTCGCCGCGGTCGCGGTCGCGGTAGCCCCGCGCAACACGCTGGCCGGGATGACGACAGAGTCAGTCAAGCGGGACCCCCTAACCACGCTTCACTGAATCGTCACCAGATTTCCCTCCCGATGGGGAACATGGGTGGGTAATGGCCTTCGTGGAGACTCATTTCCACCTGCTGCCGGGCATCGACGACGGCCCGGCGGACATGCAGGACACGATCGAGCTGGCCCAGGCGGCCCTGGCCGACGGCACCGGGACGATCATCGCCACACCCCACGTTCACCCGGCCTTCGTCACCGACGTGACGATCCTCCCTGAGCTCGTAGAGGAGGTGCGTGCGGCCCTGCGCGACGCCGGTGTCCAGGTGAGTGTGCTGTGCGGCGGCGAGCTGGCCCACCCGATGGTCGCGCGTTTGACCCACGCCGAGCTCGAGCGGATCGCCCACGGGCCGCCCGGGCGGCGGTGGCTGCTGTTGGAGGCGCCGCTGGAGGACTTCGACCCGGGTTTTACGGAGGCCGCCGCTGAGCTGCGCCGGCAGGGATTCGGGCTGCTGATCGCCCACCCGGAGCGGGCGCTGGCCGGTACCCCTGAGGCCTGGCCGATGATCGAGCACGAGCTGTCCGCCGGTGCGGCGGTGCAGATCAACGCCTGGTCGCTGCTCGGCCGGCACGGTGAGGAGGCTCGGCGCCACGCCCTCCACGTGATCCCGCGAGCCGACCTGGGTGTACTGGCCTCCGACGCCCACAGCCTCCGGCGGCCGCCGTCACTACGCCCCGGCCTGAGGGCCCTCGCCTCATTGGGGCACCCCTGGCCCGAGGGGTGCGCCGAACGAACTCCGCAGGAACTGCCCGAGCACGGCTTCGCGGTGCCGGCCGCCGCCGCGGCCTGACCCAGCAAGATTTCCCTGCTTGGGTGCGGTTTCGCGTACGTTCTGCGGCCGTGAAGCGAGGAGCTCCCATCGTCCTGCTGCTTGTCTGCGCCCTCGCCGTCCCGGCGCAGGCGGCGGCTGGCACGCTCACTGGTGTGGGCACCCGGGTGGTCACGCTGGTCCAGAGCGAGCTGGCCTCGAGCTTCCGCTCGGCTACGGGAAACCGGGTGAGCTTCCGCGCGCTCGGCCCCGCCCAGTCGTTCGAGGACGTGTCTCAGGGACGGACGGATTTCGGCGCCGTCGACGCCCCGCTGTCCCGCGCCCAGGCGACCGCCTGCGCGGCCTGCCGGGAGATACCCCGCTCCGTGACCGCGATCGGGATCGGCTACCACCTCCCCCATGTCGGCAACGGGCTGAACCTGACCGGCCCGATCCTGGCCGGCATCTACCTGGGCCAGATCACCAACTGGTCTGACCCCACGATCAAGGCCGCCAACCCCCACCGCCAGCTCCCCAATCTCAAGATCGTCCCGCTGTTCAGCTCGTCGGCCTCAGACGACACATTCGTACTCACCACCTACCTGTCGGATGTCAGCCGCCGGTGGCGCTCTTCCGTGGGATCCGGGAGCCAGGTCAGGTTCAGGGCCGGGCACGGCCAGCCCGGCAACGCCGGCATCGGCCGGACGATCAAGCAGACAGCCGGAGCGATCGGCTACCTAACGACGCCCTACCTGTTCACGCAACCCCAGATCTCTGAGGCCCGGGTCCAGAACGCGGCCGGCCGCTTCGAGTACCCGAGCACCGAAAGCGTGTTCGACGCCGCCAAGCCGGTGACCCGCCTCCCCGCTCGCGGCGCGTCCATCGTTAACCCGCCGAAGGTCCGCCGGCAGGCCTATCCGATCGCCACCTTCAGCAGCTCGCTGGTCCTCGCCCACCCGAGCCAGCCCGGCCTGCTCAAGCGCTGGCTGACCTTCTGCATCACCTCCGGTCGCTACACCGGGCTGGGCACCGGCTTCTCCGCCCTACCGCCAAGCCCGCAGAAGGCGGCCAAGTCAGCCATCGGCGCGCTGTAGCTAACCGGCCGCGATCATCCCGTCCCCAGGATGGCCCGCCCGGCCCGCGCAGGCGTCGGCAGCTCGGCGTGCCGGCGAGCCACCTCGGAAGCCCGCTGGCCCACCAGGCCATCAGCCGGAACCACACGTCCCCCGGACACGTGCAGGAGCATCTGCTCGGCGGTGGCCACGGGGTCGGGCTCCTCACCGCGCAGCAGGCGGTGGAACAGGTGCAGGCGCTTGCCGTCGAAGCCCAGCACCTGGGTCTCGACGGCCACGCGGTCGCCGGCAAAGGCCTGCCCCAGGTGGGAGAGGTGGGTCTCCACCGTGTAGAAGCTGCCCGTGCCGGCCACGTAGCCGCGGTCGACTCCGATCAGGCGCAGTAGGGCATCGGTCGCATCCGCGAACAGCTGCAGGTAGCGGCTCTCGTGCACGTGATGGTTGTAATCGACCCAGTCAGGCGGGATCTCCTGTTCCACGAGACGCAGTGGGGTCTCCGACAAGCGCGGCCCCACCTCACCCGCCCCGTCCAAGAGTCCCTGCTCCCAGCGGGCCACCGTGATCCCGGCGCCCGCGTCCGCCGCCCGCAGGCCCTGGAGCACGGCGACCAGACAGTCGTCTCGCCAGCGCTCGAGCTCCGCCGTTTCCGCGCCGGCGACCTGCTCGTCGGATTGCGCGGCCAGCTTCTCCACCAGCTCGGGCGTCAGCTCGGGGACGTCCATCAGCTTCGTCCACGGCGCCTTCAACGCCGGGCCGAACTGACTCAGGAAGTGACGCATGCCCGCCTCGCCCCCGGCGATCCGGTAAGTCAGGAACGTTCCCATGAACGCCCAGCGCAGACCGGCGCCGTAACGGATCGCGTCGTCGAGCTCGGCCGCCGTGGCCACGTCGTCATGGACCAGCCACAGCGCCTCGCGCCACAGCGCCTCGAGCAGGCGGTCGGCCACAAAACCGTCGATCTCGCGACGCAACTGGAGTGGGTGCATGCCGAGCGCCCCGTACACGGCAATCGCTCGCTGCACCGCGTCGGAGTCGGTCTGCTCACCACCGCACACCTCGACCAGGGGCACGAGGTACACCGGGTTGAACGGGTGTCCGACCAGGAGCCGGTCCGGTCGCTCGAGCTCCTCTTGCATGAGCGTCGGCCGGATGCCTGAGGTGGAAGAGCAGATGACCACGTCCGGCTGGGCGGCCTGGCTGGCCGCCCGCAGAAGCTCGCGTTTGATGGCCAGCCGTTCGGGAGCTGATTCCTGAACGAACTCCACGTCCGCCACCGCCTCCTCGACCGATCCCACGAAGGACAGCGAACCCTCGGGCGGGAGCGGCACCATGGTCAGCGACCGGTAGGCGCGGCGGGCGTTGTCGAGCATCTCCTGCACCCGGCGTTCTGCGTTGGGGGCCGGGTCGAACAGCTGCACGTCCACGCCGCTGAGCACGAACCGCGCGGCCCAGCCGCCGCCGATCACGCCACCACCGAGGAGGCCGACGGCGCCCGGAAGCTCAGACATGCGTGCGCAGCGCGAGCTTCTCTCGAACCTCCGACGGGCCGAGGACGCGGACATTCATCGCCTGAAGCAGAGTGACGGCCCGGTGCACCAGCTCGGCGTTGGTGGCCAGCCGCCCGCGCTCCAACCACAGATTGTCCTCAAGGCCCACCCGAACGTTTCCGCCCACCAGCGGCGCCAGCGCGGCGAACGGCAACTGCATCCGGCCGATGGCAAAGGTCGAGAACACCGTCTCGGGGGGGAGGCGGGCCACCATGGCCAGCAGCGTGCCGGGGTCGTCCGGGGCGCCGTACGGGATCCCCATACACAACTGGATAAGCGCCGGGGACTCGATCAGACCCTCGGCGACCAGCTCGTGCACGAGCACCAGGTGACCGGTGTCGAACACCTCGAGCTCGGGGCGCACGCCGAGTTCCTGCACGCGCCGAGCCATGGCCCGGAGCATCTGCGGCGTGTTGACCATCACGTAGTCGCCGCCGGCGGCAAAGTTCATCGACCCCATGTCCAGGGTGCAGATCTCCGGGCGCAGCTCCTCGACGTGGGCCAGCCGCTCGAGCGCACCCGCCATATCGGTCCCGTCGCTGTCTGGCGGCAGCGGTGAATCGGTGCCGCCGAGCACCAGGTCGCCCCCCATCCCGGCCGTCAGGTTCAGGACAACGTCCACATCCGCCCCGCGGATCTGCTCGACCACGGCCCGGAAGAGGGCCGGATCGCGCGATCCCTGACCGGTGTCGGGATCCCGCACGTGGATGTGCACCACCGCCGCGCCGGCCCGGGCGGCATCGATGGCCGAGCCGGCGATCTGCTCGGGGGACACCGGCACGTGCTCGCTGCGCCCGGCCGTGTCTCCGGCACCGGTGATCGCGCAGGTGATGAATGCCTCGGTGTTCACGCCGGCACCGCTCGAGCGATGTCGTCCAGGATCTCCGGCCAGTGCAGGTACTGGACGTCGTGTCCGGCGTCCTCGAAACAGCGGAGAACCACGTTCGAGCCAAGGGCCGCTTGCCAGGTCCGGGCATGCTCCATTCCGACCAGCTCGTCGTGGGCGCCCCAGTACATATAAACGCGCGCGCTCAGCCCGCCCAGGTACGGGAGCGTCTCCGAGCCCAGCAGCTCGATCTCGTGCCGCAGCGCCGCGGCGGCCCGCACGGGCTCTCCCAGTGAGCGCCGACCCTCGGCGTGGCAGGCCGCAGCGAAGCCCGGAATCGCCTGGACCGGGCTTTCGGTCGGGTAGTCCCAGAATCCCTCCGGGTCGGCGACGATCGCGTCGACGCTCTCCAGCAGTCCGCGCGTGCCGCCGGAGCGCAACAGCTCGCCACCAGCGGTCGCCGCGGCCAGGTGGACCGATAGCACCCGCTCGGGCACCCGCTCCAGGAGCCTCGCCGCATACGGGCCGCCCCCGGAAATGGCCACGACCGAGAACTGTTCGATTCCCCGAGAGTCCAGCACGGCCAGCACGTCGTCGACCAGCTCCTCGAACCCGATCCCCGGCATGAACGGCGTACTCGCGAACCCGTTGCGCTCGACCGACACGAACCGCAGGCGCAGACGCCGCCGCTGCACCCGGGCGAACTCCGTCAACGTGAACGCGCTGGCACTGGTGCCCAGGCCGCCGAAGAAGACGACCGCCGGCCAGTCCGGCTCACCCGTGTCGAGATAGCGGATCCCCGGCCGCCCGGCCGCCTCGAGAACGCGCACTGCGTACAGGTCCGTGATCCGCTCAGGCGTCTGGGTCAACACGGGCCAGGGCCGCTTCGATGCTGGGAGTGTTGTCGAGCAGCTGGCGCGTGTACGGCGCCTCAGGAGACTCGAAGATCCGCTCGGTCGGCCCCAGTTCGACAATCCGCCCCTCGGTCATCACCGCCACCCGGTCGGCGATGGTCCTGATCAGAGCCAGGTTGTGGGTGATGAACAGGATGCTCAGTCCCATCTCGGAGCGAAGCTCCCGCAGCAGGTCGACGATGGCCGCCTGCACCGAGACATCAAGCGCCGAGGTGACCTCGTCACAGACCAGCAGCTCCGGTTCGGCGGCCAGGGCCCGGGCGATCGCCACGCGCTGGCGCTCACCGCCGGACAGCTGATCCGGGAAGCGGTTGATCGCCGCGTCGGACAGGGCCACCCGCTCCAGGCAGGCGCTCACCCGGTCGCTCATCTCCTTGCGCGCGCCGGGAAAGAACAGTTGCAGCTGGCGGGCCAGCGTCTGCCCGATCGTCCGCCGCGGGTTGAGCGACGCGTAGGGGTTCTGGAACACGTACTGAATCCGCCGCCGGGCATCGGCGGAACGGTTCCGCGCCGAGGTCTCGAGCACCGCGTCACCCAGCTTCACCTCGCCCGTCCAGTCCCGGTGCAAGCCGGAGATGCTCCGAGCCAAGGTTGTCTTGCCCGATCCGGATTCACCCACCAGGGCGACGCATTCACCCCGTCCCACCCCGATGTTGACGTCGAACAGGGTGGCCCTCGAGCCGTACTTGGCGTTCAGCGAGGAGATCGTCAGCACCTGCTCGCCCGAGAGGGCCACGTCGGGTGTCCCGGACTCCCCGGCCGGCAGAGAGCCGGCCGTGTCTTTCCAGCGGTAGCACCGGACGCGGTGTTGCGGGCCGACCTGCTCGGCCGGCGGGAAGGCGGTGTGGCACTGCTCGGCGGCCAGGTGGCAGCGCTCGACGAAGAAGCAGCCCTCCGGTCGGTGACCGGGCAGCGGGGCCCGACCGCGGATACCGATCACGGCGCGCTTGCCCTGGATGTCCGGCACCGCCCGCAGCAGGCGGGCCGTGTAGGGGTGGCGGGACGCCGTGAACAGCTGGTCACGCGGGCCGGCCTCGACGATCCGCCCGGCGTACATGACCGCCACGTGGTCAGCCAGGTCGGCCACCACGGCCAGGTCGTGACTGACGTACAGCGCGGCGACGTGATGGGTCCGGCACAGATCGCGGATCGTCTCCAGGACGCGCGCCTGGGTGGTTACGTCGAGTCCGGTCGTCGGCTCGTCACACACGATCACCTTCGGACGTCCGGCGAAGGCCATAGCGATGGCCACCCGCTGCTGCTGGCCGCCCGATAGCTGGTGCGGATAGCGCTTCAAGAACTCATCGTCGTTGGGGAGCGCCACTTCCTCGAGCGCCTCTCGGACCCGAGCGTCGCGGGCCTTGTCGTCGAGCTCGTCGTGGTTCTCGAGTGTCTCGAACAGCTGCGTGCGGATCCGCAGCGCCGGGTTCAGCGCCGTCCCCGGATCCTGGGGGATGTAGGAAACGACGGTTCCGCGGATCCCCCGGAGGTCGGCGTCTCTGAGTTCGGCCAGCGGCGTCCCGTCGATCACCACCGCGCCGCCGGTCACGTGGCCACCCGGCCGGCAGTAGCCGAGCAGGGCCATGCCGACCGTCGTCTTGCCCGAACCGGATTCGCCCACCAGCCCGAGCACCTCGCCGGCCGCGATCTCCACCGTGATCTCATCGACGATGTCGTTGTCGGAGCCGCTGAGGGCGATCCGGAGCTCGCGGATGTTGACGGGCACCCTCGGGGTGGTCTGCTCGGCAGTGGTCATGACTCTCTCCGATCAAGTCCGATCGCCGCGCGGGCGATGCCATCGGCCATCAGGTTGGTTCCTACGGTTAGCAGCGCGATGGCCACGACGGGCAGGACGACTCCCCACGGCTGCACCGTGATCGACACCCGGTTCTCGTTGATCATCAGGCCCCAATCGGCGTTGGGTGGCTGGAGCCCGAAGCCCAGGAAGCTGAGCCCGGCCACCAGCCCGATGGAGTACGTAAGCCTCAGCCCGGTCTCCACCAGCAGCGGGCTGGTCACGTTGGGCAGGAGCTCTGAGAACAGGATTCTCCAGCGGCTCTCGCCCACGGCCTCAGCCGCTTTGATGAAGTCTCTCTCCACCACCTGCTGCGCCGCGCCTCGCATCACGCGGGCCACGCGGGGGGCGTGGCTGATGCCCACCGTGAGGACGAGCAGCCACAGCTTGGGGCCGAAGGCCGAGACCAGCAGCAGCGCGAACACGATCTGCGGGAAGGCCAGGAACACGTCGGAGATGCGCATCAGGACCTCGTCCACGAGGCCGCCGGCGTAGGCGGCGCTCAGCCCGACGAGCAGACCGAGCAGAATGCCCACGGCGGTCGAGGCGACCGCCAGCCCCAGCACGCTGCGACCGCCGTTGAGGAACCGGCTGAGCACGTCGCGGCCCACGTAGTCGGTTCCGAACACTGCGTGACCGCCAGGGCCGGAGTTGGGGATACCCACGAACGCCGTCGGCGAATGCGGTGCGAACAGTGGCCCGAGGAGGGCGATCAGCACCATGATCACGACGATGCCGAGTCCGACCCGCGTGCGGCCAAGCCGCATCGCGGTGGCCAGTGTGGCCAGCCACTGGCGCTGGCGCAGGCGGCCGGGCGGGGTGGCCGCCGGGACCGTGGGGCCTGAGGCCAGGGCTGGATCCAGTGCGCTGGTGCTCATCGTCCCGCCGTCCTCAGTCGGGGTGTGACCAGAATCGTGACCACATCGGCGCCCAGGTTGAGCACCACGTAGACGCCCGCGATGATCAGCGTGAGCGCCTGGACGGTGGGAACGTCCCGGTTGCTTACTGCGTCCACCAGGGCTGCGCCCACCCCGGGGAACTGGAACACGTACTCGACGATCACCACCCCGCCCGCCATCCAGGCCAGCTGGAGTGCGGACACCTGGATGGCCGGAACGATCGCGTTGGGCAGGGCGTGTCTGAGCATGACCGTCCGTTCCGACAGACCCTTGAGCCGGGCCATGGTCACGTAGTCACTCTCCAGCACCTCCACCATCGAGCCGCGCATGATC
>DASZNA010000127.1:0-2456 GCA_035551655.1 Solirubrobacteraceae bacterium
CTTGAGATCGTTGATGAGCCGGTATCCGCTCTGCGCTTTGACCAGGTACTTGGCCGAGAACAGGCTCAGCGTCGGGTTGATGGCCGGGACCTTGCTGGCGAGAGTGAAACCACGTTTGATCAGGTCCTGCTTGATGAGGTTGATGAACGGGCCGAGGCTGAGGACGACCTGCCCGTTACTGACGCTGACCGAACTGGCGCCCTGCCCGGAGAGCGCCTTGACCAGTTCCTGGTGGACAGCGGTGTTGGCCTGGACCCACAGATGAGCGAACTGCGGGCTGGTGACTATCTTGTGCACCTGGCCGTGGATGAACCCGGCGACCGCACCGCTGATCGACGGACCGAAGGTCTGGAGCAGCGCCCCGACGCGTGGCAGTCCGTGGCTGGTCAGGAGGGCGGCGGCCTGATCGGTGGACGCGGTCACGTTGAGGTGGGTGGTGATCTCGGTCGTGATCTTGTCGGTGAGCGCACCCTGGACGGCCGGATCGTGGACGAGCGGCTCCACGTTGGCCACGTAACGGCTGGTGCTCGAGACCTCGTTAGCGGTCCAGACGGCCAGCACCGAGATAGGGGCCAGCAGGCAGCCGACCACAATGAGAATGAGAGCGACCGGAGACCGCCAGCCGATGTGTGACCGGCGCGCCGGAGCGGCCCGTTCGGTGTGCAGCTTGCCGACCTCGGCGCGCAGGAGTTCGAGCTCAGCGCGCTCGTCCGCGCTGGGGCCGGAGCCTGCCGCAGCAGGATCCGGCGCGGCGAGACCCGCCTCAGACATCGAGTACCCCCTGGCTGATCGCTCCGGTGCTCCGCCGCCGGCGACGGTCACCGCGCCGGCCCATTGCTCGATTTGCCCAGGGTCTCCCATGCGGGTCTTCGCCCGACTCCCCCCGCAGGGGTGAGTCAAATCGGCACTTTTCTCCCGGCCGGATCCGGCGCGGGCGACGGACGCCCGGACCCGTGCTCCTGCGCTGTTACAGGTGGTTGAACCCGGCCGACTCCTCCTTGGACATGGGCACGGTGACCGGATGTTTCCCGAAGTGGGCCACGGCCTTCTGGAAGTCCTCCAGGAGCAGGGAGGCCAGATCCTGGCTCACGCCCAGGCGGACCAGGATGCGCTGCACGGCTATGTCGGACGCGGAGCCGGTGAGGGTGTAAGCCGGCACCTGCCACCCCTGGGTGCGCAGCCGGTCGGCCAGGTCGAACAGCGTATAGCCGGGATCCGCACCTTCGCGGATGCGCCACGTGACCGTCGGGATGCCGGTGGCCGGGTTACTGTCGCAGAGAAGCTCGAAGGGGCCTAGCTTGGCGATCTCTGCGGCCAGGTACTGCCCGGTCGCGTACGACGCGTCGTGAATGTTCTTGTATCCCTCGTAGCCCAGGCGCAGGAAGTTGTAGTACTGCGCGATGACCTGCCCGGCCGGGCGGGAGAAGTTGATCTGGAAGACCGGCATGTCGCCGCCCAGGTAGTTGACGTGGAACACGAGGTCCTCGGGGAGTTCCTCGCGGTCCCGCCAGATGACCCACCCGACGCCCACCGGGGCCAGCCCGAATTTGTGCCCGGAAGTGCTGATCGACTTGACCCGGGGGAGGCGGAAGTCGAAAAGCACGTCTGGCGCACAGAACGGCGACAGGAAGGCGCCGCTGGCCCCGTCGACGTGAATGTCGATGTCAAGCCCGGTCTCGGCCTGCAGCCTGTCGAGGGCGCTGGCCATGGCCTCGACCGGCTCGTAGGCGCCGGTATAGGTCACGCCGAACGTGGGGACGACCATGATCGTGTTCTCATCCACCCGCTCGACCATCGAGGCCGGGTCCATGGCGTAGGAGCCATGCGTCATCGGGACCTCGCGCATTTCGATGTCCCAGTAACGGGCGAACTTGTGCCAGACCACCTGGACCGGGCCGCACACCATGTTCGGTCTGTCCGTCGGCTTGCCCTCGGCCCGCCGCTTCGCCCGCCAGCGCCACTTGGCCGCCATGCCCGCCAGCATGCAGGCCTCCGAGGAGCCGATGGCCGAGGCGCCCACGGTGTTGGCCGCTTCCGGTGCATGCCAGAGATCGGCCAGCATGTGCACGCAGCGGGCCTCTATCTCAGCGGTCTGCGGGTACTCGTCCTTGTCGATCATGTTCTTGTTGACCGAGAGGGCCATCAGCGCCAGCGACTCGGGCTCCGCCCAGGTCTGGCAGAACGTGGCCAGGTTCTGGCGGGCATTGCCATCGAGCATCACCTCGTCCGACACCAGCTGGAACACGTCTCTCGGCAGCGTCTCGTCCCGGGGGAAGCGGTACTTCGGCACAGGCCGGGTCAGGTCGTGCCCGGCGAACACGCAGTCCTCCATCTGCTCACGGACAGCGTCGCGCTCGTGCAATGGCATGGTCGCAATCTCCTTGATCGGGCGCACCCGCTGGCTACCCGCAGGGCTGGCCGCGGCCACACACCAAGCCTCTTCCTGGACCGGGGCG
>DASZNA010000128.1:0-59462 GCA_035551655.1 Solirubrobacteraceae bacterium
GATGTGCCCGGCGACGAACAGCCCGAGCAGCGCCACCGGGATGATCCCCAGCAGCATGTTGTAGGCCACCATCGCCGACAGCCCGGTGATGTTGGAATCCCAGGCCAGCCGCCAGAACCGGCGCAGCCTGCCCGGCGTGGCGCGGGCGTGACGCCGGAGCCAGCGTCGGCGGGTGGGGTGCGCGACCGGCTCAGCCGACGGTTGCGCCTCCAGCACCGCGGGACGTACGGTGGCTCGCCTCGCACGCATGCACCGGAAGCTTCCCGCAAACGCGGCCAACACCTCCTCACGAGCTAGGTCCCGGACTGAACCGACACTCGCCGCTAGAGCGGCGAGGATCGACCTTTGGAGCGAAACGGCGCTCTGCGACCGAGCGATTCATGAAGCCCCGCTTGCCCCGGGCCATGACGGCACGTATCGGCGAACGCAAACCTTTTCTTAGCTTGACGGATTTCGGCCCATGCTGTTACAGTCTTTGCGCCGTTGGTCTAGCTGACAACATTTTTTGTTAGCGTCCCCGAGGAGAGGGAACATGAAAACAGCATCCGCGCGCAAAGCGCTTCTGTCCATAAGTGCAGCCGGTCTCGCCGCGGTGGTCATAGGCGCATGCGGGTCGTCCGGCGGCGGAGGCGGCTCCTCCAAGGACGCATCCGGCTCCGGTGGAAGCGTGAAGGGAGCGAATCTCACCGTCGTACAGGCGGGAGGCTCTGACTTCTCCAGCGCGGATGTCCCGTACTTTGTATCGCTGCTCAAAAAAGAGGGCATCAACGCCCATCTGACCGCTATCGCCGACGCCAGCTCCGCCACGCGCGCCGTGATTGCCGGCCAGGCACAGCTCGGGATCAACGACCTCGAGGACGCGATCCTGCCGATTGCCCAGGGTCACGCACCGATCAAGGTCGTCGCCGCCAACAACCAGGCCAGCGACTACGTGCTGGTGGCCCAGAAAAACATCACCCTGCAGAACGCCTCCGGCAAGACCCTGGGTATCGACACCCCTGGGTCCGCCGGTCAGGGCGCGGCCGAGCTGGGGCTCAAGGCGACCGGCGTCAACCCGCAATCGATCCGCTACGTGACGGTCGGGGACACCTCCGCCCGCGAAACCGCCGTCGTGGCCGGCAAGATCGGCATCGCCCCGGTCCATTACCCCGTGGCGCTGGCGGCGCTCGCCACCGGCAAGGTCCATGAGATCCTGAACATCGGCAAGGCCATCGGACCGTACCTGCAGAGCGCGCTGATCGCCAACGACTCGTTTCTCAAGAACACAGCTCTCGCCAAGGCAGTGATCGCCGCTTTCATTAAGGCCGAGCGCTGGGCGAACTCGAGCGCATCCGCCTACATCGCCTACGCCAAGTCCCAGAACCTGCTGGGAGGATTGCCCACCTCACAGGCCGAAGCGACTTGGAACAACTACCACACGGTGAAGTACTTCGGGGTCAACGGTGGCATCTGCCCAACCTACGTGAACAAGTTCGTCTCGCTGAGCAAAGAGGTGAACCTGTTGCCGAAGAACATGCCGGCGACGTCGCAGTGGCTCGACCCCACGCTGGTGCAAAACTATCTGACCTCACACGGTCAGTCAGCCAGCACCTGCTAGGAGCGTCGCACCGGGCCATGCTCGAGATCAACCACCTCTTCAAGGTCTACGAGGGAGCAACCAGCCCAGCGGTCAGTGATTTCAATCTGACCGTGGAGACCGGCGAGTTCGTTTCGCTCATCGGTCCCACCGGGTGTGGCAAGACCACGGTCCTGCGCACGGTGACTGGCTTGCTTCCTCCCACCCGAGGGGAGGTGCTGCTCGACGGCAAGCTGTCTCTGAAGCCGTCGCCGGAGAAGGCAATCGTCTTTCAGATGTTCAACCTCTTCCCGTGGCGCACCGCTCTGGGCAACGTGGCCTACGGCCTCGAGATCCAGGGGGTGGCCAAGAAGGAGCGTCTGGAGCGCGCCGCGGAGTACCTTCGGATCGTCGGGTTGAGCGACCGGATGAAGCACTACCCGCACCAGCTCTCCGGGGGCCAGAACCAGCGCGTCGGGCTCGCCCGCGCGTTGGCAATTAAGCCCAAGCTGATGCTGATGGACGAGCCGTTTGGTGCCCTGGACGCGCTCACCCGCGAGTACCTGCAGGGCATGGTGCAGCGGATCTGCGCCCAGACCAGCCTGACCGTGCTGCTGGTCACCCACTCTGTGGACGAGGCGATCTTCTTATCCGACCGGATCATCGTGATGGGTAACCATGGCCGGGTGACCCGGGAGCTGTCGGTAGATCTTCCGCGTCCGCGAGATGACGTGGACTGGCGCGCCACCGACGAATACACGCGACTGCGAGGCGAGGTGTGGAGCCTGCTCAAACACGAGCTGCGCTACGACGCCGCCGTGGTCGGCGCTCCGGCATGAGTTCGGCGCCGCTCCACGAGAGCTCTGGTAGACCCAGCTTGGCAGGCTCAGGCAACCCGCCGTGTCGGTGAGCACCGAGACCCCGGGGGCTCCGGCGGCAACCGCCACGCTGGGCGCCTGGGACAGGATGCGGGTCCACCTCGGCCGGCCGATGATTCTGCGCTTGATCTCGCTGCTGGTGGTGATCGCGATCTGGCAGCTGATCGGGGCCGGCAAGCCCTATTCCGTAACCCAACCGTCGGCGATCTTCACCGCAGCCGGACATGTCCTCTTCTCGCAGGTGTTGCCTGCCTTCGGCTCCACGCTCAAGGCTTTCGGTGCTGGATTCGGGCTCAGCGCGGCGCTGGGCGTGCCAATCGGCTTGCTGATGGGTCAGTCGCGGCTGGCGGAGGTGGCCCTGCGGCCTTATGTGTCCGCGCTCTACGCCACCCCCCGGGTGGCGCTGATCCCGGTGGTGATGCTCTGGGCCGGCCTGGCCTTCAAGCTGCAGCTCACGGTGGCGGTGCTGTTTGGGATCTTTCCGATCATTCTCAATACCTACATCGGCGTGAAGGAGGTCCCGCGGAACTTCAGCGACGCCGGGATCGCCTTCAACGCCGGCCGCTGGCAGATCATGCGTACCGTCATCATTCCCGGCTCGTTGCACTACATCTTCGCCGGGCTGCGTATTGGGATCGGCTACGCGATGATCGGCACCGTGGTGGCCGAGATCGAGGCCTCGGTGGTGGGCATCGGCAACCTCATGAGTCTGTTCGGCCAGGAGCTGAAGGTCTCGGACATGTGGGTGCCGCTAATCCTGCTCGGCCTCTTCAGCGTGCTCCTCTCCGTGATCCTCAAGTGGCTTGAGCGGTGGGCCACCATGCCGTGGATGCGCGGCAAGCTGACCGACGATGAGGGCTCGCCGGCGACGATGGCGCTGGGAGCACAGTGACGGTCACCGAGCTGAGTTCGCAGGCCGACGTGATGGCCGACGCGCCTGCCGCGCCGCGGCCCAGCTTCCTCTATCGCCGCACGGGTGTATGGACCGTGCGGATCGCCATGGCGGTGATCATCTTCGGCGGCTGGCAGCTGTGGGCCCGCAATGTCTCCACGGTGCTGACGGCGACCCCGTCGAGCATCGCGGTCTCGGCCTATCACCAGTTCGTCACCGACCACTCGATCTACGCGCCGATGCTCTCCAGCCTGGAGGCAATGGTCATGGGATACCTGATCTCGCTGCTGATCGGCATCCCGGTTGGCCTGGCGATGGGCCGGTGGAAGGCCGTGGAGCACATCCTCGACCCATATGTCTCGTTCCTGTACGCCCTCCCCCACGTGTCGTTCGTGCCGCTGATGGTGATCTGGTTCGGCTTCGGGCTGAAGTTTCGGCTCATCTACGTCGTCATCTCCGCGGTGTGGCCAATCATCATCAACACGATGGTCGGGGCCCGCAATGTCGACGAGGGCATGCTCGACGTCGGTCGCAGCGTGTGTGCCACGGAGCGACAGATCTTGCGAACGATCGTGCTCCCCTCTGCAGTCCCCTACATGCTGGTCGGTGCTCGGCAGGGCTTCTTTCTGTCCTGGATCGGGATCATCGTGGCCGAAGTGCTCTCTACCCAGACGGGTCTCGGTGGCCTGCTCACCCACTACGCCGACTATTACCAGACGGCGGCCATGTTCGTCCCGATCCTGCTGATCATGGTGATCGGTGTGGTCATCCAGTGGCTCAGCGACAAGCTGCAGCTCTGGATCGCCCCCTGGAGCAGGTGATGGGCGCCACCCCTGAGGCAGCCGGCGACCCGCGCGCCCAGATCGTCAAGGCGTGCAAGATCCTCTATGCCGCCGACCAGGGGGACATGGTGTGGGGACATGTGTCGGTGCGCGCGGCGGATGGTCGCGGCATCTGGCTGAAAGGGGCCGGACTGGGCATCGAAGAGGTGGCCGTCGAGGACGTGATCCTGCTCTCCTGGGAGGGCGAGATCCTGGAGGGCTCCGGTCGACGACATCAGGAATGGCCGATCCACACTCAGATCATGCTCCGTCGCCCCGAGGTTAACGCTGTCGTGCACACGCATCCTCTGTACGCGGTGGCCTTCGCGGCGACCGGGTGGGAGCTCACTCAGCTCTCCCACGAAGGGCAGCACTTCGTGCCGCCGGACATCCGGCGCTTCACCCGGACCAGCGACATCGTGGAGACGGTGGAGTTAGGCGAGGCGCTGGCCGACAGTATCGGCAACGAGTTGGCCGTCCTCATGCCCCATCACGGCATCACCACGGCGGCGGCCAGCCTGGGTGACGCGGTGGCCGCAGCGGTCCAGCTCGACCGCGCCTGTCAGGTGGCGCTGCTAGCCGGAGAGGGCGCCATCCCGGCCAGTCACGAGGACTCGCTGCAGAAACGCCGGCGCTCGTCCGACCGGCTGCGCAATGTTTGGACCTACCTGTCACGCAAGGTGGCGTGATCAGACGTCGTGCGGATGGCTGGTCGGAGCATCCGCGGCTAGCCAGGTGATGCCTGGGATGAGCACACCGCAGTTCCTAGGGACCCTCGCCGGCGCCGGCAACGTACACGGATCGATCGCCTGGGCAAAACTAGGAGCCCTCTTAAGGGGCGCGCAGCTGGCCAGCCGCGGGGGCGAGGGCGCCCACCGGGGCCGGGGTGTTTCGTGACCGAACGACCGCGGAGACTGGTCGTCGGGATCACTGGCGCGTCGGGGGCGATCTACGGAGTCCGGGTCCTCGAGCGGCTGGCCGAGCTGCCGGTGGAGACCCACCTGGTGGTCAGCAGGTGGGCCCGGATGACGATCGAGCACGAAACCGGGCGCTCACTCTCGGAACTGCGGGAACTGGCCGACTGCTACTACGCGGAGGGAGACCAGGCCGCGGCCGTCTCCAGCGGCTCGTTTCCCACCGATGGGATGCTGGTCGTTCCCTGCAGCGTCAAAACCCTGGCTGCGATCGCGGGCGGGTTTGCCCAGAACCTTTTGTGCCGGGCCGCCGACGTCACGCTCAAGGAGCGGCGGCGATTGGTGCTGGCGGTCCGGGAGACGCCTCTTCACGCCATCCACCTGCGCAACATGCTGACGCTGAGCGAGATGGGCGCGGTTATCGCCCCGCCGGTGCCCGCCTTTTACCACCGCCCCGCCAATCTGGGGGAGGTAGTGGATCAGACGGTGATCCGGCTGCTGGATCAGTTTGGCCTCGAGATCGAATCTGGCGCCCGCTGGAACGGGATGCCTCAGACGGTCACGGACGCGACGGTCGGCCCGCTCACCTCCACGGAGTGAAGCGCGGGACGGTGACCTCCTCGGTCACGGCCTCGAACACCACTGTGACCGGCAGATCGACCGTCACGTCCTCGGGGGAGACCTCGGTCAGGTCGCTCAGCATGAAAGGTCCCTCGTCCAGCGCGATCAACGCGACCACGTACGGAATGCGATCCCGCCAAGCGTCGTTGTAGGCGTGGCGGAATACCGTGAACGAGTAGACGCGGCCGAGTCCCGTGACCGGCTCCCAGATGTATTCGTCGCACAGACACGTCGGGCACTGGTGCGCGATCGGGTAGCGGAGTCGCCGGCAGGCGGAGCAACGCTGCAGGACCACCTCGCCTCGGCGGCAGGCGGCCCAGAAGGGCCGGTTCAGCTCGTCGATCGGGGGCAGGATCAAACCGCTCATGTCTTGCCCAGGAGCAGGCAGCTGGCCGTGTTCAGCGTCATGCCCCGGCCGGTGACCAGACATACCTCCGCGTCCTCAACCTGCCGATCGCCGCACTCTCCGCGGATCTGCCGTACGCCCTCCACCACGTGCAGCCAGCCCTGCATGTAGGACTCGGAGAGGTTGCCGCCTGCCGTGTTGATCGGCAGGCGGCCACCGTGCGTGATCCGTTCGCCGCCCTCGACGAACGGACCCGCGTCACCTGGGGCACAGAATCCGGCGTGCTCCAACCACAGGAGCACCGAAATCGTGAAGTTGTCATACAGCTGGGCGACATCGACGTCGTCCGGGCTTAGCCCAGCCATCCGGTAGGCCTGCGAGATGCAGTCCCGCTGGTGGGGCAGGTACCACCATTCGGGATGCTCGAAGGTCTGCAGGGTGTGCCCCTGGCCGATGCCGAGCAGGCGGACCGGTGGCTTGGCGCTGTCCCGAGCCCGCTCAGGAGAGGTGACGATGATGGCCACAGCGCCGTCGCTGATCAGACAGCAGTCGAGCTTGCGCAGCGGGTCGACGATGGCTCGTGAGGTGGCGTGATCCTCGAGGCTGATCGGGTCCCGCATGACCGCCGAGGGATTCATGGAGGCGTGTCTGCGACAGGTCACGGCGACCCAACCCAACTGCTCGGTGGTCGTCCCGTACTGAGCCATGTGCCGGGTGGCCGTGAACGCACTGTTGGCAGCGTTCCCGAACATTCCCCAGATGCCCCAGGAGTCACCGCGACCCGCGGCGGCATCAAAGCGGGATCCGCCGGTTCGAGCGGTGTCCGAGAACACACAGGCCACCGCGCTGGCCAGGCCGGCGTCGACGGCCAGCGCGGCCTGCTGGACAAGCACCCCGGCGGTGGCGCCACCTTGGGACATCGAGCCGGTGATCCGCGGGTTGAGCCCCAGGTTGCCCCCCAGGGACAGGTAGTGCTTGGGACCCTCGGGCGACGTGGTGCCGGGCATCGTCAGCAGGCCATCCAGATCATCCTTGGTCAGTCCGGCGTCGCTGAGCGCGGCCTTGAGTGCGACGGTGGCCAGCGACAGCGGCGTCGAGCCGGGCAGCTTGCCCTGGGGTGAGGCTCCGACCCCGGAGATGACGGCGCGCGGCCCAGGCATCACTGGCCGGTGAACCGGGGAGCTCGATGCTCACGGAATGCCGAGCGGCCCTCGGCCCGGTCCGCCGACACGGACAAAAGGCCCCACAGGGCCCGCTCCAGAGCGAGGCCGGGGCCGCTGGACTGGGTGGCCGCGAGCGCCAGCTTCGCGGCCCGGAGGGACAGCGGGCTGTTGGCCGCCACCTGATGAGCGATCCTGGAGGCCTCCTCGATCAAGCGCTCCGGCTCGACCACATCCGAGACGAGTCCGCCACGCAGCGCAGTCTGGGCGTCGAACAGCTCGCCGGTGAAGATCGCCTGGCGGGCCAGGGCCGGCGACATCGCCCGAACCAGTTGCTGAGTGCCGCCGCTGCCGGGCAGGCTGCCAATCTTCACCTCAGGCAGTCCGAACCGGGCGGTGGTGCTGGCGATGCGCAGATCGGCAGCCAGCGCCAACTCCAGCCCGCCGCCCACGGCGGCGCCATTGATGGCGGCCAGGAGCGGCTTCTCGAACTGGTAGAGAGGCAGAGCGACCGGTCTGCTGCGCAGCGCCTCCACGTGGGGGGCGCCGTCCGTCTGCTCCTTCAGGTCGACTCCGGCGCAGAACGCCGGGCCGGCGCCCGTCAGCACGACGATCCGCACGTCGTCGTCGTTTCCAAGCTCGGCCATTGCATCGATCAGCGCTTGGCGCATGGCCATTGAAATGGCGTTGCGCTGGGCCGGGCGGTCGAGCCACATCCAGGCCACGCCCTCCGCACGCACTACGCGCACGGGCTGCTCCGCGCCATCGTGCCCGTCGCCGCCCGCACTCACCAGAGCACCTGCTCGGCGGCCAGGGCATCGATCTCCTGATCGGACAGCGCCAGCAACTCGTGGGCCAGATCACGGGTGTGCTCGCCCAGGGTGGGGGCGGCCTGGGTGGGCCCGGTTCGATCCTTCCCGGCGCGGAACGGTGCCGACGGCGCGGCGATGCGGCCGAGCACCGGATGGGTGAGGCTTCTCCAGAAGTCGCGTTCGCGCAGCTGCTCGTCCTCAAGAAGGTCGACGCTCGAGAGCACTGGCCAGGCCGGCACACCGACTGCCTGAAGCGAGCTGGCCAGCTCATTGCAGTCGCGGTCGGCCACCAGCGCGGCTATCGCCAGCTCGAGCTCGTCCTCGTGGGCTCGCCGCCCCTCCAGCGTGACGAACCGGGCGTCGGCGAGCAGCAAGCCGCCGGCCAGCGGCCGGTCGCCGTCCAGGGGCGGCCTGTCATCGAGCACCGCGGCCAGAGCCAGCCACTGTTCTTGGCTGCGCGCGGCCAGGGCACACCACTCGTCCTCGCCTCGGCAGCGGAACACGCCACTCGGACAGGCCAGGTCGCTCCGGTTACCCTGGCGCCTCGGTTCCTCCCCCAAGGCTGCAGCCGAGATCGCGGAGGCGACCATGTTGACGGTGGCCTCGAGCTGCGAGACCTCGATCAAGGCTCCTCGCCCTGTCTGCTCACGCCGGCGAATGGCCGCGAGCACTGCCACCAGGGCATGACCCGGGCTCGGGATGTGGTCGGGGTAGTGGGTCCCGGTGCCGACGGGCTCCCGGTTCGGCTGGCCAGACAGCTGGACCAGACCAGCCAGCGCGGCGATCGTCGATCCGAAGCCGACATAGTGGCGGTTCGGGCCGTCGGCGCCCTGCATGGACATGGCCAGGTAGATGACCGACGGGTTGAGCCGGGCCACGTCCTCGTAGCCAAGCCCCCATCGCTCCATGACCCCCGGACGGAAGTTGTTGGTCACGAGGTCACAGCGGCTGGCCAGCTCGCGGGCAAGTTCGCGGCCCCGCGGCAGGCTCATATTGAGGGCGAACGACCGCTTGTCGTTGTTGCGCGAGGCGAAGTAGCCCGATCGATCCAGCCCGTCGACGCCCGGGGCGTAAGGTGGTGAGAGCCGGAGGTTGTCCGGCCGGGCATGAGATTCGATCTTGATCACCTCGGCTCCGTGCTCGGCCAGGAGCTTGGTCACCAACGCCCCCGCGCCGACCCAGCAGAAGTCGAGCACCCGGATCCCGCGGAGCACGTCCCTCAATGCGCTACCACCTGGTCGCGCTCGGCCCAGAACCGATACGGGGGCGAGGGAACCGTTCGGGGCCGGCCCGTGATCTCGTCCGGCACCTCACGGAAGAAGTCCCGTGCCGCCAGCTGAGGATCGACGAGCACCTCCGACGGAGTGTTTACCGGGGCCAGGGCGATGCTCCGCCGCTGCGCCTCCAGGTAGAGCTCGAGCTTCCCCCGGGTCTCGGCGAACGCACCGAAAACCGCGGCAAAGCGCGAGATCGCCTCGGGCTGCTGACGGAATTCCAGGGTTTCCCAGCGCTCTTCGAACAGCTCCTCGGCGCCCGGCACGTCCTCTTCCACCAGCCACTCGCGCAGGCGACGCCATGCGCGCGCCGTGCCCAGGCGGCCGGCCACCATGCTGATATAGCCGTCGCCGCATCGGTAAAGCCCGGTACCGGCCTCCTGGGGGGCGCTGCCGGCACGCCGGCGGACCTTGCCGGTGAGTTCGTACTCGGGTAGCGAGGTCTCGAGGGCCTGGATCAGGACCTCCTGGGCTGAGATGTCGATCGTCGTCCCATGGCCGGTGTGGTCGCGCTCGAGCACGGCTAGGAGGACGCCGATGGCCGCGAAAATAGCCGTGCAGAGCGAACTCTGGCCGCCGTAGGGCGCCACCGGCTCGCCATCGGGGTATCCACCCAGCCAGAGCAACCCGCCGGCCGCTAGTCGGATCAGATCCGTGGATGGGCAGCCGGCCTTCGGACCATCCGAACCGAAGGGCGTCAGGACCGCCTGGATCAGCCGCGGGTGGGCCGAGCGGATGGTGGCCGGATCGAACCCGGGCAGCTCCGGCGTGTCAGCACCGCCCGAACGGATGAGGACGTCGATGCCGGACAGCTCGCCGAGTGCCGCCTCGGTGTCAGCGGCGCTCCGAGGGTGGGCCACGCGCCTCACCTCGGCACCCAGGTCGCTCAGCAGCTGTCCCGCATAGGTCCCGAATTCACCTACCAGCTCGAGCACGGAGAGGTCAGCCAGCGGCCCGTCGCCGTTGGCGAAACTGAGCGGGGCCAGCTCAGTCATCCGCGGTGTGAGTCTCCAGCAGGTAGGCGTCCCAGTCCTCGAGCAGCCGCATGGACTCCCCGTAGCGCTGGGCGGCCTGTGGGGAGGCGCTGGTGACGCCATTGACTAGGGCATTGGCGATCGCCATGGCTCCGACCAGCGAGTTCTGCGATCCGATTCCCGATACCGCAGCCAGGAGCAAAACATCGATCTTGCCGCGAATCGGCGAGATGGGCGAGTCGGTGATGCCCAGCACCCGCGCCCCGCGCCGGCGGGCGGCTTCGATCGCGCCCAGGGTCGTCTTGGCGTAGGGGGGGAAGCTGAAGCCGATCAGCACGTCGTCCACGTCCATGTCCCGAAGCGCACCCGTGGGGGGCATGGCCGGCCCCTGGATCAGCGCCACCCGGGGCCGGATCCGGTCCAGCGTGACCGCGGTGTAGTACGCGACGCTGAACGTGGTCACGCCTCCGACCACGCACACGCGGTTGGCGCCGACGGTCAGCTTGATGGCCCGCTCCAGCTCCGCCTCGTCCAGACGCTCGCCGGTCCGCGACAGCAGGCTAACGTCGTGGCGCAGGGACTCGCCAGCGATACCGGGGAGGTCGGCCAGCACCTCGCCGCTGGATCCGCGCATGTTTGAGCGCACCAGGACCCGGACCTGCTCCTGCAGCTCCGGATACCCGCCCAGCCCGATCCGATAGGCGAAGCGGACGATCGTCGACGGGCTGATCCCCAGTCGCGCCGCGAACTTGTCCACGGTGGCGAACGCGACGAACTCCGGATCGTCCACGATCGTCTCAGCGATCCGCTTCTGGGAGTTGGTCAGCTCGTCATAACGGTGACGCAGCTCGCCGATCACGTCCTGCGCGGGCTCCGGTGCGGCGAACGCCGATACGACCGAATCCCCAGACGTGCTCATGCCGGGATCCTCATCGAGCCGTGGTGGGGATAGCTGGCACCCCAGGTATCCGGGTAGGCCCGGTCGATCCCCGGGGTGAAGTAGGTCGGCACAGTGGTGTCCTGGATCACGTCGATGACGAACGGCTGTCCTCCGGTCAAAGCGCGCTCCAATACTCCGGCGAGCTCGGCCGGATCCTCTACTCGCGCTCCTTCGGCTCCGTTGGCGCGAGCCAGCGCGGCGAAGTCCGGGTTGTATGGCTCGCCCGTGTCCTTGCGCTGGAACACCGACCACGGGTGAATGCGCTGGAAGGCCTTTTCCGAACCCTTGCGCTCGATCCCCAGCTCGGCATTGTTGAGGATCACCCACACCGCCGGGAGCTGGTACTGGACCGCCGTGGCCAGGATCTGAGAGGTCATGTTGAACGCGCCGTCGCCGACCATGCACAGCGCCGGGCGGTTGGGCTCCCCAGCCAGCGCACCGAGCACGCCCGAGGAGGCCCAGCCCATCTCCGCCATTCCCGGGTTGATGTGCCAGCGTCCCGGGCCCCGGATCGTCATGTAGGGCTCGGCGTACTGGACGACGTCGCCGATGTCGATGAACACGCGCCCGTTCACCGCAGCGATCGCCTCACCGACTTCATGACACAGACGGGCCGGATGAACCGGCGACGTACTGGCATGGAGAACCGACTCAATCTCGTCCCGCCATTGCCGCCAGGATGAAGCCGTCTGGGCCGACCACGCGCCGAACTCGAGGTCCATCCCGGTCACGCTCTCGCGCAGCTCCTGAAGGAACACGGCCGCGTCACCTGAGACGCCGACCGCGACCGGATAGTTGCGGCCCACTTCGGCCACATCGACGTCGACCTGGACGATCTTGGTTTGATCGAGGTCGTAGATCTTGCCGGCGCGCCAGTTGCTCGTGTGGTTGTCGCTGAACCGGGCGCCCACTGCCAGCACCAGGTCGGCCTGGCGCGCGGCCTCGGCCGCCGGGGGCGTTCCGGACCGGCCGAGCGGCCCCAGGGACAGAGGGTGAGTCTCGTCCAGCAGGCCCTTGGCGGTCAGCGTGGTGGCCACCGGAATCTGTAGCTGTTCGGCCAGCCGGCGAACGGCTTCGTCGCCGCCGTGGGAATGAGCAGCGCCGCCCCCGGCCAGCAGCAGCGGCCGCTCGGCCGCAGCCAGCAGGTCGACCGTCTGCTGCATGCTCTCGCGATCGGGCCGGCTGCGCGCGGTGATGGTGCGACCGAGCGGCGACTCCACCAGACCTTCGACGGGCGCCTGCTGGACATCAATCGGCAGCTGGATGAACACCGGTCCCGGGCGGCCGGACATGGCGATCTTGTAGGCCTGGTTGAGCGTCTCGATCACGGTGTCCGGACGGACCAGGAGCCAGGCCCCCTTGGTCACCGGCCGAAACACGCTGACGGAGTCCTCGAACCCGTGGTAATAGAGCTCCTGCATCCCGCCCTTGCCGAGGAAGTGCGTGGGACCACTTCCAGCGATCAGCAGGACGGGCGCCATGTCGTGCATGGCCGAGGCGATCCCGCCGACGCAGTTGAGCAGGCCGGGACCCTTGGTGACGAGCACTGGCGCGATCTTCCGGTGTGTGCGGAAGTAGATGTCGGCCATATGCACGGCGTGAGACTCGTGCTTGGCCTGGATGCCCTCCATCTCCGGGTGATCGACGAGAGCGTCCATGAAGGGCCAGACGGCGCCGCCGGCGTACCCGAAGTAGTGCTCAACCCCCAGCCGCTCGAACCACTCGGCGATTGCGTCGACGACTCTCATCTCCTTCTCCTGTCCTCGATATTCCAGGTCACGCCAGGCCGGCCATGATCAGGGCGCGCGGCTCGGTCATCTCCTCGATGGCCCAGCGCAACCCCTCGCGGCCCATTCCGGAATCCTTCACGCCTCCGAACGGCATGTTGTCGACACGGTAGGTGGGAGCATCGTTCACGACCACTCCGCCCACGTGCAGCTCCGCAAAGGCGCGCCAGGCGTGGTCGAGCTGGTTGGTGAAGATTCCCGCCTGGAGGCCGAACTTCGAGTCGTTGACCGCCTCGAGCGCATCCTGAAACGAGGAGAAGCGGGAGACGGTGGCCACGGGCCCGAACGCCTCCTCGCACCACAGCGCGGCTGAGCGCGGGATATCCTCCAGGATCGTCGGGTGCAGATATTCGCCGTCGGCATCTCCACGCAGCAGCGCTCGCCCGCCCCCGGCCAGCGCCTCCTCGATCCACGCCTCGATCCGCTGCGCGGCCCGGGCATCGATGACCGGTCCCAGGTCACTGTGCTCATCGAGCGCGTCACCGACTTTCAGTTTGCGCGAGCGCTCGATGAACCGCTCGACGAACGAGTCGTAGACGCTGTCGTGCACAATGATGCGCTGCACGCTCACGCAGAGCTGACCGGCGTACTTGAAGGCGCCGTAGGCACACCGAGCCACGGCCTGGTCCAGATCAGCGCTCTCATCCACGATCGCGGCGGAATTGCTCCCCAGTTCGAGCAGCACCTTCTTCTTGCCGGCCCGTTGCTTGAGATCCCAGCCTACGGCAGGGCTACCGGTGAAGGACAGAAGTTTAAGGCGCTCGTCCTCCACCATCCGGTTGCCCACCGTGAGGGGCATGGGCAGGACACTGAGGGACCCCGGCGGCAACCCGGTGCGGTCGACCAGCTCGGCGATCGAGAGCATGGTCAGCGGCGTATTACTCGGCGGCTTGAGGATTACCGGACAGCCGACAGCCAGCGCGGGCGCCACCTTGTGGGCCGCGAGCCCGAGCGGGAGATTGAACGGGCTGATCGCCGCAATCGCCCCGATCGGGAAGCGACGCACGATTGCCACCCGGCCCCGTGAGGCCGCGTTGATGTCCAGGGGCAGGAGCTCCCCGTACATCCGCTCGGCCTCCTCGGCGGCCACACGGAAGCACAGGGCCCCGCGCTCGATCTCCACCCGGGCGTCCTTGATCGGCTTGCCCGCCTCAGCGGCCAGCTGCAGGCTCAGCTCATCCACCCGCTCGAGAATTCCGGTCGCCACGGACCTGAGGGCGCCGGCACGCTCGTAGGCGGCGAGCCCGGCCAGGGGCGCCTCGGCCGCCAGCGCCGCCTCGACGGCGCGCTCGTACTCATCCACTCCGGCCAAATAGGTGGTGGCAAACGGCGGCTCGTCCTGGGCACCCGGGCGGTGCACCGGAAGCTCGGTATCGGTAGCGCTCCACTCTCCGCCCGCAAACAAGCGCCGCGGCTCGGAGGCCAGGGCGGCCAGCCGCGGATCCGGCACCGCAGTCTTCAATTCCCCGGAAGGCGCCATGGCCATAAGTATACAGAGTTTGCAACTAACGGCTTGACAACAACATTTTTTGTTAGCATTATCGCCGCTGCAGTTGACCCAGGCCTTTGGGCACTGGATCGGAACCGCCATCGATGGGAGAGATCCTTGTCCGCTTCAACCTGCCGAGCGTCGGATCCGCCGCGCGGACCCCGCCGTTTGAGACACACCCTGCTCGCAGGCATCACCTGTGGGGCGGCATCTCTGGCCATCGCGGCCTGTGGTGGTAGCTCTTCGGGCTCCAGCCCGGGCGCGCCGGGTGGAGGCGGTGGCGGCGGGAGCGCGGCCAGCGGCGGGTCCGGCAAGGGCCCGATCGTGATCGGCGCCTCCATCTCTCAGACCGGCGACTTCTCCAGCGACGGCAACTTCGTCAAGCAGGCCTACCAGCTGTGGGCCGATCAGGTCAACTCGCAGGGCGGCCTGCTGGGCCGCAAGGTCGAGATGAAGTTCGTCAACGACGCTTCCAGCACCCAACAGGTGGTCACCAACTACCAGACGCTGATCTCCAGCGACCACGTGAATCTGGTGTTCGGGCCGTTCAGTTCGCTGCTGACCATCCCCTCCTCGGAAATCGCCTCCCGCTACGGCTACGCGTTCGTGGAGCCGGCCGGCGGATCCCAGGAGGTGTTCACCCGAGGTCTGCACAACGTGTTCGAGGCCGAGCCGCAGGCCGGCTACAAGGACATGACCGTGTTCGGACACTGGCTGCTCAGCCTCCCGGCCGGCCAGCGGCCAAAGACCGCGGCGTACGTGTCCGAGCAGGATCCGTTCATCGGTCCCGAGGTCGAAGCGCTCAAGAACGTCCTTCAGGCCGGTGGCGTGAAGACCGTCTACAACCAGACCTACCCCATCGAGAATCCCGACTACTCGCCGCTGGCCCTGGCCATTGCCAACACCAAGGCCGACGTAGCCGCCCTCGGCGTGAACATCCCCGACGGCACGGCGTTTACCAGGGACTTCATCCAGCAGGACTACAACCCCAAGGCGATCATCTATGCCAACGGACCCGACCAGGGCACCACCTGGATCAGCAAGGTTGGCCAGAACAATCTGAACGGGATGACCGCGCCGATCGCCTGGCTACCCCAGCTGAACACCTACGGCAACAAGCAGATGGTGGCGGGCTACCTCAAGAAGTACGGGGGCAACGCGGCCGGAATGAGCGGTGATGTGGCGGAGGCCTACTCCGTTGGCCAGGTCATCCAGCAGGCGGCGGAGGCAGCGCACAGCGTCAGCAACGCAGCGCTCATCAAGGCGCTGCACTCCATGACCTTCAAGACCGTGCAGGGCAACTTCGCGTTCAACAAGCTCGGTGAGCCCACTGGTTCCCTGTTCCTCGGCCAGTGGGTCAACCACAAGTGGGTGCGGGTGTATCCGCCTGCCGCAGCCCAGGCCAAGCCGATCTATCCCAAGCCGGCCTGGGGCCAGGGCTAGGGACCGGTGTAAGTGAACCTGTCACTGCTATTCGGCGCCCTCGTCCTGGGCCTGCTCACCGGTGGCGTGTATGGCGTGATGGCCTCGGGGCTGGCGCTGACCTTCGGGGTGATGCGAATCATCAACGTCGGTCACGCCGCCCTGGTCATCACCGGAGCCTTCATCAGCTACGAGGTGTTCCGGCATCTGCATCTCGATCCGTTTGCCGGACTGGTGATCACGATGCCGCTGATGTTCCTGATCGGGGTGGTGCTGGAGGTCCTGTTCATCCGCCCCCTGAAGACCGACCGCGAAGAGCTCTCGGTGCTGGTCACCTGGGCTCTGGCCCTAGCCCTGGAGGGAGTGCTCGGCTATTTCTTCGGCACCGATCTGGTTCAGACGACAGTGTCCTATGGCAACTCCACCTTCGTGGTCGGCGGGGTCCACATCGCCGACGTCTACATATACGGGTTCCTGCTGGCGATCGCGGCGATGGCTGCTCTGGCCGCGCTGCTCTACCGCACCAACCTCGGCGCGGCGATCCGAGCCACCATGCTCAACCGCCAGGCCGCGCAGCTGATCGGGATCGACGTAGAGCGGGTGTCCGCCATTTCGTTCGGCATCGGCGCGGCCCTGGCCGGGGTCGGGGGAACGGTGTACGGGATCGTGAACGCGTTCAACCCTGACAGCCACTATGACCTGATCGGGCACCTGCTGGTGATCGTGGTGCTGGGCGGTGTGGGCAGCATGCGGGGCGCGTTCCTGGCCGCCCTTCTGATCATCTGCATCCAGGACATCACCCAGGTCATGATCTCTCCGGACTGGGCCGACCTGAGCTTCTTCGTGGTCCTGACGATCATGCTCGTGGTACGCCCGCAGGGATTCTTCGGAGTGCGGGTTCGGGAGGCCACTTGACCGGCTCCCGGCCCGGGTGGGCCAAGCTCCGGGGGTGCGTCGTGGCCCTGGCCTTCTGCCTGGCCTTCCCAACGCTGTTCCCCGGCTCGGGCGTCCTCAACATCGCCCTGCTCACCCTGATGTACGTGGCGCTGGCCTCCTCCTGGAACATCCTCGGCGGCTTCGCCGGCTACATCTCGCTAGGCGTGTCGGCGTTCTTCGGGATCGGCGCCTACAGCATGGGGCTGATCCTGGAGCATCTGATCCACATGTCCGGCGGATACGGCCCGTTCGCCCTGGTTCCCCTGGCCGGCCTGATCGCGGCGGTTGTGGCCATCCCGCTCGGTTGGGTGGCCCTGCGCACCCGCCACGCTGTATTCGCCACGGCGACGATCGCGATCATGTTCGTCTTCCAGCTGCTGGCCACCAACCTGTCG
This sequence comes from Solirubrobacteraceae bacterium, assembly GCA_035551655.1. Classification (GTDB taxonomy): domain Bacteria; phylum Actinomycetota; class Thermoleophilia; order Solirubrobacterales; family Solirubrobacteraceae; genus Palsa-465. The sequence continues at coordinate 17,217 of DASZNA010000128.1, forward strand.
GGCATCACGGGCGGCAGCGCGGGCCTGGGCTATCCGGTCCCCACCTGGACGGGGGATTTTTACGACAAGCCGTTCTACTACGCGATGTTGGTGGTGGCGGTCGTAGGGGTGATCATCGCTTGGATGGTTCGCCGGTCGGGAGTCGGCCTGGGGCTGCTGGCGATTCGTGACGACGAGGACAAGGCCGAGGCGATCGGAGTGCCCACCTGGTCCTACAAGCTGGTCGCCTTCGTCCTCTCCGCCTTCGTGGCTGGGATGGTCGGAGCCGTGTACGGCTACTACACCACCTACATCTATCCGCAGTTCGTGATCGATCCGCTGATTTCCATTGGCGCTGCGCTGATGGCCTTCCTGGGCGGCTCGGGCACCTTGGTCGGACCGGTGCTGGGAGCGCTGATCCTGGAGCCGGCGCAGCTGGAGCTCGGCTTCCACGTCAACGGTCAGATCTACCTGATTCTCTACGGAGCGGTCTTCCTGTTCGTGATCCTGCTGATGCCCCGCGGCATCGTGCCCTCCGTGGGCGCCCTGATCGACTCCCGGCGGGCCCGCCGGCGCGGCGCCCCGCTGGCGGCCCCACCCCCCACCCAACAGCCGCCGACGGCCGAGGCGGTGGCTCGGTGAGCGGCGACACGCTGCTCCACGTGCAGAACCTCAGCAAGCGCTTCGGCGGCGTGGTGGCCGTCAACGACTGCTCGCTGACCGTCCGCAAAGGCACGATCACCGGTCTGATCGGCCCCAACGGCTCGGGCAAGACCACGGTGTTCAACATGATCACCGGGTTCGTCCGGCCCGATGACGGCGCCATACGCTTCAACGACGACACGATCGCGGGCCGCACGCCGGGCGCCATCTACCGCATGGGGATCGGCCGGACCTTCCAGATGGCCCGTGTATTCACCCGGCTGACCGCGCTGGAGAATCTGCTCGTGCCGGTGCGCCGCACCGGAGTGAGCGGCTTCCTGCGTGGCTTTAGAGGTGTCGGCCAGGCGGAACGAGCCCGGGACATGCTCAACCAGCTGGGCATCGGCCACATGGCCGAGGAGCCGGTGGGCCGCCTGTCCTACGGACAGCGGCGGCTGGTCGAGCTGGGGACCGTGATGATGGTGAACCCGAAGCTGGTGCTGCTGGATGAGCCGGCAGCCGGGGTACACCCGCGGGTGGTCGACGGCCTGGCCCGGTACATCCGCTCGCTCAACGAGACGGGCGTCTCCTTCCTGGTGGTGGAGCACGACCTCAACTTCGTCATGGACATCTGCCACGACCTGGTGGTGCTCGACCGGGGCCGGCACATCGCCCAGGGCCCGCCGGCGGAGGTCCGAGCCCAGCAGTCCGTGATCGACGCCTACCTAGGGGACTGAGCATGGCACCCCTCTTGGAACTCGACGGCGTGGTGGCCGGCTACGGAGGCGGGGACATCCTACGCGGCCTCGACCTGGTGGTGGACGAGGGCAGCATCACGTGCCTGGTCGGCCCCAATGGGGCCGGCAAGTCCACGGTGCTCAAGCTGGTCAGCGGCCTGCTCGGCCCGCGACGGGGTGCGGTGCGGTTCAAGGGGGAATCGATCGGCGGCCTGAGCCCCCGCGCGATTCTCAAGCTCGGCCTGGTCCAGGTGCCCCAGGACCGCAGCCTGTTTCCCAGCATGAGCGTGCGCGAGAACGTTCGCCTCGGCGGCTTCAGCCTGCGTGACCGCGGCCTGACCGAGCGACGGCTGGCCGAGGTGACCGACACCTTTTCGATCGTGGCCGAGCGCGGTGAGGAGCTGGCCGCGTCCTTGTCAGGCGGTCAGCAGAAGCTCGTCGAGTTCGCCCGGGCGATGATGCTCGACCCGGCTGTGCTGCTGCTGGACGAGCCGTCGATGGGACTGGAGCCGAAGATCCGGACGATGGTCTTCGAAATGGTGCGCCAGCTCAACGCTTCCGGACGGACGATCCTGCTGGTAGAGCAGAATGCCCGCTCGGGTCTGGAGCTGGCCGACCATGGCGTGGTTCTGGAGACCGGCCAGGTGCGGCTGGAGGGAACCGGCGCGGAAATCCTCGCCCATCCGCACTTGGGCGAGCTGTACCTGGGCAAACGAACGCCGGAGGTGGCACGTGCTGAGTCTTAGGGAGTACGTCGATCTGGTTCAGCAGGCCGGCGATGTGGTTCACGTGGAGGCTCCAGTAGATCCAGCCAAGTTCGAGGTCACGGCGATCCTGCAGAACCTGGAGAACGAGGGTCGCTACCCGATGGTCATGTTCCACCGCCCCCTCAACCTGCATGGCGAGGTGTCCGAGTTCCCTCTCCTCACCAACGTGTTCGCCGCTCGCGAGCGGTGCGCCCAGGCACTCGGGCTGGAGCGGTCTCAGGCCAAGCTCGAGATGAGCCTCGAGTACGCGCGCCGCGAGGACGGCCGGCTACCTCCCGTCTCCGTCCCCGTGGACGAGGCTCCGATCAAGGATGTCGTCAAGACCGGCGAGGATGTCGACCTCCGGGAGCTGCCGATCGTGCGACATCACCACATGGATCCGGCGCCGTACATCGACATGGCTCCAATGATGCGAGACCCCGACTCGGGTGCTTACAACATCGCCTACCTGCGGATGATGTACAAGGGTCCGCGCAAGCTTGGGCTGCACATGTCCCCCCGGCACAACTGGCAGATCACCCGCAAGCACGAGGAGCGGGGCGAGCCGACTCCGGTGGTCATCGTGGTCAGCCATCACCCCGCCTTCTTCCTGGGCGGCCTCAACGTGGCCGCCTTCGGCGAGGATGACTACGAGGTGATCGGATCGGTCGCCGGCGAGCCCATCCGCGTGGTGCCCTCGGAGACCTGGGGCGAGGACTTCATGGTCCCGGCGGACGCTGACTTGATCATCGAGGGTGAGGTACCGCCCAACACCCGGGAGATCGAGGGTCCATTCGGGGAGTTCCCGGGCACCTACGGACCCCAGCGGTTGCGCTGGATCATCGACGTCAAGGCGATCAGCCACCGCCGAGACGCCATCTATCAGGACATCTTCGTCGGCCATCCAGATGACCGCATCCAGGGCGGAATCCCCAAGGAGGGCCGGCTGTACAACCGGATCCGGGGTGTCGTCCCCACCTGTAAGGCGGTGGCGCTGCCGCCGTCCGGGGTGTGTCGCTTCCACTGCTACATCTCAATCGACAAGCGGGTGGACGGAGAGTCCAAGCAGGCCGCACTGATAGCTCTGGGCGAGGTCGATTTCATCAAGCACGTGGTGGTGGTCGACGGCGACATCGACCCGTTCGACGAACAGCAGGTGCTGTGGGCGATCGCCACGCGCGTACAGGCTGATCAGGACGTGGACATCATCAAGAACGTCAAGGGCAACACCCTCGACCCCTCACAGGTGGACGACATCATGACCACGAAGATGATCATCGATGCCACGCGGCCGGTGCGAAGGCCCTTCGCCGAACGCATCGAGGTACCGGCCGACGTCCTCGAGCGTATGCCCGTGGAGGACTACGTGTCGGATACGCCTCCCTCCCCCACCGGGAGCGGGGTGGACCATGGCTGAGGTCTTCTACGTGCAGTGCCCGCAGTGCGAGGGGCGTTATCCCTGCCACGAGGAGCTCTGGGACGCCGGTTACGACCTGCTGTGTCCCTACTGCGGCCACGAGTTCTCCCAGGAGGAGGGCCTTAACGGCATGAAGGGAGCGCCAGTGGGAACCGGCGCTCGCGGGACACCGAGGCTGGGATGAGCGCCGGGATGCCGATGCCGAGCAATGGTGCACGCGCCACCGAGCAACCGCTCAAGGTATCGCTGGCCTCGCTGGGAGAGGAGCCGACCGACCGTTACGCGAAGTGGGCGCAGCTCTGCGAGCTGCTCGGCTACGACACGATGTTCCATGCCGACGAGAAGTGGACCCAGGACGTCTACGCCCGCCAGGGCTACGCCGCCGCGCTGACCCAGCGCATCAAGCTGGGGATCAGCGTGACCGACCCGTTCACGCGCCACCCGGCGCTGACCGCGCAGGCCACGGCAACCGTGAACGACGCCTCAGGCGGACGGCTGATCCCGATCATCGGACTTGGCAGCCACTTCGAGACCCTTCCCGACCTCAAGCGCGAGCGGCCGGTGCGCGCGGTCCGCGAAGCGATCGAGATCATGCGCGGCCTGTGGCGTGGAGAGCGCGTCCATTACGACGGTGAGGTGATCCGGCTCGCCGGAGCCAAGCTCGACTGGACCCCCGAACACGTCCCGCCGATCTGGGTGGCGGGACGCGGCCCCCAGGTGTTGCGGATGGGCGGGGCCGCCGCCGACGGCGTGCTCATCGGCAGCTTCGCCACCCCACCGGGCATCAGCTACGCGAAGGAACGCATCGGCCGCGGCCTGGAGGACTCCGGCCGGGGCTGGGACGACATCGCCCTGGCCAGCTGGCTATACGTGGCGATCCTGGACGACGAGGACGAGCCGGTGCCCGAGGATGCGCTCCGCGGGGTCAGCCACGCTTTCTGGTCCAGCCGTGACTTCTTCCGCTCACACCTGGACGACTTCGCCGACGATGTGACCGACGAGTTCCGGCGCTTCCTGGACGAGGCGCCCCACGAGTGGAGCCCAGAGGTGATGGCGCAGCTGCGTTCGCTCATCCCGCCGGGAATCTTCCGCAGCCTCGCCCTGGTCGGGACCGAGGAGCAGGTAGCGGCGCGGGCCCGGGCGCTCCAGGAACAGGGCGTCCAGCACCTGGTGCTGTGGCCCTTCCCAAGGCCCGGAGAGTCGGTCGAGGACCTGACCGTTCGGATCGCCCGGACGCTGCTGCCGAGCATCGCCGAGACCCGGGGGCTAGCCGACTACCAGAGGGTGGACTGAGCATGGCCGAGGTCTCGACCGCCGCCGACCTGACCGCCGAGCTGCGCGACGTCACTCTGACCATCGACGGCGTTCGCCACGACCTGGCCGTGGAATCACGCGAGTCTCTGTGGGAGACCATGACTTATCGGCTCGGGCTGCGCGGAGCGAACCTGGGCTGCGACCGCGCGCAATGCGGGATCTGCAACGTCATTCTGGACGGGCGGTCGGTAAACAGCTGCGCGGTCCTCACCTCCCGCGTCCGCGGCCGCCCTATCGAGACCGTGGCCGGTCTGCGCGACGGAGAGGGACTGGCCGGCCTGCACCCCCTGCAGAGAGCTTTCTGGGAGGACGGGGCCTTCCAGTGCGGCATCTGCACCAAGGGGTTCCTGATGAGTTCTCTGGCCCTGCTGCGCCGCAATCCCGATCCCGACGATGAGGAGATCCGCACCGCGCTGTCGGGGATCCTGTGCCGGTGCGGCGAGCAGGAGCGGATCGTGGGCGCGGTCAGGCGGGCGGCAGCAGAGCTGCGGGAAGGCAACGGAAGCCCCGCGCCCGACACGCTGATGCCGCACACCTCCGAGGTCCTGGGCACCAAGGTCCCCCGGATCCAGGGAATGGGCAGCATCACGGAGGAGGGCGACTACCTGTCGCTCATCTCCCTCCCGGACATGGCGTTCGTGCGGATGCTGCGCTCGCCCTACCCCCGCGCCCGGATCCTCCGCATCGACGCCAGCCAGGCCGAGGCCCTCCCGGGGGTGGTCTCCGTGCTGCACGTGTTCAACCTGCCCGACGAGTACAAGCAGGTGTCGATTGAGGGACCCCCGGCCCGCCATCTACTCAACGAGGAGCTGATTCAGGTCGGCATGCCGGTGGCGGTGGTGGCGGCGGAATCAGAGCACATCGCCGATGACGCCCTGGCGCTGATCGAAGTCGAATATGAGGTTTTGGAGCCTGCCCTGGACTTCCTCACCGCGGCGGCGGCGGCCAAGCAGTGGGACAACCCGCTGCCCGGCACCATCCGCAACGCGATGGACCCGGTCGTGGTCGGCGATCCCGAGACAGCGCTCACCGAGGCCGAGGTGGTTGTGGAGAACGTGACCACCACGCCATACGAGCAGCACCTGCCCCTGGAGCTGAGGACCGGGCTCTACTACTGGGAGGGCGAGACGCTGGTCACCTACCAAACCACCCACCGGACCTTCGACGTGCGGCGGGAGCTGGCGCGCTGGCTGGGGCTCGAGCCGGGCAACGTGCGCGTTGTCCAGACCGGGTTCATGGGCTCCTCATACGGATCCGCCGACCACATCGTCGATGAGCTGGTGCTCCCGGCCGTGGTGAGCAAGCTGATCGGGCGCCCGGTGCGCAGCATGCTCAGCCGCGAGGAGAGCTTCCTGACCTCCGCCCATCGCGGTAAGACGCGCACGCGGGTGAAGCTCGGAGTGACCCGTCAGGGAGACCTCACGGGGCTCGACGTCGACGTGCTGTACGACGGAGGCACCAACGCCGGCCTTCCGGCCAGCGCGGCCGCGGCCAAGGGACTGACCGGGATCGGCGTGAAGGGCGGCTGGTACGTGTTCCAGATCCTCTACTCCTATCCGCATCAGCGCTACGAGGGCACCGAGGTGTGGACGAACAACTTCCGGGCCGGGCCGATGCGAGGAGTGGGCCGGGTGTTCGGGCTGATGGCGTTGGAGACCGCGATCGAGAAGGCGGCCTACGCGATCGGCATGGATCCGCTCGAGTTCAGACTGCGCAACCTCAACGAGCAGGGCGCCGTGTTCGATGAGATCACCGGCGAGCGGCCGGGACTGCCGTTTGGGCGCACGGGCGGACATCGCGCCTCACTGGAGCGCGCGGCCGAGTTGATCGACTGGAAGCAGAACTGGCACCCGGCGGGCGCCCGCGAAGTGAGCCCGGGCGTGTTCCACGGCATCGCGATCGTCTCGGCCATTGACCGGGGCGGCGGCCGTCAGGGCGGGGCCACCCCGAGCGCCCCGCCTCCACCCTCCAGCGGCCAGGCCGTGCTGCATTCCGACGGCAGCCTGGAGGTGTTCTCGGGAAGCACGGAGGTGGGAGCGGGTCAGCGCACGCTGATGGCCATGTTCGCCGCCCAGACCACGGGGATCACCCTGGACCGGGTGCGGATCGCCCCGGGCGTGGACACCGCCCTGAACACCGACACCGGTCCGAGCAACTCCTCGCTGCAGACCAACACCGCCGGATGGGGTGTGGTCGATGCCTGCCGGGAGGTCAAGCAGCAGCTCCTCGAGCGAGCGGCCGGCCGGCTCGGCACCTCGGAGCTGGAGGTGCGCGACGGCTGGGTGTTCTCCCCCACCGACGAGTCAGTGCGGATGTCGGTGGCCGACGTCGTTTCCGGACTGCAGGAGCCGATCCGGGGCGAGTGCGACACGCGCCGGCGGCTGACCGCCGAATCGGTCTCGACCGGAGCCCATGCCGTGGAGATCGAGGTGGACACCCACACCGGAGGGATCGACATCCTGCGCTACGTGGCCGTCCATGACGTCGGCCGAGTGCTCAATCGCCTGATGCTCGAGCAGCAGGTGGAGGGTGGCGTGGTCATGGGGCTGGGTGGCGCGCTGCACGAGGAGCTCCTGGTCGACCAGGCCACGGGTCTGCCGATCAACCCCAACATCCTGGACTACAAGCCGCCGTCTCTGCTCGAGGTACCTCCGATGGTGGTCGACTTCGTCGAGGTCCCTCAGGACTACGGTCCCTACGGGGCCGTGGCCATCGGTCAGGCGTCGACCCCACCCGCCGGGCCGCTGCTGGCCAACGCGCTGCACAACGCCCTGGGTATCTGGCTGGGTGACCTGCCCCTGTCATGCGATCGGATTCTGGCCGCCCTGGAGGACACCGCGTGAGGGCGTTCACCCTGCACGAGCCGGAGAGCACCCAGCAGGCGGTCGAGCAGCTCCACGCCCATGGCGCCGAGGCCCGCCCCCTGGCCGGGGGCACCGATCTGGTGGCCGGGATGATGCGTGATCAGTTGATCGGCAGCGGGATGCCGTACCCGACTCACCTCGTCGATCTGACCACCGTCTCCGAGCTGTCCGGGATCCGCATCGAGGATGACGGGGCCCACATCGGTGCCACCACCACCTTGACCGACATCGCAGAGTCACTCGAGCTGACCTCGGGCTGGCCGCTACTGACCGACGCAGCCGGCCAGGTGGCCTCACCGGAGATCCGCAACCTGGGCACGCTGGGCGGGAACATCCACCAGCGCCCGCGCTGCTGGTTCTTCCGCAACAAGGATTTCGATTGCATCAAGAAGGGCGGCGACGTGTGCTTTGCCGTCAAGGGCGACAACCGGTACAACGCCATCCTCGGCGGCCACCTGTGCTACATCGTGCATCCCTCCGATCTGGCCATGGTGCTGGTGGCCCTGGGCGCCCGTGCGTGCGTCGCCTCACCGGGCGGTACCGGCCGACGGGAGATCCCGTTCGGCGAGTACTTCGTCGGTCCCCAGCAGGACCTGCTCCGCGAGACGGTGCTGCGCCCCGACGAGCTGCTGACCGAGGTGGTCATCCCGCCGGTGGCGCCACGCACCCATCACGCCTGGCGCAAGCTCAACGAGAAGGGTCAGCCGACCTGGGACTTCGCCCTGGTGTCGGTGGCCGCCGCCATCACGGCCAGCGATGGCGTCTGGGAGGATGGCCGGATCGTCCTGGGCGGCGTGGCCCCGGTCCCCTACCGGGCCAGGGTGGTGGAGGACGCGCTGGCCGGCCAGGACATCCGCTCCGGGCTGCCCGATGCGATCGCGGAGCTGCGGGCAGTGGCCCGGCCGATGAGCCGGAACGGGTTCAAGCTCCGGCTGATCGAGACGCTGATCGAGCGGACGGTGCTCCGCGCACTGGACAGCCCGCCGGTGGGGCCGTGAGCTCGACGGCCAGTCAGCTGACGGTGGTCTGCGCCCACCCCGAGGGAAGCCTCCCGACCTCCTGGTTTCGCACCTACAAGCAACTCAAGCGCAAGCTCAAGCGCAGCGGGCTGAACGCCCGCGTCAGCCTGGTCCCGACGACCGCGCTGCCCGAGCAGATCGATGTGCTGGTGCTGTCGCCCGCCCTGACTGGCCACGGTGACTACGCGGACCGGGCCGAGACGTGCCTGAGTGGCCCGCCCGACCAGCTCCAGCGGGATCTCGATGCGCTCGTGGACCGTCTGAGGGAGGAGGGTCGGATCGAGTACGCCGAGCCGGACGCACGGACATTCGCCACCCACGTGGGGTTCCGGGCCACCGGCGAGCGCGCGCGCCTCGACGACTGACGCGCCGTGCGCCGGGAGTCGCGGCCCCTGACCCCGTCATCCGTCCAGCTTCCGGAGTGCCTCGATCTGGCGCTCCCAACGCCTCAGGGTGCCCGGGGGATCATTCAGCTCGTAGGTGGTTCCACCGGTGACCTCGGCGTACGGAGCGCGGTGCTCCCGTGTCGAGACGAGCACCCCACTGAACAGCGCCAGAGGCGGCTCGGTCAGGGTCGAGCGCTCAACAACCTCGAATCGCAGCTCATGGATTGCCCCGTCCAGCACCAGGACGAGCACCACCCGGCTGCTGCGGCGTACGTTCGCGGTGGATGAGGATCCGGCATGGAGGGCAAGCCTGACCTCACCGGTCGAGCTGAGCAGGACCTCCCCCACGCTGAGGTGGGCGGGCCGAGGCCACCCTTCCTCATCCACGGTCAGAAGGTCGATGGAGGTCCCGATCTTGGCCGGGAGCTCGGTCCCATCCAGGTAGGCGACGATCCCGGCGGGGGGCCGGGGCTCGATCTGCCGCGCCTGCCGGCGAGAGCGGTCGTCCGCCATACCGGCAGATGATCGCCGAGAACAGCTTCGGTGTGCGGCGCCGCTCAGCCCACGGGCTGCGAGGGCGCCTGCGGCATTTCCCTCGCCGCGGCCATGAACGCCGCGCCCGGTAGAGCCTGGAGACCCTCGAACCAGCGGTGGCCAATGCGCACGATCGGTGTCTGTCTGAGCCCGCGGCGGAGCAGGCCCTGCCCGGTGGCCTCCAGAGCGGGGTCGTAGCGGGTGTCGCCGGCGGCCCGCATTGCCTCCTCGGGCGGGATCCCGGCGATCTCGGCCGCCTCCACGAGCATCTCGGAGTCGTCGAGCTCATAGCCGCCGCAGAAGATCAGACGGGACGCCACCAGCCCGAACTGGGCGCAGGCGTCGTATTCGGCGGCCAGGCAGGCCACCCGGGTCAATGGACGGGGGTCGGCCAGCGGGTGTTCGGGCAGTTCCAGGGGCAGGCGCAGGGCGATCGCCTCCCGGCGAGCCGCAGCGAGCACCTTCACGTCGGGCCGGGTCAGTGGCAGCACCGGGACCCAGTCCACCTCGCCCAGCGCCCGCTCGGCTCGTTCGGCGACCAGGTAGGAGATGGGACAGCCGGGCGAGAACAGGAACGCCACGGGCTCGGGCCCGGGGTGGACCCGGCTGGGCATATGCGCCGAAAGGGAGATCAGGTCGCCCACAACCGCCTTAACGGCCCGGCGGCCCGAATCTGGCAGCGCAAGGGCTCACGCTCGTACTTTTGTCGGTTTTGACCGCCCTATATCCGTTAGACTGACTTTGAGTAGTTCCGTCCCCACGGACTTTTCAACCGGGAGAGAGGGTGTAATGCCCCAGGCACCGCCGCCCAAGCGGCATCCATACGACCAGTGGTCCCCAGATGCGCGCGCGCTAGACCTGGTCGGGGATAAGTGGACGCTGCTGATCGTGCGCGACCTGGCCGCCGGCCCCCGGAGGTTCGTGGAGCTCCAGCGGGTCCTTCCCGGCATCTCCACCGAGCAGCTGCGCTCCCGGCTCAACCGGATGGTGGCCGACGGCATGCTCACCCGCAAGCGCTACCGGGAGGTCCCGCCGCGCGTGGACTACGAGCTCACCGAACGCGCGCGCGACCTGATGCCGGTCTTGGCCGAGCTGGCTCACTGGGGCTACCAGTGGGCCTGGAGCGGGCCGCGCAGCAGCGAGCGGGTCGACCTCGGCGCGATCTTCCGCCTGACCCCGGGGCTGGTCGAGGCCTCAGGCGCCCAGGGCGAGGTGGAGCTGACGGTCACCGGCGGCTCCCGAGATGGCGGTGAGGCCACATTCACCGTCTCATTGCGCGGCGACCATGTCGAGGTGCGCGAGGCCCAGGCCGATTCGGCGGACACGCGTGTCCGGGGCGACGTCCAGGGCTGGGTGCGCGCCTTCTCTCCCGAGGCCGACCGCAGCGCCCTCTCGGTGGAGGGCGACCATGCGCTGGCCGACACCGTGCTGGGCGGGCTGACCATCCAGGCGGGCGCCTCCGCGCACCCCAGTTCGGCCCGCAGCGCCGCCTGAGCCCGAGCCCGCCGCCCGAGCCCGCCGGGCCACCGACCCCGTCGGCGGCCAGCTGATCCCTGAGCGCGCGAGCCGGCAAGCCGCGCGCGACGAACCCCGGCTACTTGCTCGAGTACTTGGCGGCGACCAGGTGCGGGATCGTCTTCTTGCCGTGGGCGCCCGGCAGCGGCGGGGCCACCCAGCACGGCTGCTGGGTCGCGGTCGCGCCGTGCTGGCCGCCGGTGTTCTTGCAGTCCCAGGCCGGGAAGTTGCCGTGCAGGAAGTCCTGGAGCGTGTTCAGCCACACCGGCGGCGGATAGGTGTTGCCGCGGTTGTTGGAGTCGCGGTTGGCGTACAAAGACAGCGTCTCCGGACCAACGGGGCCGAACTGGCGCAGGTAGTGGCCGGTGCCGTTGCCGCCGAACGCCTTGGTCGTCGCCTCCAGCGGGGCGGCCCCGTTGGAGATGAAGTCGCTGAGCAGCGGCTGGTGGATGGCCAGCCAGTCAAGGATTGGGTTGAACTGCTGGAGCCAGGGACCCAGGGCGCCGAGCAGCGGCTTCAGGCCGCGGACCACCTCGGCGGTGGCGGGCATGCCGGTGCGGGAGGCGGTGATCAGCGGACCGAGGGTGACGAACAGATGGCGCAAATAGGGCGAGAGCGTGTTGACCGCGCGCATCGTCGGACCCAGGTTCTGCGCCACCGGCTCCAGCTGGAGGATCAGCGGATTGGTGTTGTTGGAGAACTTCTGCAGGGCCGCCATGGTCAGGCGACTCTGGGTGAGGAAGGTCGGGAAGACGTGGAACGTGGCGGCCAGCGCCTGGTTCTGCTGGGCCGTCGTGTGGAACACCGTCTCGCCGGTGCGGATCAGGTTCTGCAGGGCAGGTGGATCCTGGGCGATCGCGCCGAACACGGTCCCCCCGTTGCGGATCAGGTTGATCACGGCGGCGTGCTGGACGTTCAGGACGGTGAAGATGTCGCTCGCGTTGTAGGAGAAGGCCGGCAGGTTGCCCAGCACGTCGCTCAGGTTCGCCTGGTTGCCCTTGATGGCAATGGCCATCTGGCGCTGCCAGGTGGCGAACGCCGCCCGGGTCTTGGGATCAAACGCGTTGAGGATCTGGTCGAGCTGGACGGCCGGCTGGACGTGCCCCTGGGGGATGCTCGCGCCGTCCTTGATGAAGTGGCCGTCGCGCACCCCCGGCGTCAGCTGCACGTAGGTCTCGCCGAGAATCGTCTTGGTGCGCAGAATTGCGGTGGTGTCGGCCGGCAGCGGCGCGTATTGCCGTTTGATCTGCAGGGTGGCGATCGTGTGGTTGCCGTCCTTGGCCAGCTGCGTGTTGACCACCTGGCCCACCGAGACCCCGGCGATCCGCACATCCTCCTGGGGGGCCAGCTCGTCGGCGTACTTGAACGGCACAGTGATCCGGTAGCCCTGGGGGTTGAACGGCATGGTGCCGCCGAACGACAGCCACAGAAACAGGAGCAGGCCCACGCAGGAGAGCGCGAACAGCACCATCGTGACGACCTTGGCGACTGAGGGTGAGCGGGTTTCCATGCGGGGTCTAGTTAGTCGGCAGCTTGGAGAGGAGCGCCTTGGCGCCGCTCATGTTGGTGTTCTGGGCCCACTTGGGCAGCTTGCCCTGCTTGGCCAGCGAGTAGGCGGCGGTGGCGGCGGCCGCCTGCTTGGGACACAGGCTCGTGGAGGTGAGGATCGGGGTCAGGTTCATGATCACCGACTGGAGCGGCGACTGGTTGAGGATCTGGGCGGCGCTGGCGCAGCTCGTCTGCAGGAACAGGTTGCGGAAGTTGCCGTTGGCGTCCTGGCTGGAGAACAGCGACCGGGCGTTGTGATCCACCCAGGCCATCCACCACAGGTAGCCGTGCATCTTGTCGCCCGGGTTGTAGCCGAGCATGTTCACGAAGTCGTTGACCACCCGGAACGAGGTGGCCAGGTTCGGAGTGGCCTTGGCCAGGTTCACCGCGGCCGGGCGCAAGGATCGGATCACCGGGCGGGCGGCGATCACGAACGGCCGGATCTGGTTCTTGAGGATCGGCGTAGACGGGATGGCCAGCGCTTTGAGCGCAGCGTTGGCCGCCGGGAGGGCCCGGGCCGCGGGTAGCAGGCTCTGCGCCGCCGGACCCAGCTGCTGGGCGAACGCCTGGACCTTCTCCAGGGTGACCGTCGTCTGCTGGAGGGTGCCGGGGAGCAGCGCAACCGCGTGGCTGACGTTGTTGTCCTCGCTGGCGAATGCGTGGAACACGGTCTCGCTGGAGTCGATCAGCTGGGTGATCTGCTGCGTCTTGGTGGCCAGGGCGCTGTTCAGCCGGGCCAGGCTGTTGACCAGCTGCTGCAGGTCGCGGCCGCGCACGGCCACTGCCTGATTAACCCGAGCCAGATCGCGGTGGGTCGGTTCGAAGCGCTCGAACACCTGGGCCAGCTCGTCGCCGCGGTTCTTCAGGCCGAGGCCGGCGCCCGTGACCAGCTGGTCCAGGTAGGCGCGGGAGTCCGCGTCGAGCTCGCTCAGCACCTCGTCGGGCGTCACATCGGGCAGGCTGTTGCCCATCGGGATGGTGAAGCCCTGATGGGCCACCGGAGCTGCCTTGCTGCCCGGGTTGAGCTCGATGAACATGTCGTCCAGACCGGTGCGCGGACGCAGCAGCGCCGTGGCGTTGGTGCGAATCATGTTCTTGTACTGGGGCAGGATGTCCAGCGCCACCCGGGCCCGCCCGTCCTGGAGCTCGATGTTTCCGATCGTGCCCACCTGCACCCCGGACACCCGAACCGTCTGGCCCTGACCCGGCGTGATCGCCTGGCCGGTCTGCATTACCACGTAGTCGGTGATCGGGGAAGACTGGACGAGCGGAAAGCGCAATCCCTGGTGGCTGAGCACGTACCCGGTGACCACGACGGCCAGCACCAGGAGCACGATGATCGCGCTGAAGTCGCCGGCGTGATTCTTGATCGCGCGTTTCATGGCAGCAGGTTCTGGAGGGCGGAGGAAACGGTGGTCTTCAGGCCTTGAGCGCTGTTCTGCTTGGTCAGGGTGGCGATGGCTGCCTGCACGGCGGCGGTCCACTGGTTCTTGGCCACCGGGCTGGACAGGCTGGTCGACTGCTTGTTGGGGGCCGGGCCCTTGGGCGCCGTGTTCAGCTCGGTCTGGGTGATCGCGCGCTGGGTCTCGCACTGGGTGTGCGGCTTGAGCGGCGGGATCTGCCCGAACGGAGCGGGCCCGGGCTGGGTGCCGTCAATCGGCGAGAGCGACTGACCGAACAGGCCCGGCTGCAGCGAGTAGGTCAGCGTCCCGCCGGTGCCCAGCACGCGGATGTACGGTCCGTTGGGGTCGAAGTCGCGAGACTCGCCGGCCAGCCCGGGCAGGTAGTCGACCGCCTCCTGGTAGACCTTGCGCAACGGGAAGCCCGTGGTCCCTGAGAACACGTGGTCGTTGAGGGTCAGCTGGGACCAGGGATAGATCACGTTGACCACGCAGCTCGAGGTCGGTCGCACCTCGTTCTTCATGAACGGGATGGTCTCCTTGGTCAGCTTGGCCAGAGCCGGGATGGCCACGGCCAGGTCCGCGGTGAGTCCGCGCAATTCGGAGGGCTGGACGAGCAGGCGCAGCTGAGTGATGTAAGGCAGGCTGGCTTCGATCGTCGGACCGGAGGACTTGACGCCAGGGATCAGCGCCGTGGCCAGTCGCTCGAGCGGCGGGAAGGCGGCGTTCAGAGAATGGAACGCGGGAATGGCCGCCGACAGGGTGCGGGGCAGCTCGCCGATGGCCGACTGAAGCGCGGTGTTCTCCCGGGCGAACGAGTAGGCCGTCGTGTTGAAATCGGTGATCAGGTTCTCGAGGTTCTTGGGATGAGCCGAGAGCGCGGCCGACACGTCCCCGCCCTTGTCGATCCAGGTCGAGAGGTCGTTGGGGCGCTTGCCCAAGAAGTCGTGGGTGACGATCGAGGAGTACTTGTAGGCCGGGGCCCAGTACTGGATCGAGGAGTTGAAGGACTTGCCACCCAGGTAGACGGCCTTGCCGTACTGGTTGATCAGCGTCTGCAGGTTCTTGCGAGTGTTGGCCTGCAGCGAGGTCAGCAGCTGGTCGAACTGGACCGGCTCGCGGCCCTGCTGGATGGGGAACGTGTAGCCGCTCTTGACCGAGGGCACCTCGGGCGTCCCCGGCTGCACGTCCACGAAGAAGTTGCCCTCCAGGAAGATCCGCGGCCGGATCCAGAACGTGGCGTTGCGGTGGATGGGCAGGCCGTTTGAGTCGATCGCCATGCTCACCTCGGCGCCCTGATGACCGTCGCTGGCGCTGCCGATGGAGTTGACGGAGCTCACCGTTCCCACCTGGACGCCGGCGATCCGCACCGGCGAGCCGGGGATCAGCCCGCTGGCCGACGAGAACGTGGCGTTGATCGTGTACGGGTTCGAGATCGGGTTGGCGAACTTCGTGTAGCACCCGTAGGTGATCGCCGCGATCAGGATGATCCCGATCAGACCCGCCTGGAACTTGTTCAGATGTGGGAGCTTCAGTTTCATGGCAGCGGGGGCTTGGAGCCGAGTTGCGGGATGCGGGTGAACGTCTCGCCCTTGGGGACCTGGGTCAAGCCGGTCCAGGTGGTCCCCTGGTTACCCGGCGTGTGGCTGTCGGTGTCGAACAGGCGGTGCTGAGGATCGCGGGCGTTGAGCTGGCGCGGGTAGCCGCGCTGCCCGGTCTCGCAGTCAGCCTGGCCGTTCGGGTTCACGGAGGCTCCGTAGGTCGGCCCATGGATGTACTCATCCGTGCTCGGCGACCCGGACCCGCCGTTGGCGGGAGCCGTGGCGCCCTGAGCACTCACGCTGTTGTGCTGGTTCGCGCTACCGAACATCAGCAGGGCGCGTTGGGCGTAGCCGAAGTTGGTCTCCTCGTCGACATCGCCGGCCAGGTTCGTCCACCAGTAGTTCCAGTCGTTGCAGACGGTCACGTACGGACCCAGGTAGCGCACGGCCGGATTGAGCACATCGACGGTGTGGGTCAGACCGTTCAGAGCCACGCCGGTGCTCGGCGCCTGGGCGAGCGACTTCAGCGCGCTCATGACCTGCTGCAGATGCCGGTCCAGCGGCGGCGTGCGGATCAGCGTGCGGGTACCCGCCTCGATGGCCGGGTTCAGGTTCGGGAGCGCCAGCTTCAGCTGCTGGGTGGCCGGAGTCATGTACGTGCCCAGCGTGGCCAGGTTGGCCAGGAACGGAGTCTGCACCTTGAGCGACTGGGTGGAGGTCTCCAGGGTTCCGGGGGACTCCTTGATCGTCTGCTGCAGATCGGCCGGGTTGCTGGAGATCGCCTGGAACGTCGTGGCCATGTCCGAGAACAGCTGCACGTTGGTTTGCGCAACCGGAGCAACGGCGCTGGTGAAGGCATTCAGTGACCGCAGGAAGCGGGTCAGCTCCGTGCTGGGCTGCGAGAGGTAGTGCGCGACCGGAGTGAGGTTGCCGAGCAGGGCCGGCAGGGAGGCCAGGGTGTCATTGAGCGCAGGTCCTCGTCCGGCCAGCGCGCTGCCATACCCGACCAGGTTCTGCTGCACCGCCGTGCGCACCGGCCCCGTGTAGGAGTTATAGATCTGGTCCAAGCGAACCGGAACGGTCGTGTGGGTCATCGGCATCGTCCCGCCGTCACGGAAGATCTGCTTGGAGTGCCCGACGTTGATGCTGACGTACTTGAGGCCGAGCACGGAGCGCGAGTTGATCGTCGCCGTGGAGTCGACCGGGATCTTCCCCTTGGTGGCGCTCAGATCGAGCAGCAGCTGCGCGGCGGGCTGGCCGTTGGGCAACACGATCGAGCGCATCGACTTCACGAAGCCGATCCGGAAACCGGACTCCAGCACGTCGTTGCCCACGACCAGATCCGAGCCGTTGGAGATGTCGACGTTCAGCTCTCGGGAGGGCACGAAGGGCAGGCCGACGTTGGCCGTGTAGGCCAGGAACATCCCCACGACCAGGACGAGCACGGTGACCGCGCCGACCATCACCGGGTTGGTGAAGGCCGAGGGGGTTTTGCTGCGGGTTCTCATCGCGGGATCACGGGGACAGGAGGTAGTTGAGGAGCTGCTGGGCCTGGCTGGTGGTGCCCGAGCTGCTGCCGCCAGTGGCGGAGTTGAGCAGCCCCTTGAGCGAGCTCGTCGTCTTCTTCAGCTTTTTCTTAACCTTGTTGCCGCCGCTCTGAAGTTGTTTGACGATCTGGTTCACCGTGGAGGTGACCTTCTTGGTGGCGCTCGAGCTGCCGCTCGAGCTCGACTTCGAGCTGGACTTCTTGGCCAGCGGAAGCGGGGAGCCCGACCCCGACGACAGGGGCGAGCACTTTTTGGCGCTGGTGCTCGGGCCCCGGCGACCGGGGGGCGCTCCGCCCGGATCAGGCACGCAGGAGCTCGGAGCCGACGGATCGGTCTCGTTGACACCCGGCTGGTTGCGGCCGAGCCACGAGTAGCAGGCGCGCGTAGCCGAGGGGTCGCTAGCCAGGTTCTGGGCGACCGACGTGGGGTTGGCGTAGGGACTGCACTGCTGGTTGGCGAACGCGTCGACGGCCAGCTCGTGTCCGTAGGGGCCGTAGTAACTGGTGGAGCCGGCCAGGTTGAACACGAACTGCAGGACGGCCTCGAGGCCGCTGTAGCCCTTGCCGCCCGGGCTGCGCGGGTTGGGCTCCGTGGCGTTCTTCTGGGTGTCCAGGGCAGGCAGGACGATCGACAGGTTCTTGGCCAGCTCGGGGGTCGGCTTGGCGAACCGCTCCAGCTCGGCCACCGTGGGCTTGGCCGCGGTCAGCGCCGCCTTGCCGGTGACTGAGGCCTGGCCCAGAGCCCGGGTGGCCGGAAGGGCCGAGTGGGCAAAGCCGGGGAGGTTGGTGAACAGCGTGTCGAGCTGGGAGGCGGCGGCGTGGAGGTTCTCCACCACCGGCGTGTTGGTGGTGGTGGCCTGATCCAGCCTCTGCATGGCGGGCCGCAGCTGGGCCAGGAAGCCGGGCAGGTCGGCCAGGGTCTGCTTGAACGCCACCTTCTGGTCGGCGGTGTTGGTGGCCGCCTTGTTGGCGTACTGGATGAACCGGGTGATCGCCCCGGTGTTGTTGGCCAGAGACGTGACCACCTGGTCGGAGCTGGCGGTCAGCGACTGCAGCGTGTGAGAGTCGTTGGCCAGCAGGTTGAGCAGGTTGTCGGTCTGGGTGAGCGCGGGCACGGCGCGATCAAGGGCGGCCTGCAGGCTGGTCGATCGGGCGGCCACGCCGGCCCCCAGGGAGTCGATCAGCAGCCGCAGGCCCTGCTGCTCAGGCATGCGCAGGATGTTCAGGATCAGGTCGGCCGGGATCGTCGACTGCGTGTGGGTGACGGGGATCGTCGCCCCGGACTTGAGGCGCGGCCCGCTGGTGCCGGGCTGGCAGGAGACGAAGTACTCGCCGATCAGGGACTGGGGCTGGGAGTCGCAGGTGGCGTTTGAGTGGAAGGCGGCCAGCCCGGGCTGGGTGACCGAGACCGTGACCACGGCCTGCAAAGTCTTCTGGTTGAGGTCGATGCTCGAGATGGATCCGGCCGGGATGCCGGACACCTTGAAGTCCGCGCCGGTGGTCAGGCCGAATGCGTTGTCGAAGTCGATCTTGTACGAGGTGACGTGGCTTTTGCCCCCGGTCGCCCCGGTGGTGACGAACACGAACGCGGCCACGGCCAGCAGGATCGAGCCGCTGAGGAGGATCCGTCTCATGAGCCCGTTGGCTGCTGGTTGGGGCTACACGCGTAGCCCTTGTACGGGTACCACATGGCTCCGCGTTCCATGGAGCCCGGACAGCGGTCTCCATTGGTGGTGCTGACCGGTGAGGAGGAGCCGAAGGTGGCCGTGCTGCGCAGCGATGGGTCGGCCAGCGCCGGGAGCAGATTGAGGATGCCGTTGTTGAGCGAGGACACGCCGACCACGGGAGCCACCCGGCTGTACCCACCGTTGGCGTCGTAGCCGCCGGGATGGGAGAAGCCCTCGAACCAGCCGGTCAGGTCGACCGCGTAGGGCCGGGCGAAGGCCAGCTCGGGCGTGGACTTGTTCAGGGCCTTGGTCGACTCGGGGAAGGCTCCCGCGCGCAGCTTCCCGTCGGCCTGGATGTTGCGGACAGTGGCATTGGCGAGCGGCACGCCGAGACGGACCAGGTCGGTGAGGTCGTTGCCGGACCCCGGCTTGGACACGATCTTGGCCAGATCCCTGACCGTGGGCACGGAGTCAACGGCCAGAGGGCGCAGCTGGACGAGCAGCTTCTGAAGCTTCGGTGCCACGGGCTTTGACACGTTGACCAGCGGCGTCAGCACGTGCAGCGCCGTGCGCAGGTTTACGAATGTGGTGTTGGCCAGGCGCATGAAGCCGGGCAGCTGGCCGATCGCCTGGCCCAGAGCCACGTGCTGGGCCGCCACCGCCGAGGTGGTCGTGTTGAGGTTCTTGATCAGCGAGCTCAGGGCGGACTGACGCGTCGCGATGTCCGTGAACAGGTTCCCCGACTTGACGATGAACCGGGTGAACTTGGAGCTGTCCTTGTTGAGCTCATCGAACAGCAGCGTGGTCGAGGCGACCGCCGGGTTCAAGTACTGCCAGGCGATCTGCGCCTTCTTGCCGGCACCTGCGTACTGGGAGGCGGTGCCCTGGATCAGCTGCTGGAGGCCCCGCCGGGTGGGTGTGTTGAGGGTGTTGAAGAGCTCGTCGAGATCGACCTCGCTGGTCGTGCTGGTCTGAGAGATCGTGCCCCCGCTGGGAATCTTCGGGTTGTTCGGGGCACCCAGGGTCAGGTCCACGTACCGGTTGGCGATGCCCGACAGCGAGAGCTCGCGAATCGTGGCCTGCGTCCCCTGGCGCAGGGGAGAGAACTTGCTGTCGTTGATGCTGAGGGTAAGCTCGGCCTGGCCGTGCGGAGTCAGGGCGATGGTGGACACGGTGCCCACCGGAACGCCCCCCACGTCCACCTGGTCTCCCTTGACGATCTGGCTGGCGTTCTGGAAGACGGCATGGACCGTGTAGGAGGACCCGCCTCCGAGCACGATCAGGATGACCGCGATCAGGGCGATGACAACCGCCCCGATGCCAGCGACCCGACCGATCAAACTCGAATTACGCACCCTCGCCGTACCGACCCTCACGTAGCGACTCGCGCGTGCTCCCGCGCCTTCCCTCCTCCGACGCGGACCTTCCGCGCCTAACACAGCTCGGCGAAGCTAGCAAGCGGGATTTCCCACAGTCAAATGGGAACCGTTCACGGACGGGCCGTGATTCACCGGAATTCGGCAACCGGAGGTGCGGCGGTTCAGAGGAACCTCCGGTAACAGCTACCCGGTCCATACACCCGAGATACCCGGCGGAGGTGGAACCTAGCCGCGGGCCGGCGGAGCCCGGCCCGGCCAGGGCGTCGTCGTGCCGCGCACGGCCGAGTACCCGGGGCGGGAATCGAACCCGCAGTGCCCTTGCGGGCAGCGCTTTTTAAGAGCGCCGACTTTGCCAATTTGTCTACCCGGGCGCGCGCGGGATGTTAATGACCGCGGTGGCCGGAGCGCCGGAGTCGAGGTCGCGCCGGAACGCCCGGACGACGACTTGCGGGCCGTTCTGCGCAACCTTGGCGCTGCTACGGTGTCCACACGGACGGACGCGGTCCGTGACCCTGGGGAACTCGGTGGAAGCTTCGGCACTCACATACTCGGGAGGGGTAGGCCTCCACGGCCGGTCTCCCCTGCTGCGGCTGCAGTCCGACGAGCGCCTGGTGGCGCTGATCAGGCGGGGCAACGACGCCGCCTTCGAGATCCTGGTCGCCCGTTACAACTCGCGCCTGCTGGCCTTCTGTCGGCACATGCTGGGATCCCGTGAGGACGCCGAGGACATCCTCCAGGACGTGATGGCCGCGGCCTACAACGCGATCCTGGCCGACGAGCGCCCGATCAACGTGCGCCCGTGGCTGTACCGGATCGCCCGCAACCGCAGCCTCAACCACCTCCGGCGCGCCCAGCCGGTCGGCATGGACTCGATGGACATCCACCTGCACGAGCACGGGATGACCACCGCCGACAAGGTCCACGACCGCGAGGAGTTCCGTCTCCTGGTCGGCGACATCCAGCGCCTGCCCGAGAGCCAGCGCACCGCCCTCGTGCTGCGCGAGATGGACGCGCTGTCCTATGACCAGATCGCCGAGGCGATGGAGACCACGATCCCCAGCGTCAAGTCGCTGCTGGTCCGGGCCCGCATCGGCCTGGCCGAAGCCTCCGAGGCCCGGCTGCTGTCCTGCGACGAGGTCCGGATCGAGCTGGGCGAAGTGGCTGAGGGGATTCAGCGCAAGGCCAGCCCGCTGGTCCGCCGCCACCTGAAGACCTGCACGCGTTGTTCAAGCTTCCAGGTTCACCTGAAGGAGACCAGCAAGTCCCTGGCTCTGCTGCTGCCGGTCGGTCCTCTGTTCATTCTGCGCAAGCTGGTGCTGGCCCACCTCGGCCACTCAGCCGGCTCGGGCGCGGGCGCCGCTGCCACGTCTGGCGCGGCCGCCGGCTCGGGTGCCGCCGCCGGAGCCGGCGCGGCCGCGGGAAGCGCGGGGAGTCTGGTCTCCGCCGGCGTCGGAGCCCTGGCCGCCAAAGCAGCCGCCAGCCTGGCCGCCGCGGCGCTGGTCACCGGCGCCGCCGTGGAGGTCGACCATGCTGTTCAGCACCCACCGGTGAGCACGCCCCCAGCGCCGGCCGTGGCAGCCAGCGGTGGGGCCCCCGTGAGCGCTCCTCACCGCCTGGCCGCGGTGACCAAGGTGGCCGTCAAGGACGTCAAGACGAGCCCCGTGAAGGCAAGCGCCGCCACCACCACCCCCACGGCGACCACCGCCACCACTGCGACCACGACCGCCCCGACCGCCACGACGCCCACCACCGAGACGCCGACGACGGGCACCACCTCCACGACCAGTGTGACCACGGTCCTGCCGCCGAGCACTCCGGGCGACTCGTCTGATCCGGGCACGAGCTCGTCCGACGGGACGGGCACCACGACCACCTCGGGTGGCACCAGCCCGACCCCCACCACCACCTCCACGACGACCACCCCGACCTCCACCACTCCCACGACGACCACCCCGGGCTGGCCGCAGGGCGGAGGGTCCCCGGGCGGTTCGTGATCGACTTCGCCCACTTCCAGCAGGTCGACATGCGCGTCGGCCGGGTGCTGGCGGTGGATGACTTTCCCGAGGCGCGGGTTCCGGCCTGGAAGCTGACCATCGACTTCGGAGCCGAGATCGGCACGAAGCGCTCGTCGGCTCAGATCACTCACTACTCCCGCGAGGCGCTCGAGGACAGCCTGGTGGTCGCGGTGGTCAACTTCCCGCCCCGGCAGATCGGCCCGTTCATGTCCGAGGTGCTGGTCCTGGGAGCCTTGAACGATGAGCTGGGAGTGGTGCTGCTGCGCCCGGATCGGGATGCTTTGCCGGGCGACCGGATCGGTTAGTCACCCGGCGTAGGCCGTCATCAGGCCGGCGTACGCGCGCTCCTCGCTGAACTTCTCGCGCGCCAGCTCCAGGGCCGCCTCGCCGCAGCTTCGCCGCCCCTGCTCATCGCCCCACAGCGCTCTGAGTTTCCCGGCCCAGGCGTCGGGGTCCTCGGCGGGGAGGACATTCTCGGGCGGGGCCATCTCCGGCAGCCCGCCCCGGTCACTGACCAGCACGGGTAGCCCGGCCCCCAGCGCCTCGAGCACCGAGTACGGGCAGGCCTCCTCACACCGGGAGGGGGCAAGGACCACGGCGGCGCCGGCCCGCACCGAGGCCAGTTCCCCGGGCGCCAGCCAGCCGGGGAAGCTGACCTCAGCACCCTGGGCCAGCTCGCGAAGGCGTGCCTCGTCCGGTCCCTGGCCGGCTACGACCAGGGGAACGCCGGCGGCCCGGGCGGCGCGGATCGCCGTGTCAAAGCCCTTCTCCTCCACCAGGCGGCCTGAGACGAGGGCATATCTGGCGGCGGCGTCGGGAGCCGAGGCCGGCTCTGGGGACGGCGCCGGAGCGAAGTTCGGCACGACGCTCACCCGGTCGGCGGACAGTCCGTGGCGGCGCAGCAGCTCGCCGTGCGCCTGGCTCAGCACGATCAGGCGATCGGCCTCACCCAGCAACCGGCTCTGCTGGACGGTCAGCCCGGCCGCATACGTGGCCGACTCGGGAAGGCTGTCGCGGCAGTTGTGGATCAGGCCGGGCAGCGTGTTGTGTCCACGGCACTCGTGGCAAGGGGCGCCGTCCCGGTAGGCGATCCCGATCGAGCAGTACAGACGGAAGTTGTGCAGGTGAAGGACGGTGCGGGCACCCTGGCGCCGGCCGGCGGCCAGGGCACGCCAGCCGAACTGAGGATGAACGTTGTGCGCGTGGACCACGTCGGCCCGCAGGCGATGGATCGCCCGCTCCACCCGATCGGTGTCCAGACCGCCGCCGAGCAGGGCGTGCGCAGCTCGGCCTCGGGTCAGTGCGGCGCTCGAGCGCTCGAGTATCTCCACCGTGTGACCGCGGCGTTCGAGCAGACCGGCGATCTCGAAGACCGCCCGCTCCTCGCCGCCCTGAAGGCGGTAACGGTTGTGCAGGATCAGGATCCGCATCTCGCCGGGGAGATTCTGGCAACGTCCAGCCAACATGCCGGTGGCGCTGCTCACCCCGAACCTTCCCGGATATCGCCTGCCGCTGTACGAACGGCTGGCCCGGGATGAGGACGTGGAGGTGCTCTGCTACGGCGGGGGCGAGCGCTACATCCCGCCGTGGCTGGCCGGCGACCTGGATCGTCAGATCAGTGAAGCCGGGTTCCCCGCCCGCCGGCTGGGGGGAGGGGCGCGGGAGGCTTTCCAGGTGGGTCGAGGCTACGACGCGGTGATCGCGCCGTACGCGGGGGGCGCGATCCTCCCCGCCGCCTACCTGGGCGCCCATCGCCATCGACGGCCGTTCATTCTGTGGGCCTCGGTGTGGGCCCAGCCGTGGTCGGTCAAGAACGCCCTGGGTCTGGCGCTCACCCTGCGCATCTACCGGGGCGCCGAGTCGGTGATCGCCTACGGCGAGCACGTGCGCCGGTTCGTGGCGCGCCGGCGCGGTCGCGACGACGACGTGTTCATCGCGCCGCAGGCGGTGGAGGCGGAGCTGTTCGGGCGCACAGTTAGCGCGGAGGAGATCGCTGAGCTGCGCCGGCGCTACGAGCTACCGCCGGCTCCCCTGGTGGCCTACGTGGGCCGGCTGGTGGCGGAGAAGGGGGTCGAGGTGCTCCTGGATGCGTGGCGGTCCGCCGCGCCCGACGCCACGCTGCTGATGGTGGGGGACGGCCCGCTGCGCTCAAGGTGCTCGGAGACGGCTGGCGTGCAGGTGATCGGCCCGCTGGAGCGGGCCGAGCTGGCGCCGGTGTATGCGGCGTGCGAGTTCGCTGTGCTGGCCTCGATCGCCACCCCCCGCTTCCGCGAGCCCTGGGGACTCGTCTGCAACGAGGCCATGCACCAGCGCCGGCCCGTGCTGGCCTCGACTGCCGTGGGCGCGGCGGCCGGGGGGCTGGTCCGGGACGGCGAGACGGGTGTGGTCGTGCCCGCCGGTGATGCCTTGAGCCTGGCCGACGCGATCGAGCGGCTGCTGGGCGACCCCCTGCTGTGCCGGACGCTCGGCGAACAGGCCGAGACGGAGGTGGCGGCGTATACGTACGACGCCATGGCCGAGGGGTTCGCCCGGGCTCTGGCGGTGGCCCGCGGCTAAAGATAGTGGGTCGAATTTCGTCCAACTGTTGGACGAAATTCGACCCGCACCGCACAGAAAGGGTCAGGCGGTGTGGGTCTCGCCCGGCTCCAGGATGACCACATTGGACCCCGTAGCCGACTCGACGTCTGACTTGAACGCCTGGGCGTCGGTCTCGATCGGCGGGAACGTGTTGTAGTGGCAGGGGATGACCGTCTTGGCGCCGATCAGCTCGGCGGCGTCGACCGCGTCCACCCGATCCATCGTGTACTGGCCGCCGATGCACATCAGGGCCACGTCGATTGGGTGACGCTTACCCACCAGCTGCAGGTCGGAGAACAGCGAGGTGTCGCCGAGGTGGTAGACGATCGTGTCCTCGAAGTTGATCAGCAGACCGGCCGGCGTATTGACCGTGCCCTTGGGGGTGGTGGACGTGTGCCAGGCCGGCACGAGCTTGACCCAGCCCCAGTCGAACTTGACCGTGCCGCCCAGATTGGGGTCCCGCACATCGACGCCCTCCTCCCCCAGCTCGTTGGCGATCTCCACGATCGCCACCACGGGGGCTTCGGTCCGCTTGGCGATCTCCACCGTGTCACCGAAATGGTCACCGTGACCGTGGGTGAGGAGGATCGTCGTGGCGCTCACGTCCTGGGCCGAGATGGCAGCCTTGGGGTTGCCGGACAGGAACGGATCGATCAGCACCGTGGCGTCGCCGTTGGACAGGGTGAAGCAGGAGTGGCCGAGGAAGCGGATGTCCATGGGTGTCTTAGTCCTCCTTGATGGGGTCGGGGGCCTCAGGGGCCGACTGCAAACCTAGCTCTCGGGCGAGCTCGACGCCGACCGCCACGCCGACCAGCATGCTGAGCCTGGTCTCCTCCGCGAACAGGGTGCGGATGGCTCGCAGGCGCAGCTCCGGATCATCGTGGGAAATGGCCTCTCGCACGGCGGCGTTGTGGGCGGTATCGAACCAGCCGCCCTCCACGAGGGCTTCGTTCAGCACGTGCTGTAGCCCGGGCGCGGCACGAGTTACCAGGTCCTGGGCGGCCTTCAGTCGCTCGGGATCGT
Source organism: Solirubrobacteraceae bacterium (assembly GCA_035551655.1). Taxonomy (GTDB): domain Bacteria; phylum Actinomycetota; class Thermoleophilia; order Solirubrobacterales; family Solirubrobacteraceae; genus Palsa-465. The sequence goes on from DASZNA010000128.1 coordinate 43,066, forward strand.
TGATGGCGGCGATTGCCGCCTCCAGCTCGGGCTCCACGGTCGACTCGATCAGACGGCGTTGTAACGGGCGAGGGGCAGGCCGATCAGCAGCCCGGCGGCCACGCCGGCGACATCCGAGAGCCAGCTGGCGCCTACCCCGGCCAGCGGGAGTAACGCCAGCACAGCGGCGAACACCGCCGTCCCCAACAGGTCGCCATCGAAGTCACGGTGCTGTCGCAGCGCCAGCAGATCGGGGATCGCCCAGGCGGTGAGCAGGGCCAGCGCCGCTCCGTTGCCACCGACCACGAACTGGCCGGCGAAGTGGGACGTGGCGGCGGCACCGCCGGCCCCACCGGCCAGGAACAGCACTACGACGGGCAGTGGACCGTGGCGGCGCTCGAGTAGCACCCCGTAGAGGGCGGTCGCGGTCAGCGCCACAAACGCGTAGCCAGCGTTGAGGTAGACGAACGGTGCCGTGAACACCCGCCACCACTGGTTCCCGAGCGTGGCGTAGAGGGCCACGTGGGCCAGCGCCACCACCTGCGTGCGCCAGATCAAGCAGCCGAGGATCCCCAGAACCACCAGCGCCGGCGTGGCCACGGGACGGGATTCCGGCCGGATGCCCGGCATCTCGCCCCGGCGCAGGCGGGGCAGCGCGGGCGAGGGCGGCCGCAGGGTCCGCCGCTCCGCGATCCGGCCCTGACGGTCCAGCTTCGGCGCCCGCTTACGCAGGCGGTTACCGCAGTAGGGGCACTCGGTTATGTAGGGGCTGACCTCCGATCCGCAGCTCTTGCAGATCACGAACAGATCAGGTCCACCGGTGCTCACGAACCGATTGTAGATCGGACCCGGCGGCCGCCTGAGCGGGGTCGCCGAGACTGTCCGGCCCGCTCAGGCGGCGGTGGCGACCACGATCTCGCGCGTGACCTCGCGTAGGTCATGGTTGGCTTCGTAGACGACCACCTGGCGGCTGGCGCCGTTACCGCGAGCCAGCAGATCCTCCACCGCCTCGAGGTCGTCGGCGGACCCGAGGTCCTGGCAGCGATCGCGCACGCGGTCGAGCAGGCGCCGGGCCAGCGCGCGGGTGCCCACCCGGTCGGCCGAGGGAAGGTCGACCAGCTCGCCGTCCAGCCCGTGCCGCGCGGCCAGCCACTTGTTCTCGTCGAGCATCTCCACCGGGTAGTCCGACAGCGGCCGGCCGGCGTCGAAGTGTTCGCACAGCTCGTGCACGAGACCCTGGACCAGGGCGCTCAGGCCGAGCGTGTGCTCCACGTGGGTCTGAGAGTCCATCACCCGGATCTCCACCGTGCCGAGCGACGGGTGGGGCCGGACGTCGTACCAGAGGTAGGTGTAGTCCTGGATCACACCCGCGTTGATCATGAACTCGATGCGGCGCTCGTAATCGGCCCAGTCCTTGTAGGTCTGCGGAATGCCCACGCGGGGGAAGGCCCGGAAGATCGGCGTGCGCCCGGAGGCCAGGCCGGTTGACCCGGCCCGCCAGAACGGGGAGTTGGCCGACAGCCCGAGCAGCACGCCCATGTGCAGGCGCATGCCGTTGGACACATGAATCGCCTTGTCGGGATCGTCCACGCCCACGTGTACGTGCACGCCGAAGATCAGCTCTTGGCGGGCCACGAAGCGCAGCGCGGAGATCAGGTCCCGGTAGCGGGGGCGGGCCACGATCCGCTGGTCCTCCCACATGGCGAATGGATGGGTGCCGGCCGATCCGATCGCCAACCCCTTGCTGGCCGCCGTCTCCACCACCTGGTGGCGCAGTGCCCGCAGCTGCTCGCCCGCCTCGCGCGTGTTGGCGCACGGATCGGTGGACACCTCCAGCACCGATTCCATCAGCTCCGGCTTGATGTCCCCGGCCGGTGCCTCCTCCAGGAGCGACTCGATGGCGTTGACCAGCTCCATGCTCTGGGCGTCGAGGATCATCAGCTCCTCCTCGATCCCCAACGTGAAGGCCGGCCCAGTGAATTTGTGCTCCACCGGCCGGGAGCCTAAAGGTTCTGGTCGGATGGAGTGGAGCTGGGTATCGTCCAGATAGGGCCTATGCCAGTCAGGCCCCTCCCCAGACTTTCCGCTGCTCAGACCGCGAAGGAGTTCCCGCCATGGCTGTTATGGATATGAAGGTGGACCGGATTGAAGAACTGCTGGGCGACGACGCCGACTCGCTGCTGAACCACCGCTGCGAGACGATCGACTCCTCGCTGCTGCACCTGCCGGGTCCCGACTTCATCGAGCGGGTGGTGATGAGCACCGACCGCAACATCCAGACCCTGCGCAATCTCCAGGCGGTGTATGGGCACGGGCGGCTCGGCGACACCGGGTACGTGAGCATCCTCCCGGTGGACCAGGGCATAGAGCACAGCGCCGGAGCGAGCTTCGCGCCGTGTCCTGACTACTTCGATCCCGAGGCGATCGTCGAGCTGGCCATCGACGGCGGCTGCAACGCGGTGGCCTCCACGATCGGCGTCCTCGGCGCGGTGTCCCGCAAGTACGCCCACCGGATCCCGTTCATCGTCAAGCTCAACCACAACGAGCTGCTGACCTATCCCAACAAGTTCGACCAGGTTCCGTTCGGCAGCGTCAAGCGGGCCTGGGAGATGGGAGCGGCCGGCGTGGGCGCGACCATCTACTTCGGCAGCGAGGAGAGCACGCGCCAGCTGCGTGAGGTCTCGCAGATGTTCGAGGAGGCCCATGACCTGGGCCTGTTCACCGTCCTCTGGTGCTATCTGCGCAACCCGGCCTTCAAGAAGGACGGGGTCGACTATCACCTGTCCGCCGACCTGACCGGCCAGGCCAACCACCTCGGCGTGACGATCGAGGCGGACATCATCAAGCAGAAGCTGCCTGAGAACAACAACGGCTATGGGGCCATGAACCAGAACGGCTCGGGCAGCTACGGCAAGACCAACGACCTCGTCTACTCCAAGCTGACCAGCGATCACCCGATCGACCTGACCCGCTACCAGGTGGCCAACTGTTACATGGGCCGGTCCGGCCTGATCAACAGCGGAGGCGCTTCATCGGGCGAGTCCGACCTGGCCGAGGCGGTACGCACCGCGGTGATCAACAAGCGAGCCGGCGGCAGTGGCCTGATCACCGGGCGCAAGGCGTTCCAGCGCCCCCACGAGGAGGGCGTGAAGATCCTCCACGCGGTCCAGGACGTCTACCTGGCGGACGAGATCACCGTCGCGTAGATGGTTGATTCCACGACCCCGCGCGCCGGATGAATCCGGATGATCGGCGCCGGGCCGGCGTCCTCGGCCTTGCCAATACCTCCAGTATTGGCTTCGCCCTGCGTCCTTGACCGGCTTGATCACCGAATCCCCCGGCTACCGCGCGGCCGCGGAATCAACCATCTAGCCGGTCCCCACAGCGGAGTCATAACTCCGCCGCGGTGCTAGCCTGCCGCACGTGACGGCCATGAAGATGCGCCAGAGCCTGGCTCAGATCGAGCAGGCGTTCGAGTACGAGACCCAGCTCGAGGAGAAGCAGAGCGAGCAGCTTCTCCGCCATGTCCACGTCCGCTCCCGCAAGCGGACCGTGCAACGGGAGAAGAAGCGCAGCTCGTTCCGCTTCTACATGCTGGCGCTGTCCCTGGTTCTCGTGGCGCTCGGCGTTACCGCCGCGATGTTCGAGACGCTCTACCTGCTGCTGGCCTAGGCCAGCCGTTACCGCGGTTCGCTGAGCCCCCGCAGGGCTGCGTCCACCTCTTCGCGCGCACCCTTTCCGGCGGTGAGGCGCTCGTCCTGGATCTCGAGGTAGACCTCCTTGCGGAAGACGGGGACCTCGCGCGGGGCCTGGATACCGATCCGCACCTTTTCCCCCATGATCGCCAGCACCGACACCTCGATGTCGTCCCCGATCATGATGCTCTGGTTGGACTTTCGGGTTAGGACCAACATTTGTGACGCCTCCCTGCTAGACAACGAATTCCGGTTCCCGTCGGGAAGCCCTTCCCAGACGGCCTTCCCCGCCTTCGGCTCGGGCCCTCCCGCCCAGGCTCAGCATACCCGGACGCCGGGTTCCCTGGCAAGCTCTAAACGACTCTCCGACGCCGCCTGGGCGCCCCCGCAAACGCCTGCCGGGCGGCCATCATCTAGTCTGCCGTCCCGATGCCTAGAAGATCTCTGCGGCCCGAGCTGAACCGGATCCGCGCTTGGGTGCGCCAGGGACGCACCGACGCGTGGATCGCGCATCAGCTCGAGGTGACCGTTCAACAGATTCAGGCGTTCAAGCGGGAGCAATCGCTTGAACCCGATGCGGACTCCGAGACGTCCGTGGCGCTGGCCGACTACGACGACGAAATCGACCTGCGCGCCGAAGACGACGCCCTCATCGCGGCTGAGCTGGATGCGGCTGCGGCCGCCGCTGAGCCCGAGGAGGACGAAGAGACGGAGGCCGAGGATGACGAGAAGCCCAAGCGCCGGCGGGGACGCCGGGGCGGGCGCGGCACCTCGCGCAAGCGTAAGCCGGGCGGTGGCCCCCTGGAGGCCACGTTCGACCACGGCGAGGAGGGCTACGGACTGTGGCTCGACCCCGCCGTTCAGGACGACCCCATCTACGCCGAGTACTGGGCCGGTCACCGGCCCGTAGAGGTGGCGATCGAGGAGGATCAGATCGTCATCCGGCGAGCCGGCGGTGAGGAGTCCGAGGACTCCGAATGAGGATCTGTGGATGAGATCGTGGCTATAGCCCCATTCTCATCCACAGATCACCACCGTCCCGGCGGCTGAGCCTCATCCTCCACCCGGCGCCGCCCCCCGCCGTAGTCGCTGGCCCGTCGCACGTAGCGGGCGAACGCCGCGGAGGCGACCGTCGTCAGATCCCAGGCCCCCGGGTGCTCCGGCGCCACCCGGACGGCGATGTCAAAGCACCAGTCGGTGCCCTGCTCCCAGTAGAACCGGGCCAGCTCGTCGGTGGTGAAGTTCCCGCCCAGACGGCGGCGCAGCTCCATCACGATCGCGTCGATCACTCGCTCGAGGGCCGGGCGATCAGCCGGCTCGGCCTCGGCCAGCCGTTGGGCGCCCTCCTGCCACAACCCGTTCAGTTCCTCGAAGCCGACCGCCACCGGTTCAGCGTAGCCAGGGCGAGCACCCGCACAGGAGGGCCCCAGCCAATCGAGGTCAGTGTCCCGACAGCCCGGTCACCGAGTAGGAGCGCTCGCCGGCCTTGACCATGCCCAGCGCGCGCGCGTCCCTCATGATCGTGGCGGGCTGGTTCAGGGACCGCCTCAGCTGCTCCAGGTGGCGGTTCTCTCGGGCCAGCGTACGGACGATCGACTGCTGCTGCTCAGCCTGAGCCCGGGTGGACAAAAGTGTGAGCATCCCCTTGATGCCCAGGTAGGCCACCAGGGCGAGCACCACGAGCATCACGATCCGTCCGGCCCGGTCCCACTTGATCCGGGAAATCGGGAAGTGCCGCGGAGCGACGCGCGGACGGCTTCGCGCAGCCGCGCGGGGGGCTGTCGAGCGAGCGGTTCGCGCGGACCTGGTGGCGGCGCTGCGAGAACTGCGGGCGGCGGAGGTGGCGGAGCGGGCGGGCGGCATCCCGTGGGGCCTTCGTTCGACACAGCGCCAGTCCTTCCTGCTGCAACGGGCGCTGCGCCGCCCGGCATCGTTTCAGGCCTGACCGACGGAACCAGCGGCTACCGGTTCGAGGCGAGCTGGCGGAACGCGCGGCGACCGGGATACTGCGCCTCGGCGCCCAGCGCCTCTTCGATCCGCAGCAGCTGGTTGTACTTGGCCACCCGGTCGGTGCGCGACGGCGCGCCGGTCTTGATCTGCCCACACCCGGTGGCCACGGCCAGGTCGGCGATTGTCACGTCCTCCGTCTCGCCCGAGCGATGCGACATGACCGCCGTGTACCCGGCCTCCCGGGCCATCGAGATGGCGGCCAGCGTCTCGGTCAGCGTCCCGATCTGGTTGACCTTGATGAGAATCGAGTTGCCCACCTTGGCCTCGATGCCCCGCTTCAGGCGTTCGGTGTTGGTGACGAACAGGTCGTCGCCGACCAGCTGCAGCTTGCTGCCCAGGCGGCTGGTCAGTGTTGCCCAGCCGGCCCAGTCCTCCTCGGCCATCCCGTCCTCGAGCGAGATGATCGGGTACCGGTCGGCCAGCTCAGCCCAGTAGGCGCTCAGCGTGTCGGCGCTCAGGGTCCGGTGCTCGTGCTCGAGCACATAGGCGCCGTTGCGATGAAGCTCGCTGGTCGCCGGGTCCATGGCGATCGCCACCTGCTCGCCGGGGGTGTAGCCGGCCGCGCGAATTCCGGCCATCAGCACCTCTAGCGCCTCTTCGTTGGACTGCAGGTCAGGGGCGAACCCGCCCTCGTCGCCGACTGCCGTGCCGAGGCCCCGGTCGTGCAGGGTCTTCTTCAGATTGTGGAACACCTCCACCGCGATCTTCAACGCCTCGCGGAAGCTGGGGGCGCCCACCGGCACGATCATGAACTCCTGAAAATCCACCTTGTTGTCGGCGTGGGCGCCGCCGTTCAGGACGTTCATCATCGGGACGGGCATCACGTGCGTGCCCTCCCCGCCCAGGTAGCGCCATAGGGGCAGTCGCTCCTCGGCGGCGGCGGCATGAGCGGCGGCCAGTGACACAGCGAGGATCGCGTTGGCCCCCAGCCGGCCCTTGTTGGGCGTGCCGTCCAGGCTGATCAGCGCCCGGTCGAGCGCGGCCTGAGCGTCCGCGTCCAGCCCGCGCACCTCCGACGCGATCTCGCCGTTGATGTTCTCCACCGCCTGGCTAACGCCTTTGCCCATCCAGTCCTGGCCACCGTCGCGCAGCTCAACCGCCTCGAACTCCCCCGTCGAGGCGCCCGAGGGAACCGCCGCCCGTCCCCAGGCGCCGGAACGGACGCTCAGCTCCACCTCCACCGTGGGATTGCCACGGCTGTCCAGGATCTGCCGGGCGTGCACATGCTCGATCTGGCTCATGTCGGGTGGGGGTCTCCTTGGTTGAGGCGGGCCCGCGCGTAGTACGCGAGCTGGCCATCGGGAGGCAGATCGTTCCAGTTTCTGCCCTCCGACGCGGCAAGATCCACTCCGGCCTGTACCCGACCACGGAACCGGTCGGCCGCCGCCCGCAGTGCCAGCTCGGGATCGACCTTCAGTTTGCGGGACGCGTTGACCGCCGCGAACAGCACGTCGCCCACCTCGTGGAAGCGTTCGTCCGCGGTCTCGGCCGCGCGCAGCTCCTCCACCTCGTCGGCGATCGACTGCAGCGGCTGCTCCACCCCCTCGAAGTCAAACCCGCTGGACGCCGCCCGCCGCTGCACCTTGCGGGCGTACAGCGGCCCGGGCAGGTTCTCCGGCACCTCGCCGAACACGCCCGGCTCGCGTCCGGCCTCGGTGGCCTTGATGGCATCCCAGTTCTTGAGAACCTCTCCCGCCGTCTCGGCCTCGGCCGATCCGAAAACATGGGGATGGCGCCGGACCAGCTTCTCGGTGATGTGCGACGCCACCTGGGCCAGGTCCCCGGCACCCCGCTCCTCCAGCAGCAGCGACAGGAAGTGAACCTGGAAGAGCACGTCGCCCAGCTCATCCAGGAGCTTGGCGTCATCGCGCCGGTGGGCGGCGTCGGCCAGCTCGTAGGCCTCCTCCAGGGTGTGCGGAACGATCGTCCGCTCGTCCTGCTCTCGATCCCAGGGACACTCGCGCCGCAGGCGGCGGGTGATTCCGTCCAGGCGCTGGAGCGCCTGAGCGATCTCCGCGCCGTCGGCACTCACGGCCGGAGCATCAGCCGCCGGTCGTGCTCGAACCGGTGCTGGTGCCGGTAGTGGCCGGCGCCGTCTGGGTGGCCGTCGAGGTACCGGTGGAGGTCTTCGGCGCCTTGTAGCCCTTGCAGTCCGCCATCGAATAGGCGGAGCGGCAGATGGTCTTGGCGCCCCAGTTCTGCTTGGCCGTCTTGTCGATCGCCGTGGCGGCCGCGCTCTGGTACTGGCTCGTCAGGAGCTGCTTGATCAGCGGCGTGGCCTTGGTCAGCGACTGCTGAGTGCCCTTGGTGATCTTGACGACCTCCACCACATACCAGCCGAACGTGCCGTGGATGGGCCCGACCAGCTTGTTCTCCGGAGCCGAGAAGGCCGCCGCGTTCAGGGCGTGCTCCTCCTCGCCGTTGGTCACTCCGGTGAGCAGCCCGGCGTTGTTCTTGGTCGCCGTATCCACCGAGTACTTCTTGGCCACCTTCTGCCAGCTCTGCCCGGACTTCAGCGCGCTGTAGGCGGTTTGCGCGGCGGACTTGGAGTTGGTGCGCACGATGCGCAGGTCGCGGGTCGCGGCGTGCCCGAACTGGGTGGGATGCGCCTTGTAGTAGGCCTGGATCGAGGCTGGGGTGACCTTCTTGGTCTCACGGGCCACCAGATCCTTGTAGAGCTCGTTGACCCGGACGCGGTAGAGGATGTCCGCCAGGGTCTGGCCGGTGGTGGAGAGGAACTTGTTCAGCGCGGCGGCGGTGGTCAGGTTGCTCTGCTTCTTGGCCTGCGCGAACGCCGAGTTCAGCTGGGCCTGGGTGAGCTTGACGTGCAGTTTGTGGGCCAGCAGCTGGTACCAGTAGGACTTGATCAAGAAGTCCATGACCTGGCTGGAGAGCGACGTGAACAGCTGCCCGCACTCGGCCTTCAGCGTCTTGGTCGGTGTCTTGGCCAGCGTGGGGATCTGCGCGCGAACCTGCTTGATGCAGCTGGCGAAGCTGGGCGGATCGTTGGGGACGATCACCGGCGCGCCGGGCGACTGGGACGCATTGCCCTTGGCCGCCACGAACATCCAGTGGTCAAACGCCCGCGTGCCGATCTGGTTGCCGGCCACCGTGGCCACGGAGTTCCCGGACAGGCCGCCGCTTCCGCAACCGGCCACGGCGAGTGCGAGCACAAAAAAGGCGCCAAGCGCCATGAGCTTCCTGGACAGCCGCATCGGCGGCCGATGGTAGCGGCCTGGTCTGTTACGGGTCGTTAGGCAGCGGACTTCTTACCGGACTCTTCTCCGCGAGCGGGCTAGGCCGCCTCGCGGGTGACCGCCAGCAGGACGTCGGCCGCCCGGACCACGGCCGGGAACCGCTTGACCGGATCGTCGGGGACCCGCATCGAGAGCTGAGACTTGCCCGATTCGTAGAGTGCCTCGGGGATCTCGGCCCGGATCTTCTTGGCCCGCACACTGTCCAGGTCCACCGGGGTGACGGCCAGGCGGCCGCCCCGGAAGGTGACCGCCCGAGCTCCGGCCTGACCGAGCTTGATCCTGGCGATCTGCAGGGAGATCAGGTTCTCCAGCGGGGTCGGCAGCTCCCCGAAGCGGTCCTCTAGCTCCTCGCGCAGGAGGCCCAGATCGGCCACCTCGCGCGCCGCGGCGATCCGGCGGTGCACGTCGACCTTGGCCTGCTCGTAGGGGATGTAGTCGGCCGGCACGTAGGCGTCGACGTTGATGTCCAGGCGCACCGGCTCCCAGTCCTCGTCGCGCTCGACCCCCTCCGCCGCCAGGGCCTCCACCGCCTCGTCGAGCATCTGCATGTACAGCTCGAACCCGAGGGCGGCCACGTGGCCCGACTGCTCGTCGCCCAGCAGGTTGCCGGCCCCACGGATCTCCAGGTCACGCATGGCGATCTTGAACCCGGCACCCAGCTCGGTGTAGTCGCTCAGGGCACTCAGTCTTTGGGCGGCCTCCCCGGTCAGCGCGGCGGCCGAGGGATACAGCAGATAGGCGTAGGCGCGTTCGCGGCTCCGGCCGACCCGGCCCCGGATCTGATAGAGCTGGGCCAGGCCGAAGATGTCGGCCCGCTCGACGATCAGCGTGTTGGCCTGGGGAATGTCGATCCCCGACTCGATGATGCTCGTGCACACGAGCACGTCCGCATCCCCGCGCAGGAACGCGAGCATTCGCGTCTCCAGGTCCTTCTCATCCATCTGCCCGTGGGCGACCTCGAAGCGCATCTCCGGGCACAGACCGCGCAGCCGCTCGGCCGTCTCATCGATCGATTCGACCCGGTTGTGCAGGAAGAACGCCTGCCCGCCCCGCTGCTTCTCGCGCAGGAGCGCCTGCTTGACCAGCTCCTCGTCGTATTCGCCCACGTAGGTCTTCACGGGCCGCCGGCCCTCGGGCGGGGTCTCGATCACGCTGATGTCCCGGATCCCGGCCAGCGACATCTGCAGCGTGCGCGGGATCGGCGTCGCGCTCATCGCGATCACGTCCACACGCAGCTTCAGCTGGCGCAAGAGCTCCTTCTGCTTGACCCCGAAGCGCTGCTCCTCATCGACGATCAGGAGGCCCAGGTCCTTGGCCCGCACGTCCCGGGAGAGCAGCCGGTGGGTGCCGATCAAGATGTCCACCTGGCCCTTGGTGAACGCCTGCACGGCCGCCTTCTGCTCGGCCGCCGGCCGGAACCGCGAGACGTGCTCGATCCGCACCGGGTAGTCCTTGAGGCGCTCGGAGAACGTGCCGTAGTGCTGCTGGGCCAGAATTGTCGTGGGCACCAGCATCATCACCTGCTTGTCGTCCTGCACGGCTTTAAATGCCGCCCGCAGAGCCACCTCGGTCTTGCCGTAGCCGACGTCGCCGCAGATCAGCCGGTCCATCGGCCGCGGCGCCTCCATGTCGGCCTTGACGAACTCGATGGCGTCGCGCTGGTCCGGCGTCTCGGTGTAGCGGAAGGCCTCCTCGAACTCCCGCTGCCACTCGGTATCCGGCGAAAAGGCAAAGCCCTCCCGGCGCTTGCGCTCGGCGTACAGGTTGAGCAGCTCCCCGGCCAGCTCCTGGGCGGCCCGGCGGGCGCGCGCCTTGACCTGCTCCCAGCGGTTCCCGCCCAGCTTGGACAGCGGCGGATGCTCGCCGCCCGCCCCCACGTACCGGCTGATCTTGGCCAGCTGGTCGACCGGCATGAACACGCGGTCGGTACCCGCGTATTCGAGCGTCAGGTAGTCCCGGGTGACCCCCGCCACCGTCTTGGTGTCAAACCCGGCGAACCGGGCGATCCCGTGGTCCTCGTGAACGATGATGTCGCCGGTGCGTAGCTCGGCGAACGAGCGCAGCACGCCCCGGCGCCGCGTCCGGGTGGGCGGCTCGGCCGCCCGACGGCGGCGAAACAGGCGGTGCTCGGGGATCACGGCCAGGTGGAATTGGGGCGCGATGAACCCCTCCCGCAGACGCGCCTGGGTGAAGATCAGCCCGGACGAGCCGTTGCTTCCTGCTGGTGGTCTAGCGGGACCACCAGCAGGGGACGAGCCGCCTGCTCCGTCCAGCCAGGCCACCTTCAGCCGGCCCAGGTTGTACGCCGCCCGCTCGCCCTCCCCCCGGCCCGGGAAGGCGACCACCGTCTTGTAGCCCGAGCGGGTCAGCTTCTCCAGCTCAGGCTCGGCGTCGCGGATGCCGCGGGCGGCGATCTCGGCGCTCTGGGCCCGGAACGCGAACGGTTGATCCTGGTCGATGCTGGACAGGCGTATCCTGGCCCGCTGGTCCAGCGCCTGCGTGATGTCGTCCGGCTTGACGTAGAGGTGATGGGCCTCGGTGTCGTGGAAGGCCGCGCAGACGTCCTGCCAGTGATCCTGGAGGGCGGGCGGGACCTCCTCCTCGCCGGCGATCAGCAGCTGCGCGTCTGACTGCACCAACTCCAGGAACGGCTTGAAGTCCTCCACCGGCAGCAGCTCGGCGATGTCCGGCCGGTTCTCGGCCTCCTCCAGCGCTGCGATCTCGGCCAGCTCGCGGTACTCCTGGGCCAGCTCGGCGGCCGGCGCCACCTCCACGCTGTCGGCCTCACCCAGGCTGCGCTGGGTGAAGGTGGAGAAGTGCCGCAGGGACTCGATCTCATCTCCGAACAGGTCGACCCGCACAGCCCGGTCCTCGGTGGCCGGGAACAGATCGAGGATTCCGCCGCGGATGGCGAACTGACCGCGGTCCTCCACCTGATCGACCCGCTCGTAGCCGGCCGCGACCAGGTCCATGGCCGTCTCGTCCAGGTCCATCAACTCGCCCTTGATGAGGGTGAAGCCGTGGGGTCTGAGCCTGGGGTCGGGGACCTTCTCGCTCAGAGCGACCGCGCTGACCACGACCACCGGCTTCTGGTCGGCCTGCTCGTCCAGCAGGGCATCCAGCGCCGCGATTCGCTGGCCGATCAGGTGCGGCGGCGGAGCCAGATGAGACTCATAGGTGACGCCGCGAGTCGGGTAGTAACGCACCTTGCGCGGAGCCAGCCAGGCCCTGAGCGAGGCGGCCAGCTCCCGGGCGGCGCGGTCGTCGCCGGCCACCACGATGGTCGGACACTCGGGGCAGCGAGACGCGAGCGCCGAGAGCAGGTACGGCCGCAGCGACTGAGAGACGAACGCGCGGCCCCCCTCCTCGGCCAGGCGAGCGGTCTGTGGATCGAGGTCAGCCTGGTTGAGCAGCGGCGCGAGCATGCTCAACCGAGGATAGGACTGTCCGTCTCCCCAGCCACGATCTTTTCCGCCGCATCCGCCGCCTGTTCGATCAGCGCCTCCACCTCGGGCTTGGGCTCGCGGAACTTACCCAGGACGTACGCGGCCACGAGCTCAGGATCGGTCGTCGGGGGGCGGCCGACACCCACCCGGACCCGCTGAAATTCGGCGCTGCCCAGCGCCTGCTTGATCGACTTCAGTCCGTTGTGCCCGGCCAGCCCGCCGCCCAGGCGGGTGCGGATCTCGGCGAACGGCAGGTCGATCTCGTCGTGGATGACCAGCACCCGATCAAGCGGAGTCTGGAGCTCCCCGCGGGCGGGCGAGACGGACTTGCCCGCCTCGTTCATGTAGGTCTGGGGGAGCAGGATGGCCACCCGGGGCCGGCCGGGTCCAACTCGGCCGTCGGTGATCAGGCCGCGGTAGCGGGATTTGAGCGGCGGAAGATCCCATCTCGAGCGCAGCCGCTCGGCCACCTCGAACCCGATGTTGTGCGGGCTGCCCTGGTACTCCCGACCGGGGTTGCCCAGACCGACGATCAGCCAGTCGACGGGAGCGCCGCGACCGAACCGCATGTCGATGGTCTCCGATTACTCGGAGGCTTCGGCTTCGCCGCCGGCCTCGCCGGCTTCGCCCTCGGCCCCACCGGCTTCGCCCTCGGCCTCGGCGCCGTCCTCGCCCTCGCCGACCACCCCGGTCTCGGTCTCGATCTCCGTATCCTCCTCCGCCTGCAGGCGCGGTGGGGTGATCGTGGCCACGACGCTCTCGGGATCGGTGACGAACGTGATGCCCGCGGGGACCTGGACGGCCTCCAGGGTGATCGTGTCGTTGATGTTCATCTCACTGACGTCATGCTGGATGACGTCGGGGATGTCGCCGGGAAGCGCTTCGACGATCACCTCGCGCAGCGGCTGCTCGAGGATCCCGCCCTCCCGCACTCCGATGGCGGCCTCGATGCCGGTGAGCTCGATCAGCACGGGCGCCTGGATGGCCACGTCGAGCCGCACGCGCAGAAGGTCGATGTGGACCGCCTCACCATTGACCGGGTGACGAACGAGCTCCTTGAGCACCGCGGGGGTCCCGCCGGCGTCCGCGATCTGCAGGTCGAGGACCGATCCGGCCTCGGCCAGAGCGTGACGCAGGTCGCGCGCGTTGACGGCGAACGCCACCGGATCCTCGCCGCCCCCGTACAGAACACCGGGAACGTTGCCCTCGCGGCGCAGACGGCGGGCCGAGCGCGAACCGGACGGCTCGCGGCGCTGTGCCTGCAGGACGGTTGAGGACCGAGTGGCCATGGCGACGTGTGATGGTAGCGACCCGCTGCCGATCCGAGTCCTCAACCCCGCCAAACCCCGTTGCCCGGCTCTCGTCGCGATGTAACCTTTAGGTATGTCGGAGACGCAGTTGCTGCTCTGGTTGACCGGGATCCATTTTGTGGGCTTGATCTGTGTGCTGCTGCTGATGGTCCCCGCCCTGCGCAGTGACGAAGAGCCGCCCACCGACCAGGACAGCGGCAGCTCCGATGACGGTTGGGGCAACCTGCCCGCCGGCCGTCCCGAACCGGGCAACCGCCCGGGCGGGGGTCTGCCGCTTCCCGACGCCGAGCAGTCGCGGATCCGCCTGCGCGAGCCGGGCCGGATCAGCGAGCGCCAGCGGACGCCCCAGCGCCGGCCGGTGCGGGATCCCGACCGCCAGCCGGTGCGAGCGCCGGCTACTCGCTGAGCTCCAGGAAGCGCTCCACCGACGCCTCCTGGTGGGCGATGCGCTCGGCCAGCCCCCGGGCGTGCGCCGCCGAGACCTCCATGAAGTCCTCCACGCACCACTCGGGGTCATCCGAGAGCTGGTACACGCGGGTGATGTCCTGTTGCGAGCAGGCGATGCCGATCGGGGGGCGCCCCGCGGCCAGCGTGCGGGCCGTGCACACCGGCGTGACGATCACCTGAGTGTCCGGAGCCACCAGCGCGGTGGGCAGCAGCCGCGGCATCGGCAGCCGGGCCGGAAGGTCCACCGAATGATTAACCGTGACGCCGTGGCCGGCCATCTCGACCAGCGGCTCCCGCCACACGTCGAGGACGATGTCGGCGCTCAGCACGGCGTCTCTCAGGGCGCGGGCCTGCTCGGCGTACAGCCGCTCCGCCTCGTCTCGGTCCTCGGCCTCGGCCAGATCGAGGTCGCAGGGCACCCGCAGAAGATCGCCGGCGGTCACGCGAGCTCCAGCCCCGTGGCTGCCGGGCGTGAGGTAGGTCTGCAGCGTGCCCAGGTCCCGCCGCGCGTAGAAGATGATCGTCACGGCCTCGCTGACGGGAAGTCCGTCGATCCGCAGTGACACCGTGACCGCCGAAGTCTCATCGAGGAGCGCCCGGCGCAGCAGTTCCTCGCTGTCGCCCGACTCAAACCTGGGTTCTTCCTGAAGCATCCGGCGCCTCGACTTCGGCTGGTTAGGCCGCATATTTATCCATTTCCACCGGCGGCAAACCACCGGTGGGCGGCGCGGGACCTAGCCCGGGTCTGGCTGGAGTCGCATCTGGGTAGGCTCCGGCGCCATGAAGCTTCTCTACAAGCCCTTCTCCATCATCGCCAAATCGCTCGGCTCCCGGCTGGGCAAGAGCGCCTTCGACACCGTCTGGGAGCGGGTGGGCGACAGCGAGGAACCGCCCTCGCCGACCGCCGGCCGGGTGAGCCTCTCGCGGGTGGCCGCATCGGCCGCTCTGGAGGCGGCCACGATGGCCGCGATCAGCGCCGCCGTCGAGCAGCTGACCGCCCGGGGCTTTCACCGCTTGATCGGCGCCTGGCCCGAGAAGTCGCCCGACGCTGACCAGCCGGCCCTACGCCGGTAGCAGTCGAGCCGGGCCTCTAGCGCCCGCCGCCGCGGATCACGAACCCGCGGCCGGCCAGGTCATCCAGCGCGTCCTCGAACCGGGCGAAGTCCCGGGCTAGCAGCGCGTCGATCGGTCGCCCGTGCAGGCCGCTGGCTCGCACCCACCGCCGCAGCGTGGCGGCGCCGGCCCGCTCCTCGGCTTCGGCCAGCAGGTCCAGCAGGATGCGCAACTGGGCCACCTGCTCGAGCTGGCCGGACAGGAGCGTCAGCGGATCGGCGTCGAGAACCTGGCACAGCTCGTCCTCGCTGAGTCCGAGCAGATTCATTAGCCGAGCGGCGCCGTCCGCGCTCACGGCAGGGAGGCTAGCCCGTCTTGACGGTGACGTCGCGCAGCACGTCGCGACGGTAGACCTGCGGGGGGTTGGGAAAGTCCGGCGGCAGCAGGGCGCGGGGCAGGGCCCGCTCCTCGAGCTCCCAGAGCAGCTGAGCTGCGGCGCCCCGGCAGCGCACGATGTCGTCCTGGTCGGCCTCGGGGAGGTCGCGCAGCAGTTCCTGGTTCTGGTCGATCGCGCACAGGAAATCTCTCAGCGCCTCGCCCAGTTCGCAGGGGGAGACGGGCAGCGCCAGACGCCGTCCGGGCGCGGCCGTGGCCACGGCTCGGGCGGCGTTCTGCACCGCGCCCAGCCGGATCAGCCGATGCTCGGCGTCCCCCACCTCGTCGCCCGGTGCGTAGGCCGGATGGATGACCGCCCACGCCTTGTCATAGAACCCATCGCTCAGGCCCTCACTCCCGACGATGCTCGTGGAAGCGATTCGCCACAGGGCGAAGATGGCCACTCGTCTCGAGTGCTCGGTGTCCAGCGTGACCTTGGTCCGAAAGGTCATGTCGGGCCTCGGTTCGACGCCGGCGACTGATCTCCTGTCCACTCCCGCCGCCGGCACCTCCTGCCCAAACGGCTAGGTCCGATGCTCGGATGGTCTAGTTCCGGCCGGGAGTGGGGGCTGCGACTCTCCTGTTCAGGACAAAAGGGGGCGCAGTTTGGGGCAATGTTCGGAGCCTCGGTGCAGGGCTGGCACCGAGGCTCCGACGCTTTTCCGGGCCTCAGGAGCGCAGCGGCACGGTGCCTGTGGGCGTCGGGTCAAGCCTCCGGGGGTCGATCTGCAGTTGCCGCAGCTGCAGTTGGGCCAGAGCAGTCAG
>DASZNA010000129.1:0-31138 GCA_035551655.1 Solirubrobacteraceae bacterium
ACCGCAACTACCCCAACTTCGGGCGCCTGCTCGGGCAGCTCGGGGTGGCTTGGCAACCCTCCACGATGAGCTTCAGCGTGAGCGACGGCCGGGGCGGGTTCGAATACTCGAGCGCATCGGCCAACGGTCTGTTCGCCGCCCGCCGCCACCTCGTCTCGCCCTCATTCCACCGGATGATGGCCGATGTGATCCGGTTCCAGCGGGCGGCCCGCCAGCTGCTCACGGGTCACGATGATCAGATCTCGCTGCGGGAGTGGCTGGAGAGCCAGGAGTTCTCCTCGATCTTCATCGAACGGCTGATCGTTCCGCAGGCCTCGGCGGTGTGGTCGGCCGACCCGCGCCAATTGTGGAGTTTCCCGGCCCGATTTCTGGCCCAATTCTTTGACAATCACGGCATGCTCTCGCTGTCAGGGCGACCCCGGTGGCGCACCGTGGCCGGCGGCTCGCGCCGCTACGTGGACGCCCTGACCGAGCCGTTTGCCGGTCGGATCCGCCTGGGGGCTCACGTTCGTTCGGTGATCCGCCGGGAAAACGGCGTCCTCGTGCACGCGGATGGAGCCGAGCCCGAGAGCTTCGACCAGGTGGTGCTGGCCACGCACTCCGACCAGGCGCTCTCGCTGCTGGAAAACGCCAGCGACCGGGAGCGGGACATCCTGAACGCCATCCCCTACCAGCCCAACGAAGCCGTGCTGCACACGGATCGTCAGATGCTGCCGCGCCGCCGGCGGGCGTGGGCGAGCTGGAACTACCACCTGGCCGACGAACCCAGCGGCCGGAGCACCGTGACCTACCACATGAATCGACTGCAGAGCCTGCAAGCGGAGAGGGACTTCTGCGTGACGCTGAATCTGAGCGAGCAGATCGACCCGGAGAAGATCATCAAGCGAATCCGCTACGACCATCCGCTGTACACCCCAGAGGGACTCCGGGCTCAGCGGCGGGTGGCCGAGATCTCCGGCCACAACCGCACCCACTTCTGTGGCGCCTACTGGGGATGGGGCTTCCACGAGGACGGGGTCAACAGCGGGATGCGCGTGGCCGAGGCGTTCGGCGCCCGGCTGTGAGCCCGGTCAGCTGCCTGTACGAGGGCGTCGTGCGGCATCGCCGTATCGAACCGGCCAAGCAGTTTCAGCATCGGATCGCCCTGGCCTACCTCGACCTGGAGGAGCTGCCAGACCTGCTGGATGGGCAGCTCGTGGCCCCCTCGCCTGGCCTGGTGCGCTTCCGGCGCTCCGATTACCACGGTGATCCGAACCGGCCGCTGGACTCGTTGGTGCGCGACACGGTCGAGGAGCGCACCGGACACCGCCCCACGGGCAGCATCCGGCTCCTAACTCACCTGCGAAACTTCGGGCACTGCTTCAACCCGGTCAGCTTCTACTACTGCCTGGATGAAACCAATCAGCGTTTGGAAGCGGTGATGGCGGAGGTCACCAACACGCCCTGGGGAGAGCGTCACGCCTACGTGGTCCCGGGGGACCGGGGCAGCTTCGGCAAGGCCCTGCATGTGTCCCCGTTCATGGGCATGAAGCACACCTACACCTGTGAGGCCCCGCTGCCCGACCAGGAGGTGTCGGTCCGGATCCGCAGCCACCGCGATGAGCGCGCCGTGTTTGAGGCCGGGCTCGAGTTGCAGCGGCGGGAGCTGACTCGGGAATCCCTGCGGACGGTCACCCGCCGCTACCCGCTGGCCACGCTCCGCGTGATGGTGCTCATCTATCTGCACGCTCTCGGGTTGCGCCTGGCCGGGGCCCCGGTGTTCGCTCACCCGGAGGGTTCCGCATGATCGGATTCTCGCGTTGGCTCATGGGCCTGGTTCTCAGTCGCATCCGGTCGGGCACGCTGGTTGTGATCGAGCCAGGGACCTACCGGCGGTACGGGCGCGGCACGCCGGCGGCCACCGTGACCGTGCGCACGCCGCGGGCCTGGCGCCAGCTCCTGAGGGGGAGCCTCGGGCTGGCCGAAGCCTATGCAGCCGGGCATTGGGATACGCCCGATCTGGTCGCGGTCATCCGAATTGCCGCTCGCAACGCGCACGCCGTAGACCGGGCGCGGGCCCGGCTCGCCCCGGTGTGGCGTCCGTTCAACCATCTGCGAGCGATCCGGCGGCCGTCCACCCGCCGGCAGCGTCGGCACGACATCGCCGCCCACTACGACCTGGGCAACGAGCTGTTCACCCGCATGCTCGACCCCTCGATGATGTACTCATGCGCGTTCTTTGCTGAGCCGGGTATGTCTCTGGAGGAGGCCCAGCGCACCAAGCTGGAACTGATCTGTCAGAAGCTCGAGCTCACGCCCGAGGATCACGTCCTGGAGATCGGTACGGGTTGGGGCGGTTTCGCCGTGCACGCTGCCGCCAGCCGGGGCTGCCGCGTCACGACCACGACGATCTCGGAGGAGCAGTACGAGTTCGCCCGCCAGCAGGTGCGCGGGGCCAGGCTGGAGCACCTGGTCACCGTCCTGCGCGAGGACTACCGAGATCTTCGCGGCCAGTACGACAAGCTCGTATCGATCGAGATGATCGAGGCGGTCGGCTGGCGTCACACCGGGGCGTTCCTGGGCAGCTGCTCGAAGCTGCTGGCGGATCACGGGGCCATGCTGCTCCAGGTGATCACGATCGATGATCGGCTTTACGAGGCCGAAAAGGCATCGCGGTCGTTCATCAAGGAGCACATCTTCCCCGGCGGCTCGCTGCCCTCGCTGGGCAGCCTCCGCCACGATCTGTCCGGTCACACCGACCTGCGGATCGTCTCGGAGCACGAACTGACGGGGCACTACGTGCCCACCTTGCGGCAGTGGCGGGAGCGGTTGACCGCGCAGCTGGACGAGCTCAGCGAGCTCGGCTATGACGAGCGTTTCCAGCGCATCTGGATGCTCTATCTCGCCTATTGCGAAGCGGGGTTTGCCGAGGGGAGAATCGGCGATTTCCAGCTGCTGCTGGCCAAGCCACTGTCACCGCTGCGCGGCGGACCGTTGCCCAGCCGCCCGGCCGAACCGGTTCTCGGCGCCCGGGCCTGAGTCACCGCTGACTCGAACGCACACACCGTGCCCACCGTGATGCCGCCCCGGGACCGGACCGGAAGGCCGCGTAGAAGCGCACCGGCCGGTCTGCATGCACGAAGCTCGAGTAGCCGAACCGACCGTCCAGGGTGGCATCCGTACAGATCACGCGCCGCTCGCCACCCACCACCTGCAGGCACATGCTGTCGGATGCAGGGTGTGGACCCAGCGGCGCCCCTGAAGCGGCCACTCGGTGCTGGATGCCCTCGTCGAACACGTGCACCGCGGCCGCCGAGGCGCCCGTGAGGTGGGCGGCGAGGCGCGTCACACCGGCCAGAGCGGGCGTCCTCAGGCGATCGATCAGGTCGAGTCGTCGCACTGCCGCGGCGCGCAGGGCCGTGCGCTCCTCGGCGCCGGGAGGGTTCGGGGCATCCTCCGGCTCGCGACGATCCGCCCGGGTATCTATGGTCACGGGCCGGTATCCAACCACGCCGGGCGGTCCCCGTCCGTCCGGAATTCGGCGCGATTCCTCTTACGCACCTCTGAACATTCGTGATTAGCGTCACGCTCACCTCATGAGTGGACCCAAGCACCTCTGGTCCGGAAACTGGCGAGAGGAATCCAGAAATCCGGCCGCGGCGCCGGACCCGGCGGAGCGGCCGGCCGTGCCGTCACCGCCTGACCTGGTCCCGGTGCGGCGCCGGAGACCTCCGATGTGGCGCGCGCTCCTGCCCGGGGCCGCATTGCTCCTCGTGGTGGCCATCGCGCTGGCCGAGTTGCTGCCCGGCGGGACAGCGCGATCCGGCCGGAGTGGCGCAACCACGCCAACCGCCAGTGCGATCCCGGGCACTCAGACGCCCAGCCCCGTCGTGCCAACGCCGAGCACCACTCCAGGGACCACCTCCCAAACCACCATCAGCGGCCACACGATCAGCTGGCTGGGCATGCAGATCTCCACCGTGGAGAACGTGGGCGCGGTGATCCAGACGGTGCAGCTGGGCAGTCCAGCCGACTCCGCCGGGCTCGATCCCGGAGACATCATCCAAGCCGTGAATCACCACCCCATAACGGCCGCTGACCAGGTTCGAGGCGCCGTCCGCAATCTGAAGCTCGGCGACGCCGTGCTGATCTCCGTCGATCGTGGCTCCACGCTGTTCGCCACCGTGGCTGACTTCAGCGGGCAGCCCGTCACCTCCCCGTGACGTTCGCTCATCCGCTGGCCCTCGTCGGGCTGCTGGCGGTTCCCGCGCTGGCCGCGCTGTACCTGCGCGAGCAACGCCACCGGGCACTGTCCCGGCAGGCATTCGTCTCCGGGCCCCTCACTCGTTCGGTGGCTCCTCGCCACCCCGGATGGCGACGCCATCTGCCGGTGGCTCTCCTGGGGCTGGCCGGGGCGGCACTGATTGCCGCGCTCGCCGAGCCCTACCACCGAGTCCTCGTGCCGGTGAAGAGCGCCACGATCATGCTGGCCAATGACGTCAGTGACTCGATGCAGGCGACCGATGTCCGGCCATCCCGCCTCCGGGCTGCTGCCGCGGCGGCCGAGCGCTTCGTGGCCCAGGCGCCGCGGTCGGTGGGTGTGGGCCAGATCGAGTTCGCCCGCCACCCAACCCTGCTGCAGTCACCCAGCGCCGATCACGCGCTGGCCGAGCAGGCCATCGCCGGCCTCAAGCCTGGAGGCGGGGGGACGGCGATCGGGGGGGCGATCGAGACGGCTTTGAGTGCTATCGCCACGGCCCCCAAAGTGGACGGGCGACGCCCTCCTGGCGCTGTGATCCTCCTGTCCGACGGTACGTCCAACGTGGGCGCGAACCCGCTGCAAGCGGCGGCTCAGGCCCGGGCCCGGCATGTGCCCATCTACACGGTGGCGATCGGTACCGCCTCGGGCACGATTACCGGACGCCGCGGGCGGCGTATCGCGGTCCCCGTCAGCCCCCAACAGCTCGCCACCGTCGCAGCGGATTCCGGAGGACGGAATTTTACGGCGACTGACAGCGCCGACGCCCGAGCCATCTACACGCATCTGGCTCGCAGCCTGGGCCACACCCACCTAAGAAGAACCCTGATAGCCGGCCTGGCCGGAGCGGCCCTGGGACTGCTGCTGATCGGCGGCGCCCTCAGCCTGCTCTGGTTCGGAAGCCTGGCCTGAACCGACCGGAGGATCCATGAACGACATCGAAGCCATGAGCCGGTCTCGCGCCGAGGCCAGGCAATCCCTGCAGCAGGCGCTGGACGAGATCAAACGGGTGATCGTCGGCCAGGACGCGATGCTCGAGCGCCTGCTGGTCAGTCTCCTGGCCGGCGGACATGTGCTCCTCGAAGGCGTGCCCGGCTTGGCCAAGACGCTGACGGTCAAGACGCTGGCCTCGGTGCTCGGTGGCAGCTTCGGGCGCATTCAGTTCACGCCGGATCTGGTGCCGGCCGATCTGGTGGGAACCCGGATCTGGCGGCCGGATACCGGTCACTTCGATACCGAGCTCGGGCCGGTCTTTCACAACTTCGTCCTAGCCGACGAGATCAACCGCGCGCCGGCCAAGGTGCAGTCGGCGCTGCTCGAGGTGATGCAGGAGGAAACGGTGACGATCGGAGGCGTGACCCACCGCGTGCCCACCCCGTTCATCGTCATGGCCACGCAGAACCCAATCGAATCCGAAGGCACCTATCCGCTGCCGGAGGCCCAGGTGGATCGCTTCCTGATGAAGATCATCGTCGACTACCCCAGCGCCGGCGAAGAGGCCGCGGTGGTGGGACGCAGCCTGAAGCCGGTTCCCCTCGTGCGCCAGTGCCTGTCGCTGGAGGCGATCACGCGCCACGCCGGTGCCGTAGCGACGGTGGCCGTGCATCGCGAGATGATCGGCTATGCGGTCGCGCTGGCCGATGCCAGCCGGCACCCGGCGGCCCACCGGCTGGATGATCTGGCCCCGCTGATCGAGTTCGGTGCGAGTCCTCGCGGGCCGATCGGCCTGATCCAGGCCGCCCGGGCGCTGGCGCTCCTGCGCGGGCGAACCCATGTCGACGCCCGGGACATCCTCGATCTGGCCCCGGATGTGCTGCGTCACCGGATCGTCCTCTCCTACGACGCGCTGAGTGACGGCGTGACGGCCGACTCCCTGCTCGAGCGGATCCTCGCGGCCGTACCGGCGCCCGGCCGAGACCGTCTGATCAGCACCGAGCCCTCCGAAGCGCAGATGCGCCGCGTGTGACACCGCCTGCCGACTCGACTCGCCTCGAAATCCCGGTGGCCCGGCAGGGGCCGGGGCCGATGCCAACCGCGCTGATCGATGCGCTGGATCTGGCCGTCAACCGTCTGGTGTCCCGGAGCCTGCCGGGCAGCCGCCGCGCCAGCGGAGTGGGGCCAGGCCTGGAGCTCGCGCAGATCCGGCCCTACGAACCTGGCGATGACGTACGGCACATCGACCCCGCCGCCAGCGCCCGCACCGGCTCGCTGCACGTTCGACTGCACGTCCCCGATCGTGCGATCGCCACGTGGATCGTCCTCGACCTCTCGCCGTCGATGGCGTTTGGCACCGCCCGCCGGCTGAAGGCGGACGTCGCGGAGGGGGCGGCTCTCGTGTTCGGACGCCTGGGCGTGCGGCGAGCCGGCAGCATTGGATTGGTGGCCTTCGGAGCGGGCCCCGCGCAGGTGCTGCCTCCTCGCGGTGCCAAGCCGGCGCTCGTGGCTCTGCGCGGTCTCTTAGCCGCCGGCGTGTCTCCCGACGGGCGCGGCGATCCGAACGACCTGGCCGACGCGCTCACCCGCGCGGCGCGCCTGGCTACCCAACCGGGACTGGTGGTGGTGATCTCCGACTTCCGCGATCAGCACGGCTGGGAACGGCCGCTGGGATCGCTGCGTCTGCGCCACGCCACGCTGGCGGTCGAGATCACCGACCCGCGAGAGGCCGATTTACCGGCAGTCGGCCGACTGGCGCTGGTGGATCCCGAAACCGGGGCGCTCGTCCGCGTGGACACATCGCGCGGGCCCCTTCGCGACCGGTTCGCGCAGCTGGAGGCTGAGCGCCGGCAGCGGGTAACCGATGAGCTCCGCCGCCTGGGCGTGCACCAGGTCAGCCTGTCGACCGAGCAGGACTGGCTGGTGGAGCTGGGACGGCACATTCGATGAGCCTGGCCTCCCCCTTGTGGCTGCTGGCCCTCCTGCTCATCCCCCTGGCCCTCCTCGCCCAGCGCGTCTCCCGGCACCGGGCCCGTCGCTATGCGATCCGGTTCCCGGGGGTACCGACGCTCCAGGCGGCAGTCGGCACGAGCTCCAGCTGGCTCCGGCACCTGCCCGCGGCGTTGCTGCTTGCCGGGGTCGCTGCGCTGGCCATCGCGCTGGCGCGTCCGCACATCTCCTACCGCGTGCCCGTGGGTGACGCATCGGTGGTCCTGGTGCTAGATCACTCCGGATCGATGGCGGCCACCGACGTCCGCCCGAGCCGGTTGGTGGCAGCCAACCGCGCGGCTCGGGCGTTTGCCAGTCAGCTGCCATCGAGTGTTCGCCTGGGTGCCATCACCTTCTCCTCCAGCCCAGATTCCGTGCAGCAGCCCGTCCCGAATCATCAGGCCGCTCTGTCCCTGCTGGCGTCCGCCCAGGCCAACGGCGGAACCAATACAGGCGGAGCGCTGCAGCTGGCGCTCCAGATCCTGCACGGCTCCAGGCGAACGCATCCGCCCTCGGCGGTGGTGTTGCTCTCAGACGGGGCCGCCAACCTCGGGCCGAATCCGGTGACGGTGGCCGACCAGGCCAAGCAGGAGCACATCCCGATCTACACCGTGGCTCTGGGCACCCCGGGCGGCTCGCTCAACACCGGACCCTTGAGCCCGCCGGTCGCCGTACCCCCGGATCCCCAGCTGATGAACGAGATCGCCAGCACCTCAGGCGCTCGGGCGTTCGACGCCCGGAGCGCCGACCAGCTGAGCTCCATCTACTCGTCCCTCGGACGGCGGCTCGGCAGCGTCTCCCGGAAACGGGACATCACCGTGGACTTCGCGGTCGCTGGACTGGTGCTCCTGCTCGGCGCGGGGATCGGATCGGTGCGGACCAGCGGCGTTCTGCCCTGATCAGGAGTCCAGCCCGCGTGCTCAGGCAGCTTCCAGGGCTGCGGCTCCGACGGACTCGGGGAACGCATCGGGACCCGCGGCTTCAGGAAGGTGGCGGGTGCGCAACAGCGCACCGCCGAGCAGGGCTGCGACCACGGCGAACCCAGCGCCGACCAGAAACGCCAGGTGGTACCCGCCGGTGAGCGAGGCGAGGAGGCCGTGTCCGGTGGCGGCGAGGTGATGGGTCCGGGCCGCAGCGAGGCTGGCCAGCACGGCCAGCCCGAGGGCGCCGCCCATCATGAACGAGGTGTTGGTGATCCCGGAGGCCAGGCCGGACTGCTCCGGTGCCACGTCGCTCATCGCGGCCATGAGCACCGGATTGAAGGCAAGGCCGGCGCCGACCCCGATCAGGAGCATCGAAGGCAGGACGTCCACCAGGAACGAACCGTGCACGGGAGCCCGCGCCAGCCATAGGAGAGCCAGCGCCGCCACCGTCAAGCCGAAGGCCAGTGGGACGCGAAATCCGTAGCGCATGACCAGCCGCGCCGACAGGCCGAGCGAGAAGGCCATCATCAACAGGTTGCCAGGCAGGAAGGCCAGGCCGACCTGCAGGGGGTCGTATCCCAGGACCAGCTGGAGATACAGCGCCGACAGGAAGAAGAGCGCGAACATCGCCGCCGCCCAGAGGATGCCCACCAGGTTGGCCGAGCTGAGATTCCGGTGGCGGAAGATGGCCAGCGGCATCAGCGGTGCGGGCACGCGCGACTCCCACCAGACGAACCCTCCAGCCAGGAGCAGGCTGGCCAACAGCAGACCGAGGGTCTGAGCGGAGGTCCAACCTGCCGTATTGCCGTTGACGATCGCGTATACGGCCAGGACCATCGCGCCGGTGATGGCGAGCGCCCCTGCCACGTCGAGCCGCTGCTTCCGAGTCGCCGTCTGCACATCGGGCAGCAGCTTCAACCCGGCCAGTGTGACGGCGATGCCGATCGGAAGATTGACCAGGAAGATCCAGTGCCACCCCACGAGATCGGTGAGCACGCCGCCGGCGATCACTCCGATGCTGCCACCTCCGGACATCACGAATCCGAACACACCCATGGCCTTGGCCCGCTGAGCCGGTTCTGTGAACAGCACCACGATCAGCGAGAAGGCCACCGCTGAGACGATGGCGCCTCCCAGGCCCTGCACGGCCCGGGCAGCGATCAGCATCTCGCGGGAGACCGACAGCCCGCAGGCGAGGCTGGCCACGGTGAAGGCGGCGGTGCCGAACAGGAACACGCGCCGGTGTCCCAGCAGGTCGCCCAGGCGGCCCGCCAGCAGCAGAAATCCTCCGAACGTCAGCATGTACGCATTGACCACCCAGGCCAGCGACGTGGGGGAAAACCCGAGGGCATGCCGGATCGACGGGAGGGCGACATTCACCACCGTCGTGTCCACCACGATCATCAGGTCCCCCACGCAGAGGATCACCAACGCCAGCCAGCGGGTTCGGGTGCTCAAATGGTCAATCATCGAGGTCTCCTGTTCGGTTCGACACACCAATGACGATCACCGGGCACCGAACTAATCGGTCCGCCTCGTTTTCCTCGCTCCTACATCCCGCTTGGCTGCTCCGGCCGGGATCAGACCGTGAGCCGCTCGATCAGATCGGCTGCCCGCCCCGTACCGGGATTCGCTCGCAGCGCGGCGGACAGAGATGTCAGGCACGCCGCCAGGTCGCCGTCCTCCAGCAACCGGTCGACCGTGTGTCGCAGCTCAGCCGGAGCATGGCCGTAGGTGTCAAGCCGCCGCCCCAGCCCGGTCTCGTGGATCCGCTGCGCGTTGTCGTACTGGTCCCAGAACAGCGGTAGGACGACCATCGGCTTACCGAAGTAGAGCGACTCGGTGACGGTGTTGTTCCCCCCGTGGGTGATCACCAAGTCGACCTCCGGCAAGACCGAGGTCTGAGGCAGGAACTCGGCGCCGGCCATGTTGCCGGCCAGCGTCAGCTGGTCATGCTGGGGGCCCATCGAGACGATCACTCGGTGCGGGCAGTCGGCCAGGGTCGCGATCAGCGTCTGCATCAGCCCGACGTCTCCGGAGCCCAAGCTTCCGAGGCTCAGATAGATGAGCGCGCCGTCCCCCCTCGCCAGCTCGTCCGGCACTCGCCAAGCCGCGTCGGTCGTCCGCACCGAACTGCCCAGGTTGTGCCAGGTCGAGTCGAGGCCGCGCGCCCGGACGTAGTCCACCTCCGTTGGATAGAGGTACAGGTTCAAGTGCGGGGAGGGATGGATGAAGTCGAGCTCGCGGAGTGCGGGGGCCCCGCGTTCCCGGCAGTACTCACTGAAGTCCGCATGGATGTCGTCGTGAGCGTGACGGTAGGCCTCCCAGTAGTCCGACCAGCCGGCCCGGTCACCAGTCGGATAGCCGGAGAACACGGGCGGGACGTCGGGATCCTTCAGCTCGGCCGGATTGCAGGACATGATCCGCACCCAAGGACGGCCACTGGCGGGAATTGCCGGGAAGGCCACCACGTTGTCCTCGATGATCACGTCGGGAGCCAGCTCGTCGAAGATCGCGGCCAACCGGTCATCGACGTACCTCGCTCCGTCGATCAACGCCTGAAACGTGGGGGCTATGAACGACTGGAGCTGCTCGATCGTCGGTGTCCGGAACACTGGCGCGGTCTCCCGGATGAAGTCCTTCCAGAACTGTCCCGGTGCCTCCTCGAACTCCGGCACGGGGCCGAGCCGCACGGTGCGCTCCTCAAAGCCCTTGGCCTCGAGCGCCCCGGCAAACGACTCCTCCACGATGAACACCACCCGGTGTCCGCGCCGGCGCAGGACGTCGCCGATGCCGACGCAGTTGTTGGTGGGGCCGTAGGCGCCCTCGGGGAAGAAGACGTAGGTGTTCAGGGCGATAAGGGTGGCTGGGTGAGGTCGATGAGACTCGGAGCCGCCGACCCTACCCGAGGAGGCTGTTGCGCTGCGCGTCTCGCCCGGTCAGGATTGGTGGTGCACCAGTGCCGCCACCTGGCCCACCGTGATCCGGCCATGGGTGACACCTACGCAGCTGCGACCCGCGTCAAAGAACTGCTGGGTGTGCACGTCGACACCGGCAGCACTCAGGGTGGCCGCCGAGAGCTGGCCCCGGGCGTCGGGGTCGGGGAACTTCGCGACGCCGTGAGCTCTCAGGCAGCGGGCGAACGCCAGCAGCACCGACTTGCTCGGGCCGCCGCTGCGCGGACCCGACTCCTGGCCGGCCGCTTCGAAGTGGGCGCAGGCCCGGCTGGCCGACTTGAAGTGCGGAGAGGAGGCCAGGCTGGCGGGCGCCACTTGGCTGACCGACGCAGAGTTAGCGGTGGTCTTCACGACGGGGTTGGGAAAGCCGCTGACGCCGTGCGCACGCATACAGCGGGAGAAGGCGAACGCGTCCGCCCCTGGGTTCTGGGCCGAGGACGACCCGGACGTGGTAGTGGGTGAAGTCGACCCACAGGCCGCCAGCGCCAGTCCGATCACCGAGGTGAGCAGGGCGAGAGAGATGAGCTTGTTTGTGTGCATGGCCTGCACTTGTAGTCCGGTCACGGTCACAGCTCTGTGACCGCCCCTGTCACACAGCTGTAACCGGCCTGCGGGATGCTTGTCTCACCATGAGGGTGTTGGTCGTCGAGGATCAGGAGCGACTCGCCAGGGCGCTGGCCGAAGGTCTGCGACGCGAGGGGATGGCGGTCGATGTCTCCCTGAACGGGAACGACGCCACCGGCCGCGTGCTCCTGATCCCTTATGACGTGGTCGTGCTCGATAGAGATCTGCCGGGAACCCATGGCGACCAGGTCTGTCGCCGGATTGCTCAGGAACACCCGGGGACCCGGGTACTCATGCTCACGGCCGCCAGCACGATCAGTGACCGCGTCGAAGGATTGGAGCTGGGCGCCGACGATTACCTGCCCAAGCCATTCGAGTTCGCCGAGCTACTGGCTCGCGTCCGGGCCCTGGGCCGGCGCCCGGGAGCGGCCACCCCACCTAGGCTCGAGCGCGGCGAAATCCAGCTTGACTCCTCCCGGCGGGTGGCGTTTCGCGGAGCTCGGCGACTGGAGCTGACGCCCAAGGAATTCGCACTCCTTGAGTGCCTGATGGCGGCGGAAGGCCGCGTAGTGTCGGCCGAGGAGTTGCTGGTCAAGGTGTGGGACGAGGCGACCGATCCGTTTACCAGCACCGTGAAGACCACGGTGGCCCGCCTGCGCTCCAAGCTGGGAGTCCCGCCGGTGATCGAGACCATCCGGGAAGCCGGGTACCGGATTTGAGTCTCGCTCCTGCTTCGGGAGGCGGCCCTGCCGCCCTCGACCGTCCGCGACGCTGGCGGAACCTGGTTTCCCAGAGCGCGCGACTCCGGCTGACGCTGGTCTATTCGGGCATGTTCCTGGTGCTGGGCACCGTGATCGTGGTGCTGATCTTCGCCATCGGCGCCGGCCAGAGCTCGGTCGCGGCGTCTTCCGCTTCCGCCGCACCGGTGGGCCAGGCTGGAGCGTCGGTCGCGCACGCGGCGGCCTCACAGCAGCACACCGCCGACGTGAACCGGCTGCTCGGAGGCGCGTGGGTCACGCTCGTCCTCACAGCACTGGTATCGGCGCCGCTGGGATGGTTCGTGGCGGGCCGTGTGCTGCGACCGCTGCGCCAGATGAGCCTGGCCACCCAGGAGATCTCGGCCGGAAGCCTGCACCAGCGGCTCGCGCTCACCGGGCCCGCCGATGAGTTCAAGCAGCTGGGCGACACGATCGACGATCTGCTCCGCCGGCTTGAATCCTCATTCGCCGCCCAACGCCGCTTTGTGGCCAACGCCGCCCACGAGCTGCGCACGCCCCTGACGGTCGAACGAGCCCTGCTTCAGGTCGCGCTAGCCGATCCGGATGCCGACGCAGCTAAGCTGCGCGCCACCTGCGAGGAGGTGATCGCCTCCAGCCGCGAGCAGGAACTCCTGCTCGACGCCCTCCTCACCCTGGCCACCAGTGAACGCGGGCTGTATCGCCGAGATGTCGTCGATCTGGCTTCAGTGGCCAAGACCGCCGTGGCCGGCGCCTCGTCGGCCGCTGCCGATCTCGAGGTCGTCACCGTGCTCGAGCCCGTGCTTCTGACCGGGGACCGCGCGCTCGTCGAGCGGCTCATGCACAACCTGATCGAAAACGCCGTTGACTACAACCGTCCGGGCGGCCGGATCGAGGTCCGTACGGAAAGCGCGCCCGGACGAGCCACGCTGACCGTCGTCAACACCGGCCCAGAGATCCCGGCCGAACAGGTGGATGCCCTGTTCGAGCCGTTCCGCCGGCGGGGCAGTGACCGGACGTCGACCGGCCCGCACCACGGTCTTGGCCTATCGATCGTTCGCGCCGTGGCCCAGGTCCATCAGGCGGAGCTCAGCGCAGAATCGCCGCCCGGAGGCGGTCTGCATGTGACGGTTTCCTTCCCGAACTGAGCCAGCGAGAAGCCGTTAGGCTAGCTCGGATGGTCGACCCCATGGAGCGCTGGCGCCAGTACGGCGAGAAGCCCGATTACGCCGGCCTGCTGACGTTCGGCGGCGCCCCCTACACCGAAGACCCAGCGGAGCTGGCCGGGTTCGACGTGGCGATCGTTGGGGCGCCGATGGATGAGCTGGTCTCCGACCGCCCCGGATCCCGGTTCGCCCCCCGCGCGATCCGGACGGCAAGTTGCCCGCCCGGGCCCCACCTCGAGGCCGGGGTTGATGCTTTTGCGGCTCTGCGAATCGTCGACTTCGGCGACGCGCCGGTGGTGCCGGCGCAGCCTGAACGCAATCACGCGGCCATCGAGCAGACGGTCGCCCAGGTGCTCAGCGCCGGGCTCCTGCCGGTGATCATCGGTGGCGATCACTCCATCACTGAGCCCAACGCCCGCGCCTGCGCGCACCGCCACGGACCAGTCGGCCTGCTCCACTTCGACACGCACACCGATACCGGGGAGGAGGTGTTCGGCGCCCGCTTCTCCCACGGTACGGTCATGCGACGTCTGGTCGAGGCGGGACACATCGACTCGCGGCGCTATGTGCAGATCGGTCTGCGTGGGTATTGGCCGGGGGAGGCCGAGTTTTCCTGGCAGGCCGAGCACGGAATCACCAGCCTGTTCATGCACGACGTGCGGGACCGCGGCATCCGCGAGGTGGTGCGTCAGGCGATCGAGCAGGTTGGTCCAGGTCCCACCTTCCTGACGGTCGATGTCGACGTTTTGGATCCCGCCTTCATCCCCGGGGGCACCGGGACACCGGAGCCCGGCGGCATGACCGCAGTGGAGCTGCTGTGGGCCACCCGCACCGCGGCCGCCGAACTCGAACTTGTGGGGGCCGACCTGGTGGAAGTCATCCCCACCGGGGTCGGTTCCGCTGACCCGGCAGCACTGGTTGGGGACCGCCTGGTCCGGGAGATCCTCACCGGTATTGCGCTGCGGCGGAGGGCCCCGGCTAGCTGACGGCGCGAAGTACGTTGATCGTCCGGAAGCGGGGATCGCTGGCGCCGTGCAACCGGGCGCCGGTTTCCGCGAGCCGGCTGAGATGGGCCACGATCTCGCGGGTGATCTGCTCACCGGGCAGCAATTGGGGCACACCGGGCGGGTAGCTCGCGATCGACTCACACGAGATCCGTCCCTCCGCTTCAGCCACCGGCACCACCTCAGCCTCGCCCAGGAAGGCTGCGCGAGGAGAGACGGCCATATGCCCGATCAGCATCCGCGCCGGGCCGACGATGGCGGCCGTTTCACCCGGCTTGGCGATCCGCTTGACCGTCTCCTCGATGTCTCCGGCCAGGCGCCGCAGTGCCCTGGCCGTGTCAGCCAGGCCGACGATCAGGACGATGGTTGACTGAGTCGGGAGCTCGACGTGAACGTCATAGGAACGGCGAAGCGCGTCTGACACTTCATAGCCCGTGCATCCGGTGCCTCGCACATCGAGCACGATCCGCATCGGGTCGTAGGCGGCTATGCCGGACCGCCCGACGAGCGAGGCGTCGACGAGCCGGATCCCCTCAATCGTCTCGAGCTTCGCCCTCGCCACCGCTATTGCCTCGAGTGCCTCGTGGAGCAACTGCTCACCGTGCAGCGCGAGCTGCCGCCGCGCACCGTCGAGTGAGGCCAGGAGCAGTGACGAGGGGCTGGTGGTGCGAAGCAGTCGGAGCGCTCGGCCGACCACCTCGGGGTCGATACGGCCGCTGAGACCGACATGGAGCATGGCGCTCTGGGTCAGTGAGCCCGCGATCTTGTGCGTGCTGGTCAGCACCGCATCAGCCCCCTGCTCGAGCGCCGACGGGGGAAGAGCCTCATGAAAGCCGAAGTGTGAGCCCCAGGCCTGGTCGACGATCAGCGGCACACCGGCCGCACGAGCGACCTTCGCCAAGCCGTCAATATCGGCGGCCATTCCGTAGTAGGTGGGCGAGACGATCCAGGCGGCCCGGGCCTCCGGGGCGGCCCGCAAAGCCGCCTCGAGTGCCTCAGGAGTCACGCAGTGGGTGATTCCTAGCTCCTCGTCATATTCGGGGATCACGAAGCTCGGCAGACCGCCGCTCAGCACGAGCCCGTCGACTACGGAGGAGTGCGAATTGCGCTGCACCACCACCTGCGTCCCGAGCGGGGCCAGGGCGAGTGAAAGCGCATGGTTGCCCTGCGTGGCGCCGTTGGTCAGGAACCACGTCCGCGCGGCACCGAACGCCTCGGCGGCCATCGCCTCGGCCCGTTCGTAGGGGGTCGGCGAGGGTCCGACATCGATCCCGTGGATCAGCTGCGGAACGTCAGCGGCGTGTGCATCGAGGCCGATCGCCTTGACCACCCCGGGGTCCGCACCCGATCCGCCCTTGTGACCGGGGACGTGGTAGCGGGCTGCCCCCCGGAACGCGTACTCAACGACCGCGTCGAGGTACGGCGCCACCGGCTGCTCAGGCTGGTGTGGGTGGGCGACCGGTCTCGCCGTCTCCGTGGCCGGCTGGCGTTGGGCGGTCATGGGTTGATGCCCTCACACGCAGCGCACCGATCCTGCTCTGCGTTCCTCCAACCCCTCTTCAGCATCGGATGAGTATCCCGGACGGTGGGTCCACCGGTCTACTGGCTGGGGTTCAACCAGCCCTTGCGACGGAACAGAAACCAGAATCCCACGACGGCGGCCAGCAGGAGTCCGAGTCCGAGAACGAAGAAGGACCAGGTCGTATTCAGGACGTTGCCGGTCAGCCAGGCGAAGTTCTGGCCAAAGAAGCCGGTGAGGAATGACAGGGGCAGGAAGATCGTGGCGATGATTGTCAGCTGCTTGGAGATCTCGCCCTGGCGGTTGGCCACGGTCGAGAGGTACATGTCCGTGGCACCGCTCAGGAGGTCGCGGTAGGAGTCGATGAGTTCCGAGGTCCGGACCACGTTGTCGTAGAGGTCCCGGAAGTACAGGGAATCGTCGGGCTCCATTCCCGGGAGGTGGGTGATCTCGTCAGCATCGTGAGCGAAGAAGTCACGCATCGGCGAGACGACGCGACGCATTCCGATCAGATCGCGCTTGAGCGAGAAGATTCGCTGCAGGCTCTCCTCGCGCGGTTGCGCGATGACGTCCTCTTCGATCTGGTCGATCGCATCATCCACGCGATCAAGCACCGGCACATAGCTCGAAAGGACGGCGTCGAGGATCTGAAAGATCAGTGACCGTTCACGCGGGGACGGGTCCCGCTGCACCCGTGCGCGGAGATGGTCGAGCACTCCGAACGGCGTCGGATGCAGGGTCACCACCCAGTCGCCGGAGATGAGAAGGTGCACTTCCCGCAGCAGTTCCCCGCCGGCAGCTTCGGCCGGGTCGACTCCGTAGACGACCAGGCTAATGTATCCCTCGTAATGCTCACGCTTCGGTCGCTCCGAAAACGTGCTGACATCTTCGATGGTCAACGGATGCAGATGGAGCAGCTCGCCTAGGCGGCCGAGCTGGTCGGGAGTTGGGTCGTGGAGGTCGAGCCAGAAGAAGCGACGGGCCGACAGAAGTTCCGGAACTTGCTCCAGGTGGCTGGCCCCGAGTAGGGGAAGCGTCGGATCCCCAGCGCTCATGCTTCGCAGCTTAGACCCGGGCCCCGCCGGATCCAGCCGCCCGGTCGGGCTCAGCTTCCGGCCTGGCTAGCGCTTGCCCGTCTTCCCCTCGTGCACCTTGGCTCACCTGATGCCAGGATGGGAACCCAGCGCGAAGCGACCATCGGCCGCCGCATCGCCGAGGAGGTTGAAATGAGCCGGATCGTTGTGATGAACCATGTGACCCTGGACGGGGTGATGCAGGCGCCGGGCCGTCCCGAGGAGGACACTCGAGGCGGATTCGCATATGGCGGGTGGGCCCAAGTGCCTGACGGGCCGGATGAGGCCGCAGGCGACGCGATGGGGGAAAGGATCACTGCCGGCGGGGGCCTGGCCGGCTGGCTGTTCGGACGGCGTACGTACGAGGATCTGCTGAGTTACTGGAACCGACAGCCCGACAGCCCGTTCGGTCCGATGCTGAACAGCTCACCGAAGTACGTGGCATCGAACACTCTCGAGGAGCCGCTGCCCTGGCCAAACTCGACCCTGCTGCGCGGAAACATCGCTGATGCCGTGCGCAAGCTGAAGGAGCAATCGGCCGGCGTGCTGGCGATCATGGGAAGCGGCGAGCTCATCGGCTGCCTGTCGGCGGCTGGCGTGATCGACGAATACCTGCTGATGATTCATCCGCTTGTGCTCGGCAGCGGGCGGCGGTTGTTCCCCGAAGGTGTCCACCAGTCGCTGCGGCTCGCGGGCAGCCTCACGACTCCCAGCGGCCTGCTGATCGCCACCTACCAGACGGCAAGGGATTAGAACGTGCAAGCGCCTCCCGCGTGGCGCGGACAGGACGTCAGGGCCCGGCGACGAATAGCAGGTGATGTACCTACTGCGGGTACTCGGCGAGGCGGCCGGCGAGGCCCGCGATGTTCTGCGCGCAAGAACGCCGACCCACGGCCATCTGCGCGATCGACTCGTCGCCATCGTCTCGGTGACGGTGGGAGTTGACCTTGTCTGCGCTGTGCTCGCCTTTCTGTTCGAGCACCATCAGAAGCAGACCCAGATCGAAAGTTTCGGCAGCGCAGTGTTCTGGACCACGACCCAGCTGCTGACCGTCTCCTCCAGTCTCCAGAACCCGATCTCCTTTCCGGCCAGAGTCCTGGACATCCTGATGGAGATTTATGCCATCACCGTCATAGGCTCTCTTGGCGGCGCGCTCGGCGCATTCTTGATCAAGCGCGGCGAGGAACGTGACCGTGCGGCTCGTGTCTAGGCAGGTCTTCGGATGCCGGAAGGTGCAGCCGGAAGCTGCTCGAGTCGATCCGTAGTGCGCCGTGAGTCTCGGCCAGCACCATGACGACCTTCTCACAGCTTGGGCAGCGTAGGACGGTCCCCGGGGCCCGCAAGTAGACGCGGAGCTCGGCAATCTGAGCTGTGGCATTGCAGTGAGCGCATGACCCGCGGGCTGCGGTCATCTCGGCGCCAACACGCTCGAGGAGCGTTCCGGCGATGGCGTTTCCGTCCAGTGCCTCCATTCGCCTCTCCGATCAACTTCCAGTGGGTCCGAAACGCTCTGTCCTGATTCGGCTCGGGTCGTGCCCGAGTTCGACCAGCGTGGTGGCAGTCGTCTCCACAAACGTGGTGGGACCGCACACATAGACGAGGGGCCGCTGCCTCGGAGGCCACGCCAGGTCTTCTAGGAGCTGGCGGTTGACGCGTCCGCGATGCCCGGTCCAGTCCTTCGGCCACTCTCGCGTGAGGGTGAGCTCGATCTCCGCACCGGCGTCAGCCGCCAGGCGCTCCAGCTCGTTGCGGTAGATGACGTCCTCCAGCGTGCGCGAGGAGTAGAGCATCCGCGCCGGGACTGATCGCTCCCCCGCGGCCCAGTGGCGGAGCATCGCCCGTAGTGGCACGACGCCCGAACCGCCGGCGATCAACAGGAGTGGGCCGCCTAACTTCTGTTCCCAAACGAAATAGCCCCCGACGGGGCCGCGCAGCTCCAGCTCGTCGGCCACTCGCAGCTCGTCCACCAGGTAGGTGGAGACCTCCCCGTCCTTTAGGCGCTCGATCGTCAGAACGAGCTCGCGCTCCTCGGGTGCCGATGCAATGGAGTAGCTGCGCTCAGTCCGGTACCCGTCCTCCGCAGTCAGCCTGACGTCAACGTGCTGGCCGGCTCGGTGGCCTGGCCACTCCGGCGTCTCCAGGACGAGGCTCTTGCAACGCGGCGTCTCATCCACAAGCTCACGGACACGCGCCAGCTGCCAGATCAATCTCCTTGATATCGCTGCTCGAGCCATGGGTCGCCGTGGTTGTGATAGCCGTAGCCCTCCCAGAACCCTGGTTGGTCATCGGGTGTGAGGACCAAGCCGCGCACCCACTTCGCGCTCTTCCAGAAATACAGGTGCGGGACGAGCAGCCGCGCCGGACCTCCGTGCTCGGGATCCAGCGACTGGCCGTCGTACTCATAGGCCACCCACGCCCGGCCGTCGGTCACGTCCTCCAGTGCGAGATTCGTGGTGTAGTCGCCGTCTGACCAGACGGTCAAATAGTCAGCCTCGGTCTCAATGTGCTCGAGCAGGGTGTCGAGCGAAACGCCACGCCAGCTGGTATCGAGCTTCGACCACTTGGTCACGCAGTGAATGTCAGTGTCGATCGTTTCGGAGGGAAGCGCCAAGAATTCCTCCCACGGCCAAGAAACCGGCTCGCTGACCGCTCCCTGGATCGTGAAGCTCCACTGATCCAGCGGCGTGTGAGGCGTCGGGCCCGCAGACAGGACAGGAAAGTCGTCGGTCAAATACTGGCCCGGAGGAACCCGAGACGGATCAGCGACCGGACGACGCCGACCCATGAAGCCTCGGCTTATGGGAGACATCAGGACCTCCGCGCGTCAGCAGACGCGGCACGGCGCGCCCACGGCTTGTGCTCGAGTGCGCGGGTCACCTCCATCCGCTCCCCCAGCGGTGGCAGATGATCGGAATGCATGGTCGCGGCCATCGAGCCCTCCTGTCGGCTTTGGGACAACCCTACGGGTTTACGTCTGGCCCTGGCTGCCTTCAGCCTCCCAATCAGCTCGGCTTCGCGCTCGGCTGGGAGGCCCGACTTACGTACGCGGTCCAGACCCTGTTCGCGCTCCCATTCCAGGGTGTCTGTGAGCGTCTCGCTCACCGGTCGGTGGGCGAGGCCAGCCTTCGCAGCCGCCTCGCCACCCCGTGCGCAGAACCCCAGCCAATCAGGATCTGCCAGCCAAAGTGGCAGCGACCCGGGCCCCATGAACTCGTCCACGCCTTCCGCCAGCAGCCAATCGTCACCGGCGCGCACCACGGCGCCGGTGTGGCCACCGATTCTCCGAGAGAGATCGATCCAGTCGGCCAGCGCAATCATCGGTCCCACCGCGTCGTAGATGCCGACGATGTGATTCTCCGCGCAATCGATCAGCCAGCTGGCCAGGTCACGGACGTCCATCACCTGGGTCACCCCGTCCGGCCTGCCGGGCACCAGCATGGGTCCGACCGGATCTCGTGCGGCGCGAGCCACCCAGTAACCGGCGCGGTCGCTGGGATCACCAGGACCGCCGATCAGGCCAGATCGGGCGATCAGTAGGTTCGAGTCCGACTCGGATCGGCACGCGAGTTCACAGGCCACCTTCGCCTGTCCATAGAGTTGGGGTCCGACCTCATCGAGGTCTGTCGGCGCGAGTAACTCGGCCGACTCGTCGGCACCTCGTATGGCGTGTGAGCCATAGACGCTGCCCGACGAAACGTAGGTCCAGTGGCCGACCCGCCCGCGGAGTGCCGCGAGCGCCGAGCGGACCCATCCCGGCTGCCACGCGACGTCAACCACGGCATCCCAGTCTCTGGCGCGGACCTCCTCATAGGCACCATCAGAACGACGATCAGCACGGATTAACCTGGCTCCGTCTGGTGGGGGGCCGCTCTCCGCGCGAGCCAGGCACCAGACCGCATGGCCACGATCGAGGGCTTCTCGAGCGAGCTGGTGTCCGAGCCATGCGGTGCCACCGAGGATGAGCACTTTCGACTGGGAACCAGACATCAAAAATCGAGACTACTCCTGCGACAACCCAGTGGTTGTCACATAGTCAGGTCGTACTGCCGACGCGCCGCGAATCAGTCCTGGGCCCGGTCGACGACGATGGGCGGTGACGGGCTCGAACCGCCGACCCCCTGCTTGTAAGGCAGGTGCTCTACCAGCTGAGCTAACCGCCCGGCGAGGGGATGTTAGGCAGCTAGAGTCTGGCCCACCATGGATCTCGGCATCGCCGGCAAGGTGGCACTGGTCACCGGCGCCTCCAAGGGGCTCGGGTTCGGGGTGGCGCGGGCGCTGGCGGCAGAGGGCGTACAGGTAGCGATCAGCTCGCGCTCGGAGGAGCGCATCCGGAGGGCGGCCGATCAGATCGGGGCGAGCGCGTTCGTGCACGACGCCGCCGACCTGGAGGGCGCCAGCCAGCTGGTGCACCGGGTGCAGGAGCAGCTCGGTTCGCTGGACATCCTCGTGGCCAACAGCGGCGGCCCGCCCGCGTCCCCGGACGCGTTGGGGTTCTCAACCGAGCAGTGGCGCGAGTCCTACGAGATGCTCACGCTCGGACAGCTCGAGCTGATCAAAGCGGCTCTTCCCGGCATGCGAGAGCGCGGATGGGGCCGGATCCTCTCGTTGTCCTCAAGCGTCGTGCGCGAGCCGAGCCCGGTGCTGGTGCTCTCGACCGCGCACCGCTCGGCCCTGCTTGGCGCGCTCAAGACGATCTCGAAGCAGGTGGCCGGCGACGGTGTGACCGTCAACTCGCTGCTGCCGGGACTGATCGCCACCGACCGGATCAAGGAGCTCGGGTCCGACACACCTGACCGCACGGCTGGCATACCCGCGGGACGCATCGGGCAGGTGGACGAGTTCGCCGCCGCGGCTGCGTTCCTGTGCTCGCAGCCCGCCGCCTACATCACCGGGACCACGCTGCTGGTCGACGGCGGGGCTTCGGACGCCGTCTGACGCGCCTCCCGAAGCCGAAACGAGGGAGGCGCGGCGCCACGGCCGGTGGGTTACTGTCGCCGCTATGCGCCTGATGCCCCCGGTGCCCCGGTCCGCCCTGCGCCTGATCCCGATCCCCCACGCGCTGGTTGATCCCCTGCTCGGGGCCGTCGAGACCGGGGCGGAGGAGGTGGTCCGCCGGCTGGCCTGGGTCGCTGCGGCGGTTCCGGATCGCCAGCTTGAGCAGCTGATGCGCACGCCGGCCGGGCGGGTGATCACTGAGACGATCTTCCTGATCATGCCCAGATACCTGAACACCCGCCAGGCGGCCGGGCTGGACATGGCAATCCGCTGGCGGGTGCGCGGTCCGGGCAGCCAGGAGGAGCCCGACGTCTACGACCTGATCATCGCCGAGCGCCGCTGCCGGGTGACCCGCGGGGCATCCGAGGCGCGCCCGCTGGTCACCATCACCGTCGAGTCGACTGAGCTCCTGCGGCTGGCCACCGGGCGGAGCAGCCCGATGCAGTCCTACCTGGCCGGCCGCCTGTCGCTGCGTGGAGACATCATGCAGGCGGCTCGGCTCACCTCGCTGTTCAGCGTCCCGCCGGGACCCGGCGGCTGATTGCGGGTATCGGCCTCTCATGCCACCTCAACAAGATGGACTGGTCGTTGCCGTCACCGGGCCCACCGGGACGTTCGGCCACGGGCTTCTGCCCCTGCTGGAGGCGGAGCCGCGCGTGCGGCGGGTAGTAGGAATAGCCCGGCGCCCGTTCGATCCGAGCCAGCATGGCTGGAGCAAGATGGAGTACAGACGCGGCGACGTACGCGACCGCGATGCCCTGGTCGATGCGTTCGCGGGTGTTGACGCAGTCGTCCACCTGGCGTTCCTGATCACCGGAACGGGCCGGCGCGAGGACATCCGGCAGGTGAACGTCGAAGGGACGCGCAACACCTTTGAGGCGGCCCGGGAGGCCGGAGTAAACCGATTCGTCTACGCATCGTCGGTGGCGGCGTACGGATTCCATCCCGACAACCCGATTGGGATGACCGAGGACTGGCCGGTGCGCCCGGCGGCCCGGCTGTTCTACGCCCAGGAGAAGGCCGAGCTGGAGCAGCTGCTGGCCGAGGAGGCCGCCGCGTCCCCTCGCCCCGAGCTCTATCTGCTGCGTCCTCCAATCGTGCTCGGCCCGCACGCCGCCGGCGCCAAGGCCACGATTCCCGAACCGCTTACGCGGGCGGCGCTGGGCGTTCTCGGTCTGGCCGGCCGGCTGAAGGTGCCGATTCCGGCCCTGGCCGCCAACGTCCCTATGCAGTTCATCCACGAGGCGGACGTGGGGCAGGCGCTGCTGCGCTGCGTGCTCGGAGACGGACCGCCCGGCGCCTACAACATCGCCGGGGACGGCGTGGTCACCGGGTCGGACGTGATTCGGGAGCTCGGCCTGATGCCGATGCCGATTCCGGCCGGCGCCGTCTACGCGGCCACCCGGACGCTGGCTCAGATTCCCTGGCCGGGCCTCGTGCCCCCGGCAGCCGAGTGGGTGGAGGCGTTCAGCCACCCGGCGATCATGGACACGAGCAAGGCTCGGCAAGAGCTGGGCTGGAGCCCCGGCTACAGCGGCATCGAAGCGCTGCGGGACACGCTTCCGCAACTCGGACGCAGTTAGCGCAAGAAAACGGCTGCTCGGCCGTTTTCACCTCCACGCGGTCAGTGATCGACCGCGACGCCAATTCGCATCCATGGAGGAGTGCTTCGCGTGTCCGCATTGTCCCGTCACCTGATCAAGCCATCCGCGTCGTACGACTTCTACTCGCTGTACAACAAGACGTATCCGGCCACGGTGGAGAGCGGGCCGCTCGGGCCAAACGTGCCCGCCGCCAACCCGGGGCCGGTCAAGGGATTCCGCGACGTCACGCTGGGCACCAACGGTGGGTGCGTGGCTCGCGCAGGCTACGACTACTGCACGGGCATTGGCTCGTTGCAGTCGGCAGCGCTGTCCGGAGCTCTATAGGAGGCGCCGACGGACAGCTGCGCCGCCGTAGACGGCGTTGACTGGTTGGGGAGGGCGGCCGGCCCGGTCTTTGA
The DNA here is from genome assembly GCA_035551655.1 of Solirubrobacteraceae bacterium. Taxonomy (GTDB): domain Bacteria; phylum Actinomycetota; class Thermoleophilia; order Solirubrobacterales; family Solirubrobacteraceae; genus Palsa-465. The sequence continues at coordinate 24,100 of DASZNA010000129.1, forward strand.
TCGAGACCCGGCCGCCCTCGCGCCGTCCTCCTAGGGGGTGGTCCCCCCTTCCCCGGGGGGGAGCCGCAAGTGTGAGCAGGACGGTCCGACGACCCGGCCGCCCCCCAGGCGTGAGTTCCAGCGAGCAAATCGCACGCGATCGGCGGCAAGGGCTCGCCCAGACGCGATTTTCGCGTTCGCGCGAGCACTCCGGCCCGAGAGCCTGAGGATTGCTCGCTGAGACTCCTGTCACAGACTTCTTCGTCCGCGTTCCCGAGCGCCCACCCTGAACATGGCGGGACCGAAACTGACGAGACCGGATCAGACAGGTACCGGCGCCGGTGCCGGCTCCTCTGAGAACACCGGCCGCCGCCTGGGCAGCGCGAGCGATCCCAGAAAGGCCACGACCAGCATCCCCAGGGCCCACCAGAACGTGCTGCCAAACGCCGCCGCCATCGGCGGACCGATGTGGGCGCGCACGGCGGCCGAGACGTGGGCGGTGGAGCCGATCGTGCCGTGGCCGCCCAGCCGGCTGGATAGCGCTGAGGCCAGGAGCACAGACAGGACCGCGGTGCCCACCGAGGCGCCGGCTTGCTGGAGGATGTTCAGTGCCGTACTGGCCCGCGCCACCGCCGGGCCGCGAATCGACTGCATGGCTCCCGTGAACACCGGCATCATCGTGAAGCCCATCCCGAGGCCGAACACGAACAGGTCGATCTCGAGCTTCCAGTAGGCGGTCGCGGCGCCCACCTGGGTGAGGCCGAGCACGGACAGGATGATCGTGATCAAGCCGAAGGGCACGATCTTCCCCGGTCCCGTGCGGTCGGCCAGCTGGCCAGCGATTGGCATGGCGATCATCGAGCCAAGGCCCTGCGGGGCCAGCAGGAGGCCGCTCTGAAGCGGAGACTCGCCGCGCACGGCCTGGAAATACAGAGGCAGGAGCAGGAAGGTGCCAAACACCGAAATCGCCACCAGGATCAACGTCATCGAAGATGTGGCGAAGGTTCGATCGCGAAACAGGCGCAGGTCGATCAGCGGGAACCGGGCCCGTAGGGCGTGCCACACGAAGCCGCCGATCAGCGCGAGGCCAGCCAGCATCGGCACAAGGACCTTGGCCGAGCCGAAACCGCCCGCCGAGTTGGTCTCGGCCAGCCCGTAGATGAGCAGGGCGAGCCCAGGTGAGAGCAGGAGCAGGTCGACGAAATCCAGTCGCGTCCCCTTGACCGGCACGTCCCGCGGCAGGACCCGTAGGGACAGGATCAGGGCAAGGAGGCCGACCGGGACATTGATGAAGAAGATCCACCGCCACGACACGCTGTCCACCAGCCACCCGCCCAGGATCGGGCCGAGGATGGGGCCGAGCAGCATCGGGACGCCCATGATGCTCATCACCCGGCCGATGCGCTGGGGGCCGGCCGCCCGGGTCAGGATGGTCATGCCGGCGGGCATGATCATCCCGCCGCCCAGACCCTGCAGGACGCGGAACAGGATGATCGAGCCCGAGGACCAGGCCAGGCCGGACAGCATCGAGCCGCCCAGGAACAGGGCGATCGAGGTCATATACAGGCGCTTGGTGCCGAACCGGTCGGCGATCCACCCGCTCAGGGGAATCACGGTGGCCAGCGCCAGCGTGTAGCCGGTGGCCACCCACTGGATCGTGGGCAGCGTTGTGTGGAACTTGGCCGCCAGCGTGTTGATCGCCACGTTGACCACCGTCGTGTCCAGGATCGACATGACCGCGCCGAGCACGACAACCGCGGCCACCACGAGCAGAGCCCGGTCGATCTGGGTCTGCGCCCCGGCGGTGCTCTCAATGGGTGGGTTCTCAGTGGCGGTCATCGGGTCAGGCGCAGAGCGATGACCCCGCGTCACCGGCCGGCGGCTGCGGCTCGCTCCTGGCGACCCAATTTAGCCGACCGCAGGCCGCGGCTCAGGCAGCCTCAGGCCACCGGCTGCACAGGGGATTCCTCGGCGTCGAGCCGGTACCCGACACCGCGAAGCGTCACGATGCGGATGTCCGGCGCGAGCTTGCGCCGCAGGGAGGCCACGTGCGCGTCGACCGTACGGGTGGTGGCGGCCACGTCTCCCCAGACCAGGTCGAGCAGCTGGGATCGGGTGTGGATGCGCCCCTCGTAGGACAGCAGCGCCGCCAGCAGGTCGAATTCCCGGCGGGTGAGCGCGACCTCGATGCCGTCGCGCGCGCACCGGCGTGTCGACAGGTCAACCTCGACAGGCCCGGAGCGGAGCACGCTGGGCCGCTCGCGGAACGCTCGGGCCCGGCGCACCACGGCGCGGATCCGCGCGGCGAGCTGAGTAGGTGGGCATCCTCCAGCCAGATAGTCGTCGGCTCCGGCCTCCAGCCCGACGATTCCCGAGGCTGGCTCGCCCCGGCCGGCGAGCAGGATGATGGGGACGGTCGACTCGCGACGCACGCGGCGCACCAACTCCAGGCCGTCGATCTCGGGAAGGCCGAGATCGATCACTGCCACGTCGACTCCCGCGCTGCGCAAATGGGTCAGCGCCTCGAATCCCCCCGAGGCCTCCAGGATCTGCATGTGCTCGTCACGCAAGCCCGCGGACAGGGTGCGGCGTCGAGCCGGCGGACCCACCGCCATCAGCACTCGAGTACTCGTGAAGCTCACGTCAGATCTCCGTCGAGCTCACGTTGTCCTGCCCACTCATCCAGCCCGCACAGGCTCAGGCGTGCCGAGGGGCCGGCCCGCGATGCGTAGGGGGAGGAGTTAGCGCACGATTGCATCCACGGCCACCGCCACGAACAGCAGCGCCAGATACAGAAGCGAGTAGTGGAAGACGATGCCCGCCGCCGCCGGGGTGCAGCGACGCCACAGCCGACCGGCCAGCCAAACGAAAATGGTACCCAGGAGGCCGGCGGCGACCAGATAGAGAATCCCAAACGTGCCCGTGGCCGCCGGCACCAGCGAGACCGCGAGCAGGAGCACCGTGTAAACGAGAACCTGGCGCACGGTGGCCTGCGCGCCTTTGACCACCGGGAGCATTGGGACGTCGGCGGCCCGGTACTGGCGCTTGAGCAGAAGCGCCAGAGCCCAGAAGTGCGGAGGGGTCCAGACCAGGACGATCACGAACAAGAGCCACGCCCCCAGTCCAAGCTGACCATTCGCCGCGGCCCAGCCGGAAAGCGCTGGGATCGCTCCCGCCGCGCCGCCGATGACGATGTTCTGCGAAGTGCTCCGCTTGAGCCAGGCGGTGTAGACGACCACGTAGTAGACGCCTCCGGCCAGCGCCAGGACGGCGGCCAGCAGATTCGTCAACGTCGTCATGATCAGGAACGAAGCAACCGCCAGGGCTGCGCCGAACAGAGCCGCTTTCCGGGGCGAGACGCGACCGGCGGCGACGGGTCGGTCAGCTGTCCGGGGCCCCATTACGCGGTCGATGTCCCGGTCAAGGATGTGGTTGAACGCGCCGGCCGCACCGCAGGCCAGCCCGCCGCCGACAGTCAGGGCAAGCAACGCCAGCGCTCCCGGGCGGCCCCCGGCGGCAGCGACCATTGCGCATACCGCAGTCAGGACGAGCAGCGACATGATTCGTGGCTTGGTCAAGGTCACGTAGTCCCGCCAGGACGCTGTGAGGCCAGCGGTGCCCGCGACCGGCAGGGGCACCGCGACCGCGGGGCCGCCCGCCAGCGGCACCGGTTCGCCGAAAGGCTCGGTGACCACCATGCCCACCTACCTGCCGGCGGCAGCCATGAGCGGCCGCCGCGTCACTCTCAGATGCTCGGCGCTCGCCCCCGACGCCATCTCCCCCAGCTTCATCACACCTCCCGGACCGGCGGATCCCCCGTGGGCTGGCTGAGCTCGGAGTGCGAGACGGCCGCGGGGGCGGCATGCTCGGCTCGAGCGGCCCGCCGGGCCTCGCTGGCATCGCCTCCCGGAACCCGCTGCACAGCCCAGAAGATCAGACACGCCAGAACGATCAGGAGCAGGATTGGCATCAGCATGCTCAGCAGCGAACCGGCGAGGAATGTGGCGACGGTTAGGGTCATGGCTCTCTCTCAGGTGGTGATGACAGCCGGGGGTACGGGATCAGGCAGGTCCTGAGCCGGCTCGAACGGATCGGGGGATGAGGGCCAGGGCCTGGGCCCGACCGGGTCGGCCGGGGCCACAGCCTGAGATGGTGCCAGCCGGTCAGGCTCGAGCCAGCGCCAGAACACCAGGAAGGCGGCGACCGTGTAGGAGATGGACCCTGGTACCCACATCATTCCCCCGGCGATCTGCTGGTCGGTCAGGGCGGAGATGCCGCCCGGCCGATGGGCCAGCGCCGCGTAGTGCCCGTAGAGCGGATGCTGAACCACCACGAGGACGATGGCCAGCACCCAGCCGACGATCATCGCTCCGACCAGGTAGGCCACGCGCGCCACCAGGTGCAAGCGCGGACGCAGCGGCCCGGGGCTAACCGCGTGGGCCCAGAACATCAACCCCGCGAAGAAGAACATGGCGTGTTCGCAGTTGTGCACGGTCTGGTCGGTCAGCGTCAGGTTGTAGGCACCCGGGAGATGCCAGACCACGATCGTCGCGTTGAACAGGAGCCAGGCCGGGATCGGTCTGGCGAGCTTGCGCAACGGGGCGGTCCAGCTCGCTCGGGCGATCCGCCTTCCGGCACCCACCCGCACCGGCATCGGCAGGGCCCGCCACATGCGGGGCCATGGCCGGCCCAGGAGGATCAGCGGCGGCGCCACGGTGAGCAGCAGAATGTGCTGAATCATGTGGACCCAGAACAGCTGATCGGCCAGCTCATCGATCGGCGAGTCCAGCGCCAGCACGATGGTCGCCAGCCCGGCGGCAAATGCCACTGCCCGCCACGGCTCGCCGTGCGCCGTGCGGTAATGCCGACGCCCTCCGAGCCAGTAGAGGATCCCCGCGGGGATCACATAGATAAGCGACGGATCGAGTGACCAGGCGGTCCAGTCCATGATCAGCTCCGCCGCCTCGACCTCAGAGCAGGTAGAGGATCACCCAGGTGAGGAAGCCGATCCCCACGAAATAGGCCCAGTAGAAGGAGGCCGCCTCGATGCCGGCCTGGATCAGGGCCTCGTCGTGTGCGGGCACGCCTTCCCGAACCGCACGCCTCACGCCTTCGCGTCGTACCCGCCAGAGGCTGGCGGCCTGCATCTCAACCCAGATCAGGCCCAACAGCGCAAAAACCGTGTAGAGCGTTGTCCAGCCCACGAACACGCTGGCGTAACCGCCGCTGGTCGGACCCCACCTGAGGGTCGTGTATTCGATGCACTGCAGGATGACGGCGACCAGTCCCAGCCCAAGCGCAGCGAAGCTGGTGATCATCGTCCGTGCGGCGCGGCCGCGACCGAGCCGGAACACCACAGCGCTCAGCACGAACAGGACCATCACGGCCGTGCCCCAGCCGATGGGTCCGCCCACGTGCCCGACCTTCTGCGCGATCTTCCAGTCCTTGTTGGGATCGAGCGAGCGCAGGTAGAAGTACGCGAACACGAATGAGATGAAGAAGAACGAGATCGACGCGCAGAGGAGCCTGGCGTTCAGCCACAACGCGCGCGGCTGCCAGCCCGGGGGCTCGGGCTCGATCCCGGGATGAAGCGGCGCTGACGCAGCGGAATACTCCACGAGCTACGCACCTCCTCCGGCCGGTGTCAGTGCCGGCGAGGCGACCGGCTCGACGCCGTATGGATACGGATCCGGGCCGAACACCGGGAGCTTGTCGAAATCGTGCACTGGCACGGGCGTCGGCAGCTGGAATTCCACCGACTTGGAGTGCCACGGGTTGGCCTCCTCCGGTTCCCGCTTGAAGATCAGCGAGTACACGACGTTGACCAGGAACACCAGCATCGAGATGGCGAGCACGTAGGCGCTGGCCGTCACCCAGTCATTGAGCCCCTGGAGGTTGGTCGGGTAGGTGACCACGCGGCGCGGCATGCCCAGGAACCCGAGAGCGAACAGCGGCGCGAAGGTCGAGTTGAAGGCCACGAACATCAACCAGAAGTGGATCTTGCCCAGACGCTCGTTGAACTTGAAGCCGAGCATCTTCGGGCCCCAGTAGTAGATGGCCGCGAAGAACGTGAACACCAGCCCGCCCATGATCGTGTAGTGGAAGTGGGCCATCGAGAAGAAGCTCCCGTGGGTGGTCACATCACTGGGGACATCCGAGAGCAGCACCCCGGAGATACCGCCGAACAGGAAGTTGAAGGCCCAGCCGAGGCAGAACAACATCGGGACCGTGAAGCGGATCCGACCCCGCCACAGCGTGCCCATCACGCATAGGAACGTGAACCCCGTGGGGAGCGAGATCAGCTCGGTGGAGAGCATGTAGAACGGGCGTAGATCAGCATCGATGCCGCTCACGAACAGGTGGTGCTGCCAGACGAAGAAGCTGAGCAGCGCCACGCCGAGCATCCCAGCCACGGCCGTGCGGTAACCCCACAGCGGCTTACGGGCGAACACCGGGACCATCTCCAGCACGATCCCGAAACCAGGAATGGCCAGGATGTAGACCTCCGGGTGACCGAACACCCAGAACAGGTTCTGGAACAGGAAGGAACTGCCGCCGTAGGACGCGATGAAGAACGCGGTCTGCGCCGTGCGGTCGAGGGTGGCCATCAAAAGCGTGGCGATCAACATCGGGGCAGCCAGGAACATCAGCGCCCCCGTGGCCAGCACCGACCAGCAGAAGATGGGCAATCGTGACCAGGTCATACCCGGCGCCCGCATGGTGATGATCGTCACGGCCAGGTTGAGGCCGAGCAGCGTCATCGACACACCGACCAGAGCGAAGAACGCGATGTAGGCGTCGTAGCCGGCGGTGCCCTGATCGCCGAGCGGCTGGTAGCCGGTCCAGCCGGTCTGGAACCCACCGAAGAAGATCGTGGTGATCAGGATGGCGCCCGCCGCCATCAGCAACCAGAACGTGAACGACTCAACCCGAGGGAAGGCCATGCGGCGGGCGCCGATCATCGGCGGCACCACCCAGTTGGCGAAGGGCCCCAGGATCCCCGAGGTCATCATCCCCATCATCATCGTGCCGTGCAGGCCGACCAGCGTCACGTACTGGT
>DASZNA010000130.1:0-16718 GCA_035551655.1 Solirubrobacteraceae bacterium
GTCGGCGTCTCCGATCTGAGTCAGGTACTTGGTGTGGTCGATGACCACGGCGAAGTTGACCGTCTCGCCGGACAGGCTCGTTCCGCCCCCCCGGTTGACGATCGGGGCGGCGTGTTCGTGGCAGGCCCGATGAGTAGCCACAACATCGTCCAGCGTCTTCGGAATCACCACACCAATCGGCACCTGCCGGTAATTGGAGGCGTCGGTGGCATACATGGCCTTGGACTGCGTGTCGAAGCGCACCTCACCGGCGACCGTTTCCTCCAGCCGCCGGCGCAGCCCTCTCACGTCGATGCTCGTGGCCCCGGCCATCCCGCCCCGGAAGCGCGGGTCAATCCGTGCCGGAACCGTCTCCGCTGTCGCAGTCATCTCTTCCCTCCCGGTTCGCCGCTTTCTCAGCGGGTGATGAACTCTTCGACCTTGCCCTTGACCGACTGCGTGATAATCCTCCGGCTGTGCGGGTCACCAGGCAGGGCCTTGCTCAGCTTCTTGGCCTGCTCGAACCTGATGTGCGGCGGCAGCGGCGGAACCTCGGGGTCGGTGATCGCCTCATAGACGACTGGCCCGCCGGTGTGAGCCAGCGCCTCATCCCACGCCGGACCGACATCCTCCGGACGCTCCACCCGGATCCCCTTCAGCCCCAACACCTCGGCGTAGCGGGCAAACGGGAAGTCCGGAAGCACCTGGGAGGCCTGAAGCTTCGGATCCCCCGCCATCACGCGCTGCTCCCACGTGACCTGGTTGAGATCATTGTTGTGCAAAACGACCACGATGCACTGCTTGTTCGTCCACCGTTCCGCGTAATGGGCGAGGTCGATCAGGCCGGCGTTGCCGAGCATCTGCATGGCGCCGTCGCCGATCGAGGCGATCACCGGTCGCTCCGGGAAGGCGAACTTCGCCGCCAGTGCGTAGGGCACCGCCGGGCACATCGTGGCCAGGGTCCCCGACAGCGCGGACTTCATGCCCTTGCGCATCCTCAGATGACGCGCCCACCAGTTGGTGGCCGAGCCAGAGTCGGAGGTCAGGATGCAGTTATCGGGTAGCCGCGGCGACAGCTCGGCGAACACCAGCTGCGGGTTGATCGGCTGCGCGTCCAGATGAGCGCGCTCATCCATCAGCCTCCACCAGCGCTCGATCTCACCTTTCAGATTCTCCTGCCAGGCGCGGTCCTCCTTGCGGTCGAGTAGGGGGATAAGCGCCCGGAGGGTCTCCTTGGCATCACCGACCAGGTTGCACTCCGTCGGCGCGTAGCGCATCCCGAGCAACCGCCCGTCTATGTCGATCTGCACCGCCCGGCATGAGCCCTCCTCGGGAAGCCACTCGGCATACGGAAAGCTCGTCCCGACCATCAGCAACGTGTCGCAGCCGTTCATCATCTCGTAGCTCGGCTTGGTGCCCAGCAGACCGATCGATCCGGTCACGAACGGCAGGTCGTCTGGCAGGACCGCCCGGCCGTTCAAGGCCTTGGCCACTCCGGCGCCCAGCAGCTCAGCCACCTGGACCACCTCATCAGCGGCCTCTGCGGCCCCGAACCCGACGAGCATCGCCACCTTCTGACCCTCGTTCAGAACCGCCGCGGCGCGCTGGAGATCCTCGTCGCGCGGGCGGATAACCGGCTTCGAATAGCCGATCGACGAGAACACGGCGCCGTGCATGCGCGGCGGCTCGGAATACTCAGCCTCTCCCACATCGTCGGGCACGATCACCGCCGTCGGATGGCGAGAGTCCTTGGCGATCCGGATCGCCCGATCGATCACGTGGCGCGCCTGGGTCGGGTCCATCACCGTCATCAGGTACTCACTGGCCACGTCCTTGTACAGCGTGTTGAGGTCGACCTCCTGCTGATAGTTGGCGCCCAGCGACATCCGCTTCTGCTGGCCGATGATCGCCACCACCGGCTGATGGTCGAGCTTGGCGTCGTAGAGCCCGTTGAGTAGGTGGATGGCCCCCGGCCCCGAGGTGGCCATGCAGACTCCGACCTCCCCGGTGAACTTGGCGTGAGCACACGCTGCGAAGGAAGCGATCTCCTCATGGCGGACCTGGATGAACTCCAGCTTGTCGCCCACCTCATGGAACGCCCCGAGGATGCTGTTAATACCGTCGCCCGGGTAGCCGTAGACACGCTTGACCCCCCATTCGGTCAGGCGGTTCAGGATGAACTGAGCGGTATTGGGCATGCGGCCTCCTCGGGAAATCGTGTCCCCCTCGGCGTACCCGAGCCCTCGGCTGGGAACAACCCGCCTGTCACCGGTAGTACCGACAGGCCTCCGGTTGAGCGGCCGCCTCAGCCCAGCTCGCCTCGGAGCACACGGCTGTCGTCCGGCCGCCGGCGGGTGACCCGGGCCGCGTCGAGATGCTCCAGGAACGCCTGGGCGTACCTGCGCGAGGTTCCGAGCTCATCACGCAGCCGGGCCAGCGTGATGCTGCCCTCCGCCTGGATCACCCTCTCCACCTGGCTGCGCACCCAGGCCACGGCATCGGCGTGGGCATACATCCGTCCGACGCGCACCGCCCGGCCGGCGGCCTGCAGGGCCCGCAGGGCGGCACGCTCCCCATCCAGATCATGCTCGGCTAGCGGCTCGGCGCCAGCGGCACGCAGCCGCTCTTCGAGTGCCAGAGCCGCGGCGTCCAGCCCGGGCTCCCGGTGTGGCGCGGGAGCAGACGGCGGTCTCTCGGTCGACGAAGATCGAGGACCCGGCCGCGCCACCCGCACGACCGTCCCGCCGGCCACGGTGCCGGCCGGGCTGATCCGGCGGATCACCAGATGGTCCCCCGCCGCGGCGATCAGCGCTCGCTCGAGCCGCAGCTGCCAGCGTCCACCTTCCCCCCGGCGCATCCGCGCCGGCGCGTGCCGGGTCCCGTGATGCACCTGAACCCGCTCGCCGTCGGCGAGCGGCTCGTAGGACGTGAGCTCCGCCTCCACCCGGAAGGTGGTCTCGGCCGGGGCGGCCTCGCCCACCAGCACGTCACCTCGGCTGACCTGGCGCAGTTCCAGCCCGGTCAGGTTGACGGCCACCCGCTGACCGGCCTCGGCTACATCGACCGGCTGGTCGTGAACGTGAACTCCGCGAACCCGCACGGTTCGTCCCGAGGGCAGTAGCCGCAGGCGGTCGCCGCGGGAGATGCTGCCGCTCCACAGCGTGCCGGTGAGAACGGTCCCGGCGCCCCGGATCGTGAAAGCCCGGTCGATGTGGAGGACCGCCTCCCCCCGGCGAGGCTCGCGGCGGGCCAGCCCGGCTGCGACGCGGTCAAGCGCGGCGGCGACGTCGGCCACGCCGTGGCCGCTGCGGGCCGAACAGGCAACCCGCTCGGCCTGGGGCAACAGCTCTGCCGCGGCGCGCAGCGTCGGGCCCGGATCGGCCAGGTCTGACTTGGTCACCGCAACCAATCCGGACCGGACCTCCAGCGCCTGAAGGACTCGGACGTGCTCGAGGGTTTGAGGCATGACGCCGTCGTCGGCGGCGATCACGAGCAGAAACAGATCGATCCCGCTGGCTCCCGACACCATCACTCGCACCAGCCGTTCGTGGCCCGGCACATCGACCAGCGAAAGCAGACGCCCGCTGGGCAAGCGCAACTGCGCGAAACCGAGCACGATCGTGATCCCGCGAGACTGCTCCTCCGGGAGCCGGTCGGTGTTCACGCCGGTCAGCGCTTGGACCAGCGCCGTCTTACCGTGATCGATGTGGCCGGCCGTCCCCACGGTCAGCGGGCCGCCCGGAGCCGGCGTCACGCTCCGGGCGCCCTTCCGACCGGGGCACGGAGCGGCGAAGGAGTCGAACCTTCCCACCGCGGGGTCGCCACGGCTTGCCGGCTTTGAAGGCCGGATGGGGCACCGGCCCCGGCCGCTCCAGGTGAGTCTCCCGCCGGCCGCCGGATCATATAAGCGAGATCGTCCCCGCCCGTCCGTCGATGAGGCGGCCGACCACCGTCCCGGCGATCTCCTGCGCTTGCTCCGGCGCCACCGCGATCAGCAACCCGCCCGAGGTCACCGGATCGCAGGCCACCGCCCGCCGCGCCTCGGACACACTTTCGGCAAAGGACGTGAACTCCTCGGCATAGGAGCGGTTGCGCCGTCCTCCGCCGGACTGCCCTCCCCCGTCCTCCAGGTGTTCGAGAGATCCCTCGAGGACGGGCAGCGTCGCGGCCTCGACTACGGCCGCCAAGCCGCTCTCGCGAGCCATGTTGTGCAGGTGGCCAAGCAGCCCGAACCCCGTGACATCGGTGGCCGCGTGCGCGCCGGCGGCCACGGCCTGGCCCCCGGCCACATCGTTCAACGTGACCATCACCTCCACCGCCGCGGCCAGCTCCGCCGCGTCGGCTTCCCCCCGCTTCTGAGCGGTGGTGATGGCCCCGACCCCCAGCGGCTTGGTCAGCACCAGCACGTCCCCGGCCCGAGCCCCTGCGTTGGTGAGCATCTTCTTTGGATCCACCGTCCCGGTCACGGCCATCCCGTACTTGGGCTCGGGGTCGTCGATTGAGTGACCCCCCACCACGGCGCAGCCCGCTGCCCCGGCCACGGCCAACCCTCCGCGCAGAATCTCCCCCAGCACTTCGCCGCCCAGGCGCTCCAGCGGGAATGCCACCAGATTGAGCGCGGTGAGCGGTGTGCCCCCCATCGCGTAGACATCGGAAAGCGCGTTGGCGGCGGCGATCCGACCAAAATCAAAGGGGTCATCAACGATCGGGGTGAAGAAGTCCACCGTCTGGACGAGCGCCAGGTCCGGGCGCACTTGGAACACCGCCGCGTCATCGCCGGTGGCCGAGCCGACCAGCAGGCGAGCATCGTCGTTGCTCGGTAGCCCCCGCACGATCGGCAGGAGCTCCGCCGCCGGCAGCTTGCAGCCACAGCCCGCGCCGTGGGACAGGGATGTGAGGGCTACGACCTCGGTCACGGGACCGTCGAGTCTAGGTAATCACCGACTCTCGGCCGGCCACGGAGCAGCGGACCAACGACCAAAAGTGCACTGGCCCCCGTCTTGTCCCCCGGGGTGGTGCAGTTAAGTACCGCTATGGACCTCAACTGCACACACCCCCCCGAGGAGTCGAGGGGTGTGTGCACTTTGGTCCCAGACGGTGAAACAGCGCTCCGCCGACCGAGAGCCCCAACAACCGGGGACTGTCTGTGACGAAGGCCTAGCTGACCAGCGCTCGCAAAGACTCCTTGAGCGAGCCCGCCGTGGCGAACGCCGCCGTCGGCTCGTAGCCGCAGTGGGCCATGCAGTTGTCGCACCGAGGATCGCGGCCACGCCCGTACTTGTCCCAGTCGGTCGTCTCGATCAGCTCCTTGTAGGTCTTCGTGTACCCGTCGGCCATCAGGTAGCACGGGCGCTGCCAGCCGAACAGGGAGTAGCTCGGGATCCCCCAGGCGGTGCACTGGAAGTCGACCTTGCCCTCCAAGAAGTCCTGGAACAGGGGCGAGTGATTGAGCCGCCACTTCTTGCGCCGGCCATCGGCAAACGCCTGCTGGAACAGCTCGTGGGTCTGACGCACACCCAGGAAGTGCTCCTGATCGGGCGCCTTCTCGTAGGCGAACGCCGGCGAGATCATCATCTGGTCGACCTTCAGCTCGTCATTGAGGAAGTCGAGGACCTGGCGCACCGTGTTGGGTGAGTCATGGGTGAAGAACGTGGTGTTGGTGGTCACCCGGAAACCCTGCTCCTTGGCCGTCCGCACAGCGGCCACGGCCTTGTCAAAGATCCCGTCCCGGCACACCGACGCATCGTGGCGCTCCTTCAGCCCGTCGATGTGCACGGCCCAGGCGAAATACGGATTGGGCTTGAACTTGTCGAGCTTCTTCTCCATCAGGATCGCGTTCGTGCACAGGTAGACGAACTTCTTGCGGGCCAGCAGCTGGCGCACGATCTCGTCGATCTCGGGATGGATCAGCGGCTCGCCACCGGCGATTGAGACCATCGGGGCTCCGCTCTCCTCGATCGCCCCCACGGCCTGCTCGACCGACATCCGCCGGCGCAGCACGTGCTCGGGGTGCTGGATCTTTCCGCAGCCCGCGCACTCCAGGTTGCACTGGAACAGCGGCTCGAGCTCGACCAACAGGGGAAACTTGTCCCGGCGGCGCAGCTTCTGCTCCGCCAGATAGGCGGCAACACGTATCGACTGCCTGAATGGCACAGCCATCAGGTGACCTCCTTCCGGGCCGGCTGAGCCGAGCCCCTTGCTCTGAGCTCCGCGGGGAGCTTGAAGTGTATGTCCTCGGTGGCCACCCTCCGCTCGCTGATGGTGGCTCCCCCCAGACCTTGCAGTGCGCGCACCACATCCTGGACGAGCTCCTCGGGGGCCGACGCGCCGGCTGTGATGCCCACCCGCTCCACCCCGCTCAGGCACTCGAGCGGGATGTCCGCCGCCCCATCGATCAATCGCGCCGGGCAGCCCGCCCGCTCCGCCACCTCCACCAGCCGGCGCGAGTTGGACGAGTTTGCGGACCCCAGCACCAGGATGATCTGGCAGTCCTCAGCTAGCGACCGAACCGCGTCCTGGCGGTTCTGAGTCGCGTAACAGATATCGCTGGTGGCCGGCCTGGCCACGCCGGGGAATCGCTCGTGCAGCGCTTCGAGCACCGCGGCCGTGTCGTCCACGGCCAGCGTGGTCTGCGTCAGGTAGGCGACCTTCTCGGGATTCCTGACCCGGACCTCCCCCACCTGGTCGGGTCCTGCGATCAGCTGGATGCGGCCCGGGGCCTCTCCAAGCGTTCCCTCCACCTCCTCGTGGCCGGCGTGGCCGACCAGGACGATGTCGAACCCATCCGCCGCGTAGCGACGAGCCTCAGCATGAACCTTGGACACCAGCGGGCAGGTGGCGTCGATCACATCCAGCGACCGGGCGACGGCTTCCGCCCGCACCTCTGGAGACACGCCATGAGCGGAGAAGACCACCGTCGCCCCAGGCGGGACATCGTCGAGCTCGTTCACGAACCGGGCACCCTGCCGCTCGAGGTCGGCGACCACGTGCGCATTGTGGACGATCTGCTTGCGCACGTAGATCGGCGCCCCGCGCTCCCGCAACGCGGCCCGGACCGTCTCGATCGCCCGCAGAACCCCGGCGCAGGATGCCCGGGGCGCCGCCAGCACGATCTCCCGCCGCCCCACGGCCCGGGCCCATTCCTCGGCCGCTTGAGCCGCCCGGGTGAGGCTGCGACAGGCGGCGATCAGCGCGCCCGGCGCCCGTACTGGCCGGTAGAGCTCCTGGCTGGGGGTGTCCATGACCACCCGCATCACCACGGGACTTCTGTCCGCCAGAGCCGGCACCACCCAGGCCGACTCCATGTCCACGGCCAGGGCGCCGGTGCTCAACCGCTGCCGCCCACGCCGGCCCATGACCACCCGGCGGGTGGAAGCCATCGGTCCGACGTGCACTCTCAGGCCGCGTCGCCGGAGCGCTCCGGCCAGCACGGATGGATCCGTGCAGGGCGTGACCCCGGACGGCCCGTGGATCTCGGTGGCCAGCACCACGTCGCCGGGCCGGAGATCGGGATGCAGGGCTCCGCAGAATCCCGCCAGCACGGTGGGCCGCGGAGCCGTGAGTCGCAGTGACGCGGCCTGGCGCGACGCCCGGCGCGGCCCCATCCCGATGTGGCGCACATCGGCCTGCGGCGCTCCGCGTCGCAGGGCCCAGGCTTCGATCCGCATCGGGGCGAGCATCAACAGCTCGGGCCTCTGGGTCCCCGGAGTCACACGACCTCCTTGAGCCGTTGATCTCCGTGCCGGGCGCGCTGGCCCAGCCAGGCCAGCGCTTCACTGGCCGCTGCCCGGCCGCTCCGCACCGCGCTCTCCATCGTCGCCGGCCACCCGGTATCGGTCCACGTTCCCGCCACCACAAGGCCGGGAACGCGGGTCCGCGGGCCGGGACGATTGAACCTGGCCCCCGGTCCGGCCCGGAACGTCGCCGCGTGCTCGCGGGTCACGAAGAACTGATTGACGCGGGCGGTTCGGGCCGCCGGGAGCAGCTCGTTCAGAGCCGGCAGATAACGCGCCCGCAGGTCCTCGGCCGTCATCCCCAGCTCCTCGTCGGCGGCGGACAGGGTCACGGCCAGATACTGGCCCTCCTCCACGCCGGCGCTGCGTGTCCGGTCGAAGATCCACTGGACCGGGGTGTACACGCCGGCCGCGAACGCCTCGTCGAGCACCGGGCGGTCGAACAGCACGTGGAGGTTGACGATCGAGGAGCTGCCCAGCGAGTCCAGAGAAGTCCGGGAGATCCCCGCCTCCGGGGGCAGCAGGGCCGCCGTCCGCTGCGGCGAAGTGGCCACGACGACCGCTCCGGCGTGGAGCGCCGAACCCCCGCTCAACTCCACCCGCAGTCCATCGCCCTCAGCGCTGACCCGCGCGGCCCCGGTGCGCAGCCTCACCTCGACGCCCGCCCTGGCGAGCGCCCGCGCCGCCGCCTGATCATGAATGTCTGACAGGGGCACGGTCGCGTAACCCACATCGCCTCCCGCCGTGTCCGAGAGCAGGCCCACCTGAAACACCTGAGCCGCCTGCGCCAGCGATGCGTCCGCCACCGTCAGGTTCACGGTCGGCCGGCAGATGAGCTCCCAGATGGCCTCCACAGCACCCGCGCCCTGCCCGTGCTCGGCCAGCCAGTCGCCAAAGGAGCGGGCATCCGCTTGCGGGTCATCGACATCGATCCGCCCGAGGGCCCGCATCGCGCGGACCAGCGAGAAGCGCTCGGCCAGGCTCAGCAACGAATATCGGGCCAGCGCGCCAGCCAGATGCAGGGGCGCCGGCAGGCCGCTGCGGCGCAGCCGGGCCCGGCGCCCTCCCGGCGCCAGGATCGGGATGTCCAGCCGAGGCTGGAGCGTCACCATCGATCCAGCGTCCAGCTCGTCCAGCAGCTCCCGGTAGGCGGTGCAGCAGCGCAGGAACACGTGCTGCCCGTTGTCGGCGTGGACCCCGTGGCGATCGAACGAGTACGCGGCCCCTCCCAACCGTGCCCGGGACTCGACCAGCGTCACCGAGGCGCCACCCCGGGCGCATCCCAGCGCGGCGGCGATTCCGCTGAGCCCGCCCCCGACCACCACAACGGTGGGGCGGTCGGCACCCGCGGGATCTGAGTCGATCATCGCGGGCCTCCAGAGCCGGCCAGCGTCCGCGGACGCATCGCCGCCGCCTCCGCGCTGGCCAGGCACCGGGTGGCCACCCAGGCTTTCTCCCAGGTGGACAGGCTGATCCGCCGGTGCATGACCTCAAGCGGATCGCGGGCGATGCGGTCCAGGATCTCGCGATAGATGCCCGTCATGGCCATCACGCAGGAGGCGCTGCGGGCATCGAGTTGCTCAGTGAGGCGGAGGCCGCGATCAAACCACTCCCGGGCTCGGGTGCCCTCGAACCGGATCAGCTCGACCAACCGCTCCGGCCGCGCCACGTGGAGATCCTCGCAGCCGAAGCGGCGCAAATCCTCGGCCGGGATATACACCCGCCCCCGGTCCAGATCCTCGCGCACGTCGCGCAGGATGTTGGTCAGCTGCATGGCCACGCCCAGATCGTCGGCCAGGGCGTCCGCCTCGTCGGACACGGGGGTTCGGCTACCGGAGAAGATGGCCAGGCACAGGCGGCCGATCGAGCCCGCCACATCGCGGCAATAGACGACCAGATCTTCGAAGGTTTCGCAGCTCGAGCCCCGGATGTCGAGCTCGACACCGTCGATCAGCATGGTCAGGGCGTCAACGGGCAGGTCGAACACCGCCCGGGAGTGGCTGAGGGCCACCGCTACCGGATCCTCGACGTCGACCGGCTCCTCGGTCGCCACGCGCTCCACCACCTGGCGTTCGGCCTCCAGCCGGCGCAACCGTTCGGCCGGATCCGCTCCGTCCTCGAGGTCGTCGCCGATGTCGTCCACCCGGCGGGCGAAGGCGTACACGGCGCTCATGGCCTGGCGCTTGGGGCGGGGCAGTAGGCGGATGCCGTAGTAAAAGTTCGCGGCGGCCTCCCGAGTCGTCGATTCGCAGAGGCGGTACGCCCTTTCGACCTCCAGGGCGGCGACCGTCATCGCCCGCTCACGGCGGCCGCGAACGAGGCCGCGAAAGCCAGACGGCCGGCGTCCGCCCGAGGGCGGGATACGTCGTAGCCGTTTCGCTGCAGAGCGTGTAGCGCCGTTCGTCCTCCGGCCACGAACCCGGCCACGGCCAGCCGCCCTCGCCCGGACAGCGTGGACGTGAGGGAGGGTCCGGCCTCGAGCAGTGCGGCCGCCCGATCGGCCTCGAACGCGATCACGGCCCGGAGTTCCGGCGACGCGGGACTCCGGTCAAGATCGGGCTCGCTACAGCCAAAGCGCCGCAAATCCTCCTGGGGCAGGTAGACCCGCCCACGCCGATGGTCCTCGACCACATCCTGCAAATGCTCCAGCACCTGCAGCCCGGCGCACACCAGGTCAGACAGCGCAATGCACTCGGCGGTCGCCTTCCCGAACACATGCAGAACCATCTCACCCACGGGTGCCGCCGAGAGTTGGCAGTAGCCCATCAGGTCCTCGAAGGACTCATAGCGCGTGACTCGCTGGTCCTGCCGGTTGGCCTCGACCAAACGCTCGAGCGGGCGGCGGGGCAGCGAGCATTCGCGCACCGTGTCGGCCAGCTCCCGCATCAGTGGGTGTTCCGGGGTGCCGGAGGAGAAGATCGCTTCGATCTCCCGGTCGATTCGATCCAGCAGTGCCGACCGGTTACCGACGGCCTCGTCGCCCACGTCGTCGACCAGCCGCGAGAACCCGTAGATCGACATCAGGTGCCTAGCGGCCCGGGCCCCGAGCGCGCGCATGGCCACCGGGAAGTTCTCGCTGCCCGCCTGGCCCAGGACCTCCCCCGATGTCGGCAATTCGTCCGCGGACGACAGCGGTTCGAGCGTGGCGCTCACCGGGCGCACCGCCCGAGCGCCATGATCGGGAACACCAGGCGATACAGGTGGTAGTTGATGTAGAAGTCCGACGGGAAGCCGGTGCCGGTGTATTGCGGCTCGTCCCAGCTTCCGTCGTCCCGCTGGTTTTCCACCAGCCAGCGCACGCCCCGACGGACGGCCAGCGATCGTTTTTCACCCGCCGCGTGGAGCGCCATAAGGGCCCAACCGGTTTGCGAGGCAGTGCTGTCGCCGCGTCCGATCCAGGCGGGATCGTCATAGGAGCGGCAGTCCTCGCCCCAGCCCCCGTCTGGATTCTGGTGCTCCTCCAACCACCTCACGGCGCGTCGCACCGGTTCGGACCCTGGGTCAACCCCGGCGGCCGCCAGGGCCGGCAGCACGGCTCCGGTTCCGTACACGTGATTGACCCCCCAGCGACCGAACCAGGACCCGTCCAGCTCCTGGTTGTCCAGCAGCCAGTCCAGACCGCGGCGGGCCGCGGGCGTGTCGCTTCGACCGGCGTCGGCCAGCATCTCGACGACGTGCGCTGTCACGTCCGCGCTGGGCGGATCGATGACCTCGCCGAAGTCGCAGAACGGCAGATCGCGGACCAGGGCTCGGCAGTTGTCAGCGTCGAACGCTCCCCAGCCGCCGTTTGAGCTCTGCATCCCCTCGATCCACTCGCACGCCCGGTCCATGGCGCTCCGCAACCGGTCGCTGTCCGGAACGTCAAACGCCCCCAGCGCCAGCACAATCTCGGCCGTGTCGTCGAGGTCCGGGTAATTCACGTTGTGGAACTCGAATGCCCACCCGCCGGGCTTCAGTTCGGGGCGCCGCACAGCCCAGTCGCCCCGGCTGAGGATCTGCTCGTCGACAAGCCACTCCGCGGCGGCGACCGCGGCGGGGTGATCCCGGGGGACCTCGGCGTCGCGCAACGCGATCAGAGCCAGGGCGGTGTCCCACACCGGCGACTGGCAGGCCTCCAGGCGGCGCCCTCGATCATCGTCGATGGTGAAGGTGTCCAGCCCACGCAGGCCTCGTTCCATCACCGGATGGTCCAGGGGGTAGCCGCGCAGATGCAGCGCGATCAGCGAGTAGACCCACGGGGGCTGGATGCCGCCCCAGCAACCGTCGGCCTCCTGGCGGTCCAATATCCATTGCTCGGCTCGATCAAGCGCCTGGGTGCGGAGCGGATGCCACGGCAACCGCTGATACAGACGCAGGACGCGGTCCAGGCCCAGGAGCGCCCGTCCGGCCAGCGAGCCTCCAGGCGGCGGGCGCCAGGGCTCGGGCCCGCTCAGCTCGTCCAGGGCGAAAGGGAGGGCGTGGCTGGGCTGATAGGTCAGAACCACCGACAGCGCCACGATCGTCTGGCGGGCCCAGCAGGCGAAGTCGTAGGCATTGAGGGGAAACCAAGGCGGCAGCAGCATCATCTCCGGGGGCAGTACCGGCACCCGGTCCCACGGCCAGAGCCCGAACAGCGCCAGCCAGATGTGCGTGAACACGCGCGCCTTCTCGACGCCCCCATGAGCCCGGGCCCACTCAGCTGCCCGACGCATGTGATCGTCCTGCGGCCGGTCTCCGGCCAGCCTCAGAACGACGTAGGACTCGACGGTGGTGGACAGGTCACCGGGTCCCTGCCAGAAGTTGCTCCAGGAACCGTCCTCGCGCTGCT
This sequence comes from Solirubrobacteraceae bacterium, assembly GCA_035551655.1. Classification (GTDB taxonomy): domain Bacteria; phylum Actinomycetota; class Thermoleophilia; order Solirubrobacterales; family Solirubrobacteraceae; genus Palsa-465. Next base: position 12,520 of record DASZNA010000130.1, read on the forward strand.
GGGAACGGATCCAGGCGGCGGCGCGGAGGGTGGTTGCCTCGTCCCGGATGCCTAGGAACTCACGGAGGAGCAGATCCTCGGCGTCCATCGTGACATTCGTCTCCAGCTCGCCCTTCCACCACCCTTCGGCATGCTGGAGCTCGAGCAGCTGCTCGGTAGCTCGCCGCAGTGTCTCCTCCGCCGCCTCAGAACCCCCGGTCGGGACGGCATTCAGGACCGCGGCGTCAGGGACCGTTTCCACGGAAGCCGACACGGCATTGGCAGTACCCACCCCTTCGGGCGAAGCGCGACGCATGGTAAAGATGATTACACCGCGTCGCGACGCGTGGCGTCCAGACTCGCATCGGCGAGCTGGCCCCGGCGACATATAGGGCCGAGGATGCGGGGGCGGCGAGGCCGTGAGGCCCCACCGCCCGCTCCTAATTAATTTGAGCTCTTGCTGCTGGTCTGGCCCCGCGAGGAGGTGCCGGTGCTCCGGCTACTCCCCGACGATCGGCTGGTCGAACGCCCGCCGGAGCTCCGCGACGAGGTGCTCCGCGAGGAGGCACTCCGTGCGGAAGTGCTCCGTGACGACGTGGTCCGCCCGGACGAGCTGCTGCGCGACCCGGAACCGCGGCCTGACGTGCTACGCGAGCTGCCACCGCTGCTGGACCCGCCACTGCTCCGAGAGGACGTACTGCGCGAGGACGAGCGCGACGATCCGCCCGAACTCGTGCTCCGTCGCGAACCGGACGTGCGCGACGAGCGCGACCGCGAGGTGGTGCCACCGCGCTGGTCGCGCGGGATCTCCTTGCGCACCAGCTCCTTGACCAGGCGGGCGAGTTCGGCGTCCAGGAACTTGGCCATCCGCTCCTCGTCACGACGAATCGCCTTGGCCAGGCTGGCCGTCTCCTTGTCGCCCACCTCGGAGGCGAACGTCTCGATGCGGCTGTAGAGAGCGATCTCCACGTGCTCCTCGCGCAGTTCCTCCTGGGCGTTGCGCAGGTGGGTCTCCACCTGCTCGGTGACTGCCGCGCGCGCCATACCGATCTGGCCCTTGACGAGCGACACCGTCTTGCCGGCCACGCCGCCCACCGGGCCGGGCAACGTGCCGCCGCCGGGCGAACCGCCCAGTTGCTTTAGCCGCCGCTCGACGCGCCGCTTGTGGTCACGCGTTTCCTTGAGGTGATCCTGAAGGCGCTTCTTGTATGACGCCTTCTGGGTTAGCCCGATGTGCTGGGTCAGGTCTGCCTCGAGTTCGGCCTCCTTGGTGTGGGCCTCCTGCAGCCATTGCACCAAGCGCGCGTCGCGCTGATTGAGGTCTCCCGCCACTCTTAGTCCTCCTAGCCTGGATCGTTGACGACTACGTTTAGGCCACTTTCCTTACCCCGTGGTCCGTCTGCTTACGCGCTGTCGGCTGGATCACATGGTCCGCCGGCGCCGTTGCGACCACCGGGGATCGTGCTCGCGTTCCGATCACCGCTGAGCGGGTACCTGCAGGCGATGCGAGTCGTGGTAATCGGAGCTACGGGGAACGTGGGCACGAGCGTGCTGAGCGCGCTGAGCGCCGAACCGCAGGTCGAGGAGATCCTCGGCATCGCGCGTCGGCTGCCCTCCATTCAGTTTCCCAAGACGACATTCCGTTCGGCTGACGTGGGCAGCGACGACCTGACCGACGCCCTGCGCGGGGCCGACGCCGTGGTTCACCTGGCCTGGCTCATCCAGCCGGGACGAGATCGTCAGCTCCTCCACCAGGTCAACGTTGATGGCACGGAGATGGTCCTGCGGGCGGCCGTGCGGGCTGGCGTGCCGTCGCTGATCTACGCCTCCTCAGTGGGGGCCTACTCCCCCGGACCCAAGGATCGCCAGGTCGACGAAACCTGGCCGACCGGCGGGATCGCCAGCTCCTTCTATTCCCGCCACAAGGCGGCGGTCGAGCGACTTCTGGACCGCCTGGAAACGGATCAGCCGAGCATGCGCGTGGTGCGGCTGCGCCCCGGGCTGATCTTCAAAGCCGAGGCGGCCGACGAAATCCGTCGCTACTTCGTCGGCCACGTCGCTCCCCGCATCATCTTCGGTCGCCGCCTGCTTCCCGTCGTGCCGGATCTACCTCAACTGCGGTTCCAGGCGGTGCATTCGCTGGACGTCGGAGACGCGTTTCGCCGGGCCCTGATCTCAGACGCTCACGGGGCCTTCAATGTGGCCGCCGACCCGGTGATCGGGCCGCCCGAGCTGGGCGAGGTGCTGCGGGCCTGGCGGGTGCCGATGCCGGCGGGTGTCCTCAGACTGGGCGCCGATCTCACCTACCGGATGCATCTTCAGCCGGTCGAGCCCGGGTGGCTGGACATGGCCCTGCAGGTACCACTGATGGATACGGGCCGCATCCGGAGTGAGCTGGGCTGGGCTGAGTCGCGGGATGGAGTGAGCGCTCTGCGCGAGCTGCTGGACGGCATGGGCGCGGGCGGCGATCTGCCCACCCCACCGCTGGCCGCCCGCTACAGCTCCGAATGACCTGAACCGGGCTTTCAGGCCGCGGCCGGAAGGTGGCGCAGGACTCGCACGTCGCGCTCGTCGTCGAGCAGCTTGAGCACTGCAAGCTCGACGCGCCGGCGCCGCTGCTCACTGGTTTCGTCCAGGCGTCCGAGCTCGAGCGGCTTCATGGTGTCGTTGATCGTCCACCGGTTGAGGTACCGGTCGAACACGCGCGGGTCGATGTAGGACCGGCGGGCCACCGCCGGAGTGTTTCCCAGGAGCTCGGCCACCTCCCGGGCCACCGCGCTCAGTACACGCTTGCGAGAGGTCTGAGTCCGCAGTGACTTCGCATCCTCGGCATGACGGGCCAGGGACACGGCGGCCAGCACGGTGGCGTTCCAGGTCCTGAAGTCCTTGGCGCTGAACTCGGGCCCGAGGTGGCGCTTCACGTAGTCGTTGATCTCATCGCTGTGCAGGGCATGCCAGTTCCGCCCGTCCCGGTACGCCAGCAGCTCGTCGGGGCCGCTGCGCCGGCGGCGCAGCGGCGTCAACACGGCCAGCACGTCGGGGTCGGCGACCGAGTGGTGGCGGCGCACGCCGCTCTTGGCCGGGTACGAGAACACCGCCGAGCCATCGTCAAAGCTCACGTGCTCTCGCCGCAGGGTGGCCAGGCCGACTCCACCGTCCTCCTTGGCGTACTCCTGGCCTCCGATCCGGAAGAACCCGACGTCGAGCAGGCGGGCCGCGCAGGCCAGGACACGCTCGCGGCGCAGTCCATCGGTGGACTCCAAATCGGTCGACACCTCACGCCGCAGTCGCGGGAGGGCCACGGCGAACTCCTCCATCGTCTCGAACTTCTGGCGATCCCGCAGTTCCCGCCATACCGGGTGGTACAGATACTGCTTGCGTCCAGCGGCATCGATTCCCGTGGCCTGCAGATGTCCGCGAGGGTCGGCGCAGATCCAGACTTCCTGCCAGGCCGGCGGTATGCCCAGGCCTCGGATGCGCTGGAGGATTTCCTCGTCACTCACGGCCTGTCCCTGGGCGTCCAGGAACGAGAACCCACGCCCTCGTCGTACGCGTTGCAGGCCCGGCGCCGAGCAATCGGATCGCCGCAGCCGTGGACTCCGCGGCGCGCTTCTCATGTGCGGCGAGCTACCCCCGGCCGTGAACTGGCCAAACCCTGGAGAAAGTCCGCGAGGCCGTCGTTTGGCTCACGCTTACGGCGCGGGTGTGATCGATAAGCCGCGTGGGTAAGCAAATACCTCGCAAAGCAACCAATGAGGTGAACCAAGTGCCGAGCACCAAGACCAAGGCCGCGGCGGGAGCCAAGGCGGCCAAGACGATTGCTCAGAACCCGTTCCTGCGTACGGCAGTGACCGAGGCCGGTCCCCCCATCGCCCGGCTCGGCGTGAATGCCGGCAAGCAGCGCCTGAGCCGCAAGACGCGCAAGCAGCTGGAGGACTTGGGCGACACACTGGGCACGGTGGCCGCGCTGGCCTCAAACTACGCCCCTCAAGCCGCCCGAGCGGCGCAGGAGCTCGGACTGGTGGAAGCACCGAAGCGCAAGCGCACCGGCCCGCGGTTGCTGGCCGGCGCCGCCCTCGGGGCTCTGGCCATGTTCCTGTTCGAGCCCGGCCACGGCCGCGAGCATCGGCGGCAGGTCCAGAAGCTGCTCGGCCAGGGCTAGCTCGCCTTGCGAGCCATCGTCATCGACCGCTTCGGCGGTCCCGAGGAGCTGCACGAGG
>DASZNA010000131.1:0-27828 GCA_035551655.1 Solirubrobacteraceae bacterium
CGTCGACCCTCGTGCCGACTTCCCCCGGCTGGAGGAGGAGGTCCTGGCGCGCTGGCGGGAGCGCGACGTGTTCGCCGAGTCGCTGCGCCGCCGCCAGGGGGCCCCGGCCTGGAGCTTCAACGAGGGCCCGCCGTTCCCCAACGCAGCCCCCGGCGTGCACCACGTGCTCGCGCGCGTGTTCAAAGACATCTTCTCCCGCTACCGCACGATGACCGGCCACTACGTGGAGCGCAAGGGCGGCTGGGACTGCCACGGACTTCCGGTCGAGCTGGCCCTGGAGGCCGAACTGGGCTTCAAATCCAAGGACGACATCGAGCGGTTCGGGATCGCCGAGTTCAATGCGCGCTGCCGCGAGAAGGTGGGCAGCCACATCGCCGAGTTCAACGCCCTGACCGAGCGGATCGGCTACTGGATCGATCTCGATGATCCCTACCGGACGATGGACACCAGCTACGTGGAGTCCGCCTGGTGGGCGCTCAAGGAAATCCACAACAAAGGGCTGCTCTACGAGCGGCTGAAAGTCGTGCCCTACTGCCCCCGGGACCAGGTCACGCTCTCCAGCCACGAGCTGGGTCAGCCCGGCGTCTACCAGGACGTGCTGGACCCGAGCGTCTACGTGGTGTTTCCCAGCCAGCGCGGCAAGCTCCTGGTCTGGACGACGACGCCGTGGACGCTCGTCTCCAACGCGGCGGTGGCGGTGGATCCGGACCTCACCTACGTCCGCACCACGGAGGACTACATCCTGGCCGAAGCGCTGGTGGAGCGGGTCATCGGGCCCCAGGCCGAGGTGGTGGAACGCTTCCCGGGCCGTGACCTGGAGGGGCTGCGGTATGAGCCGCCGTTCCAGTTCATCCCCGGCGAGGAGTACGGCCCGCGGGGCCATACGGTCCTGCTCGGCGACTTCGTCACCGCGGACGCCGGCACCGGACTGGTGCACACGGCGATCGCCTTCGGCGAGGACGACTTCCGCCTGGGCGAGCAGTACGGCCTGAACGTCGTCAACCCGGTCAAGCCCGACGGCACCTACGACGAGCGGATCGGCGAGTACGCCGGCCGGTGGGTCAAGGACGCCGATCCTGACCTGATCGAGGATCTGCGCGCCCGCGGACGGCTCTACCGAGCCGAGCAGTACGAGCACTCGTATCCGCACTGCTGGCGCTGCGGAACCCCACTGCTCTACTACGCCAAGCCGTCCTGGTACATCGCCACCAGCCAGGCCAAGGACCGGTTGCTGGCGGCCAACGAGACGATCAACTGGCACCCCGAGGGCATCAAGCACGGGCGGTTCGGCAACTGGCTGCAGAACAACGTCGACTGGGCGCTGTCCCGGGAGCGCTACTGGGGCACGCCGCTCCCGGTCTGGCGCTGCCCGGAGGGCTGCATCAAAGTCGTGGGCTCGCTGGCCGAGCTGAAGGAGCTGTCCGGTGTCGAGCTCAGCGATCCCCACCGGCCGTTCGTGGATGACGTGAGCTTCCCGTGCGAGAACTGCGGCCAGGACATGCACCGGGTGCCCGAGGTGATCGACGTGTGGTTTGACTCGGGCGCGATGCCGTTCGCACAGTACGGCGCCCCCCACGTCAACCAGGACCGGTTCGAGGCCCACTTCCCGGTGGATTTCATCTGCGAAGCGCTTGACCAGACGCGGGGCTGGTTCTACTCGCTGCTGGCCATCTCGACGTTGCTGTTCGACCAGTCGCCCTACCGCAACGTGGTCTGCCTGGGCCTGATCAACGACGAGCAGGGCCGCAAGATGTCCAAGTCGCTGGGCAACACGGTCGCCCCGGGCGAAGTGATCAAACGGTTCGGCGCCGACGCGCTGCGCTGGTACTTCTTCACCTCCAAGTACCCATGGGACGGCTACCGCTTCTCGATGGACACGATCGGCGAAGCGGTGCGCCAGTTCATGCTCCAGCTGTGGAACACGTACGGGTTCTACGTGCTGTACGCCAACGCGAACGGAATCGATTTGGGCGCCCATGAAGGCGCCCCTTCAGGCTTGACTGACCTTGACCGGTGGGCTCTGTCCCGGTGCAACGCCACGGTGGGACAGGTACGCCAGGGTCTGGATGAGTTCGACGCCACCGGCGCCGGGCGGGCCATCCAGGACTACGTGGACGAGCTGTCCAACTGGTACGTGCGCCGGTCTCGCCGCCGATTCTGGGACGGCGATCCGGCCGCTTTCCACACGCTGCGCACGGCCCTGGTCACGGTGACCAAGCTGCTGGCCCCGTTCACCCCGTTCCTGGCCGATGAGATCTACGAGAACCTGGACGGCGGGGAACCGAGCGTGCATCTCTCCGACTTCCCGGCCGCGGCGGAGCGCGACGTGGAGCTCGAGGAGACGATGGCCGTGGCCCGCGAGACCGTCCGGCTGGGACTGGCCGCCAGGGGCCAAGCCAAACTGAAGGTCCGCCAGCCGCTGCACGCCGCCGTGATCGTGGCCTCAGACGCCGAGCGGGAGGCGATCGGGCGGATGGCCGACGTCGTCCGCGAGGAGCTGAACGTTCGGGAGCTGCGGTTCGTCTCGGCGGCCGACGAGCTCGTCGAGGTCGAGGTGAAGCCCAACTACCGCTCCCTGGGTCCCCGGTTCGGCAAGCAGATGCCCCTGGTCGCCGCCGCGGTGGCCGGGCTTGACCCCACCAGCGTCTCGGCCGCAGCGCGGGAGGGGCGGACGGTGGCCATCGACGTCGGCGGAACGGAGCACCCCCTGAGCGCGGATGACCTGCTGATCTCGATGCGCCCGCTCGAGGGATACCAGCTGGAGCGCGAGGGCTCGCACGCCGTGGCCCTGGAGACCGCGATCGACGACGAGCTGCGCATCGAAGGCTGGGCCCGGGAGATCGTCCACGCCGTGCAGGCGGCGCGCCGCGACGCCGGCCTGGATGTCTCGGACCGGATCGTGCTGTCCCTGGACGGCGACCAGCCGCTGCTGGAGGCGGCTCGGGCCCACCAGGAGTACATCGCCGGGGAGACGCTGGCTGTCGAGGTGCGCTACGAGCCCGACGGCGCCCCGGACACGGCGACGATCGACGGGCTGCGCTTGGCGGCTGCAATCACCCGCGCGGGATAATCTCTAGCTCCGAAGAAGGGAGCGCCCGGGTGGTCTGTTCGTCCTGCGGGACGGCCAATAGCGAAGGAGCCAGGTTCTGCAACGAGTGCGGGACCCCGCTGGCGCTGGCCTGCGCCAGCTGCGGCCACGCCTACCGGCCCGGCCAAAAGTTCTGCGAGCAGTGCGGTACGCCGCTGGCCGACGTCCCGTCGAGTCGCCCGGCACCTGAGATCGTTCCGCGCCTGCCGGCCCTGGCGAGTCCAGAGATGCGGATGGTGTCGGTGCTGTTCGTGGACCTCGTGGGCTTCACGTCGCTGTCGGAGAAGCGTGAGGCCGAGGACGTGCGCGAGCTGCTCGGTCGCTACTTCGACTCCACCCGGACGATCATCGAACGTCACGGCGGCGTGGTGGAGAAGTTCATCGGCGACGCGGTGATGGCCGTGTGGGGCGTGCCGGTGGCCCGCGAGGACGACGCCGAACGGGCGGTGCGCACGGCGATCGAGGTGGTCGACGCCGTGAGCGCTTTCGGTGAGGAGGTGGGAGCACCCAACCTGCGGGCCCGAGCCGGTGTGGTGACCGGGCAGGTGGCGGCGCTCGAGAGCCCGGGCGAGGGTCTGGTGGTGGGCGACCGGGTCAACACCGCCTCCCGGGTCCAGTCGGCGGCCGAGCCGGGGACGGTCTACGTGGACGAGGTGACCCGCCAGGTCACCTCGGCAGCGATCGCCTACGGGGACGCCGGCGAGCATGCCGTCAAGGGCAAGGCCGAGCCGCTCCGCCTGTGGCGAGCGGTCCGGGTCATGGGCGGCGTGGGCGGCTCGGATCGTGAGCAGGGACTCGAGGCCCGGTTCGTCGGGCGCGAGGGCGATCTGCGCCTGATCAAGGAGCTCTTTCACTCGGCCATCGACCGCCGCTCTGCCCGTCTGCTCGCCGTGTCCGGTGACGCCGGGGTGGGCAAGTCACGCCTGCGCCGCGAGTTCTTCAACTACATCGATGGGCTGTCCAGCACCGTCCTCTGGCACCTCGGGCGTTGCCTGTCCCACGGCGAGAGCGTGGCCTACTGGGCGCTGAGCGAGATGGTCCGTCAGCGGTTCGGCATCCCGGAGGAGGCGTCGGCCCAGGAAGCCGCGGAACGGTTGGAGAGCGGTCTGGAGCGCTGGGTCCCGGACGCGACCGATCGCGCCTTCATCTCCCCGAGGCTCGGGGCTCTGCTAGGTGTGGCCGAACCCGGGCTGGGGCGGGAGGAGCTGTTCGCGGGGTGGCGCTTGTTCTTCGAACGGCTGGCCGAGCACGAGCCGGTGGTGCTCGTGTTCGAGGACCTGCAGTGGGCCGATGTCGGCCTACTCGACTTCATCGAGCAGCTGCTCGATTGGTCCTCCAGCAGTCCGATCTTCATCGTCACCTTTGCCCGACCCGAGCTGGCCGCAGGTCCCGAGGGCTGGCCGGCCGGCCACCGCGGGGCCACCATGATCCGCCTCGAGCCCCTGGATGACCGCGCGATGAGAGAGCTCCTCGTCGATCTGGTAGATGAGCTGCCGGCGTCGGCCACGGAGCAGATCGTCGCCCGAGCGCAGGGCGTTCCCCTCTACGCCATCGAGACGGTTCGGGCCCTGGCCGACCGCGGAGTGCTCACCGACCGCGGCGGCCGACTGGCCCTGGCCGGCGAGCTCGGGGAGCTCGACGTTCCGGCCAGCCTGTCCTCACTGCTGTCGGCGCGCCTGGACTCGCTTGACCCGGCCGAGCGAAGCCTGGTCAAGGCGATGTCGGTGTTCGGCGGATCGTTCCCGCGCTCGGCCGCTTCGGCCCTGGGTGACGTGCCGGATGCGGAACTGGATGGCGTGCTGGCCTCCCTGGTGCGCAAGGGAGTGCTGGTCATACGCTCCGACCGGCTCTCGCCGGATCGCGGCCAGTACGCGTTCGCCCAGGACCTGCTGCGCACGGTGGCCTACGAGTTGCTGTCGCGCCAGGAGCGAAAACCACGCCACCTGGCGGCGGCCGAACACCTGCGCAGCGCCTTCCCGGCCGATGGCGAGGATGTCGCCGAGGTGATCGCGGGACATCTGCTCGACGCCCTCCGGGCCGCGACCGGCGATCCCGACGAGGATCAGCTGCGCGATCGGGCGGTCGAAGCGCTGCGCCGTGCGGCTCGCCGGGCGGCCACGGTTGGTGCGCCCGACTCCGCGGAACGCGCTTACGTCAACGCGGCGGAACTGGCGGGCGACGAGCGGGAGCGAGCCGAACTGACTCTGGCCGCCGGGCGGATGGCGGCCCAATCCGGTCGCTCGGCCCAGGCACTTGAGCTGTTGGAGACCGCTCACGCTGCGTTCCAGGCGATCGGCGAGGAGCGGGAGGCCCTTCGGGTGATCCCGGATCTGTCTCGCATGCTCACCGGCCGCCTGGCCCTGGCCACCGAACGCCTGACCCAGGCGCTGGCCAGCCTGGGCGACGACACGCAGAGCGAAGACGCGGCCCAGCTCTATGTGAGCCTGGGACGGTCGCTCTCCTACAGCGGCGACTACCGGGGGGCGATCGACGCGCTCGAGAACGCCTGCGAGATCGCCCAGGCGCTCAAGCTTCCGCTCCTGCTGGGCGAAGCGCTGGTCCAGAAGGCCACCGCGTATCTGTACGCCGGGCGGGCCGAGGAGGCCCGGCTGCTGTACATGGCGGCCCATCAGTTCGCGGAGTCTTCGACTCACACTGAGTGGAGCATTTTGGGAAACCTGTCCAACCTGTGCCTCATGTGGGACCGCCCTGAGACGGTCGAGACCTGCCAGCAGGCGGTGGTCCTGGCCAGGCGGCGCGGTGACCGGCTCAGCGAGAGCATCGCCGGGTGCAACCTGATCTACGCCCTTCAGCTGCGAGGTCGGTGGGAGGAGGCCGAGCGGAACTCAGACGAGCTCATGTCAGAGGGCGAGGACCGGCCGGGAGCGGAGTTCGTGCACCACCGGAGGGTGCAGCTGTACGCCCTGCGCGGGGATATCCCGGCTACCGTTGCCCACGCCGAAGCGCTGAGCGCGTGGGCCGAGTCCGACGACGAGGAACAGCGCGGCAACCTCCATACGGTGGCGATCACCACGCTTCTGCTTCAGGGCCAAGCCGAGGAGGCCCTGGCCCGGGGCAGAGCAAGCCTTCCTCGAGCCATGGAGACGCTCAGCCCAGCCAGCGAAACGGTCCGCGATTCGTGGCCGACCACACTTCAGGCAGCGCTCATGTGCGGCCAGGTCGACGCGGCGCAGGAACTGGTCGACCTGCTCGCCGCCCAACCGCCGGGACATGTTCCGCCGTATCTCGAAGCCCAGCTGGCACGGGGGCGAGCTCTGACCAGCGCGCTAGCCGGACGGCACGACGATGTCGAGACGAACCTGTCGGCCGCGATCGTCCAATTCGACCAGCTCGGCTACCCGTACTGGAAGGCGATCGCCCAGGCGGATCTGGCCGAGTGGCTGTTCGGCCAGGAGCGCAGCGACGAGTCGGCTCCCCTGCTGGAGGAGGCCACCGAAAGGCTCCGCCCGCTGGGCGCCCGGCCGGCGCTCGAGCGAATCGAGCGGCTCGGGCACCCGGAGCGGGCGGCGGTGGTTTAGCTCTAGGCCGTGGGCTGAAGCGCGGGCTCGAGTTCAGCCTCGAGGCGCTTCTTGGGGTAGGCGCCGGTGACCCGCTTGGCCTCCTGGCCATGGCGGAACAGGATCAGCGTGGGGATCGACAGCACGTTGTACTGGATCGAGGTCTGCTGGTTGTCGTCGGTGTTGAGCTTGACGACCTTCAGCTGACCCTGCTTCTCCTCGGCGATCTCCTGGACCACGGGAGCGACCATGCGGCACGGCCCGCACCAGGGAGCCCAGAAGTCGACGAGCACGGGAACGTCTGACTCCAGAACCTCCGCCTGAAAGTTGTTGTCGGTTACTTCGGCGACTGTGCCTGCCATCGGTGATCCCTCATCTCGTCCGTAGTTTGCTTCAAAAAGTATAGCTTGAGGCGCGGGTGGGTTGGGTCCAATTACGCTACCCGGGATGCCGGATCCGACCAATGGCCAGATCGCCGCGGCGCTGGACGAACTGGGCGATCTGTACGAGCTCGACGGGGCGATCATCCACCGGATCGTGGCCTACCGCAACGCCGCCAAGGCGGTGCGTGACGCGTCGGAGTCGATCAGCGCACTGGCCCGGCTGGGCCGGGCCACCGAGCTGCCGGGAATCGGCGCCACGATCCAGGAGAAGGTCCTGGCCCTGGCCGATACCGGGCAGATCCCGGCGCTGGAGAAGTTGAGGGCCAAGTTCCCCGCCGGCCTGGTGGCGATGACCCATCTACCCGGCCTGGGCCCCAAGCGTGCCCGCCGGCTCTACGACGAGCTCGGCATCGATTCACTCGAGGCCCTGCGCGAGGCGGCCGTCGAACACCGGATCCGCACGCTCAAGGGCTTCGGGCCCAAGGCGGAGGAGGCCCTGCTGAACGCGCTGACCGTGTTCGAGGCGGAGGGCCCGACCCGGCGCACGGTCCTGAGCCGGGCGCTGGCCGTGGGCGAGCGGCTGGTCGAGGCCCTGCGGGCCCACCCGGCCGCCGATCGGGTGGAGCTCGCTGGGTCAGCCCGGCGGATGGCCGACAGCGTCAAGGACCTGGACATCATTGCCACGGCCAGCGATCCCGCCGCTCTGGCCAAGGCGGCCGCCGAACTCACGCTGGTGGAGTCGGCGGCCAGCCCTGGGGACAACGCCACCCGCCTGCTCACCCACAGCGGGCTGCGCGTGGATCTGCGGATCGTCGAGCCCGACCAGTTCGGCAATGTGCTCCAGCATCTCACCGGCTCCAAGGAACACAACATGGCCCTGCGGGACTACGCCGTGCGCCGGAGCCTGCACATCTCCGAATACGGGGTGCTCGACGACAGCAGCGGCGAGACCCACCGGTGCGCCACGGAGGCCGAGGTGTATGCGCTGCTCGGCATGGACTACATCGAGCCGGAGCTCCGGGAGAATCGAGGGGAGCTGGAGGCCGCACTCAAGGGCGGCCTCCCCGACCTGGTCACCGTGTCCGATCTGAGGGGCGACCTGCACTGCCACACGTTCGCCTCAGACGGGACCGCCTCGGTGGAGCAGATGGGGCGCGCGGCTCGGGCCTCGGGCTACGAGTACCTGGCCATCACCGACCACTCGGCCAGCATGGGGTTCGGCGCCGAGGTCACCGACGACCAGCTCAGGCATCAGATGGAGCTCGTCCGGTCGACCGAGATCGACGGGCTGAAGCTGCTGATCGGCTCGGAGGTCAACGTGCTGCCCGACGGCTCACTGGATTACCCCGACGAACTGCTGGCCGAGCTCGACTGGGTGGTGGCCAGCGTGCACACGTCCTTCCGGATGCCCCGCGCTGAGATGACCGCCCGGATCGTGCGGGCCATCGAGCACCCCCACGTGGACTGCATCGGGCACCTGAGCGGCCGCAAGATCGAGCGCCGCTCGGCTTACGAGTTGGACTTCGACGCCGTGCTCGACGCGGCGGTGCGCACCGGGACGATGTTCGAGATCAATGCCAGCCCGGACCGGCGTGACCTCAACGAGGTGCACGCGCGGGCGGCGGCTGCGGCGGGCGTGCCGATCGTGATCAACTGCGACGCCCACCGGGTGGGCGGCTTCGAGGTGGCTAGGTACGGGGTGGCGACGGCGCGGCGCGCTTGGCTGGGACCGGCTCAGATTGCGAACGCGGGGTCATGGGAGCAACTATGGGCGCGGGCGAAGCACGGCCGCGCAGCTGGATCCACACAAACCAGGTGAGGCCGCCGATCACGCCGATCAGGGCGATCCAGAAGTTGAGGCGCATGCCCAAGATGTGCACCGAGTAGTCGATCCGCAACGTCTCCTCGAACATCCGAAACCCGGAGTAGCCGGCCACATACAGCGCCATCAGGCCGGGCGGCTTGATCTTGCGGTGGTGCCCCAGCCAGACCAGGAACGAGGCCAGGCTGAGGTTCCAGATGATCTCGTACAGGAAGGTCGGCTGGAAGGTGGCGAACTGCGTGAAGTTGGGCGGGCGATGAGCGGGTGAGATCTTGAGGGCCCAGGGCAACGTCGAGGGCTTGCCGAATAGCTCCTGGTTGAAGTAGTTGCCGATCCGGCCGATCGACTGGGCAACCAGCAGACCCGGGGTGGCCGCGTCGGCGAACTGGAGGACCTTCTCCCAACTCATCTGCTTGCGCAATCGCCAGATCCCGACCAGGACGCCGGCCGCGATGCCGCCCCAGATGCCCAGGCCACCGTCCCAGATGGCGAACGGTCCCCACCAGTGCGGCGGTATCTGGCTGGGCGTGGTGATCAGGAAGTAGATCCGGCCGCCGATCAGGCCCGCCGGGAAGCCCCACTTGGCCGCCTCATAGGCAATGTCCGGATCGCCTCCGTTGCGCCGCCAGCGGTGGCGGGCCACGATGATGGCGGCGGCCACCGCGAACACGTACATGATCCCGTAGGCGTGGAAAAACAGCGGCCCGATGTGGAAGCCGTTCTGCGACGGGCTGGGTATGTAGGCAAGAGGGGTCAAGCGCGCATAACCGCCGGCCTCTGGGTCAGGAGGCGCGGCAGGATCACGTCGGCCAGCTGCCGATCGATCGCCTCGGCTGTGAAGGGCGCGAGGCGCTGAGCCACGACTGAAGCGTACTCCTCGACCGGATCGTCCAGAGCGAGGCGGATCGCCCTCGGCAGGTCCTGGCTGACCAACCGAGGATCGGCGGCCCGGGCGATGTCCAGCGCCGGGTAGGCCCCCGGCGCGGGCGTCGTGACCAGCCGGCAGCCACAGGCCAGCGCCTCCAGGGCGGCGATCCCGTGATCCTCTCTTTGCGGCGCCGCCACGAACACCCGCGAGCGCTCGAGCAGCTGACGGAACTCCGGGCGCCCGACCCGTCCCACGCTACGCACCCCGTCCGGCGGGTCAAAGCCATGGAGCCCGGACACGATCAGCGTCTCGCCGGGTCGCCGGGAGGACTGCCAGGCGTCGAGGACGCGGTCCAGGCGCCGCTTCACCGGATCCCCGGCGTACGTGATGGCGGCCCCGTCGCGAGCGCCCGGCCCTGGCATCTGGGACGGGAGCTCGATCGGCGGGGGCAGGGCGAAAGCTGGCGCATGCGCAGCGGGCGCCCCGGCCAGCGACCGGTCACTCCACGGAAGCAGGAGCGGCGCCTGAGCCAGCCGCCGGTTCTCCACGGGCCGCTGCCAGATGCCGTGGCGTCCGGGCCGGTTCTCATGGGCCGTGGCATCCAGGAAGATCGCGCCGGGACGTGGCCACAGGAGGGCCGCGGTGACCGAGCAGTAGATGATCGCCCGGGGTTGATGGCGGGCGATTCCCGCGATCGCCGCCCGGCGGGCCAGGTGGGCCTGGGTTAGGTCGGTCAGAGCGAATGTCCGAACCCGGGGCACGGGACCAGTGCGCACGACCTCCACGCTGACTCCGGCCCGGCCCAGACCGGCCACCAGCTCGCGGTTGGCCTCCCGCCACCCGCCCGTGCTGTCGATGCAGACGACCAGAACATCCACCGGCCGCGGCATCAGGCCCTACGGCGGACCGGGGGCCGGGAGGCCCCGTTCATCTCCATCAGGTTGGAGCGGAAGCCCGGCGTGCGGACGAGTTTGATCGGGGCCAGCGGCGAGGTGCGCTTCACGTAGAAGCGAGCACCATCACGCTCCTCAATAGCGGTGACCGCCGAGGACTGCCGTCTCCAGGCCAGGGCCCAGATGATGGCGAAACCGGTGGCGATCGCCGGAACCTGGGGCAGCACGACGGCCAGCGCTCCGGCCCCGATCGTGCAGACCAGCAGCGGCCAGAGGCGGTTGAGCACGATCCGGCCCGGATGGATGTCCGGCAGGCTGGCCTGGGTGCTGGCGTTGGCCAGCAGGTTGGCGATCGGCGGATTGGTCGCGGCCCGGCGACCGAGCCACAAACCGATCAGTGCGGCCACCACCCACCAGGCGGCCGCCAGGGGAATCAGCAGGCTGTTGCCGTTTCCGTTGGCCCCGGCCACCGCGACCACGGCGAGGAGCGTCGCCGCGGCGGCGCAGATCAGGACGGTGGTGCGAAGGAGCTCGGAGAAGCGCATCGAGGGCGGGAGAGACGAACCGGCACCGGCCGGGCAGGTCTCCCGGCCGGACCATACGGCGTGGGCTAGTCGGCCGCCAGTGTCCCGAGCAGCTCGCGAACGCCATCGGTCCCGTCGACGACCAGGTCGGCCTGATCGACGATCTCCGGCGGTCCGTCCTCGGAGCTCACTCCCACACACACCACGTGCTCCAGGGTGCCCTGTTCCCCCAGCTGGCGTAGCGCGGCAAAGGCGTCCAGATCCGTCACGTCATCGCCCACGAACATCGCTTTCGTCACCTCGGCGTCCTTGAGCAAGTTGGCCACCCCCGCGCCCTTGTCGATGCGCACGGGCGGTCTGGCCTCCATCACCTTGCGCCCCCAGTGCACCTCGAGCCCGGTGGCCTCGGCCTGAGCGGCCAGCGCGTCGACGGCGGCTCGGGCCGTCTCCTCATCGGGTGCCCCGCGCCAGTGAAAGGCGACCATCGACCCCTTGTCTTCGATCCGGATCCGGCTGCGGCGCAGCTCGGGCGTGTCGGCCTGGCGCCGAAAGGCGGTGATCCGATCGGTCCACTCACGCACCAGGGGATCGAGCACCGATTCGGTCCAACCCGACTTGAGCAGCTCCGCCCCGTGGGAGCCGATGTACGTGATGCTGCCGATCGACACCATCGCCCGGGCGTCAGCCGCCCGGCGCCCGCTGACGCAGGCGACCAGTCCGTAGCGCCGAGCCACGGCGATCAGCACCTGCCGGGTCGCCTCCGGCACCCGGGCGTCGGACGCGTTCTGCACGATCGGAGACAGCGTGCCGTCGATGTCCAGCAGCACGGCCGAGGCCTTCGGATCTTCCCGCAGCGGCGCTAGCGCCTCGGAGTGGAGGGCCGACGTCACCGGATCAATGTCCCGATGCCGGGGCGCCTTCGAATGCCCGCGAATTTCTGCATCGGGACACTAGTATGGCGCGTCGTGACGCGGCGAGCCCGCACGGAGGGGCGGCCGTGAGCGCTTCCGAGATGGAGCAAAGGACCGGGGCTCGGCCGCCGGTGTTGCTGCTGCACGGGCAACCCGGGAGCGCCCGCGACTGGACGCTGGTGGAGGCCTCGATCGGGGATTGCGCGGAGACGATCGCCATCGACCGGCCAGGCTGGGACGGGCGATCGGCGCCGGGCGGACTGGCGCACTCCTCCGCCGCGGCGGTGAGGGCCCTGGACGAGGCGGGGGTGGCTCGAGCGGTCGTGGTCGGCCTGAGCTTCGGAGGTGCCGTGGCCGCCTGGATGGCCGTCGAGCACCCTGACCGGGTGGCCGCTCTCGTGCTCGTCTCACCGGCGGCCAACATGGCTTCCCTGCAACCGGTGGACCGGCTGCTGGCGCTGCCCATGGTCGGCTATGCGGCCAGCGCCGGAGTGCTGGCGGGTGCCGGGCTGGCCCTGGCGTCGGGCCGGTTTCGCCGGCGACTGGAGAGGACCTTCGCGCTGCCCGATGACTACCTGCGCGCGGCCAGCCGGCGCCTGCGCAGGCCGGACGCCTGGACGGCCTTCGTGGTGGAGCAGCGGGCGCTGCTGGATGAGCTCCCCCAGCTGGAGAAGCGGCTAGGCGAGATCACCGCACCGACCAGCGTCGTGGTCGGCACCGCGGACACCGTCGTCCCGCGGGAGGCCAGCCGTCAGCTCAGCGACCAGATTGCCCACGCGGAACTGGTGGAGATCCCGGGTGGCCACCACGTGCTGCCGGCCGAGCACCCAGCTCGTCTGGCCGAGCTGATCCTGGCGGCGGCCGAACGCGTACAGACGGTCGATGCGCATACACACGCTTAGGCGCGAGCAGCTCGTCCGGGCGGAGCTGCCGGCGGTCTTCGAGTTCTTCTCCCGGGCGGCCAATCTGGAGGCCCTTACCCCGGACTGGCTGTCGTTCCGCCTGCTTGGTCCGGCGGACACGTCAATGCGCCGGGGGACGCTGATCGATTACCGCCTGCGCCTGCACGGGCTACCGATCCGCTGGCGCACGCTGATCGAGGTCTGGGAGCCGGGCGTCCGGTTCCTCGATCTGCAGGTGCGCGGGCCGTACGCGCTGTGGTCGCATCTGCACGAGTTCGAGGTCCGACCCGAAGGCACGCTGGTGCGCGACGAGGTGCTCTACGCCTTGCCCCTCTCGCGGCTGGGCGACGTGGCCCACCCACTCTTGGTCAAGCGCGACCTGCGGCGCATCTTCGATTTTCGCCAGGCGGCGGTGCGATGGATCCTCGAGGGCGCCGGCTGACGGCCGGGCGGGGCACCGCGCTATTCGTCGGCGTCCTCGGACAGGTCGACCTCGCGCAGGCCCTGGGTGTTCACGTCGAGGATGTAGCCACGCACCTGGCCTCGGTGGGGCAGGAAGGGCGACTGGCGAACTCGGCGGACCGACTGGCGCACATCCTCCTCGAGGTCGTCGAACCCCTCGAGGGACCACGGGGGGGCCACGCCCGCGTCCGCCTGCAGCTCAGCCCGGAAGCCATCCTCGTTGATCCCCTGCATCCCGCAGCCCGTGTGGTGGATGACCAGCACCTCGCGCGTGCCCAGCTTGCGCTGCGAGATGGCCAGCGAGCGGATCACGTCATCGGTGACCGTCCCCCCGGCGTTGCGCAGCACGTGCGCCTGCCCCAGCTCGAGTCCCAGCGCGGCGTGGAGATCGATCCGGCAGTCCATGCAGGTGACGATCGCCAGTCGGCGGGTCGGTTCGGGGCTCAGAGGGCTGGATGAGGTCATCGGGCGGCGGGATCGTAATCAGCTGTGGATGCAATGCCCCTATAGGGGAATATCCACCCACACATCCGAGGGGCTCATGCTGGGCCGCCCGCGGCGCGAACCCCGAACCGGCGGCTCACATCCACGCATCGGCCACGGCGGCGTCCACGGCATTGACTCGATAGAGCGCCACCGCCTCGGGAGACCCAAACCGGCCTCCCGGCGCATTGGCGGCGCCGTGATGGGTCAGGACGCAGTGACTGAGAGCCAGCCGGCGATCCTCGTCGAGCCCGGCGCGCGACATCCGATCGCCCAGCATCTGAATTCCCAGGGTGATGTGACCGAGCAGGCGTCCCTCCTCGGTCAGCTCGATGTCTGCTCCCAGCCGGAACTCCCGCAACCGGCCGAGGTCGTGGGTGATGGCAGCGCTGAGCAGGAGGTCGCTGTTCAGCCGGCGGTGCAGATCGCACAGCTCCCGGGCCAGCGTGGTCACCGCCACGGTGTGCTCAAGCAGCCCACCCAGGTAGGCGTGGTGGCCGCCGCGCGTGCAGGGCGCCCGCCGAAGCTCCTCGCGCAGTTCCCGATCGGCCAGCAACCCGTCGAGCAGGCGCCGGTAGGCCGGGTCGTACACCTCGCCGGCCAGATGCTCGAGGAATCCGTCGAGCTCCTCGAGGTCTCGCCGGACGGTGGGTAGGAAGTCGGCCGGATCAGCCGTCTCCTCCCGGCCGACCTCGCTCACCTCCACCACCAGCTCATCCCGGAAGCGCTCCACCTGACCCACCACCCGGACCAGGTCGCCGCGCTCGAAGCCTCCCGCCAACCGGTCGGCGTCCCGAAACGCGCGGGCGGGAACGCTGCCCGTCCGGTCACGCAACTCGAGGGCCAGATACGGCGAGCCTGACCGCGTGCTCAAGCGATCCTTGCGCACGCAGGCGAACACGCCGCGGACCTCGTCTCCGGCGCGCAGCGTGGCGATCGTCTGGTCAGTCATGGGAAGCCCATCATGTACGGTGAACCGGATGCGGTCACCGTATCCAGGGGCACCGGATTGAACCCTCTCGAGTGGAGCTATCGCCCGGACGGACTGCGCGCTCCGGCGCTGATCTGTGCCTTCCGGGGATGGAATGACGCGGCCGACGCGGCCTCCTCCGCCCTCACCTTCGTGGGCGAGGCCCTGGGTGCTCAGCGGTTCGCCACGATCGACCCCGAGGAGTTCTACGACTTCCAGGCCACGCGGCCTCGGATCACCATGGAGGACGGTCAGACCCGGTCGATCGAGTGGCCGGCCGTGGAGCTCTACGAAGCTCGCATCCCACGGGCTCCTCGGGACCTGATCCTGCTGGGCGGAAGCGAACCGTCGTTCCGCTGGCGGCACTTCACGTCGCTGATCGTGGAACTGGCCGAGGTGCTCGGAGCGCAGCTGGTGGTCACCATGGGAGCCCTACTGGCCGACGTGCCCCACACCCGTCCGATCTCGGTCACCGGCCTGGCCTCCGATCCGGTGCTCGTCCACCGCCTGGGCCTGACCCAGTCGACCTACGAGGGCCCCACGGGGATCGTCGGAGTGCTGCACGGCGCCTGCCAGGCAGCCGGGCTGCCATCGGCCAGCCTGTGGGCGGCCGTACCGCATTACATCGCGGCTACGCCCAACCCCAAGGCGGCTCTGGCGCTGGTGCGCAAGCTGGAGGGTCTGGTCGGCGTGGCCGTGGACGCCATGGAGCTGGAGACCGCGTCGGCCGACTACGAGCGCCAGGTCAACGCCGCCGTGCAGAGCGATCCTGACGTCCAGGCCTTCGTCGAGCGCCTCGAGCAGGCGGTGATCGACGAGGAGACCGAGGTCACCGAGTTGCCGTCGGGTGAATCGATCGCCCGCGACCTGCAGCGGTTCCTGCGCCAGCGCGGCGGCGAACCGCCGGCGTCCCCGCCCAGCTAGCCGGACAACCGCGGTCTTCAGCGCTCTGCGGCCGGACAGACCAGCCGGTAGTCGCACATCGAGCAGGCCTGGATCGACGGGGTCGGCTCGAACTCCTGGGCCTTGATTCCAGCGGCCACCTCAGCGGCCACCGAACGGATCCATTCCGCCC
Organism: Solirubrobacteraceae bacterium; assembly: GCA_035551655.1. GTDB lineage: Bacteria > Actinomycetota > Thermoleophilia > Solirubrobacterales > Solirubrobacteraceae > Palsa-465. The sequence goes on from DASZNA010000131.1 coordinate 15,900, forward strand.
GCTCCTCGTCCCCGGGGATGGCCACCTTCTGATCGTCCAGCAGGTAGTAGTAGGCCCCGCGGGAGGCCTCGAGGCTCCAGGCCTCGCGAGCACCGATGGCGTACAGCGAGAGTTGCACGTCCTCGGCTAGCTGCTCGGCTGTCTTGGGCCGGCCGGTCTTGTAGTCGATCAGCTCGTACTCACCGCTGGGCAGCCGATCGACGCGGTCGACGCGGCCCCGGAGCAGGTTCGGGCCGAGCCGGAAGGTGAAAGAGCGCTCGAACCACACCGGCTGGGACTCCTCGGAACCGGCGCGCTCGTGGTAGCGGGCCAGGGCCGCCGCCGCCTTGCCACGCAGCTGACGCTCCTCCTCGGAGTCTCCGAACCCGCTGCGCCGCCAGGCCGTCTCGAGCAGACCGAGCAGCTCGGCCAGCGGCGCAAGCGGAGCACCCGGATCGGCGGCGGCGTGATAGCGCTCCAGCACCTGGTGGATGACGATCCCGAAGCGCTGGTGCAGTGTGGGCTCCTGAGGGATGCGAAATACGCGGGCGAACTTGTAACGCAGCGGGCAGATCCGGTAGGTGTCGATGTCCGAGGCCGACAGGACCACGCCATCGCCGCGCAGGGGCAGGAAGCGCTCCAGCGAGGGCTCGTCGCGGGCAGCCATCACCTGAGACCGGCGGCGGACGTCGCGCTCGGCATCGAGTAGGTAGTCGTCCAGTGGCGAGGAGGTGAAGATCTCGCGCTGCTCGGCCGTCACGGCCTGGCTGATGCGGGCGTTGACGTCGCGCAGCGCTTCACCCACCCCCTGTCCCTCGGGCCGGGAGAGCAGGGCGGCCAGCTTCAGCAGTTCCAGATACCGGACGACCGCGTGGGAGACGTCCAGATCGGTGTCGAAGCGCAGCTCCCCCAGTCGAGCGCCGGCCCGCATCGTCCCCTCCAGGAGCTCGTCGCGCAGCAGGCGGTAGGTGGACTGGAGCGTCTCGGCCGGACCGAACAGCTCCTCGTCGCGGTCCTCCCACACTGCGCCCAGAGTGCGCCGAGCCGCCTCCACCGGTTCGGCCGGCGAGATCGCCGGGCCCCGGTCCGCGGCCGAGGGATAGCTGAGCACCGCTCGCCGTCGCGCCCGGCTGACCGCGCCGTACAGCCGCTGGCGCAGGACGGCCGCCCGGGTGGACTCCTCATCCGGAGGCAGGGGTTCCTCGAGCAGCGCGTCGGGGATCGCCTCCTCGGCCTGAGTGGACAGACCGGCGCGCAGGCCGAGCACGAACACGTGGTCCACCTGGAGGCCCCCCGACGCGTCGAGGCCGAGTACCTGGACATGGCTGGGGTCGGCCAGGTCGGGCTCCTCGTGCTCGCGCAGACCGAAATCGGCCACGGCCGCGATCGACCGGGCGAACTCTCGCGGGGTGGCCTGAGGGGCTCGGGCCACGAAGGCGGCCGCCAGCTCACCGAACCGAGCCAGGGCCCGGAGCCGCTCCACCACGTCGGCCTGGGCGGCGAACAGCTGCTGGCGGCGCAGGCCGATGCGCTCGATTAGGCGATGGACGTACAGGTCAGGGCGAACCGTGTCCACCTGGCCCGCGCCGGCTCGATACAGCTTGAGGAACACCCGGATCCGCTCGCGGGCCTCGGGCGGCACCTGCGGGGACTCGGTGGCCGCGGCCAGGGCGGCCACCATGTCGAGCTTACGCCGGCGGGCGATCTGGGTGCAGCGGGCGATGTCGATCGACCGCAGCCCGATCGGCGGGCGAGCCAGCGCCCGGACCACAGCGGGAGCATCGCCCGGATCGGCGAGCAGGCGCAGCCAGGCCAGCAGGTCGCGGATCTCGGCGCGTTGGAAGAACGCCGCCTCGCCGACCAGGCGATGGGGAACCGCCCGTTCTTCGAGGGCCACCGAGACGGCCTGCCCCTCCAGGACGATCTCCGGGACGAGGACGGCCACGCGCCCCGCCGCCAGGCCGTCTCGGGTGATCAGGCGCTCGATTTCCGCCGCCACGGCCTGCGCCTGGGCCCGCTCGTTGGCGCAACGCCAGAACTCGACTCGGCCAGGATCCCCCTCCGGCGCGGGCGGTGGATCCTCTCGGGCTCCCGGGCTGTCCAGCCCGAGCGCCCAGGCCGCCTCCATGATCCTCGGCGGACAGCGGTGTGATCCAACCAGCTGGACCACCCGGCTGTCGGATCGCCGAAACCCGTCCAACCGGGTGGCTCCGGCACCCCGGAACCGGCGCAGCGCAGCCAGCGGGTCGCCGACCACGGTCAGGTTCGTGCCCCCGAGCCCGGCGGCCAGGCGGGCCGGCGCCAGATCGAGCTCCTGGGCATCGTCGACCAGCACGTGCTCGAAGGGCTGCCGGCTGGCTGGACGCTCGGAGATCAGGCGCAGGGCCAGACGCACCAGGTCGCCTTCGTCACAGGCGCCGCTGTCGGTCAGCATCTGCTGGTGGGCACGGAACACCTCGGCGAACTCACGCTCGGCCGGGTCCTCCGTGGCGGCAGCCCAGTCGGCGAACGCCTCCACCTCGATCAGTTCCGCCTTGAGCCGGTCGATGCGCCGGATGAATCGGCCGAGCAGGGCGCCTACGTTGCCGCCGAAGTCGTGGTGGGCAAGCGGCAGCTCGTCGATTCGCTCGGCCAGCATGGCCAGACGGTCACCGGGGCTGAGCGTGGCGTCCAGGAGCTCCGGGCGGGTGCCCGCCCGCCGCAAGATCAGGGCGGCCAGCTGCGCCGGCGTCCCCACGACCAGCTCGCTGTACCCCTCGCGCAGGTCCGCCTCCAGGCGGATGCGGGCGGCGTCGGCCCGGGCCTCGGTGGGAGCCAGCCATACGATCCGATCCGGGATCACCCCCTGCTCAACCAGCCAGCGGAAGCGGGCGATCAGGAACTCGGTCTTGCCACTGCCGGCTGGGCCGCGCAGGATCAGCGGGGTGCCGGCGTGATCGACCAGCCCCTTCCAGTCGGCGATGGCGGCTGCGTCGGCTCCGATCACGTCTGACAGCATAGGTGTGGGATGGACACCGTTTCCTCCGCGATCGAGGCCGATTGGCTGGGCGCCTGCCGCCGGGCCAGCCGCCGCCTGACCGAGATGCTGGCGGCCACCAGTGGAATCGCTGAACGGGCCCAAGAAACTGGCTCCCGGGGAAGCGGCGGAGACCGCACGCTGGTGATCGACGAGACCGCGGAGTCGATCGTCCTGGAGGAGCTCGAGCGGCTGCACGCGGAGGGTCACCGGTTCAGCGCCATCTCCGAGGAGCGGGGCGAGATCGACTTCGGAGACCCGGCCGTGCGGGTCGTGATCGATCCGATCGACGGGTCTCTGAACGCCAAGCGCGGCCTCCCCCATCACGCCGTGTCGGTGGCAGTGGCCAGTGGCAACACGATGGCCGACGTGGAGTTTGGCTTCGTGTTCGACTTCGGCCCGCAGGAGGAGTGGTCGGCCCGCCGCGGTGAGGGCGCCTGGCTGAACGGCGAGCGGCTCGACCCCGAGCTGCAGGAGCGCCGGGGGCGGGACGGGCGACTGGAGGTGCTCGGCATCGAGTCGGCCGATCCGCGCTGGGTGAAGGCCTCGATCGACGAGCTGGGAGCGGTGGCCTACCGCCTGCGCGCGCTAGGCGCAATTGCTCCCGCCCTTTGCCAGGTGGCGGCCAGCCGGCTGGACGGCCTCGTGTCATTGCACAACTGCCGGGCCGTTGATGCCGCGGCCGGGCAGCTGATCGTGCGGGAGGCCGGCGGAGCGGTCAGCTTCCCCCGGTGCTCCGCTCCCCTCTCGGCGCCATTGGACGCCGAACCGCGCTCGCCGGTGGTGGCCGCCCGCAGCCCGGAGACGCTGCGGGAGCTCGAGCGGGTACCGGATCTCCAATGATCGACTGGATAATCGCCGAGCGGGTGGCCGCCTACGTGGCGGGCACTGGTGACGCCCGAGACCCGGAGGTGGATCTGCTCGAGCTGAAGGCCGAGTCCGAGCGCCGGGTGGTGCAGTACACGGGACTTGAGCCGGTCAACCCGCTGCCGCCCCCGGAGGGCGTGAGCCGCCGCGAGTGGGTGGCCAGCAACATCCGTTCGACCCGGATGCTGCTTGACCCCGTGATGGCCCGGGCGGGCAAGGGCCTGGGCCGCGCGGGACCGGCGGTGCAGCTGGCGGCGGGCGCCATGCTCAGCCTGGAGATCGGTCTCGTCGTGGGTTACCTGGGGCAGCGCGTGCTCGGGCAGTACGAGCTGGTCCTGCTGGACGAGGCCGCAGATGACCAGCCGCCGCGTCTGCTGTTCGTGCTTCCGAACCTCGGACAGGCGATGTCCAATTTCGAGGCCGACGAGCGGGAGTTCATGACCTGGGTCGCCCTGCATGAGGTGACCCATGCCGTTCAGTTCGGCGGAGTGCCCTGGCTCCACGGGCACCTGGCCGGGCTGGTGCGCGAGCTGCTGCAGAGCGCCGAGCTCCGTCTCGATACCAGCCGCAAGCGCAGCCTGCCGAGCCTCCAGGAGCTGCGGCGGATGGGCGGAGCCCTGCGCAGCGGAGACCTCTTCGGTCTGGTGATGAACCAGTCAGAGCGGGAGACGATCGATCGTGTGCAGGCCGTGATGGCGGTCATCGAAGGCCACGCCGAGCACGTGATGGATGCCGTGGCGCCCGACCTGATCCCCTCACTGCCCCGCCTGCGCCGAGCCCTGAACGCCCGGCGGCGCACCCAGTCGACGCTGTCCCGTCTGGTCGGGCGCCTGCTCGGGCTCGAGCTCAAGCTGCGCCAATACGAGCTGGGTAAGCAATTCTGCGACGCCGTCGTTCAGGCGGGCGGCGAACCGGCCCTCAAGTACGTGTTCTCGGCTCCCGAGGCGCTGCCCTCGCTGGCGGAGATAGAGGATCCGGGCGGCTGGCTGGAACGGACCGCGGCCGCGCGCGCGGCCGCTTAGCAACCAGCTTCTTCACAGGAAAGCGACACTGGTGTAACCCGGCTGGCCCGCCGGTTTACAAACATGTGTTCGGTGCTGCGGAACCCCGGCAGGGACACCGCGCCGAACTGCTAACTTGAATTCCTACGGGAGTGGAGTAATCACCTATGGCTACAACGAACAACACCACGACGGGCCAGACCGCCACCAGCGGCACCGGCACCAGCCAGGCTCGCAAGACCCAGGGCCGCAAGACCACCTCCAGCGCGCCCACCCGGGCCCGCAAGAGCACGTCCAGCGCGGCCCGCAAGACCACCTCGAGCGCCCGCAAGGCGACGTCCAGCGCGGCCGGTACGGCCCGCAAGACCACCTCGAGTGCTCGCCGGAGCGCCGGCGAGCGGAGCAACACCACCCGCCGGAGCGCCGGCAACCGGCGCAGCGCCGGTACCACGCGGCGGGCCACGGCCACGACGTCCACCCAGCCCCGCACGACCGTCGCCCAGGTCACCGACCTGGCCGAGCGGGCAGTGCTCGTGCCGGTGGGCGCCAGCCTGATCGTGAGCGGCGAAGTCGTCAGCACGGTCAAGGATCTGGCCGGCAAGTACAGCACCCGCACCGGTGTCGAGCGCGAGCTCAAGCGCTTCGAGCGCCGTGGCACGACCGCCCGCAACCGGTTCGAGCGCCAGGTCCGCCGCCAGCGCACGCGGTTCGAGCGTGAACTGCGCCAGCGCCGGGGTCGCGTCGAGCGCACGGTCAAGCAGAACCGGCGCCGCCTGGAGCGTGAGGTCCGTCAGGTCCGCCGTGATTTCGAGCGCCAATCCAGCCTGGTGTCAACCCGGGTTGAGAAGCTGGCCACCGATGCGCGGGGGCTCGTCGCCTAGCCGCATCGGAACCGACTTACCCCGCCGGCACCTCGAGGAGAGCGCTCGGCGGGAGAGGTTCGCCGGCCTCATATCCTCGCCGGCGAGCGAAGTACCTCTCCTCCCTCAACCGCCGGGGCGTCACGCAAGTGGCGCCCCGTCGGTCCTTAAGGGGTGGCGGGTTGCTCGCGCAGTTCCGGGGGAGCGGCTGGCTCGGCGTCGGGCTCGAAGCGCCGCTCGTAGATCCGGCAGCGCTTGGTGATCCGGCCACCCATCGCCTCCAGACCACGGTTCATCGAGGAGTTGGTCTCGAGAATCCAGCCGGCCTCGCCGGTGTTGACCGGCGTGATCGCAGCCATATCGAAGTGCTCGATGTACAGCGCCGCCGCCACGCCGGTGTGCTGGTACTCGGGCAGGACCCCGAGGAAGCCGATCCGGGCGCGGTCCATGTACTTCTTGCGGTTCAGGTAGAACCACCAGCCCAGGGGCAGCAGGCGTCCCTGCATCTTCTTGTAGACCTGGTTGATGTCGGGAATCGTGATCGCCATGGCCACGGTCTCGCCATCTTGCTCGGCGACCATGAACCAATGCTTGTCGTAGATCAGCCGGTAGGTGATGCCCAGGTCGTCCAGGTCCTCCTTGGAGAAGGGCACGAAACCCCAGTTCTTCGACCAGGCGGCGTTGTAGACCTTGGCGAACTCATCCAGCTCTCGGCGGAGATGTAGCCAGGACATCTTGCGGATGGTGATGCCGTACTTCTCTCGGCAACGCACCGCGAGCTTCTCCAGGATCGGATTCAACGTGGTGTTCCGGTTCATGACGTCCAGGTGCCAATGGAACACGTCCATGGCCTTCTCCAGGCCGGCCGCTTCGACGCGCTGCCGGTAGTAGGGCGGGTGCCAGGGCTGGCGGATCATCGGCTCGTGCTCGTAGCCCTCAATCAGGACTCCGCATTCCTCGTTCATGACGAAATCCGAGGGCCCCACCATCCGATCCCTGTCCCGCTCCCGCAGCCAGGTCTCGGCGGCGGACAGCAGGGCATCGAGGATCTCCTGGTCGTCCTCGAACTCCAGGAACCCGAACAGCCCCCAGCGATGTGAGTGGTACTCGTTGAAGGCTCGGTCGATCTGGGCGCTGATTCGTCCCACCACCCGGCCGTCCCGGCGAGCCAGGAACAGCTCCGCCTCACCGTGCTTGAAGAACGGATTGAGCTTGGGGCTCAGGTACGCGTAGCGCTCGAGCTTGAGCGGAGGGATCCATGGGGTGCCCTTGTGGAGCCGGAAGGGCAGCTCCACAAACGCCTTCAGGTCCCCTCGTCCGCGGACCGGGGTCACCTCCACGGCTGCCCCCACTGGGCTCTGCACGGACATGAGGCCCGAAAGGTACCCCAAATCGCGTCTGCAAGAATGGAGGTATGCCTACCCAAGACCAAGTCCAAGACGCCCTTCGTTCCGTAATCGATCCCGAGCTCCGCAAGGACATCGTCGAGCTGGGGATGGTGAGGTCGATCGAGGTCCACGCCAACGGCGTGGTGGACGTGATGGTCTCCCTGACCACCCCGGGTTGCCCGATCCGCAGCCACTTCCAGACCGGCGTGACCGATGCGGTGCGTGCCCTGGACGGCGTGACTGCAGTCAACATCAGCTTCGACGTCCTATCTGACCAGGAGAAGCAGAATCTAGGCCGCAAGCTCGGGCGCGGCACGCTGCCGGAGGGCGCGCTGGCTCAGGTGAGCAACGTGATCTGCATCGGATCCGGCAAGGGCGGGGTGGGCAAGTCAAGCGTCACGGCCAACCTGGCCGCTGCGCTGGCCGCCGAGGGCAAGTCGGTCGGTGTCCTGGACGCCGATGTGTGGGGCTATTCGCAGCCCCGGATGCTCGGGCTGGGCGCCGAGCGGCCCAAGGTCAGCGCGGAGCGCAAGCTGATCCCGCTCAGTGCTCACGACGGCATCAAGGTGATGTCGATCGGCTTCTTCGTCGAGCAGGACGCCGCCGTGGTGTGGCGGGGACCCATGCTCCACAAGGCCCTCCAGCAGTTCCTGGAGGACGTCGACTGGGGTCAGCTGGACTACCTGCTGATCGATCTCCCCCCCGGCACCGGCGACGTTTCCATGACTCTGGCCCAGCTGCTTCCCCACGCCAAGTTCGTGATCGTCACCACCCCGCAGGCCGTGGCCCAGAAGGTGGCGCGCCGCTCGGCCGAGATGGCCACCAAGCTGAACCTCGAGGTGGCCGGGGTGATCGAGAACATGGCCGGCTTCGTCACGCCGTCCGGCGAGCGCTTCCCGATATTCGGCGAGGGCGGCGGTCAGCTGCTGGCCGAGGAGCTCGAGGTTCCGCTGCTGGGGAAGGTGCCGCTCACGATGACCTTGCGTGAGCAGTCGGACTCGGGGCTGCCGGTGGTGTTCAGCGACCCGGATGACCCGGCAGCTCAGGCCGTGCGACGGGCCGCTCGAGGGTTGATCGCCCTGGGCGGCATCGACCTGCCGATGGTCGCGGAAGCTGCCGGGGTGGTGGGCGGGAACGAATCCGCCAAGCCGGTGGGCATGTCGCTCCCGATGGCCTAGCCAGCTTCTGAGAACCAGCTAGGCGCGCAGGTCGAGGCGCCAGTCGTGGCAAGTCATGAGGTGCCCCTTGGGGAACTCGAACTCGCACGGCCCCAGCAACTCAAAGCCAAGCTTGCGGCAGATCGCGTTCGACGGCCCGTTCTCGACGTTCGGGAAAGCATGCATGAAGCGGTGCTTGTCGTCGGTTCTGGCCAGCTCGATCGCCTGTGCCGTGGCCGCTGCCGCGATGCCGCGGCCCTGGAACTCAGGCAGGACCATCCAGCCAACCTCGTAGATCTGCTCGCCCGGTTCCCCGCTGGTCCAGAACCCGACCGAACCGACGTCGGTACCGCTGGCGGTGTCGACGATCCGGAACATCCGATCGCCGCCCTCGAGGCGCTCGTAGCGGGCTTGGCGCTCGCGGAGCTTGTCCGGGCTCTCCGGGCCACCGAGATGCTCGGTCATGTGCGGATCGCCCATCAAGCGCTCCAGCAGGGGCAGGTCATCGCTGCCCCACGGCTCGAGGGTCACCGCCGCCACGAGCGTGCCCTCAAGAAGTAGCTAGCTCTTCTTGTAGTAGTCCGCGTTGATCTGCGCGAACTTCTGCCATTCGTCGGGGAGCTGGTCCTCGGCGAAGCAGGCATCGACCGGGCAGGCCTCCACGCAGGCATCGCAGTCGATGCACTCCTCCGGATCGATGTAGAGCATCTCGACCTTTTCGTAGTCGGGCTCGTCCGGAGTCGGGTGGATGCAGTCGACCGGGCAAACCTCCACGCACGAGTTGTCCTTCGTGCCGATGCAGGGCTCGGCGATCACGTAGGCCATTCTTGTTCAGTCTTCCTGTTTCGAGTGGGGGAACGAGCAGGGCATTCTACGTAAGAACTACCATCCGAGATCTGTGCTGCTGCTCACCGGCGCCACCGGCACGGTCGGTGCACCCCTGCTCCGCCGCCTGACCGATGCCGGCATCCCCGTGCGGTGTCTGGTCCGGGATCCGCGCCGACTGGGTCCCCAGCGTGTGCGGGTCCAGATCGCCCTGGGCAACCTCGAAGATCACCTGTCGTTTCGCCACGCGCTGCGCGGCGTCGACACCGTGGTTCACCTGGCTTCGGTGATCCGCGATCAGCCGGGTGGTTCGATCGAGGAGCTGGCCGGAGTGGCCACGTGGCGGCTGGTGCAGGCCGCCGAGCGGGCCGGAGTCACCCGGTTCCTGTTCTTCTCCACCCTGTCGGCCTCGACGCGGAGCCGGGCGCGCCTGATGCGAGCCAAGGCGGTGGCCGAACGGGCGGTGATGGAGTCCGGGCTGGCCGCCACCGTGTTCGCCCCCTCGGTCATCTACGCCCCCGGCGATCCATATCTCCGGCTGCTCGGGCGGATGTCCCTGCTGCCGGCGATGGCCATCCCGGGATCCGGACGCACCCCGTTTCAGCCGATCTGGGCCGAAGACGTGGCCGACTGCGTGATGGCCACCCTCCCCGGAGGCCGGCGCGCGGACGGGTCGGTGGGAAGGCGGTTGGAGCTCGCCGGCCCCGAGACGCTGAGCCAGCGCGAGCTGGTGGAACTGGTGCTGCAGGCTCAGCATCGCCGGCGCCCGGTGGTCTCCGTTCCGCTCCGAGTCGTACGGCGGTCGCTCAAAACCCTGGAGCTCCTGACCGGACCGACCGCCTTTGCCACCTGGGATGAGGTGGAGCTACTGGAGATCCCGATGGTGGCCGAGCATGGGACGGCCGACGCGCAGTGGCTCGGGGTCGAACCCAAGCGCATGCGAGCGGTGCTGGGAGTTAGCTAGCGCGGCCGGCTAGAGCTCCGGCCGGCGGTCGGCCCAGGGAAGCGCCTCCTCGATCTGGGAGGCCACCGCCAGGAGCATGTCCTCGCGGGCCGGGCGGCCGATGAGCTGCACTCCGGTGGGGAGACCGTCGTCCCCGTGGTAGAGCGGCAGGCTGATCGCGGGCTGGCCGGTCACGTTGACGATCGCCGTGTAGGGGGTGAAGGCGCCGGAGCGCTGGTAGTGATCCCACGGGTCGGGCCCCCGGCCGTGCACCTCTCCGATCAGCAGCGGCCGGCGGGCCAGGGCTGGGGTGACCACGATGTCGTAGGGCTGAAGGGCCGCGACGATCTCCCGGGCCACCTGCTCGAGCCGACCTTGAGCAGTCAGATAGGTGAGGGTGTCCTGGCCGCGCGCGTGCTCATACATCAGCCAGGTCAGCGGCTCCACGTCTGTCTCGGCCGGCTCGCGGCCGGCCAGCTTGGCGCCGATGGCCACGGTCAGCCCGATCCCGGGCCCGAATCCCCGGGTGAAGTCCGGCAGCAGGTCGCGTCCGGTCCACGGTGGGTCGACCGGCTCCACATCGTGCCCGAGGGACTCGAGCAGAGCGGCGGCGTTCTGGGCCGCGGACAAGCAGACTGGATCCAGCTCCACCGCATCGAGGGCCGGGCTCAGAGCGACGCCGATCCGCAGCCGCCCAGCCGGCAAGCGGGCGGCGGCGGCGAAACCGCTGGCCGGAGGAGCGGCCCAGGTGGCGTCTCCGGGCTCATAGCCGGCCAAGACGTCCATGACCGCCGCCGTGTCGGCCACCGTGCGGGTGAGCACGCCGTCGCCGACCAGGAAGCTCTGGCCGCCGTCCGGCCCCACCGAGACGCGGCCGCGCGCCGGCTTGAGGCCGACCAGGCCGCAGCAGGCGGCGGGAATTCGAGTCGAGCCGCCACCGTCGTTGCCGTGGGCGATGGGCAGCATGCCGGCCGCCACCGCGGCGCCGGAGCCGCCGCTCGAGCCACCGGGCGTGCGATTCAGGTCCCAGGGGTTGCGGGTTGGGCCAAAGCGCCGGGACTCCGTGGTGGGCAGGATCCCGTTCTCGGGCAGCGCTGTCTTGCCCACGAGCACGAAGCCGGCCTCCCGCAACCGGCGCACCGCGAACGCGTCGTGGTCGGGCCGGAAATCGCCCCACAGATCGCTGCACATGGTCAGCGGCATGCCCTGGACCGGCCGGTTATCCTTGATCGCGATCGGCACGCCGGCAAACGGCCGGGGGTCCCCCGGGCCGATGCGGGCGGCCTCGGCCAGGGCCTCATCACCGGCCAGGTGGGTGAACGCATTGATCTGCGGCTCGAGCTCGTCGATCCGCCGGAGGCTGGCCTCCACGAGCTCCACGGCGCTCAGCTCGGCGATCCGCACGAGCGAAGCCAGCTCCAGAGCCGAGGAAAGCAACGGATCTGACATCAGGCCAGCCTACAGCGGAACTCTTCGGTTACCTGCGGGTTATCCTCACCGTGATGTCTCGCTCCTGGGGTGCGCGGCGGTGGGTCCTTGCCCTGATCGCCTGCGGTACATGTGTGCTGGCTGGCGCCGCGACGGCTAACGCCGCCAATGTCTCCTTCCGGTTGACCGGCGGCGGTCGCTCGATCCCGAGACAGTTCTTCGGGCTGTCCATGGAATACAACTCGGTGGCGACGTACCAGAACATGGGCCCCGTGTTCAAGCAGGCCGTGTCGCTGTTCCGATCCGAGAACGGCGCCCCGATGATCCTCCGCGTGGGCGGCAAGTCAGCCGATCACGTCTACTGGGATCCCCAGGGCAAGACCAACCCCCCTAAGAACAGCTGGCAGATCGGGACGCCGTGGATGGACAACCTGGTGGACATGGTCAAGGGCAACAACATCCGGG
>DASZNA010000132.1:0-175143 GCA_035551655.1 Solirubrobacteraceae bacterium
CGTCGGGCATCTGCGATGCGTAGGAGCCAGGATTGTCCTCGCTCGGCTGGTCGCCGCGGCCCACGGCGAAGTAGTCGCTGAGGGCGGCAGCGTCCTCCTCCGAGAACCCGGCCTCGGGGTCCACCTCGGGGGCGTCGAGCAGGTGCTGAGTGTCATACGGGACCCGCGCCTGGCCGTCCTCCTCCTTGAGCCGAGCGAGCGGAATCATGACCAGCCGGCCCCCGAACATTCCCGTCTTCACCTTTACGCCGACCCAGCTGGGCGGGCCATCACCCCCGGGCCCGTAGAGGTGCTCGACGGTTCCGAGCTGCTCGCCGACATGGTTATAGACGTCGCGGCCGGAGAGCTCATCGGGCTCCTCGATCGGGGTTGCCATCGCCCATCCTCCTCTGCCGCCTCAGGTTTTTCAGACGCGGCTCGTCGCTGTCCGGATGCCTACCCGCCGGAGCGCCCCGTCACTCCTGCACTGGCTTTGATCAGTCCCGGCTGAGTACGCGCAGGGACGCGTGCGGCTCGCCGTCGGGCGCAGTGATCCAGCGCCGCTCGCCCTGAGCCAGGATCCGCTTCTGACCGGGCTGCGCGGGGGTGCGGAACTCGATCTCCACGTCGATCGACTGCGGGTCGGGCCCGGCCAGCAGTTCCTCCTCCAGAGGCTGCCAGTAGGCCGAGTTGTTGACGTGGTCAGCCAGATCGCAGTCGGTGGCCCGGAATTGCCACTCCCACTGCCGCTCGGCGTCCCCCGGTAGTGGGTGACGCAACCGGGCAGATATGCGCCGGTCATGCCCGAGATGGCCATAGGTGGCCAGCTCGGCCTCGGTCAGCGGGCTGGGCCGCCGCAGCTCCGGATCCAGATGGACCCACAGGGACACGGCCTCCACGTGAGGCGAGTCCTCGCCCGCTCCGAGGATCGTCGTCCGGCGCTCCGCCCACATCCGGCCGATGCCGCTGCAGAACGTGAGAACCGTGAACCGCTCCCCGAACCGGGGAAACCGATCGACCCGCATCCGGGTCCGGCGCACGACCCAGACCGCGGCTCCCTCCAGCCCAGCGTCCTCGACATCGGCGTAGGCCACATCCTGGAGCCACCGGGCCAGCGCGTCCAGCCGAATCCGGCCCGAGGGCGCACAGTCGGCCAGCCCAGGCCTCATCACCAGCTCAAACACCCGGCCGCCCCCCGGGGGTCCCGTCAGTTCGTGGTCTGCCTGCTCAGGACACACTGGGCGCTGGCGCCGGCTCCTGCAGGCGCTTGACGAACACGGCTGCGATGATGGCCAGCAGGACTACGGCAATCACCAGCGCCCCGGTCGCTCCCGATCCGAACAGGGATTCGAGTCCATAGACCGCGGCGCTCAGGAGGGCGGCGGCCGGCAGCGTGAGCAGCCAGGCGCGGACGATGTCCCCGGCCACCCCCCAGCGGACCGCGGAGACTCGCTTGGCCGCCCCGGCCCCCATCACGGCGCCGGAGATCACATGGGTGGTCGACAGCGGGTAGCCGAGTGCCGAGGCGGTAAGGATCACGCCGGCGCTCGCGCTCTGGGCAGCAAAACCCTGGGCCGGGTCCATCTTGATGATCCGCGAGCCCATCGTCCTGATGATCCGCCACCCGCCGCTGAAGGTACCCAGTCCGATGGCGCTGGCCCCCAGTACAACGACCCACACCGGGACGTGGAAGTGCTGGGCCGATATGTCTCCGTTGGCCACCAGGGCCAGGGTGATCACACCCATCGTCTTTTGCGCATCGTTGGTCCCGTGGGAGAGCGCCAGCGCGCCACCGCTCAGCAGCTGACCGAGCCGAAAGCCCCGGCTGACCGGACCCGGTCGCATGCGTCCCACCACCAGATAGATGATCACAATGCCCGTGCCGGCGATCAGGAATGCCACCAACGGGGCGATCACAGCCGGCAGTATCAGCTTGCCGAACAGGCCGCCGGCCGACACGGCCGAGCTTCCCGCGGAGGCCAGGACGGCGCCCACCAGGCCGCCGATCAGGGCGTGTGAGGAGCTGGACGGAAGCCCGTAGTACCAGGTGATCAGATTCCCGCAGATGGCCCCGACGAGGCCGGCGAACACAACCGTCCCGCTTACCGCGCCGGTGGACACGAAGCCCTTGCCGACCGTCGCCGCCACCTTCAGCGACAGGAAGGCGCCGGCGAAGTTCAGCAGAGCCGCACCCAGCACCGCCACACGTGGCGGCAGCGCGCGCGTGGAAATCGCGGTGGCCACGGCCGTAGCCGTGTCGTGAAAGCCGTTGGTGAAGTCGAAGGCCACCGCGGTGACGATGACAACGATCAGGATTACGTCAGAGCTCATGGGGAAGCGAAGGGTGTCTAACCAGCGGGCCAGACTACAATGGCAGCCAGCGCGACTCGATCCGTGCATCGGGAGAGCGATTTCGCCTGCCGCGACTGATGCAGGCAACTGCCGCCGAACCTCGTACCATTACCTGGTTCGACGAGTTCTCACCGGGCCCCATGGCGGCGAGCCCGAGTCTCACACAATCGACACTCTGGAGTATCTGTGCGCATCTTGATCCTCGGTGGAGACGGCTTCTGTGGATGGCCGACATCACTGCATCTTTCCGCTTGTGGCCACGACGTGGCGATCGTCGACAACCTGGCGCGTCGCAACGCCGACAACGAGCTCGAGGCTGAGTCGCTTACCCCGATCACGCCGATCGGCACCCGCCTGGCCGCGTGGCGCGAGATCAGCGGCCGCGAGATCCCGTTCCACCGCTTCAACGTGGCCGAGAACTACCGGGTCATGCTGGACCTGATCCGTGACTACGAGCCAGACGCGATCGTGCACTTCGCCGAGCAGCGGGCCGCGCCGTACTCGATGAAGAGCTCGTGGCACAAGCGCTACACGGTCTTCAACAACGTCAACGCCACGCACAACCTGCTGGCCGCCGTCGTCGAATCGGGGATCGACCCCCATGTCGTGCATCTGGGCACGATGGGGGTGTATGGCTACGGCACCGCCGGCATCAAGATCCCCGAGGGTTATCTCGAGATCAAGATCGACACGGATACCGGCGAGCAGATCAGCCAGGAGATCCTCTACCCGGCCAACCCGGGCAGCGTCTACCACATGACCAAGACCCAGGATCAGCTCCTGTTCGCGTTCTACAACAAGAACGACGGGACCCGGGTCACCGACCTGCACCAGGGCATCGTGTGGGGTACGCAGACTGCCGAGACCCGCCTGGACGACCGGCTGATCAACCGATTTGACTACGACGGCGATTACGGCACCGTGCTCAACCGGTTCCTCATGCAGGCGGCCGTCGGATACCCGCTCACCGTTCACGGCACCGGTGGACAGACGCGCGCGTTCATTCACATCCAGGACACTGTGCGCTGCATTCAGCTGGCTGTCGAGAATCCGCCCGAGCATGGCGAGCGCGTGCAGGTGTTCAACCAGATGACCGAGACCCATCGCGTGCGGGATCTGGCCAAGCTCGTCGCCGACCTGACCGGGGCAGAGATCGACTACGTCGAGAACCCCCGCAAGGAGGCGGCCGAGAACGAACTGTTCGTGGCCAACGACCACCTGCTGGAGCTCGGCCTGCAGCCGATCACCCTGAAGGGCGACCTGCTGACCGAAGTGACCGAGATCGCCGGCCGGTATCGCGACCGGTGCGACACGTCCAAGATTCCCTGCGTCTCCAAGTGGGTTCAGTCGACTGAGCCAGAGCCGGCCACGCCGGCCATCTGAGCCAAGGTTTCCCGCCCGATCGGCGTGGCCATGCCCAGAGCCGGCCGCGCCGAGGTTCCCGTGTGAACCTGGCCGAAGTCACACTTCGAGCGGCGGGGCGGCGCGGCGCGAGGCCAGGGAGGCCCCGGCCGAGGCGACGACCACCAGCGCGATCCCGATCGCCTCTCGGGCGCTGAGCGCCTGACCCAGAACTACGAACCCGGCGAGGGCGGCCATCGCCGGCTCGATGCTCATCAGCACGCCGAACACCCGGGTGGCGATCCGGCGCAGTGCCTCGAGCTCGAAGGAGTACGGAATCGCGGAGGAGAGGATGCCCACCGTGGCTCCGAGCAGCAGCGAGTGCCAGCTCAGCAGGTGGACACCCCCCTCGGCCACGCCGACCGGCATGGCCAGGCAGGTGCCCACGGCCATGGCCAGGCTGAGCCCCGTGCCGTCAGCGAAGGCTTGGCCGAGGCGAGCGTTGACCAGGATGTAGGCACCCCACAGGCACCCAGCCGACACGGCCAATACCACGCCAAGCAGATTGAGCGTGTGCACGTCACCGTGCATCAAAGCCACAATCCCGGCCACGGCCAGCGCCACCCAGGCCAGGTCGAGAGGACGGCGCGAACCGAGCACCGCCACACCCAGCGGCCCGACGAACTCGATCGTCACGGCCACGCCAAGCGGTATGCGCTGGATCGCGTGGTAGAAGGTGAGATTCATCCCGGCCAGGATCAGACCGAACCCGCAGGCCAGCCACACATCATGGCGGGCGACACCGCGCACACGGGGACGCCAGATCAACCCCAGCACGATGGTCGCGGCGAGCAGACGCAGAAGCACCGCGCCACCCGGCCCGATCCGGTGAAACAGGGTGGCGGCAAGGGCTGATCCGAACTGGACCGAGGCGATCCCGCCGACCACGAGCGCGGGCGACGGCGCCCGGGCCAGCAGTCCGGCTTGGGGAACGTCGGTGCGGATCATGGCCATGGGTCGATCCTAGATGGCCTCTCGACCGAGAAAGGCCCGCGGCTAGAGTGGCCTGGTGATGGGATATCGCTGAGGCCGTGGCAGCGGGCCCCTCGACGGCGCTGAGTGGCGCCCGACTCGATCGCGCGTCAAAGCTGCGTACCGACCCGGAGGCCGTGGCCAGCCTGCTGGGCGACCCGGACGCGCGAGCTGTCCTCGTGCAGGATGACACGGTGCTGGTGTCTGCAAATGGGCGGGAGCTGGCCCGGTTTGCTGTCCCGCAGCCGGCCGGCCACACCCCGCTCCTGCTCGGGCTCGAATCAGGGCGAGCGCTGTTCGGCGTGGATCTGGATTGGCTGGATGCCCGGGACCGCGAGCGGCACGCAACTGAGTCCCACCGCATGTCCCTGCGCGACGCCGCCCTCACCCTGTGGCCGCCCGAGTCTGGCCTGGCCGCCTACCTCGTGGCCCTGGCTAACTGGCACCGGCATCACCGCCATTGCGCGAACTGCGGTTCCGTCACCGAGGCGACCGAGGGCGGTCTCGTCCGCCACTGTCCCCGCTGCGGGCGGTCGCACTTCCCGCGGACCGATCCCGTCGTGATCATGACGGTCGAGGCCGAGGGCCAGCTCCTTCTCGGACGGCGGGCGATCTGGCCCGCCGGGCGGTACTCGCTGCTGGCTGGCTTCGTGGCGCCCGGCGAGACACCTGAAGAGGCGGTGTCCCGGGAGGTGCGCGAGGAGTCGGGAATCGAGGTGATGTCCGCCGACTACGTCGCCTCGCAGCCGTGGCCGTTTCCCGCCTCGCTGATGCTCGGCTACTCAGCGCAGTCTCGCGGCGGGATCCCGCGGTGCTTGGACGGTGAACTCGAGGATGTCCGGTGGTTCACGCGAGATGAGGTGATGGGGGCATCCCAGTCGGACGCCGATTGGTCCTCCAGCACCTGTGCTCAGTCCAGCCAGCTGCTTCTTCCTTCGCGAGTTTCTATCGCCCGATCACTGATCGACTGGTGGCTGAGGGAACCCACGGCTAACCGGCCCGAGTGATGTTCAAATCACTCAGGCGGTTGCCGGTGGCTCTCATGCCGACCGCTGGGCGGCCGGCGATGTCCGGCCCCGGTGCTTCGGGGCCGGGTCACTCCCGGTCGGCTAGCGGCGCTTGTTCCAGTTCAGAGCGCGCTCACCGCGGCGCTCGAGCCGGTTCATCGTCCGCTTGCGCTTCGCCGTGCCGACCGCAACCTCTACGGTCCGTACGACGGCGTCGCGTGCCTCCAGCGCAGCGCCAACCTGGATGGCCACGCCTCGGCGGGCTCCCAGGGTCAGGGCTTCTAGCCGGTTGCCGGCCGCATCGAGCTCACGACCCAAGGTCGTGGCGCCCGTCCGGGCGGTGGTCCGCGCCTGGCGTCCCGCGGTATTGGCGGTACGCCGGGTCTGGCCGACCGTCCGTCCGGCCTGAGACGCGGACCGGCGGGTAGCCGTGGCCGAACGCGAAGCGGCGTTCCGCTTACGCGTGGCGGCTGCTTTTTTTCCTGCCTGCTCTCGCTGTGTTCGTGTCTGTGTAGCCATGTTTAATTGCTACCCGACCGGGCCTCCAGTAAACGACTGTGTTCAGCGTCACAGAGGCGCTACGGATGCGTCCGGCGCTGGTTCGCCTCGCGGCGCGACACTAGAACCACGTGGCATTCCAGGGCACGCGCGGCCAGGAGAACATCAGATCCGCGCGCGCCAGGGCCCCCGGGCGAAGCTCCTCAGCTATCCCTGCGGACAACAGCTCGGCCAGGCGGAATCCGCCGAGATAGATCGAGGCCAGTGCCCGCTGCTGTATCCGGATGTCCACCGCTGCGTCGGTCGGCTCGCACTCGACCCCGTCGGGCCCAGCGAGGAGCCGGTAGCGCCCGGCGGCGAAGCCGAGGGGGCCGGGGTCGACAACCTCAAGCACCAGCTCGCCGTTCACCGGATAGCTGCGCGCTCTGAGGGCCGCCGGGACATCCAGCAGTCGCACCCACAGGAAGTCGACCCGCCGCCTCTCCACCAGGGTTCGCGGGTTGTGAAGCAGCCAGCGCACCGGTTCTGCCACTGACCGGTTTCGCAACCTGACCTGGTCGATTAGGTCAATCGCGGTGAGGTAGGCCCACAGGTCGCGGTAGGCGGCCTGGTTGGTGGTGAGGAACATCTGCACGTCCACCCACTGCTCGGGTGCCACCAGATTGTCCGGGCCGTCCGCGCTCCACCCGAGAAGGCCATCGATGCCGTCCTCGCCGTCGTGCAGGAACCAGTTCGGCGTCACGGAATTGCGTGCGCCCTCACCTTCCAGCCCGAGACCGCGCCGCCACCAGCCGGCGTCGCGGTCCATCTGACCGGCCCACTGGCGCCGGGTCAGCTCAAACAGAGCCGGGGCCACGTCGGCCACTTCGCCGAGCTCCACCTGCCGGATCGACCCCGTCTCGCCCGAACACCAAGCCCCGGGGCGGCTTCGGTGCAGGACGTAGTCGGCGCTGAGGGTGCTCGGGGCGTAGCCGAACCGGCCATAGATCGGCCACTCGGCGGCAATCAGCACGCTAAGGGCTTCCCCGCGCGCACGCGCGGACCGCAGAGAAGACTCGACCATCCGGCTCATCAGGCCCTGGCGGCGGTGAGTGGCCGCCACGGTCACGTTCGTCAGCGCGTCGACCTCCACATCGGGCATCTCGCCCAATGCCGCAGGCACAGTGAGCCGGCGCGGCTCGGTACGCAGCGAGGCCACCCAGCGACCCCGGTCGCGAATCCCCCAGGCGCGCTCCGGGTTCCAGCGCGCAGTCAGCTGATCTATCCATGCCTGCGTTTCCGGGGCACGGCGGTCACGCAGGAAGGTGGTGGCCATCGCTCTCGCCCACGGCGCCACCTCCTCCACGGCAACGGGGTTGACCAACTCAAGGCCGGCGGGGGACATGCCATGTAGCTTTCCAGTTTGGCGGGCGGAATCTCATGCCGGACGACGGGCTGATCGAACGGCGCCGGCGCTCGCTGGACGACGGGTTCGACAACCTGGCCGCCGTGGTCGACCCGGCGGTCAGCGATCCAGAGCAGATCTGCGAGACGATCGTGGACGCACTGCTGGGCGAGGGGCAGCCGGCCGACGACGTGGCGATCCTGGTGATGCGCACGAGCTGACCCGGGCCCGCCCGCAAGAGCAGAGGCGACGTTCTACGGGATGGCCGGCTGGTGGCGCGGACACCCGGCGAGCATGTCTCGGCAGCCTTTCACCGGGTGGCGCCGGAGCAGCGGGTCATGGATCCGGTACTCGGAGTAGTAGTAGAAGGACAGCGTGTCTCGGATCGGCAGCCCGCGGATCTCGTAAGGCACGTTGCCTGCCGCCGGATCGGTCGGGTTGTTGGCCGCCTGGGCGGCGCTGTAGGTGCCGGCCCCGAACGAGACACTGGACGCCGCCCGGTTACGGCGGTTGTCGTTGTGATCCGCGCTGCGATCGAAGGTGTCCAGCGTGGTGAGGCGGTGGTAGGCGGTGTCCTTGGCCGGCAGCAGTGGATCGTGGCCGTGCCGCAGGTACTCGTCGAGCCAGGCCAGCGTGTAGTAGAACGCCACGCGCTCGCCGAGCTCATTGGCCGGAAGCACGTACGGGATGTAGCTGTAGGTGAGGTGAGTTCCGTTGCGGATCGAAACGATCTCGGAGTCGACCCGGTGCCGGACCAGGCTGAGGTATCCCGCCGTGCCGTCGATGCCGCCGCCATTCGAGATCCCGGTGCCGTTGGGGTTCGGCACCTTCGTCTGTGGCTCGATGTTGAACTCGTAGTCGTTGGTCATGGCCAGGGCGGGAGCGTGCAGATGCGTCGCGCGGTCGGACCGGGGGACGGTCAGGTTCTTCGAGCACTGCGAGATCTTGGCCGGGTACAGGTCATCCCAGGCCACGATCGTCTTGACGCGCTTGTCGCATTGGCCCGCCCAGCTGACTGCGTCGGCGCCCAGTGAATGGCCGGCGATGGCCACATCGTTACGGGCCAGCGTGCGCCACCCTGGGTCGTAGGTGCCCCGGTAGGGATGCCGCGGAGTGGACAGGAAATAGCTCAGCGAGTCCTCCGCGCCCTGGAAAAAGTTGTAGTCCTGCTGGTATGGCACCCCGGCGCACTGTTCGCTGGGGTGAGCCAGACTCGGGCAACTGGCGGGCAGTAGATCGGAGTCACCCTCACCCTGGACGTCATAGGTCAGCACCTCGTAGCCATACTGGGCCAGTCCCTCGGCCGCCCAGTAGTACAGGTTCTGATACGCCTGAACGGAGCCGTCGGTGATCACGACACCCGGGTAGCGGCCGTGCCGCAGCGGTGTGCCGGCCGGCGGCAGCCAGACATCGCCGCGCAAGACGGCTCCGTCGCGAGCCTTGAAGGACACGGGCAGCACATTGCCTCCGGTCCGCTGCTTCCACTCGCTGACTGCCCGAAAGGCGTCGGCTGCTTGCGATCCGGGGACCAGCGTGGTCAGGCCTCCGTCAATGTGCCCGGGCCCGTAGGAGATCTGGTTCCCCAGCTGATCGATCCACAGAGAGTCACCCTGCAACACGTCCTCGTATCCGAAGGCGGGACTCGTGTACTGGTCGCGCAGGCGCAGAGTCGCGCAGTACTGGTTCAGGTAGTCGCGTTCGTACCAGGCCGGGTTAGTCGGGTTCCCGCTCGAGTTGGTCTCAGGGTTGACGTGGTCATCAGCCGCTGAGAAGCAGCTGCGATCGACGGTCGTGCCGGTTGCAGTCGAGCCGGGCGCCTGCAGGGAGGAAGGGATCTTGGCCGCATAGTGGGCCACCTCGGCCCTGGCGAAACTCTCGGCGCGCTGCTCTCCGGTCAGCGCCATCGCCGATCCGGCGGGCAGCATCGTGGCTGCCGCCAGGGAAATGAAAAACAGGAACCTGAGCCCAATCCTCGACACGTCGCCTCCCAACCAATGCACCCGATCGTGGGTCAGGTGTACCCAGGTGTTCACAGAATCAACCTGCCGGCACTTGGTGATGCGGATAACGTTCAGCCGTGGCGGTGACCGAACGTTCGCCGGTCCCGGGTCGCCTGACGGATGGTCCGGAGCAGTTGTGGCCCCGCCTTCCGCACTTCGACTGATTGGCCGTGCGCTCGACGATCCCGCCGGCTGACCCGGTGCCGACCAAGCGCGGCGCCCTCGCGCGGGCTGGCCGCGTGCTCGCGGCCGAGGCTCGGCTGTGCTTGGGCCCGCCGCGGCCCGAGTCCGTGCCCCGCACGCCTGACCTGCTCACCGCGGAGTGGCTGACGGCGGTCCTGTGCCGAGGGGTTCCCCGCGCGGAGGTGACCTCGGTCACGCGTCCACGGGCAGCCAGTTGGGGCACGACCACGCGCGCCGCGCTTCAGGTCGCTTACAACCAAGCCGGCACCGGCGCCGGGCTGCCGCGGCACCTGTTCGTGAAATGCACCAGCTCCGTCCCCCAGCGGCTGATGCTCGGGATGGGCGGACTCATCAGCGGCGAGGCCGGTTTCTACGAGCACATACGGCCTCAGCTGGAGATCGAGGCCCCGGCGGGATACTTCGGAACCGTCGATGCGCAGTCGTGGCGCTCGATCGTCGTCATGGAGGACGTGTCCGTCACCCGCGGCGCTTGCTTCCGGACTGCCGAGCCCCTGTCCCGTGCGCAGATGGAGGATCTCCTCGCGAGCGTGGCCCGGTGGCATGGAGCGTTATGGGAGAGCCCGTCGCTCGCCACGACCTGGAACTGGTTGCGGACTCCGGCCGAGCAGGCGCGCCTGATCGAAGCCCTGATCGGGATGGCGGACCGCACGGGCGCGGGGGCGCGGAGGGCGGCAGCGGCGCTTCCACCCAATTTGCGCGACCGCCAGGCCGAGCTGTTCGAGGGCATGCGGCGGTCGCTGACGTGGCTGGGCGAGCCGCCGCATACCTACCTGCATGGAGATCTTCACCTCGGCAACACGTACGCCACCCCAGACGGCCGGATGGGCGTCTGCGACTGGCAGGTCGGGCTGCGGGGAGGCTGGGCGCACGACGTGAGCTACCTGCTGATCACTGGGTTGGACGTACGGGATAGGCGGTCCTGGGAGCGCGACCTGCTCGCCCTCTATCTGGAGCAGCTGACCCAGTCCGGAGGCGTGGCTCCGAGCGAGCCGGACGCCTGGCTGGCCTACCGGCGGGCCACCCTGTACCCGTACTTCGCCTGGATCTACACACTGGGCCGATCACGGCTTCAGCCCCGCTTTCAAGCCCCCGAGATGGCCCTCACCCTGATCGGCAGAATCGCCGCCGCGATTGAGGATCTCGACTCTCTCGGCGCCGCCGGACTGTGAGCCGGCGGCCCACCCTGGCCACGTCTTCCTGGCTCGCAACCAGACGGAGACCGAGCCGGCGACCGAGCCCCTCCCCACGCCGCCCGGCACCGCGCCAGCGCTCAGATGACTTTGACGAGTGCCAGAACGACCAGGACGATGCCCACGATCAGCAGGAGGCCGAGCGCCTGCGGGACGAGGAGGGCGAACGGTCGGGACGCGGGCGGCTGCTGAGCGGCCCGGCGGATAACCAGAGCCGCTCCGCGGCGGGCCGAGATCTGATTGGCCAGCTCCGTCTGCAGCCGGTCGTTCGTTCGCACCAGCCCGTCATGTTCCGTCAGGGCTCGGTCCCGGGCCGCCGTGGCCGCGTCTCGCTCGGCCAGCGCATGGTGGCGGACGGCGAGCGCGGCATCTCGCTCGGCCAGCGCCTGGTCGCGCGCACCCACCGCTGCCTCCCGCTCCGACTCGGCGCGTCCCTGAGCAGCCAGAGCGGCGGCCCGTTCGTTGAGGAACCGGTCAGAGGATTGGCGGGCAGCCTCAGCCGTTCCGAGCGCGTCGGCCCGTTCGCGCCTCAGGTTCTCCAGTTCGGCAGCCATGCGATCCCGAGCCACCCGGGCCTCCTGGGAGCGAGCCAACGCCTGCGCATGCGTTGCGCGGAGCTCTTCGCGTTCGCTGATCAGCCGATCCAGTCGGGCCGACAATTCGCTCGCGCGGGCCTCAGCCGCGGCCCGTTCGCCTGTCAGCTGCTCGACTTCATCAGACAGCCGTCGCCGTTCCTCCTGGAGCTCGGTGAGCCGGCGCCTTGTGGTCTGGTCGGGTGTCGGCTCGGCGTCAGGCGGTTCAGCCGGCCCGGCTGGAGGCGCCACGGTAACTGGGGCGCGGGCCGGCGCCTGAGCG
This sequence comes from Solirubrobacteraceae bacterium, assembly GCA_035551655.1. Taxonomy (GTDB): domain Bacteria; phylum Actinomycetota; class Thermoleophilia; order Solirubrobacterales; family Solirubrobacteraceae; genus Palsa-465. The sequence continues at coordinate 11,843 of DASZNA010000132.1, forward strand.
ACGGCGGGCTTGGCTCGCGTGCGCTTCGCGCCCGAGCGAGTGGCCAGCGCGATCGGCAGCTCAACCGTGATGTCGGGAGCCACGGTCAGCTCCACCTCCTGGATGGCGGAACGATCGAACTCACAGGGGAACTCGGCCATCCACGGCGCGCCCTCCTCGGCCGCCCACGGTTTGTGCTCCAGATCGGCCAGCAGCCGGATGCGCCGGCCGTCGGCCACGACGGTCAGCGCCGGGCGCATGAAGCGCCGCCCGCGCACACCGGACCAGCGGCCGCGGACCTCGCAGCGATCACCGGCTCGGAACTCGAGCTGATCGACCTGAAACGCAACGCGTCCACCTGTCGAGACTGACTCAGTCGCCTGCGACATCGAAAAGGACTCTATTACCTGGTCGACCGCACCCCTGGTCGATTTGCGTCACCAGTTCCTCCTCCGGGACGACCGGACCGCTTCGCATGAAATTCGGCCAAGCGGGAAGAAGCCCGGAGGACGAAATTCAGGCGTCGAAGGGAGATGGAATGACGACAGTTCTGATCATCGTGTGCATCGTCTTCTGCGTGGGCGTGGTCGTGGCGATCGTGAGTCACATGGGTCACGGCGTGGCCGAGGACCGCGGATGGCGCCGCCACATAGCGCGGCATCACGCCCGTCGCAGGCGCGGCGGCGCGGCGACCTGACCGCCTGGATCGCAGGCAACCCGGAACCAGCCAGGCCCCCCGCCGGATCGGCCAGCCGGTTGGGCGGCTTCGGCCTGCGCTGGAGTGGTACGGTCCCCGCTACATAACGCCGAGTCGCCGGCCATCCGTGGCCGGTGAGCGGAGGACCCACAGCGATCCATGATCGCCGGGGCGAATCTCCAGGGACTCCTGGAGTAGCGCGGCAGCGCGAGCCCGTCAGCTAACTCCGTAGGCACGTTTGCAGACCAGCCTGGAGGAGTCCTAGCAGTGCGTGATCTCGGCAACGCGGAGGAGTGGCAAGAGTCCCTGGAGCGTTCGCGCGCCCGTCGCCGCGGCGAAGTAGGCCCCGGGAACCTCGTCGCGGAGGAGCCTCGCGAAGCTCGCCGCTCCAGCCCGGCACGGGGGAGCCGGCGCCTCAGCCTGGGAAGCCTGTGCATGGTCGGCACCCTGCTGCTCGCGGCGGTGGGAGCCAGCCTGGCCGGCGCCGGCGGACGCACGGTCTCCTACAAGCACAGGTCCCCGAACATGGTGATCGGGAGCCGCTCCGTGCTCTCGCCGGCTGGAACCTCCATCTCCCGAGGCTGCCAGCCGGTGGCCGGGGACAGTGGCTACGTCAATCCCTTGCGGGACGCCAAGGCCACCCCCGAGCGGATCGACCAGGGAGTCGACTACGCAGGCACCGGAAAGCTCGTGGCCATCGGCAGCGGACGGATCACTTACATCGGCACAGCCGGCACGGGCTGGCCTGGAGCCTTCATCGAGTACCGGCTGCAATCGGGTCCGGATGCCGGCTGCTTCGTCTACTACGCCGAGGGGGTGCAGCCTCCGAAATGGCTCCGCGTGGGCCAGGCAATCCACCGCGGGCAGGGAATCGCCTACATCATTCCCGGCTGGTCAAGCGGACTCGAAATCGGCTGGGGCGCCGGGCGGAGTACCCGCACCTACGCTGACCGCTTTGGCCGCTGGACGCCGTCCGACGACGCCGACGACGTGGCCAGCCGTGCGGGGCGGAGCTTTTCCGCGCTGGTCGCCGATCTGGGCGGGCCGGCTGGCAAGGTCGAGCAGCGGACCAGCGTCCGGAGGTGAGGGGCCCGCGGGGTCGCGCCTGCGCTGCCGGAGCGATCGGGCGCTGGTGCCGATTACGCTGAGCTTGTGGCGCCCATAGACCCGTCCGAACCCTCGCTCCCTCTGCCCGGCCGCGAGCAGGTGCTCGAGCATGCCTCTGAGCTGATCCTCAGCGCCTGGAAGAGCTTTGACCGGGCCCGGCCCGGCCAGCCGCTGCCCACCGAGCGCCACCACAAGCTGCTGGGCGCAGAGCTCCCCGAGCACGGTTCCGACCCCTCGGCCGCGCTCGACGCTGCCGCCGATGTGCTCGACGTGTCGCTGGCCCAGTCGCGGCCGCGCTACTTCGCCTACATCGGTTCTTCGGGTCTGGAGATCGGCGTGCTTGGCGATGCGCTGATGGCCAGTCATGACGTCAACGTGGCCGTGAGCAGCGGCGCCGCCGACCTTCTGGAGGCCCAGACGGTGCGCTGGGTGGGCCAGTTCGTGGGCTTCAGCTCTCAGGCCAGGGGCCTGCTGGCTGCCGGTGGCACGATCTCCAACCTGACTGCGCTGACCGCCGCCCGTGAGCACGCGCTGCCCGGAGCGCGTCAGCATGGAACCGGAGGTCGGCGACTGGCCCTGTACTGCTCGGCCGAGGCGCACTACTCCGTACGCCGAGCCGCTGAGGTGCTGGGCATCGGAGCGGCCAACGTGCGATCGATCCCCATCGACGAGCATCGGCGCATGCGTACAGATCTGTGCGCCGAGGCGATCGACCGGGACGTCGCCGACGGCGTCGTGCCGGTCGCCGTGGTGGCCACGGCCGGCACGACGCTGACCGGGGCGGTCGACCATCTCGATGGCTTGGCCGACGTGTGCGAACCGCGCGGCTTGTGGATGCACGTCGATGGTGCCTACGGACTGCCGGCGGCAGCCACCAAGCGCCGGGAGCTGTTCCAGGGGCTGGGCCGGGCCGACTCAGCCACCGTGGATGCCCACAAGTGGCTGTATGTCCCCAAGTCCTGCAGCGTGCTGCTGGTCCACGACTCCACGGCGCTCGAGCACGCCTTCTCCCACTACGAGGGCTACATCCCGCACGGCGAGGAACTGCACGCGGTGGACCGCACGCTCGAGTACTCCCGGCCCCTGAGCTCGCTGAAGTTGTGGCTGGCGTTCCGGGTGCACGGGGCCGCTGGCATCCGGGCGGCCATCGAACGCAATCTGGACGAGGCCGAGTTTCTGGCCGGCCTGCTGCGCGAGGACCCGCGGTTTGAGCTGCTGGGCGACCCCCCGCTGTCGGTCGTGTGTTTCCGGCGCCGGCTCGCCGACCGAGACTCAGAGGAGCCTCACAACCACGCGCTGGCTGCCGCCCTGGCCCGGGACGGCCGGATCCTGATCGCCCCCGCCCAGGCCGACGGGCGCACCTGGCTGCGGGCCTGTCTGGTCAACCATCGCACCACCGAGGCGGACGTCCGAGCTATCCCCGACGTGGCCGGCGAGGTCTCAGACGTCCTGCTTGGTTCGGGGTCCGGCGCCGGCTAGAGACGCTGGCCGCTGGCTTCGGCCGGCTGGTAGTCGACGGTCTCGTCCAGCGGAGGCACCCCGTGATGCTGCTCGGCGTGCCGGGCCGCCCCGGCCACCCGTCTGGGCCGGGCGAGCTGGAGATAGGCAAACCAGATGACCACCAGGGCCGCCGCCACCCCCGCGAAGATGATCCCGCGGTTGTTTGGATAGGTGGGGAAGGGGTGTAGCGATCCGTAGTAGGCCAGGACCGGAGTGGCCAGGCCGGCGGCGGCCACCAGCAGGCGCCACACACGCGTGATCCCCGTGCTGCTTCGCCAGATCAGTAGGAATGCGGCCAGCGCCAGGAACCCGTAGACGGCCTCGATCAGGAATGAGCCCGCGGCCGCGCTGATCGAGAACGCCTCGATGTTGTTGGGCAGCTTGGCCGCCGCACCGTAGCTCGACAGGCGCCCGAACAGCAGGGCCGCGACCCCGGCCACAAGGATGATCAGGTTGCCGCCCAGCGGCGTGTCGTGGCGGCTGGTCCGAGCGAACAGGCCGGGCAGCAGTCCGTCGCGAGCCAGCGCGAAGAACACCCGCGAGCCGGCCACCACAAAGGCGATCGCCACGGAGAGCGAGTCGAGCAGCACGACCAGATCGATCAGGGTCGAGAGCCCGCTGCCCACGTAACGCTGAGCCAGCGCGCCCATCGGCGAGGGGTCCGACGGCCACGCGGTGGCCGCCCCGTGGATGCCGAAGCCGACGGCAGCGGCGTAGCAGACGAGGAGGTAGAACACTCCGGCCAGCGCCACGCTTCCGATCAGCGCAATCGGGATGGAGCGATGCGGGTCGTGGGCCTCCTCCCCGATCGAGGCGGCCGCCTCGAACCCGATGAACAGGGTGACGGCGAACAGGATGCCGTGGAAGACACCGTTGACCGAGCTGTGCGCGGTGCCAAAGACCGCCAGCGTGTTGCCGGCATTACCGCCCTGGACGATGATCGAGATGGCCAGGATCACGAACGGGATCACCGAGATGCTGGCCAGCGCCAGCACGCCGCGGTTGGCCAGCCGCACCCCGAGGTGGTTCAGCCCGACCGCGAGCACCAGGGCAACGGCGCCCCAGATCCACCAGGTCACGTCGAAGTGCAGGTGAGTCTGGAAGAAGCTCTCAGCCAGGAAGCCGTTGGCGATGAACACGCCGCCGCCACCCAGGAACAGCACCCCCAGTCCGTAGAGGCCGGCGCCGAACACGCCGACACTCGGATGGGCTCCATGGACCAGATACTCATAGATGGCGCCGGCACCGGAGAAGCGCCGCGCGTACAGCGAGATCACGTAAGCCAGGCAGAGGGCGCCGATCGCGCCCAACAGCACCGACAGCGGTGAGCTGAATCCGGCCACGCTGGCCACCAAGCCGGTCAACAGACCGGCCGAGAACATCGGCCCAATGGCCAGCGATTGTCCGATCGCGTGGATCGAGGTCAATCGTCGTTCGCCCAGGTGCCCCTCCGTGCCGGCCGGAGACCCCGCTCCGGTCGTCTGTACCTCAGCCATTCCCAACCTCTCCTTTGTTCAGTGACCTGCCGGCCTACCGGACGCTTCCGTCCAGGATCTGAAGCGTCTTCAGATCCGAGTAGAAGTCCAACGCGTAGTTGCCTCCCTCGCGCCCGATCCCGGAGATCCCCGCTCCCCCGAACGGCGCGGTCAGGTCACGCACCAGAAAGGTGTTGACCCAGACGATTCCCGCCCGCACGGCCCGCCCCACCCGGTCCGCGCGTCCCATCGAACTCGTGTAGACCATCCCGCTCAAGCCGTACTGGGTGGAGTTGGCCAGCGCCACCGCCTCCTCCTCGTCCTTAAAGGTCTGGAACGTGAGCACCGGCCCGAACACCTCTCGCTGCACGATCTCCGCGTCGCCTGAGAGTGGCTCGAACAGGGTGGGCTCGAAGAACAGCCCCTCCAGCCGGTGACCTCCCCGTAGCAGCGGCTGTCCCTCCGCCCGGGCTCGCTCCACGAAGCCCTCCACGCGGGCCAGGTGATCAGGATGAATCAGCGGCGCAATCGTGGTGGCCTCGTCTGCCGGATCACCCAGCACCTGCTTGTCGGTCTCAGTGTGAAAGCGCTCCAGGAACTGTTCGCGGATGCTCTCCTGCACCAGCAGCCGGGTCCCGGCCAGACACACCTGCCCGGCGTCGTCGTACTGGGCGGCGGCCTTGGCGGCCGCCGCCTGAAGATCGGCATCCTCGAAGACGATCAGCGGGCCCTTTCCACCCAGCTCGCCGGTGAACGGCGTCAGGTTCCGCGCTGCCGCGGTGCCGATTTGGCGAGCCGCCTCGGGCGAGCCGGTGAACGACACGCGCCGGACCAGCGGGTGCTCGACCAGCGCGGCTCCGACCTCCTCACCGATCCCCTGCACCACGTTGAGGACACCCGGGGGGAAGCCGGCCTCCTGAGCCAGCTCGGCCAGCAGCGAGCAGGACAGGGGTGACCACTCGGCCGGCTTGAGCACCGCCGGGCACCCGGCGGCCAGGGCGGGCGCGACTTTCCAGGTGGACAGCATGAACGGCGCGTTCCATGGTGTGATCACCACCGCCGGCCCAGCCGGCATCCGTTGCACGCGGTTCCAGGTGCCGTTTGAGTGCCAATCCCTCTCCTCGTAGGCCACGGCAAGATCGGCGTAGTTGCGAAAGTTCCGTGCCCCGCGATTGATCACGCGGGCCCGGAGGGAGCGCAGGAGCATGGCCATGTCAGCGCTCTCCACTCGGGCCAGGCGCTCGACGTTCTGATCGATCAGGTCAGCCAAACGGTGCAGGTACGGCGCCCGGCCAGCCGGGCCGAGCGCCGCCCAGTCGGGGAACGCCCGAGCGGCGGCGCGCAGCGCCTGATCGGCAGTTCTGGCATCGCCCCGGGCGACTTCAGCCAGCACCGATTGGTCGACCGGCGAGATCGTCTGAAAGTGCCGCGAGCTGCTGACTCGTTCCCCCCCGATGAAGTGGTCAGTGGGGACCTCGACCCCGGCGACCCGGGCGGTGGCGACGGTCACGCTCACAGCTCCCTCACGGTTTCCAGGTCGTCGACGGTGTAGGCGAACGTGAAGCGATAGCCGCGCTCGACGCTGCGGGGGGCCAGCAGCGTGTGCTCCTCGCCCGGGGCATCGAACAGTTCCAGCTCGGCCGGCCCCTCCCAGATCTCCGACACGCTTCGGTCGCGACTGCGGGATTTGACCAGCTCGTGCACCTGCGGGTCGTCATGATGGCCGGCGGCCAGCCGCGGGAAGTGGCGGACGTTGACGATCGGCGGGGCGGTGTGCAGCGAGCCCTGCTCGCTCGCGTGCTCCAGGGTGACCCGGGCCTGAGAGATCTGGCGTCCTCGCCCCGAGCAGGTCGCACCGAACCGCGACCCGGCCTGGATCCCCGGGGCCGCCCGACACTCCAGTGCGTAGGCTCGAGTCATCCAAACCTCACCGAGCTTCTTGGGGAAACCCTGGATCCAGCCCCGGGCCAGGGCGAAGTCCTGATTGACCCAGATGAACGGGCAGGTCGTGACCTCCTCTCCGTCCAGAAGCGCGTTGACCACGATGTAGAACTCGCGGTAGTGACCGCGCACGGGGTCCACCAGCTCGTCGCCGGTCTCCGAGCAGGACTGCCAGTCGGCGTACACGGCGGCGCAGCGCCCGGCATCCGGATGGGGCTCCAGCCCCTCGGGCAGCAGCGACGCCGCCACACCGGGGTCGGCGTGAAAGTCGATGACCAGGAAATCGGCCACGTAGTGCCACGGCGGTGGCGGAACCAGGCTGGCCTGGCCACGCGGAGTGCGCGGAATCGTGTACCCGCGCAGGCTCATAGGGGCACTCCCAGCATCTCCAGCGACTCGCGTTCTGACTCGATCGCTCGCTCGTCAAAGCGGAAGTAGGAGCGCGGCGGCAGCGGTCCCCAGGTGTTGGATGAGTAGCGGATGTCCGGCCAGTGCCGGGGCTCGTGCCCCGCCTGCAGCTGCTCCATGTCGCAGTACAGCTCGACGAAGCACTCCTCCTGCACGATTCTCACGTAGGAGGCGATGTTGCCCCCCACCCCGTGGCGCACCGGACCCCAGCCCAGCCACCGGCCGTGACGACCCAGATGGTCGAGCGCCATCCGCATCTGCCCGATGTCCACCACGTCGAAGGCCAGGTGGTGGAAGTGGGCGTACTCCTTGTCCACCAAGGCCATCACGTGATGGTCGGTCCCGGTGTGCAGCCACACGCCCCCGTCGCCGAGCCAATCGGTGATCCGCATGCCGAGCGTCTCGGTGTAGAACGCGAGCTGATCGTGAATCGCACCGGTGAGGAAGTTCACGTGCCCGAGCTTGCGCGGATGTCCAGCGGTGGCACCCCCAGCCGGGCGGGCGTGAGGCACGAGGCGGGACGCCGGTTCCCGGAAAGGCAGTAGCTGGATGCGGTTGCCCTCCGCGTCGGCTGTCCATAGGGCCCCGTCCCGCTCGGTGGCCTCGCTCAGCCGGGCCCGAGCTTCAGTCAGCGATAGGTCGCGAGCCAGCTCCCAGCCCACATGGTGCAGGCCCGGCGGCTCTCCGGCCAGCAGCTCCAGACAGTAGGCCTCGTCATCGCAGGAGAGCTCTGCGCGCTCGGGCCCGAGCTCGCGCACGGTGAGACCGAACTGCTCGGCCCACCGGACAGCCGCCTCGCTCACGTCGGCCACCCCGAGCGCGACGTGATCCAGTCGCCCGATCACGGCGCAGTTACCCGAACGGGCATCCGCTTGATGCCGTTGAAGAAGTTCGAGCGCAGCCGCTCGGGATGCCCGGTGAGCTCAAACCACACCCCGCGACGGAGCATCTCCTGGTAGGTGATGCGGATCTCCATCTTGGCCAGATGCGCCCCCAAGCAATGGTGCACGCCACCGGGACCAAAGGTCATGTGCGGGTTCGGAGCCCGTCCCACGTCAAAGCGATCCGGTTCCTCGAATACCGACTCGTCTCGGTTGCCCGACACGAACCAGGTGGTGACCTTGTCGCCGGCGGCGATCTGGGTGTCGCCGAGATCGGTGTCCTGAGTCGCCGTGCGGCGGAAGTGGTGCACCGGCGTGGCCCAGCGCAGCATCTCCTCGGTCGCCGTCTTGCCGAGCGCTTCAGGATCCGCGCGGAAGCGCTCGAGCTGATCCGGATGCTCGATCAGAGCCAGTAAGCCGTGGCTGATCGTGTGGCGCGTCGTCTCGTTACCGGCCGTGGCCAGCAGCACGAAGTAGACATCAAGCTCCCGCTGGCTCAACCCGGCCTGCACCAGCTGGGTGGCGATGTCGTCTTGGGGCTCCCGGCGCCGCTCGTCGTATAGCCGGCGCCCGAACTCGAACATGTCCAACGCGGCCGGGCTGGAGAACGGCAGGTGCCGGTGGGCGTCGTCGTCGGATCCGCTGGCGTATTCCGGATCCGCGTTGCCCAGCAGACGGTCGCCGATCTCGATGATCTCCCGTCGCTCCGATTGCGGCACCCCGAGAATTTCGGCGAACACCTGCATCGGGATCTCCGAGGCGATCTCCGCCACGAAGTCGAACTCCTGCTTGGGTAGGGCGAGATCGAGGACGTCGCCGGCCACCTTGCGTACCTGGTCCTCCCACACGGTCACAGCCCGCGGCGTGAAGCGGCGGTTGACAATTGCCCGCAGCTCGTCGTGCCGGGGTGGATCCATGTCGATCATCGCCTTACGGGCCTCGATGTGCTCCGGCTCGAGGTCCTCCAGCGACGTACCGCCAACCTCGGAGGAGAACGTCTGCGGGTCGCGGTGGACAGTACGGATGTCCTCGTAGCGGGTCACCGCCCAGAAGCCCCGCCCGTCCGTCTCAGGGTTCCAATGCACCGGGTCCTCGCGTCGCAGGACGGCGAATGCCTCGTGGGGGACCGCCTCGACGAACGCGTCGTGGTCGGACAGGTCGATGAACTCGGTCGTCTGCGGCATGGCTTCCCCTCGGATCATCTACAGGTGGTGGAGGTACTCGGCGATCTCCCAGTCCGACACCCAGGACCGATGGCGATCGATCTCAAAGCGCTTCATGGCCAGGAAAGTCCCGACGATCTCTGGCCCGAGGCCCCGGCAGAGGACCTCGTCGGCCTCGAGAGCATCCAGCGCAGTCTCCAGGGACTTGGGCAGCTCGTCGCCGATCACGTCCGGGTCGGCCCGGTAAGCGTCACCCTCAACCGGCGCCGGCGGCGTGAATCCTTCGCGCACGCCGTGCGCCCCGGCCAAGAGCGTGGCCGCGATGGCCAGGTAGGGATTTGCCGCGCCGTCCCCGACCCGGATCTCCACCCGGGTGCCTTCACCACGCTCGGGGGGGATGCGGATGAAAGCCGCGCGATTGTCCCAGGCCCAGTTGGTGTGGGTGGGAGCCAGCGAGTCGGGCTGGATCCTGCGGTAGGCGTTGATCGTCGGGTTCAGGAACGCCATCAGGGCGGAGGCGTGCCGGAGCACCCCGGCGGTGAACGCGCCCATCACGGCCGAGGTCCCGTGGTCGCCGTCGGGCTGTGCGAATGCGTTCTGTCCGTCCTGGCCCAGCGAGAGGTGCAGGTGGGTGCCCGAACCGCCCTGATCGTTGAACGGCTTGCCCATGAAGGTCGCGTGCAGTCCGCTCTGGGCCGCGATGTCCTTCACCGCCGTCTTCAGCCGGAAAGCCCGGTCGGCTGCGCTGAGTGCCCCCGAATGTCGAAGGTTGATCTCGTACTGCGAGTTCATGAACTCGTGGTTCACGGCAAACACGTCCAGCCCCAGCTCGGCCAGGTCCTCGGTCATCTTGCGCACAATGCCGCCCGGGTCGGCCTGCGGGCCGACCGTGTAGACCATGCTCAGGTTGTCGACGTGCCGGCGCACGCCGTTGCCGGCCTCCGGGTCGCGCACGACGAGGAAGAACTCCAGCTCGGGACCGACGATCGGCTCATAGCCGAGCTCGGTGAACGTCTCTACGGCCCGGCGCAGCGCACCGCGAGGGTCACAGATCGCCACTCCCCCGTCAGCCGGCTCGAGATCAGCCAGGCAGCTGGCCACTCCCGGCTCCCAGGGCAGCGTGATCAGCGTGCTCAGGTCAGGCCGGGCGATCAGGTCGGGGTAGCCCTCCTCGCCTCCCACCACCGGTGTATGGCGCAGGTCGGTGCCCATAACCGCGGCGCAGAAGCACAGGCCCTTGTCAACGACGTGGTCGAACTCCCGCGCGGGCACGTCCTTGCCGCGAGCGATTCCATGCAGATCGGGGTAAAGCAGCCGCACCGAGGTGATCGGCGCACCGCCGTCGGAGACCAGGCTCGTCCAGGGGACCGAGTCAGTGGCGGCCGTGGTGTTCACGATTCTCCTCTCTCTGGTTGTGAGGCCCTCTGCCAGAAGGCATCGAACAGGCGGAACGCGTCCTGCCTGGCTCGCTGCTCATCGGCGCGACCGGCTTCGGCCAGCGCCTCTCCGTCCGCCACTCCCAACTCAGCGAGCCGGGCGCCGTCCAGGCGGGCCCACTCCTTGACGATCTCGATGGTGCTCTCGGGATGAAACTGGAGGCCGAGATGGGGTCCCAGACGGAAGGCTTGAATCGCCCGGGGTGACGTGGCCAGCTGCTGGGCACCCGGCGGCAGGGTGAAGCGGTCGTAGTGCCACTGCAGCCACGGGCCCTCGGGAATCGCATCCGGATCCTCGCTGCTCACCCTGTGCCAGCCGAGCTCCGGCTCGGGAGCCTCCTCCACGGTGCCGCCGAGCACGTGGGCCAGTACCTGACCCCCATAACACAGGCCCAGCACCGGAGTGTCCCGGTCGACCGCCTGTTTGACGAACTCGAGCTCGACCAACACGTCCTCCACGTCGCTGTGGCGGGGGCTGTGATCGGAGCCGAGCGAGACGATGAACGGCTGTCCGTCGAGCTCAGGCAGCTGATGGTCGAGATCGACCCGGTGGGTGACGTACGGAATGCCGCGGGCGCCGGCCCACTCGCCGAGGAGCGCCGGCGGTCCCCAGTCGCCGTGCTGGAGAACCAGAGCCGGCTTCATCCCGCTGCCCCTACGCCTGGGGTGGCCAGCTCGCGGCGGTACGCCATCAGGCGCTTGGCCGCGTTGAAGGTGACGGCCGCCACGAGCTGTCCATCACGGGTTCCTGTGGCCACCAGCCGTCCCTGGTCGGGCTCCTCGTCCAGGATCTCCATGTGGGTGGCCAGCGCCGGGAAGCCCGCCGACTGGATCTTGGTGTCGTACTGGTCCGACCAGAAGTACGGTGGTGCCTCGTGCGGGGAGCGCTGCTCGGGATCGAGCAGGGCGTTGCGCCCGGCCAGCTGTCCCTGTTCGGCCGCCGTCGTCCAGTGCTCGACGCGCACGATGGCGCCTCCGGCCAGCCGGTGCGGCCACTCGGTGAGGTCGCCCGCGGCCAGGATGTCCGGGTCCCTGGTGGTGGTCAGCGTGGTGTCACACACCACCCCGGCGTTTAGTTCGAGGCCGCTGTCTCCCAGCCACTCCGTGTTGGGTTGAGCCCCCAGCGCCAGGAGGACGATGTCAGCCGGCAGCTCGGTGCCGTCCTGCAAAGCGACCGCCCGTACCCGGCCCTCGCCCAGGATCGCCGCGATGCTTGTTCCACACCGCACATCGACCCCGTGGTCAGTGTGCAGCCGGGCACACCGACCACCGATCTCTGGGCCCAGGGGCAGCAGGGGATGCGGAGCGATGTCCAGCAGGGTCACCTCAACCCCTTGCTTACGAGCTGTGGCGGCCACCTCGCAGCCGATGAACCCGGCACCCACGATGACCAGGCGCTCGCTGTCCCGGAACGCGGTCCGCAGGGCCAGCGAGTCATCCAGCCCGCGTAGCGTGTGCACGCCGGGAAGCTCGGCCCCCGGCCCGTGCCAGCTTCGTGCGCGGCAGCCGGTGGCGATGATCAGCCGCTCGTAGGGCGTGCTGCTTCCGTCCCCCAGGAGGACCTTGCGCGCCTCTCGATCCAGGCCGCTGGCGGCCACGCCGAGTTGCCAGTCCGCCTCCAGTGTCCCGTGAGGCAGGGCGCACTGCTCGGCGGTCTGACCGCCGCCCAGGAGCTCCTTGGACAGCGGCGGCCGGGTGTACGGCCGATGGGGCTCGTCTCCGATTAGCACCACGTCGCCCGCAAACCCGCCGGCTCGAGCCGCCTGAGCGGCCCGCAGGCCAGCCAGCGAGGCGCCGACGATGACCAGGCGTTGCATCGGAGGAGATCAGTCCTCGAGGCTGATGGCCATCATCGGGCAGGCGTTGACGGCTGCCTCCATATCGGCGCGACGGTCCTCGGGGACATCCTCCGTCCAGGTGAGGACATCGTCGTCACCCAGGTCGAACACGTCGGGCGCAACCAGCACGCACTCACCGTGGCTTTGACACAGGTTCATGTCGACATTGACCTTCATGTATTGCTCCTCTCGACCATTCGCTCCGCCTCGTCCTCGGGGACGGCTAGAGCCACGTGCAAGGTGTTGGCGGAAACCGCGGGCTGCTCGCCCGCGGCGCTGAGGTCCACGTCCCAGTCGACCACCGGGTTCTCGATGCGTCCCAGTCCGCTGATCTCCACGGCGACCACGTCGCCGGGTTCCATCGGCCGCGAGTTGGCCGGCGTTCCGGTGAGCAGCACGTCACCGGGTTCGAGCGTGATCAGGCGGCTCAGATCGGCCAGCTGGTAGGCGACGCCCCAGATCAGATCATCGGCCGTGGCTTCCTGGACGACGGCCCCGTTGAGGTGGGTGCGCAGGGTGAAGTTCGTGGGATCGAACTGATCGGCCGGGGTCAGCTCGGGGCCGATCGGCAGGAACCCGTCCTGGCCCTTGACCCGCAGCATCGACCCGCGATCGGCGTGGCGGAAGTCATGCAGGCCAACGTCGTTGGCCGGGGCGAAGGCGGCCACATAGTCGAGTGCCTGATCCTCGGGGACCCCCTTCATCCGGCGGCCGATGACGACCGCCAGCTCACCCTCGTAGTTGAGGAACCGAGCTCCTCGCGGGCGGCGTAGCTCTCCCCGGTGACCGTTGAGGGTGCTCGGTGGCTTCATGAAGTAGGAAGGCGCCGGAGGGATGCGGGCCGCGTACTCCTCCACCCGGCTGCGATACGTCAGGTGGACGGCCAGGATCTTGCTCGGCGTGACCGGCGCCAGGTAGTGCGCCGCGGCCTCCTCGATGCGCCGGCCGTCCTCCAGCATGACCGCGGCGCCGTCGAGCGTGCCCCAGACCGCCTGGCTGTCGACCAGCACGCGAACTCTCCTCTCACTCACGCCCGTGATGGTGGCGGGTGCGGACCATGATTTACAACTCGAACTTGCGCACGATTGTGCGCCTGGCGCGATAAATTGCTGTTTGTGGACCTGCGCCAGCTTCGCTACTTCGTGACTGTGGCCGAGGAGCTTCACTTCTCCCGGGCCGCGGCGCGGCTGCATCTGGCCCAGTCCGCGCTGTCGGCCCAGATCAGACAGCTGGAGGCCGAGCTCGGCGGCACCCTGCTGGTGCGCAGTACCCGGCGTGTCGCGCTGACGCCGGCTGGGGAGGCACTGCTGGCTGACGGCCGAGCGATCCTGGCCTCCGTGGATGCGGCGGTGAGCCGCACGCGTGCGCTGGCCCGAGGCGAGGCCAGCGCCTTGGCCATCGGCTCGCTGGGCCCCGTTCCGGGTGCTCTCCTGGCCCCACTGCTCGCCCGGTTCGGCGGACGGCACCCCGACGTCCGCGTCGAGATCCGTGCCTTTGACTTCACTGACACGGTGACCGGACTTCGCGAGGGACGGGCTGACCTTGCCTTCCTGTACGCGCCCCTCCACGAGCCGGACCTGGTGTTGATCCCGCTGATCAGCGAGCAGCGCGTCGTGGTGGTCCCGCGCACCCATCGCCTGGCCGGTCGCGCCGAGCTGCGTCCCAGCGACCTGGAGGGCGAGATCTTCGTCATGCAGCCGGAGGAGTCAACCCCCCAGGAGTGGCGCGACTTCTGGATGCTGGTGGACGAACTCGGGCATCGCCCTCCGGTCAGCCCCTACGTGGGTGACAAGCTCGAGGAGTGGCTGCATCTGATCGGCCGGGGCGAAGGGATCGACACGTGTCCGGCGATCATCTCGCGCTACTACGCCTGGCCCGAGGTGGCGTTCATTCCCCTGGTCGAGGCCCCGCCATCGACGCTGGTCCTCGCTCATCACCGGGATGCTCGCCATCCCCTGATTCCCGAGTTCGTGGCCCTGGCGGAAGAGGTGGCCTCGAATGCCACCCGCAATCCTGATACCGCCTACCAGCCGGCCGACGGCAGCCTGATCTCCCCCCCGGCGGAGCCGCTGGCACAGGCCATCGGCTCCGGCGATCACTGACGCGCGGCCCGGCGCCGATTGGGCCCTTCGAGAGCCGCTCAGCTGAGGAGCATTCGCTGGTACAGCTCCCAGATCCAGGCTTCGATCTCCTCCCGGCTCATCTCGCGGGTAGAGGCGAGCGTCCGGTAGGTGCTCCAGGCCATGGCAATCTGGAACACGGTCTCCACCGCACCCGCGGTCAGATCGCGGCGGAGTCCCGGCTTGGCGCGCACCGTCTCGGCCGCCCAGCGCACGCCGAACTGCATGTTCTCGAGCATCCGCTCCCAGAGCGGGACGAGCGAAACCTCACCGGCCACTCCCGCCTCGACCACCGCGGCTAGGCCGGCGGCCCGGGCGTTGACCTCGGTGGTCATCCTTGCGTGGAGAGCCAGCGCTTCGGGTGCGCTGGCGGCCGCCCGGATGGCCTGCACGACGCCGCGGCGGGCGCTCGACTCCGGGCCGGGCTCGCCGCGGACGGCGAAATCGACCGTACTGGTCAGGAGGCTCGCCTTGGTACCGAACTGAGCCTGGATCGTTTTGATGGACACCCCCGCGTGAACGGCGACCCGGCTCAGGGTGGTGCCTGACCAGCCGCGCTGCTCGAACACCTCCGCGGCGGCGGCGAGGATCTGCCTCCGGGTGGCGGCCGCGCCGGCTTCCCGCAGGGGGGAGACATACGTGCGGGTGCCTGGAGGGCTCATCATCGATTCGGCTCGGCAGGTTACCTATCCAATAGGTTACTTGTCTACCCCGGCAGCTTCTGGTTGACTGAGACGATTCCTGAGCCCGCAGCATTTCCCCTCGGGGCAGCCACCACGTTGGCCGAACTGGAGGAGGACCCGCACTCGCAACTCGCCCGGCTGCGCGAGCGCGAGCCGGTGTCCTGGATCCCCGTCCTTGACGGCTGGCTGGTCACCCGCCATGACCTGGCCGTGGAGGTGATGCGCGACGCCGCCCGGTTCACGGTGGATGACCCACGCTTCTCGACCGCCCAGGTGGTGGGACCGAGCATGCTCAGCCTGGACGGCCGCCGCCACGAGGATCATCGGAGACCGTTCGCCGCTCCCTTCCGGCCGCTGGCTGTCCGGGAGCGTTTCGCTGAGACCGTCCTCGCCGATGCCGAACGACTGATCGAGGCTTTCTCCGTCGACGGGCGGACGGAGCTGCGGCGTAGATTCGCCGGGCCTCTGGCGGCCGTGACGATCGCCCGGGCCCTGGGTCTGGCCGGGGACGAGGTCGACGCACTGCTGGGCTGGTATGAGGCGATCGTGGCCTCGGTCACCGAGATCACCGGTGGCGGCGCCCCATCACAGCTCGGCGCCGACGCATTCGCTCATCTCGATGAACGACTGATGCGGGTGATCGCCGACCATCAGCACACTTCACTACTGGGCGACGCCGCCGCGGACTCCCCGCTGGGCCAGGACGAGATCGTCTCGAACGCTGCCGTTCTGCTGTTCGGGGGAATCGAGACGACGGAGGGAATGATCCTGAACGCGACGATGTACCTCCTGGCCGACGCAGGTTGGGTCGCCCGGGCCGCCGGCGAAGTCCGGGCCCTCGAGCTGTGCGTGGAGGAGTCGCTCAGGCTGGAGCCGGCCGCGGCGATGGTCGACCGCTACGCCACCACCGACACCCGCCTTGGCTCGGCCGAGATCTCAGCCGGCGATCTCCTGCACGTATCGATCACCGGAGCCAACCGTGATCCGACCCTGTTTGCCGACCCCGACCGGTTCGAGCCGGCACGCCCCGGCCTCCGGCGTCACCTGACGTTCGCCCACGGTCCCCATGTCTGTCTGGGGGTACATCTGGCCCGGCTCGAGGCCACAGCCGGCGTGGGTGCGCTTCTGAAGCGCCTGCCCCAACTCAGGCTGGAGCCCGGCCGGGCCTCCGGCGCCCGCGGGCTCGTGTTTCGCAAGCCGCCGGAGCTCCACGTGACCTGGGGCTAGGCTCCGGCCTGCCCTCGTTTCCAGCCGTCCAGGACGCTGGCGGCGGTCTCGACATCCTCTCCGAAACGGCGATCGGCCAGACCGCTCGGCAGGGCGGACCTCGCCGCCTCGAACAGGGAACGTGAACCGGCCCCTCGGGGTTCCCGGCCCGCCATCACCAGCGCGCGGACGCTGACCACCAGCTCGGTGGCCACGAGCACTCGCAGCGCGTCCAGCGTGTGGACCGTGTGGCGGGCGGCGATCGGGGCCAGGCTGGCGTGGGTCTCCACGCCAAGCGAGGCGGTGACGCTCTGGGCGGCCATCGAGGTGGACAGCGAACGCGCCTCGGCGGCGGCGGCCTGCGCGGTGTACTCGAGCATCATCACGCCGGAGTCAACTCCGGGACGCTCGGCCAGAAACGGCGGTAGCCCGCTCATGCGCGGCTCGAGCAGGGCCGAGACCCGCGCCGCGATCAGCGACGACGATTGAGCCAGCGCCACGCGCAGCCGGTCGAGCGCCGCGGCGAGCTCAGCCGCGTGAAAGTTGCCATTGGGCAGCGCTTCGCCGTCCTCGACCAGCGCGTTCTCCGGGCGCGCATTCAGCTCGCGAGCGACGACGAGCTCGAGCGCTTCCAGCGCACCAAGCGTCACGCCATCCACCTGGGGAAGGACCCGGAAGGGATAGGGGTCCTGCACCAGGCGATCCGGATCGTCCCGGCC
Organism: Solirubrobacteraceae bacterium; assembly: GCA_035551655.1. Lineage (GTDB taxonomy): Bacteria > Actinomycetota > Thermoleophilia > Solirubrobacterales > Solirubrobacteraceae > Palsa-465. The sequence goes on from DASZNA010000132.1 coordinate 28,996, forward strand.
CAGCTCCGCGCCGGCCAGGAGCTCCCGCATCAGCCGAGCCACCGCAATCTGGCCCGGCATCCCATGGGCGATCTGGACGCGCTCCTCCAGCACAACGGGATCGGCCCGGAGGGCCTCGAAGCTCAGCGCGGCCACGGCCAGCCAGGCCCGCAGCAGGTTTCGCCCGTCGACGCAGATCAGGGCCGCCTGCCCAGCGGTGAAGGCGTTGGAACTCATGAAGCCGAGCGCATCCCGAAGCCCGAGTCGAATCATCCGGCCCGCCGGCGGAGCCGGGACCACATCGCCGTCGCGCCACACGCTTCCCTCGCCCAGCAGAACGAGGGCGACATCGGCCAGTCCAGCCAGGTCCCCTGTCCCGAGTGATCCCACCTCCCGGGTGAACGGCGTCAGACCATCGTTGATCGCGTCGATCAGCGCTTCGAACAGCTCGGGCGCCACACCGGCCCCACCCCCGGCGAGCTGGTTGGCCCGGACCACCATCGCCGCGCGCACTTTCTCGGGCGCGACGGGCGATCCGGCGCTGTGAGCATGGCTGCGCAGCAGGTTCCACTGGAGGCGCTCGCGATCGGTTTCGTCGATCGACTGATCACGCAACGCCCCCACTCCCGTGCTGGCGCCATAAAGCGCCTCGCCTCGCTGCAGGCGGCCAGCAATCGCGGCGTAGGCCGATGCGTTGCGCTCACCGGCCCGGGCGTCCAGTTCCACGCGCTCGCCGGATCGTGCGACGGCGGCCACCGCGTCGGGAGTCAGAGCGGCGCCATCGATCCGAAGCATCGCCACTAGCATCGCATTTCGTATGACCTCGTATCGCTCCGTCCTATCGATCCCGGGATCCGCCCGGCTGTATGCCAGCGGGCTGCTGGCTCGGCTGCCCCAGGGGATGGGATCCCTGGCGCTCCTGCTCCTGGTCCACGCGAGCACGCGGTCCTACGCGGCGGCAGGCGTGGCCGTCGGCGCCTACGCACTGGCCACCGCGGCCATGGCCCCAGTACAGGGCCGCCTGGTGGACCGGTTCGGGCGGATGCGGATCCTGGCGCCGAGCGGAGTCGGCCAGGGCGCCGCCTTCGTCGCCGTGGTGCTGGTCGCCCATGCTCATGCCCCGGCCGCCGTATTGGTGCTGCTGTGCGGGCTGGCCGGCGGGTTGCAGCCGCCGTTCGCCGCCACCGTCCGAGCCATGCTTCGCGATGTCGTCCGGGATCCCGGGACGCGGGAGAGCGCTTACGCGCTGGAATCGGTGGCTCAAGAACTCATCTGGATCACCGGGCCGCTGATCGTGGCGGTGGTGATCAGCGCCACGTCGGATGCCGGTGCGGTCCTCGTCGTCGCCGCCTTCTCCGTGATCGGCGCCCTCGTGTTCGTCACCTCGCCCCTGGCGCGTGCCGGGGTCCGTGAGGTCGCCCACTCCAATCGACGCGCGGCGCTGGCCAGCCGGGCGCTGCGCGCGCTGCTACTCCCGGTTGTGCTGACCGGCGTCTCGCTCGGAGCCATCGAGGTGGGAATCCCCTCGCTCGCGCTGCACGCGGGAGCCCGCTGGGCCAGCGGGCTGCTGCTGGCGCTGTGGAGCGTGGGCAGCATCGCCGGCGGGCTCTGGTACGGGAGCCGGTCCTGGCGCATACCCCTGAGCGCTCGCTACCGGAACCTCCTGGCGGCCGGCGTCCTGTGCACGGCGCCGCTGATCGTGGCGCGCTCGGTCCCGGCCGGTGTCGTGGCGAGCCTCCTGGCCGGACTGACCACCGCACCGATGTTCTCCTGCCAGTACGCGCTGGTCGGACGGACGGTTACCGCGGGCAGCGAAACCGAGGCCTTTGCGTGGGTGGCCGCCGCTCTGGTCTCGGGGATAGCCGCCGGCTCGGCAGCCGGCGGCGCCGTGATCGGGGCCCTAGGTGTCAGCGCCCCGTTCGTCCTTTCGTGCCTGGCCATCGGATCCGCCGCCGGGCTGGCCCTCCGCGCACAGGACGCCCATCCCGAGGCTCAGGTGGCCTCGCTCGATCCCGGGAGCCGCAGCTCGACCCCGGTCAGCTCCTCGTAGAGGCGAATCGCGCTGATCTCTCCAGCCTGGTCGCCGAACCGGATCCTGGCCCGGCGGTGGATCTGCTCCACCAGAGCCGACAACTCAACCGGAACCCCGACCTCCCCGGCCAGCTCTACGGCCAGTCCCAGATCCTTGGTGACCAGGCGCATCGGGAATGCATCGTCGTAATCGCCGTGGTCCAGCACCGAGCGCACGTCGCGCTCGAGGAAGTTGGTGTTGGCCGGCGAGCCGACGAGCGCTGCGTGGAGCTTGTCCAGCGACACCCCGGCGCGGGCGCCGACACTCAGGACCTCGGCGGTGGCCACCGACTGGATGAACCACAGGAGGTTGAGTAGTAGCTTCACCGTGTAGCCGGCGCCGTGGGGGCCGACGTGGAAGACGCGCTCCGGGTTCCCCATCACCTCGAACAGTGGGCGCACCCGCGCAAAGGCGTCCGGCGAGCCCCCCGCGTAGATGGCCAGGGTCCCCGCCTCGGCGCCGATCGATTGGCCCGCGACGGGTGCGTCGAGAACCTCTACTCCCCTGTCCCGAGCCGCGACCACCACCCGCTGCCCAACTGAGATCGAGCTCGTGCTCATGTCGACGGCGATCGTCCCCGGCTCCAGGGCGGCGATGACGCCGCCCTCGCCGAGCAGCACGGACTCCACCTGCGGGGGCGCCGGCAGCATCGTCACCAGCGCCTGGGCGTCACGTGCGCACTCCGTCGCCGAGCCTCCGATCCGGGCTCCGGCCGCCGCCACCCGGTCCAGGGCGCCCGCGTCGAGGTCATAAGCCGTGACCTGAAGGCCTGCCTCGGCCAGGTGCCGGCACATCGGGCCGCCCATGTTGCCGAGCCCGATGAAACCCACACGCTCGATCACAGGGCCACCCAGGTGGTCTTGAGCTGCGTGTAAGCATCCAGCGCGTGCAACGAACGGTCGCGCCCGTGGCCGGACTGCTTGAAGCCGCCGAACGGCGTCATCAGTGATGACACGTCGAACGTGTTGACCCACACCGTGCCGGCGCGCAGGCGGCGGGCCACGCGGTGGGCGGTAGTGATGTTGGAGCTCCACACAGCCGCCGCCAGTCCGAAGTCGGTTCCGTTGGCCAGAGCGACCGCGTGGTCCACCGAGTCCGCCCGCTGCAGCGCGAGCACAGGTCCGAACACCTCTTCCTGGATGATCGGGTTGGCCGGATCCGGAGCCTCGAGCACCGTCGGCTGCATGTAGGCACCCCCGGGCACGGGCTCGGCTCGGGTGCCTCCGGTAAGCACGCGGGCTCCGGTCTGCGCCGCCCGCTCCACACGGTGCAGGACGCCGGCCAGATGCTCGTCGCTGACCAGCGCCCCCAGCTCGGTGTTGGGCAGGGCTGGGTCGGCCGGGCTCAGGCGCTGCGCGAAGGCGATCAAGTGCTCCGTCAGCTCGTCAGCCACCGAATCCTCCACCACCACGCGCGACCCGGCGTGGCAGGTCTGACCGTTGTTGTAGAAGATGCCCCAGCCAATCGCCTGCGAGGCGGCCTCGAGGTCGGCCGCGTCGGCCAGGACCAGATGCGGGCTCTTTCCGCCGAGCTCCAGTGAGACCGCCTTCCCGTTGGACTGCCCGGCGTAGACGAGGAAGCGCCGACCCACCTCCACCGACCCTGTGAACGTCACCTTGTCGACATCCGGATGGCGTCCCAGAGGTTCGCCCGCCTCCTCGCCATAGCCGGGCACGACGTTGAGGACACCCGGGGGAACACCGGCCTCGGCGGCCAGCTCGGCCAGGGCCAGTGCGCTGAGCGGCGACTGCTCGGCCGGCTTGAGCACGACCGAGTTCCCGGCCGCCAGCGCCGGGGCGAGCTTCCACGAGGTGACGATCAGCGGGTAGTTCCAGGGGACGACGGCGCCGACCACGCCGACCGGCTCCCGACCGATCAGCGCCAGGGCATCGGCTCCTGTCGGGGCGATCTCGCCGTAGACCTTGTCGATCGCCTCCGCATACCAGGCAAAGCAGTTGCGCGCTCCAGGAACATCGACACGCTGGGCGTCGCCGATCGGGTGTCCCACGTCCATCGATTCCAGAGCCGCCAGCTCGCCGGCTCGCTCGTCGATCAGCTCAGCCAACCGAAGCAGAACACGCTTGCGCTCGGAGGCGGCGCAGGTCGCCCACTGCCCAGCCTCGAAGCTCCGGCGCGCCGCCCGTACAGCCCGATCGATGTCCTCTCCCGAGCCACGGGTGACCTCCGCCACCACGTCCCCGTCTCGGGGTGAGACGTCAGAGAACGTGCGACCGTCCGCGGCGGCCACGAACCGCCCGTCGATGAACGCCTCGGTCCTCACGCTCGGAGCGGCTCGGAGATCTCGTGAAAGGCCACCGCCTCCTCGTCGAGGAAGACGCCCAGTCCCGGAGCGGCGGGAACCCTGAGCATGCCGTCCTCGTCGAGCCCCACCGGCTCGGCCAACATGAAATCCCGCCGCTGCGGAGTCCACGTGGGCGGGTCGTAGGGAAACTCGATCAAGGGGCCTCCGCCCACGCCGGCACACACGTGCAGGTTGGCCAGCAGACCGATCCCGTTCGTCCATGTGTGCGGGGTGAACCAGCGGTTGCGGCGCAGCGCCAGATCGCCCAGCGCCCGGGCGCCGGACATCCCCAGGGCGAGAACGGCGTCAGGCTGCAGGACGTCCAGGCTGTCCTCATCCAGAGCCAGTCGCAGATCCTCGAAGCTGGGCGCCATCTCGCCCCCGGCGATCCGCACGCCGGTGCTGTGCCGAAGCAGCCGCTGCCCCCGGCGGTCGTCTCCGTCGAGGGGCTCCTCCACCCACAGCACCCCGTGCTCGCGCAGCCGCTCGATTGTCCGGCGCGCGTCGGCCGGTCCCGGCCCCGGATCGATGTCGCCAGGCATGCGCCAGGCCTGGTTGAGGTCGACGATCACCTCGATCCGGTCGCCTAAGCCGGATCGGACCGCAGCCACCACTCGAATTCCCTCGTCGATCCGATCGCGGGCGATTCTGATCTTGACCCCGCGAAAGCCCTCTTCGACCAGTCCGTGGGCATCTTCGACGCGCTGCCCGGGATCACGCAGCTCCCCCCACGAGGCGTAGACCGGCAGGCGATCCCGGCTGCCACCCAGCAGCGTGGCCACCGGCTGCCCGCAGATCTGCCCCAGCAGATCCCACAGGGCCGCCTCGAGCGGCCAGAAGCGGCTGGAGTGAAACGAGATCGTTTCGAGGGTGCGGGCGTGGCGGGCGATCGCCCGCGGGTCGGTGCCCAGGAAGAGATGCTCAAACTGCTCGAAGCCGGCCATCGCGTCGCCGCTGCCGACCCCCACCAAGCCGGAGTCGGTCTCGACCCGCACGATCGTGGCGTCGAAGGTCCGTCGCGGAGCGGGATCCCAGGCCGCGAGGAACGGTGGGTCGAGGTCCAGACGCAGCCTCTGGCAGCGGATCGCAGCGATCTTCACGGCCGGCCGCCGTAGAACGGGCTGGTCACCGAGTCGCGGCGCTCCACCAGAGCGCGTGCCGCTGCCGGGTCTCGCCCATTCACCGCGACAGCCAGGGCCCGGCGGGTGGCCTGGCGACTGGCGTCGCGGACCGCCGTCTCGTCGTCCGCACCGGAGTCGATCCACACGCACACCAGCACGAGCAGATCCCCGGACGCCTCAATCAGCCCGTCGGCCACGGCGTCCAGTACGCCCTGGGCGATGCCAAGCTGCCCGGCGCCCCAGGTGATCGTCTGGTGGCGGTCCTCGACGGCGGTCGCCTTGTTGATCATGATCGTGGGGGGCCACACCGGCTCGTAGCTCGGCTGGTCCTCGCCCACCACCACGAGGATGGGTGTGTGACCGGGGGACGGGGTGGTGAACGTACCGACGAGCGACGCCCACGTGGGCGTGCCCCGGGTGGCCAGCACCACGTTGACATGACATCCGTTGGCCCCGGGCGCACCGCCCCAGCCCTCGGCGATTCGCCCGTCCAGATCAGGCGTCACCGGGTGCTCTCCCCGCCAGTGGCTCGTCCACGATGATCACGGTCCGGGCGCCCTCGCCCCGGCGCAGACGCTCGAGGGCGTCCGGTACTCCGGCGAGCGGAGCGACATGCGAGATCGCCTGAGTGAGGTCCAGGCGCCCGTCCGTGACGAACTGCCCGATGCGGTCAACCGCCATCCCGACGTCACCTGAGCCGTAATAGCTGCCGGTGATCGTCCGCTCGCCGAGAAATTGGATCGCGGCCAGGGACACCTCGGTTCCGGCCGGTGCCAGTCCCACCACGACCGCGGTGCCACCCAGCCGCAGGACGTCCCAGGCCTGGCGGATCGTGTCGGGTCGGCCGATCACCTCGAACGCCCGGTCCACGCCGCCACTGATCGCCAGAGTGGCTTCGACGACATCCTCGGTTTCCGCGTCCACCGTGTGAGTCGCCCCCTGATGCCGGGCCCGCTCCAGCTTGTCCTCTCCCCGATCGACGGCGATGATCCGTGACGCCCCGGCCAGATGCGCAGCGACGATCACCTGCAGACCCACTCCTCCGCAGCCGATCACGCATACGGTGTCGCCGATGCTCACGCCGGCGCGTCTGACCGCCCCGAAGCCGGTCACCGCGGCACAACCGACCAGCGCGGCCTGCCACAGGGGAATCTCCGATGAGATCCGCAGCGCTCCGGCCGCGGGCACGACCGCGTACTGCGCAAAGCAGCCGACCATGAAGCCGTGCTGGAGCGTGCTCCCATCCGCGCCGCGCAGCCGCGAGGTGCCGTCCAGCAGCGTCCCGGTGGTGATGTTGCGCCCAGCCGGCTCGCACAGGGTCGGCCGGCCCGAACGGCATTGGACGCAGGAGCCGCACGAGGGAACGATCGAGAACACCACATGGTCACCGGCCCGCAGGCCGGTGACCTGGGCACCCACCGCCTGGACGACCCCAGCCCCCTCGTGACCGAGCACAACCGGCCAGCGCCCGGCGCCCAGCTTGCCATCGGCCATGTGCACGTCGGAGTGACAGACCCCGGCCGCCGCCACCCGGACGAGCACCTCGTCGGGATGGGGGGCATCGAGCAGCACGGTCTCCACCGCCGGCGGCCGGCCCGGTTCGCGCAGCACCACCGCCTCCATCGACAGGCTCGCAGGCAGAGCGACAAGGGGATCTACCAGCGTGGCCTGGTCCATGTCAGGTCGACGGTGGCTGGAGGGCGGTCTCGGCCGGGACCTGCAACCGCCTGAGCTCTTCGAGCGGAATGTGACACCTGATCGCATGCCCGGGCTCCCGTTCGTGCAGCGGCGGCTCGGTCTCCTCGCAGACGCTGCCCAGATAGCGCGGGCACCGGGTATGAAACACGCAGCCGCTTGGCGGATGCGCGGCGCTGGGGATCTCACCCTCCAGGCGGATGCGCTCCTTGCCCGTGTCCTCCAAGGTCGGGACGGCTGAGAGCAGCGCTTCCGTATACGGGTGGTGAGGTCCGCTGAACACCTGCTCGGCGGGTCCGAGCTCCATGATCCGCCCGAGGTACAGGACGGCGATGCGATCCGACAGGTAGCGAACCACGCCGAGGTCGTGGCTGATGAACAGGTAGGTGACCTGCTCGCGGCGCTGGAGGTCGGTCAACAGGTTGAGGATTGCCGCCTGGACGGATACGTCGAGCGCCGAGGTGGGCTCGTCACACACGACGATCCGGGGATCTCCGGCAAACGCTCGGGCGATGGCCACCCGCTGCTTGAGCCCGCCGGACAGCTGAACCGGACGCATGGCCAGATGCCGCTCGGATAACCGCACGTCGGAGATCAGCTTCGCCAGGCGGTCGAGCAGAGCCTGACCGTGGTAGCCGCCGAGCTGGGACAGCGCTCGCGAGATCAGGCGCCTGACCGAGTGGCGCCGGTTGAGCGCCGAGTCGGGATTCTGGAAGACGATCTGCAGTGCCTTCTGCTGCTCGTGGGTGCGTTTGGTGGCTAGTCCGGCCAGCTCATGGTCCTCCAGCGTTATCTCGGCGCCGTCGTCGGGCTCGCTCAGCCCCATCAACACGCGCGCCAGGGTGGTCTTGCCGCTCCCGGACTCCCCGACCAGCCCCAGGGTCTCTCCGGAGCGCAACTCCAGGTTCACGTCCACCAGTCCGTGCACGGTCTCCCCCGTGCTCCGGAAGGTCTTCGACACGTGCTCGGCCTCGATCAGCGGCTCCAGGGTGCGCTCTGCCGCGGGCTCGGCCATCGGCGCCGTGGCCCGGGGCAGCGTCTGGGCTCGATCGTGGAAGTGGCAGCGGGACCGGCGACCGGGGTCGGCCTCGTACAGCGGCGGCGTCTCCTCCCGGCAGCGGTCCTCGGCGAGGCCGCAGCGGTCGGCGAAGATGCATCCGGTGGTGACCGAACCCGGGGCCGGGAGGGAGCCCGGGATCGTGTCCAGGGTCCGCTGCGCCTTGAGCGTGTCCCGGCGGGGGATGCACCGCAGAAGCCCGACCGTATAGGGATGCCGGGGGTCGTCGAACACGGCCCGCGCCGGTCCCTGCTCCACCATCTCGCCCGCGTACAGGACGCCGACGCGATCGCACATCTTGGCGATCACTCCGAGGTTGTGGCTGATGAACAGCAGCGAGGTCTGGAATTCGTCCCGCAGGGCGGAGATCAGATCGAGCACCTCGGCCTCGACTGTGGCGTCGAGTGCGGTGGTCGGCTCGTCCAAGATGAGCAGCGACGGCTCCGCCGCCAGCGCCATGGCGATCACCACTCGCTGGAGCATGCCGCCCGAGAGCTGGTGGGGGTAGCGGCGCATGACGTCGCCGGGATCGGCGATGCGGACCTTCTTGAGCATCTCCTCCGATCGCTCCAGCGCTTGCGAGCGCGACACGCCGGCGATCTCGTACACCTCGGCCACCTGGCGACCCACCCGGATCGTCGGGTTGAGCGCGCGACCGGGCTCCTGGTAAACCATCGATACGGTGCTGGCCCGCAGCTGGCGGAGCTGCCCCCCGTTCATGGCCAGGACGTCTCGTCCGTCGATCGTGATCTGGCCGCCCGCCACCCGGCCATTGCGCGCCAGGTAGCGCACCACGGCCAACGCGATCGTCGACTTCCCGCAGCCTGACTCGCCGACCAGCCCGTAGGACTCTCCCCGGCCGACCCGGAAGGAAACGTCGCGCACCACCCGCTGCTGCTTGCCCCGCACGCGGTAGGCGATGTCCACGTTCTCCACCGCCAGCGCAGCGGCCACCGCCTGGTCGGGTCCGGTCTGCGGATCGACGGTCGTGCTCATCGCTCGAGGACCCGCTCGATCGAGTCGGCCACGAGGTTGACCGCGACCACCAGGGACGCGATGGCCAGCGCGTCGAACAGCACCTGCCACCAGTAGCCGCCCGACACCTGAGGATAATTCTGCGAGATCTCGAGCCCCCAGTCAGGCGAGGGCAGTTGGACGCCCAGGCCGAGGAATGAGAGGGTGGCGACCGCGAAGATCGCGTAGCCGAGGCGCACGGTGAACTCGACGACGATCGGCGCCAGCACGTTCGGCAGGATCTCCACGAACATGATGTAGGGCGCGCGCTCGCCGCGCAGCCGCGCAGCGGCCACGTAGTCGAGCTCACGCTCCTGCAGGACCGCCGCCCGGACGGTGCGGGCGATGAGCGGGGTGAACACGATGCCGATAGCCACCACGATGATGGCGTCCGAGCGTCCCAGAGCGTCGGTGACAAGAAGCGCGGTGACGACGACCGGCAGAGCGAGGAAGGCCTCGACGAACCGGCCGAGCACGTCGTCGGTGATACCCCGGAAATAGCCCATCATCAGCCCGATGGCGGTCCCGGCCGCAGTGCCCAGGAGCGTGGCCAAGGGCGCGATGGTCAGGATGCTCCGGGAGCCCACGATCACCCGGGAGAACATGTCCCGTCCCAGGCCGTCCGTCCCGAACAGGTGGGCGCCTCCAGGCGACTTGTTGATGGCCTCGAGGTTCTGCGCGTATGGGCTGTGCGGAGCGATCGCCGTGCCGAAGATCGCACAGACGATCCAGAACAGCAGGACGAGGGCGCCGATCACGAACAGTGGGGAGCGCACGAGTTGCCCCAACAGTTCGCGCCGGACCTGCTGGCGCCCGGCCTGGAGCGCACCCGCCGACTCGATGGGTACAGCGCCGACGCTCACTCGGCGGCCGCCAGCCGGATCCGCGGGTTCAGCAACGAGAAGGCGATATCGGCCAGCAAGGTGACAGCCATGTACACCACGCCGATCGTCAGGACTCCCGCCTCCAGCATCGGGAAGTCCTTATTGGTTGCGGCGGTGACAACCAGCTTGCCAATCCCCTGGTAGTTGAACAGCGTCTCGACTACGACCAGCCCACCAATCAGGTAGCCGGTCTGGGTGGCGACGACGGTCAGGGTCGGCAGGAGGGAGTTACGCAACACGTGGCGGCGGATCATCAGGGCCCTGGGGAGGCCCTTGAGCGTTGCCGTACGAGCGTAATCGGAGTCGAGCGCTTCGATCGTTCCGGCTCGGGCCATGCGCATGATGTAGCCGAAGAGCACTAGAACCAGCGGGATGACCGGAAGGATCAGGTACTTCAGCGAGGTGAAGAAGCCAGCGCCGGAGGGCGCTGTGGCCGTCACCGGCAGCAGTTTCAGCGCGATACTGAAGATGAGGAGCAGGATGATGCCAGACACGAATTCGGGCACCGTGGTCCCGGATAGGCCGAGCACACTGATCAACCGGTCAACCGGTTTGTTGGCATTCAGCGCCGCCACCACTCCCATCACGATCCCCAGCGGCACGACGATGATGAAGGCAAAGACGGCCAGCTTCAGCGATCTCCCGAGGTCGCCGGTCAGAATTGGTCCGATCGGCGCTTGAAACTGCAGCGAAGTGCCGGGGAAGTGGGTCAGCCAGTGCCAATACTGAGTGATCACGGGCTGGTCGACGCCGAGCTGATGGTCGAGGGCCTTGACCGAGCTGGCCGCGGCCAGCGGCCCCAGCACCGACCGCCCAGGATCGCCTGGGAGCACCTGACCGGCGAAGAACACGATCACGCTCAGGATCCACAGCGTGATGAGCGCAAGGCCCAACCGCTTGAGGATGTACCTGACCATGTTCCCCGCCGGCCGGTGGCAGCTAGCTCTTGTACGCGGCGTTCAGGTACAGCTGCGCGATCGACGTCGGATTGAGCCCGCCGACGCTCGGCGTCGACGCCGTCAGGCCGTCCAGCCAATAGGGATAGACGATCGGCGTCTCCTGGAGCAGCAGGTTCTCGATCTTGCCCGCGATCTGGCGCTGGGAGGAGAGGTCGAGTGCCGCCACATACTGCTTGACCAGGCCGTCGTAGGTCGAATTGTGGAAGTGCGCCGCGTTCCAGGGGCCCTTTGACGTGAGCGGCGCCTCGAGGAACACGTTGGGCACACCGCGGTCGCCGTAGTCGACCAGGCTCATCGTGCCATCGAGCCAGTCGGAGTTGCCGTAGGTCGCCTTGCCGTAATAGGCGGACTGCTGCTCGGTGTCGACCTTGATGTTGATCCCCGCCTTGGCGCAGTCGGCGGCGATGGCCTGGGCGAGCTGGGGAACCTCCTCGTAGATCTCGGTCTTCATCGTCGTCGAGATGCCGCTCGAGTGGCCCGCCGCGGCCAGCAGCTGCTTGGCCTTGGCGATGTTCTGGGAGCGAGCGGGGACACTCGTGTCGGTCGACGGGAAGCGCGGGCCGAACGGGTAGTCGTTGGCCACGGTTCCGTAGCCGGCCAGCAGCGCCGAGACCATTCCCTTGCGGTCCAGCGCCCAGCCGACCGCCTGGCGCACCCGGGGGTCGTTGAACGGGGCCATGTCGTTGCGCATCGACAGCTCGCGGTGGTTGGACGATTTGAGCGCAATGATCTTGTAGGACGAATTCTTCAACAGCGACGTGGCGCCGAAGGGGACGAACTGGCCGACCACGTCGACGTCCCCGCCCTGCAGAGCCAGGATCTGCGGCGACTGGCTCGTGTAGAACTTAAAGCTCGTGCCGTCCAGGAGCGCCTTGGTCCCCCAGTAGTTGGGGTTCTTGACGAACGCGGCGCCCACACCCTGCGTGTAGCTGGAGAGCTTGAACGCGCCGGTGCCCACGAAGTTGCTCTGCCACTTGCCGTAGTCCGTGCCCTTGGGGACGATGATCGCGTTGTAGTTGTCGGATGAGACCAGGTAGGGGAAGTTGCCGTTGGCCGCCTCCAGATGGAACTCCACCGTCGAGGCGTCGACCTTCTTGACGCCGGCCGGGATGAGCACGCCGGTGAAGGTGGACAGTGCGTTGGAGGCGTTCTTGGGATCGGCCAGCTGCTGGAACGTCCACACCACGTCGTCGGCGGTCATCGAGGCGCCGTTGTGGAAGGTGACGCCCGTGCGCAGCTTGAAGGTCCAGATCGTGCCGTCCCCGTTGTGCTTCCAGCTGGTGGCGAGCATCGGCTGAAGGGCCAGCTTCTCGTTTGAGTCGAAGATCAGGAACTCGCCGGTCTGGTTGAGCATGCACAGGCCGCCGGCGTCCGAGACGGTCAGCGGATTGACCGCCGCGGCGGGCTGACTGATCGCCACGCGGAGGGTCCCTCCGGCCTTCGGCGTCGTCGAACCGCCGCTGCCGGTGCTGCTGCTGCCTCCGCCTCCCGAGGATCCGCCGCAGGCGGCGAGGATCGCGCCCAGGAGCGGGGTCGACATGCCGATCATGCTGCCCCGGCGCAGGAAGTCGCGCCGGCTGACCTGGCCGGAGACCAGCTCGTCGATGTAGTGATTCTCCAGTTCGGTACGTCCCTCGCGAAGCCGATCGAGGTCGCGGTTGCGCCGGATCATGTACTCACCTCTCTGTGCGAATGGAAGATGCGCGATGAAGCTACTGAGTGCACTGCCTCCAGCACGCCGAGCGGCAGCCTAGCGTCAGAGGACGTCAGGTACGGTCGAATTGCCCGGTCGGGACGGAGAATCGCCACCATCGCGTTTGATCCGCCGGTTGAAGAGTTCGACCGAAGGAGCCGGGGGTGTTGTCTCAGACCCGGGGCCCGCGTGTCAAGTTAAGCTCAGCTTTACGACCAGGGGGCCGGCCCACGCGGCGCACGACGGCGTGGCTTACGGCGGCCGACCGCCCCCGGCGAACTCAGGCGGCGACGGGTGCGTCTAGGGGGCGCAGCTCGTCGGCGTAGCTCACGGGCACCCGGCGCATAACGCCGTCCAGATCGATTGAGTACTGCCCGAGCCGCCACAGGGGCGGTGAGTAGGCGTGAATCGAGACAGACCGGGACTCCTCGCCGCTCAGCCTGTGAATGTGCTCCGGGCCAAAGGAGAAGGTGCTGCCGGCCGGGGCCAGGCGGACGGACGGCTCGCCTCCCATGCGGGGCGTGGCCTCACACAGAGTCCCGTCCACGACATGCACGGCCCCCGAGGAGATGTCGTGGTCGTGAAAACCGGTGTCGCTCTCCGGCGTCCAGCACAGAACCCACACGTCGACATAGTTGTCGCGGTACAGCGAGACGAACTGGCGCCGGTCGCCTGGGAATTCCACGTGCTCATGCCAGATGTCGGGCTCGCGGGCCAGTCGATTGACCAGTTGCTCCAGCTCGGTGCAATCAAGATTGCGCGGCGGCAGGGACTTCAGTTGCATCCATCACCTCCTTCAGTTCGAGAAGACGAAGCGGGTTGGTCAGGCGAAGCGCCGACTCGAACGCGTCCCCGAGCTCGGGGGAGGCCGGCGAGGCATACGGCCGGTCGCTGCCGTTCACGAGTACGTCGACTCCCAGCACCCGCACGGTGGCGTCGATGGCCCGTGGACCGTATGACGAGACCTCCAGAAAGAGCTCCTGATCGACAGCACTCCGTCCCCCACCCCGAGCGGCCAGACGCTCGGCGTGCAGGGGCGCCAGACCAGCCAGCATGGACATGCACGCCCTGAGCTCCAGGAAGGCGGGTCTTCCGTATAGCCGGAACGCGAACCACGCGGCGTGCATCTGTTGCACGTAGGGGACAAGTGCAGGCCACCAACTCGGGACCGCCGCCTGATCCCCCCCCATCGCTCCAGTGGCCGGCCCGGGGTGGACGAACAGCGGGCGCCCGCGATCGGCCAGCACCTCCAGCAGCGGCGCCACGTACTCGTAGTCCGACGCCGTGAGCAGGGCGGTGGCCGGAAGCTGCAGGCCGACACACCCGTCCTCCAGCGCCAACTCGAGGGCTTCCGGGTCAATCTCGGTAAGACAGGCCGACGCCCAGGGTCGGAACGGGCTCGGCAGCTCCCTGGCCCCCTCGTGGAACGCGTCGATCAGCTCCCCGGCCTCGTCCGGCGCCAACGCTTCCACGCCGAGAGCACTGGACAACGACACCAGCGCGAGCTGCAATCCATCCTCGGCGGCCTGGGCGACGCGCGTCGGCACGTCGTGGTCCCCCGGCTTGACCGCGTATGCGGGCTCTCCGTGAAGTTCCAGCGTCCATCCGCGCATCCTGGGCGGAGCGGAGCGACGGCGCAGGACCTCGATCAGCCCCTCAGGCATCAGGTGCTGGTGCACGTCGAGCGCGATGGGGTGGGACCCAGTCATTGGCAGGGTGTTGGTGAACCGCTTCATGAACCGTTTCAGTGAACCGGTTCACAAGCCGTGTGTCAAGGCTACGCCGGCGCCCGGACATTCCTCTGACAGCTAGGCTTTGCTCGTGCCGCTCGCCAAGCGCGTGACGATCCGGGAGGTGGCGGACGCCGTCGGCCTGTCGCCCGCCGCAGTGTCGTACGCGCTACGGGGCATCCAGGTTTCCGAGGAGACCCAGGAGCGAGTACGCCAGGCCGCCAGCGAGCTCGGCTACGAGGTGCACCCGATCGCCCGAGCTCTGGCCAGCGGGCGCACCGGCATGATCGGGATCCTGGGTCCGTCGCTGGAGGACCTGTGGCAGCAGCGACTGGTGGCCGAGGCCGGCCGCGCCCTGCTGCTGCGAGACCAGTATGCGCTGATCCTGGATGCCGGCGGGGACCCGGCTCGCCAGCGTTCTCTGGCGGCGCAGCTCCGCGACCAGCAGGTTGACGGCCTGATCGTTTCGCCGATCGACCCGACTGACAGCTTCTGGGCCGATCTGGCGGAATCCCTGGCCCTGGTGTCGATTGGCGACGAACTCCCGGGGGCCGCGACGGCGGGCGAGGTCCTGTTCGACAATCACGCCGGGGTCAGGTGCGCCCTCGAGCACCTCCATGCGCTCGGCCACCGCCAGATTGCCGTGCTGCGCCCGCCGGGCTCGCCGACCAGCGGGCGTCCAGCGGAGATCTTCGTCGAAGCCGAGGCCAAGCGTCTTGGCATCACGGTCGCCGTGCACAGCACCCCCTATGCGCTTCCCGAGGCCACCGCGGTCGCCCGCTCGCTACTGGCCGGGCCGGACCGGCCAAGTGCGGCCTTCTGTTTCTCGGACTCACTCGCCTACGGTGTCTACGCGGCCGCGCGAGAGCTGACCATTCAGATCCCCGAAGACCTTTCTTTGATCGGCTACGACGACCACCCGATGTCGTCCTTGTTAACTCCTCCGCTGACCAGCTTCAGCTGGGATACGGAGCGCTTGGTCGAAGCCGCCGTCGGCATGGTGCTGGGCGCGATCGAGGGAACTCGCCGCCGGCGCCGGATGCTGATCGAGCCAGTGCTCCACGACCGCCGCTCGACCGCGGCGCGGCGCGGACGCTAGCCGCCCGCAGCGATCAGCCGCGCGGGGCGCTGCGCGCCCGGCTGACACTTGCTACTGATGTTCTGCGGCGATCAGCGATAGGCCGCCGTCAACCACATACGAGGCGCCGGTGACGTAGCCGGCCTGGTCCGAGGCCAGCCACGCGATGAGCTCCCCGACCTCCCGGGCTCGTCCGGCCCGGCCCAAAGGGACATTGATCTCGTCCGGCTCCTGGTCCTCCTGGCCCGTCATGCGGGTGGCGATCTGCCCGGGCGCGGCCGCGTTCACGCGGATCCCATGAGGTCCCAGCTCCAACGCCATCACCTTGGTCAGACCACCCAGACCATGCTTGGCGGCTGTGTAGGGCGCTGAACCTGACATCGGGATATGCTCGTGCACGGAGGTGACGTTGATGATCGCGCCACCCCGTCCCTGTTTGACCATCAGCCGCGCCGCTGCCTGGCCGCAGAGGAACGCCGCGGTCAGATCCACGTCGAGCACGGCCTGCCAGTCTTCCAGGGGCATTTCGAGAAACGGAGTCGTGGTGCCGTGGCCGGCGTTGTTGACCAGCGCATCCACACCACTGAGGGCGCCGGCCAGCTCCTGGACGACCTGCGGTCCCGCTTCCAGCTGCCGTAGGTCAGCATGGCGGGCCTCGCATCGTCGTCCGAGACTCTCTATCTCCTCGACGACGCTGTGAGCCCGCTCCTCTTCGCTATGCCAGGTGATGCCGAGATCGAAGCCAGAGCCAGCGAGCGCCACGGCCGTGGCGCGGCCGATGCCACTGTTCCCGCCGGTAACGATTGCCACGGGCACGAGGTGGAGCTTCTCCGCGGTCGCGGTGGATCAAACTTCAGACGCCGGGCCCCGCTTCAACCGCGGCGGCCCGTGAGTGCGGTGTGGATCCCGAGGGCCGTCAGCATCAGCCCGCCGACCACGCCGAGTGATTCCGTTCGCCGGGGCGAACGGGACAGCCATTCCCGGGCGCGTCCGGCAGCCATGGCCCAGCCCGTGTCCGTGAGGAGCCCGAACACGATCACCATCGACCCGAGCACCAGGACCTGCAACCAGATGGCCCCTCGGTGCGGGTCGAGAAATGGCGTGAGCAGCGCACCGAACACGATCGCGCCCTTCGGATTGGTGGCCCCGACGGTGAACCCCTCGCGCACGCTGCGAGCGGTGGACCGTGCAACAGCCGACCCGAGGGCCACTCGTCCGCGCCCGATGATCGATCGCAACCCCAGAAGCACCAGATATGCGGCCCCCACCACGCGAAGCACGTCGAAAAGCGCGGCCGACCGGGCGATGAGGGCGCCGAGCCCGGCCACGAACAGCGCCAGTTGCAGCGAGATACCCAGAGAGTTGCCGACCACGCTGGCCAGCGCCGTGCGCCGGCCCGCCGAGACCGCGCGGCCCACGACAAACAGCACGCTGGGCCCAGGAACCACGACCAGGGCGCCCGCCACGAGGCCAAACGAAACGAGCGCATGGACACTAGGCATCAGACCAAGCTTGCCACCCCACGCGCGGCTTGTCCTGCCCAGGTGGGGGTAGGGTCGCAGTAGCTGACTACAAGGAGGCCTTCCATATCGAGCTCCCCCGAATCCCTGCCCCCTCGACACCCACTGCTGCCGCCTTCGGCGAGCCCACCGACGACCCACCCGAAGTCCACCGCCGTGATGGCCGCCGACCCGGCGTGGCCGTCGTTCACCGGCACCGCGCAGATTGTCGGCGCGAGCCGTGCCGGGGTCACCGTCTACGTTGACTCATCGCTAGGCGAGCCGGCCCGGCAGAACGCCGAGTCGCTCCTGTCCGACGCCGACCGGGTCGTGCAGGCCAACAACGCGATCTTCAACATCGCGGGCGGCCCAGTCGACGTCGTCGTCTTCGCCCTCGGTGGACAGACCGACGGCACGGGCGGCGCCGACCATGGCGGCTGCACGTTCACCGATGGCAATGCCATAGAAGTCGATGCGTCGTACGGCACTCCGTCCCGCGTCAGTGCCCTGTTCGAGGCCGAGCTCAGCGAGTGCGCCATGAATGGCCGGCTGTGCGGCTACAGCACCGGCGAGGCCCTGTCGCGCTGGTGCGCGGCTGTCGTCGGCCGCAACGCGCTGGCCGACTTCGCCACGGCCCCGACTTGGGCCAACGACGGAATGGCGAACTGGGTGGACAAGACCGAACCGAGCGATCAGTCTCCGGACAGCACGGGCTGCGGCATGGCATTCCTTTCCTGGCTGCTGAGCCAGGGACACGCCCTGGCCGAGCTCGCCCAGGCGATGGTCAAGCTCGGGGACGGCGGAACGCTGGCCGAGCTATATCACCAGCTCACCGGTAAGGCGGCCAGCGACGCCTGGACGGATTTCTCCGCCGCCGTCGACGGACTGCCTGGCGGCGTCACCACCGACGACCCGTTCAATGCCCTGACGAGGAACAGCAGCTCACCGACCGTGCCCGGGTAACCCGGCCGCCCCGGTATCTAGCCCGCCGAGCGGCTCGCCGTTAGCCTTCGTCCGTGGAGATCGTGCGGCGAGAAGAGCGCGAGCCGTTCATCACCGCAGACGGCTCATCGATACGCGAACTAGCCGGCGTTCCCTCTGGCAACGCGACCAACCAGAGCCTGGCCGAGGCCGTGGTTCCGTCCGGAGGCCAGACCATCGCTCACCTGCACCGGAGCAGCGAGGAGATCTACCTGTTCACCAGCGGGAGCGGGCGCATGCGTCTCGGTGATCAGGAGCGAACGGTGCAGGCGGGCGATTGCGTGGTGATCCCGCCCACCGTGCCTCACAAGCTGTGGGCCGACGCGCAGGCACCGTTGGTGCTCCTGTGCTGCTGTGCCCCGGCCTACTCGCACGCTGACACGGTGCTCCTGGAGAACTGACTCGCCGTCTTTGTCTCCAGCTCGGCAGGCTGATCAGTCGTTGATGTCGAGAACCGGCGTGATGGCCGGCAACTGATGCTTCTCGGCCACGTGCTCGTTGGGCACCACGGCCGTCCCGATGGCGAAGAACTCGATCACATGGCTCCCCCAGCCGTGGCTGTTCTCGTGGAGCTTGACCTCGACGATGCCCAGAACTCCGTCTCCGATCTCCTCGGCCTCTCTCTGCATCCGCTCCATGGCCAACTCGCGAGCGTCATAGAGCGCCTGGGTGTACTGCTCCAGCTCGACGTTGCGACCGGTCTGTCTGATCGACTGCATCATTCCCCGGTGGGCGACGTGATAGACGCAACTGCCCATCACCATCCCCACGGGACGCTTTCCGGTCTGCATCAGCGTCCAGAAGGCCTGGCCGGAGAGGTCGCTGGTGAACGGCCGCCCGTTCGGGGCACGGTGCAGCTTGCCCTCCTTGTGGCGGATCGCCGTCCCGATCGCGATGAACTCCGCCATGTCGGCACCCCACTCGTAACGCCCGATGTCGAGCCGGACACCGACGACGCCGTCAGCGCCGAGCTGATCGGCCTCCTCCTCCATCCTGGTCATCGCCAGCTCCCGAGCCTGGTACATGGCTTGGCTCAGCACGTCGAGCTCTTGGTTCTGCCGCAGGCTCCCGAACTGGTAGCCGACGTGGTAGATGCTCGAGCCAACCACCAGACCGACGGGTTCGAAACCGGCCTTTTCCACGCACAGGTACTCGTTCACCGACAAGTCTGAGGTGAACAGCCCGCGGGCGTTCATCTGCAGACGTTCGCTCGCGTGCTCAGCCAGCCCCTCGGTGCTGGATGGGTCGTAGTTCGCCATGGGTGCCCTCCTTATCTGTTTCGGCTAGCCACCGAGACCGATCGACATCACCGGTTCCGAGAGCGGAGCTGGTTGGGGTTCGCGGGCCCCCAGGCGGATGGCGGTACCGAGAACATTCATCGTCACGTGGAAGTAGTGGTATCGGTACGAGGCCTGCTCGTACTCGTAGTGCTGGATCGTGTGGCGCAGCGTCGAGACCACGATGTTGTTGGCACCGGCCGCGCTGGCCTGACGGTGGACCTCCGCCATCGCCAGGTTCCGGGCGTCGTACACACCGCGGGCGATCTCGGTGATCTCCATGTTCGTCCGAGCGCCCCCGCCGAACATCCCGCCCGCGTTCATCACCCAGGCCGAGTTCATCCCGAGCTGCACGGACAGAACCGTCGTGTGCCCGACCACGCCACAGACCTCGGCGCCGATCCGCCGCAGCTTGTCGACGTCCTGACCGCTCAGCGTGCACATCCCCAGCCGGCCACTGGGCCGAGTCCTCAGCGTGCCGTCCCGAACCGCCGTGCCGAACACCACCAGCTCGACATTGCCGGCATCGCCGAGCGAGCCCGTCCTCATGTCGATGCCGATCACGAGGTCCGAGTCGGCCAGCTCCGCCTCCTGGCGCAGGCGCTCAAACGAACGGTTCCGGGCGAGGTTCCACGGCTCGGACAGTGCGGGGATCTCACCGGATGAGTAGTAGGCCGCCTGCGCGCCGACCCAGCCGTGCTGGACGACCGAGGATCCCATCACCAGCGCCACCGGCTGCAGCCCTGATGCCTCGGCCAACGCGTACTCCTTGCTGCTGAGATCACTGGTGAAAAACGGCGTGCTCGAGCTGGCCACCCGCTTCAAGCGCTCCTCCGCGCCCAGCGGAATTCCCCCCTGCCGGATTCGCTCAAGGTCGACCTCCGCCGCCCGGCGCTCCTCGTCGGAGGGCTGGGGCGGTCTATACCTGCCAAACGGAGACACGCCTCCCGATCCTCCCACAGCGGAACGCCCGGCTGCGCGAATCACCTGCGAGCTTAATTTTCCACCCACCTGCCCCGGTACCCCGCTCCCGCAGCGCCCGGCTGCCAGACTGATGGCGATGGCACGCCTAGTCGGGATCAACCACATCGCGCTCGAGGTTGGGGACATAGACGAGGCGCTCAGGTGGTACGGGCAGTTCCTCGATTTCGATCTGCGGGGCCGCAGCGGGAACCGCATGGCGTTCATCGACATGGGCGATCAGTTCATCGCGCTGAGCTCGGGTCGCACCCAACCGCCCGACGGCTCCCGGCACTTCGGCCTGGTGGTCGACGACAAGGAGGGCGCACGCGAGCGCCTCCTAGGCGCAGGCGTCCCCGTGTCGGCCAGCGGATCACTTGACTTCCACGACCCCTGGGGCAACCACGTCCAGATGGTCGACTATCGCGATATCCAGTTCACCAAAACCCCCGCGATCCTCCGCGCGATGGGGCTCGAGGCGCTCAGCAAGACCGAACAGGCCCGGAGCGAACTGAAGGCCAAGGGCGTCGAGGTGGACCCGCCGCCAGCCGGCTAACTCGTGGGCCCGAATCCGCCGGTTAGTCGCCGGGGCCGACAGCCCGGAGCATCATGACGTACTCGGGGTTGACGCCCAGGGGCTGAGCCGTGTGGGTGTCGGTCACCCACGCGAATTGCATGATCGAGCCCCGAGCGGCGTTCAGGATCAGCTGTTCGATCTCCTTGACGTCGCCGTCAACGCGGTAGCGCTCCCCGCCCTGGAGGGTGATCTCGGTTTTGGATCCCATCAGGCCCCGAACCGGCGGACACGATGGCCCATGTTGTCGGGCCGCGCACGGCAATTCCGACGGCTGGCCCCGCGAGTGTCGATCATTAGCCTCAGGTTCCGCGCCTCAGCGCGCTGGCGCCTCGGTGGCCGTTGAGCCCAAGCCTGAAGTCATGCTCGCGGGGTCAGCACTGGCCGCGAGGCTACTCTCCGCCACCCCGGCGCGCAAATCGGGATCGCGAGCCGCCGGTTGCCTGCGCCTGGGCTTGGGCCGGGAAAAAGGGAGGGGGTCGGTGCTAGTGTCGATCTTCGGGTGAGTTTCGCCTGTGGGGTTCCTGGCGCCGACGCAGGAACGCTCCCCTCAAAGCTTGGACCGCGCCGGCCAAGGGAAGGAGTCCGGTGAGGATGAGCGACCATGACGGCCTGATCACGCGGATTCGTCAACTCCGCCGCGCCACGGCCACCCGGGAGCGGCCGCTCGGGGTCGGGGCCGATGAGCAACCGGACCGCCTCCGCGCTCTCGAAGCCCGCGTGCAGCACCTCGAACAGCAGCTCGACGGACTCCAGGACTCCGTGCACCGGGGATCGGAGCGCCAGGACAAGCTGATTGCCGACCTGCAAACCCAGGTCCAACCCGGGGCGATGGGCGCAGCGCTCGCCGAAGACCAGCGGAGCCGCGGACTCTGATGAGTTCGACCAGCGAGCTCGAGGTGGCGCAGGCGAACGTGAGCTACTACCGCGATCGGATCGCCCTGCTGCGGGCCAAGCAGTACCGCTGGGGAGTGGGGCCCAGTCCCCGCCTGCGCCAGCTCGAACGAGAGTTGCAGCGCGCTGAACGCCGGCTGTCAGCGGTCAGCGTGCGCCAGTCACGCTGACGACGAGCCAGCTCTTCCGCTCCGTCTCGCCCACAGCAGCGGAGGCTCAACGACCGACCGCGATGCGGGCCGGCAGGCTCATATTGCTTCGTCGCTGAAGCTGTTGCGCGGCAGTTGCAGCCCGCGCGGCCTGGCTGTAGGTTGGTGGTGTGGTTCGCCACTTGATCGTGTTCCTACTCACGATCCTGGTGTTGCCGGTAGCCGTGGCTCAGGGTGCGGGTCGGTCTGACGGCTCCACTCCGGCACCTACCGCGGTCGCCCGGCTGGTCACCCACGTGCCGGCCAGGACGCTCAACGCGGTCGGCGCCGGGAGCGTGCTCCCCAATCGGGGCTTCGGCGTGTTCAAGCTCGGGTCGCGCCTGGTCAGAGACGGTAAGCCGGAGGTATTGTCGCTCAGCCTGGCGTGGTGCCCGCACTGCGCCGCCAACAGCTGGGCGTTGGCCGTGGCACTCAGCCGGTTCGGGAAGCTCCGACGCCTAAGGGTGCTGAACACCGGCACCTACTACTGCAAGCTCGTATCCGATCCGTGCTCGCTAAAGCCATACCCCTGCTATCCGTTCACGCACGGGCTCAGTTTCTTCCATACCAGCTTTCACAGCCCGTACCTGAGACTCCGAGAGGTCGTGATGCAGACCGTTACGGGGAGGAACCTCCAGGCACCCAGCCCCGCCGACGTCCTGGCCGTCAATCCGTTCGACCCGGGCGCCAATCAGGCCCCGGCCCTCGACATCGGCGGCGGCTACGGCTTCCTGAGCGCCGGATTCGACCCGGGAGTCCTGGCCCACAAGTCGTGGTCGAAGATTGCTGGGAGTCTGGCTGATTCGCATAATCCCGTGGCCCGTCACGTCGATGGTTTGGCCAATCTGTTTACGGCCGCCATGTGTGGTGCCACCGACGGGCGCCCGGTCGCCGTTTGCCGGTCGAAGGGAGTGCGTGCTGTGGACTCCCGCCTGCGCAAGGCATCCAAGCTACCACCACCTCCGCCCGTAGGAGCTACGTGATTGCGCCGTGGCGGTCCTTGCTCCGGACTGTCCTCGTAGGAGTTGCCTGCGCTTGCCTGTTCGTGCCAGTTGCCCTGGCCGCTTTGACATCCCCAGCGCCGAGGACCGGCTTAGAGCGGGCGCAGCGGGTCAGTCAAACATACGCCGCGGAAGCGACTTCGAGCTCGCGCCAGCACGCGGCGGCTAACGCCGCCAGAGAACTCGGCAAGGCGGCCAACCGCTCCTTGTGGCTCGACCGAGGCCACGCGGACGCGCCCCCCTACGGCACGAGGGTCATCACCGACTCGCTGGCGGCGCTGGCCGACTTGGAGCGGGCGTCGGGAGCACGGGCGGCCAGGGTCAAGGCCGCCATCAACCTCATCGTCGACGCGCAAAGGACGCTCGCCGAAGGATCCATCGGCCAAGCCAAAGGCGCCAACCCTCGGCTCCTGGCGGCGGCCAAGCACGCTCTCGGCGCGGGCATACGCGAGGCATCAGACGGGCGGCCCCGTCGGGCAGTGCGTTCGTACGGCCGGGCCTGGGGCGAGGCATTCGCGGCGCTCACCCGGATGGTGTCGGCAACGCTCACGCGCGTGACGCCTGCCGACCTGGCAGCGTCGGCTGAGAATGCGCTCGGAAGCCCGGCGATCGGGTTGGCCGGGCCGAGGATCCTCCCGGCCGGCGCGCGGCGCCTCGTGCGCGCGGGAAAGCCTGAGCTGCTGTACATCGGATCCGAGGCATGTCCGTTCTGCGGCGTCGAGCGCTGGGGGATGATCGTGGCGCTCTCCCAATTCGGCCACTTCTCGAACCTGCAACTCATGCAGTCATCTGCGGAGGAGTCCCCGCACGTCGCGACGCTCACCTTCTTCGGCTCTAGGTACCGCAGCTCCTACGTCTCGTTCGTGCCCGTGGAGGCGATCAGCAACGTCCCCAAAGGGCGCGGATTTGCCCACCTGCAACCACTGAGTCGGCCCGAGAAGGCGCTGCTCAAACGGTTTGATTCCCAAACGGAAACGCCCTTCGTGGACGTCGGGGGCCGGTTCGTGACCTCCACGTCGACCGTCCAGCCGGAGCTCATTCGGCGTAAATCGTGGACACAGCTGTCCGACGCCATCGCGGATCCCTCGAGCACCGCCGGGCAGGCGATTGGCGGAGAGGCGGAGGTGCTCACGGCGGAGATCTGCCGGGCCACCGGAGGCAAACCACGAGCGGTGTGTTCGGCAGCGGTGGTCCAGCAGTACGAGGCGGCGCTGCCTCAGCTGAACGGCCAAGGCGGCGGTTGTTCGGTGGCGACGACGTCGAGCGAGGGACGGCAGGGCGAGGCGAAACGGATGCCAGCGCAACGTCCGTGGGCATTGCCGCACCGATGCGTCACCCACTGAGAGTGCGATCCTTGGCCTGTGCCCGCGCTGTGTTCAAGCTGCGCCGCCCCGGTTCCTGACGGCGCCAGGTTCTGCGGTGAGTGTGGTGGCTCGGTCCTGCCACGCTGCGGCAAGTGCGGGACCGCTGCGGCGACGCCCGAGCAGCGCTTCTGCTTCGAGTGTGGAGCCGCGCTTCCAAACACGACTGAGGCAGTAACACCTCCCTCGGCCCCAGTCTCAAGACGCGACGCTCCGCCGTCGGTCGAGCGCCGTCAGGTGACGGTCCTGTTCGCCGACCTCACGGGTTTCACGTCGTTCAGCGAGGCGCGCGACGCCGAGGACGTGCGCGAGATGCTCTCGGAGTACTTCGACGTCGGTCGGCGGATCATCGACTCGTATGGGGGACAGGTCGAGAAGTTCA
Source organism: Solirubrobacteraceae bacterium (assembly GCA_035551655.1). Taxonomy (GTDB): domain Bacteria; phylum Actinomycetota; class Thermoleophilia; order Solirubrobacterales; family Solirubrobacteraceae; genus Palsa-465. The sequence continues at coordinate 53,696 of DASZNA010000132.1, forward strand.
TCGGCGACGCCGTGATGGCGCTCTGGGGTGCGCCAGTCGCGCACGAAGACGATGCGGAACGCGCCGTACGGGCAGGGTTGGATCTTGTCGCTGCCGTGACCCGACTCGGAGATCGCCTCGGGGTCAGACTCCGCCTGCGGGTGGGAGTCTTGACCGGACGAGCCGCGGTCGAGCTCGATGCGGTGGCGGAGGGAATGGTCATCGGCGATGCGATCAACACCGCCTCCCGGATCCAATCGGTCGCTGAGCCCGGCTCGGTGCTCGTGGACGACGTCACCCGAACGGTGACCGGGGCGACGATCGCCTACGAAGATGGCGGCAGTCACACAGTCAAGGGCAAGCGAGAGCCGGTGCACACCTGGCGAGCGCTGCGCGTGATCGCCGAGGTCGGAGGCGTTGGGCGCCCCGAGCTCGAACTTCCCCTGGTCGGCCGGGACCGGGAGATGGGGGTGATCAGGGGCGCCCTGGAAGCGCTGATCGAGGCTCACTCCGGCCTACAACTGATATCGGTGATCGGCGAGCCTGGGCTAGGCAAGTCCCGGCTGGCATGGGAGCTCAAGAAATACGCGGACGGCTTGGCGGCACCGGTTCTATGGCACCACGGCCAGGCACTGAGCTTCGGACAGGGCGTCGGATTCGCGGCGCTGGCAGAAATGGTGCGAACGCGGGCGCACATCAATGTCGACGAGTCGACAGACTCGCGGCGGGCCAGGCTCGAAACCCTCCTCGATAACGTTTTTTCCGCATCGGACGCCGTCGACCGTGGCGTTGCGATGCGCGGGCTAAACCGTCTGCTCGGTCTGGACGATGGCCACGAGCTACTGGGCCCCGGCGAGCTGTTCTCGTCGTGGCGGCTGCTCTTCGAGCGACTCGCGATGGGCGATCCCGTGGTCATGGTGTTCGAAGATCTGCACTGGGCCGATCAGGGGCTGTTCGATTTCATATCCCATCTGTGCGAATGGGCGGCGCGGTCGCGAATCCTTGTCCTCGTGTTCAGCCGACCCGACGAGCGCCTGAACAAGCTGGCTGCCTGGGGGCAACGGATCGACTTGGCCCCACTCAGCAAGGCCGAGATCGAGACCCTCCTCGCCTCCGCTGTCAAAGATGCTCCCGCCAGCTTGGTCAGCAGCGTGCGTGAACACGCTGCTGGGGTCCCGCTGTTTGCCGTGGAGTCGCTGCGGATGCTCGCCGATCGCGGCATGATGGTCGCCGAGGACGAATCGCAGCGCTACCGAGTGATCGGTGAAGTGAACGATCTGGACGTGCCGCCGAGCATCCATGCGCTCGTCGCCGCGCGCCTCGACCGGCTCGGGGAGGTCGAGCGCAAGATCCTTCGGAATGGCGCAGTGCTGGGGCAGCGGTTCAGGGGGGCGGCCGCTGCGGCGCTGGCGGGGGTCGATGCGTCTCGAGCGGAGTCAACTCTCGCCAGCCTGGTCTCCAAGCAGTTCCTGTCCATCGACAGCGATCCCCGGTCCCAAGCGGAGGGGATGTACTCCTTCGTGCATCGCCAGGTTCAGCGCGTGGTCCTCGACACCTTGTCCAAGCGTGATCGCAAGGCCCGCCACCTGGCAGCGGCAGAGCACCTCTCCGACCAGGCCGCCGATCCCGACCGCGCAGCCATCCTCGCCGGCCACCTGGTGGCGGCCTTCGAGGCCCAGCCTACAGCCGAAGATGCGGGCGATCTCCGGCGGCGGGCGCTCGGACTAACGCTCGAGGCGGCTCACCGCGCCGAGGGCGTCGGTGCACTACACGAAGCCGTTGCGCTTTTCGCTCAGGCGGCCCGGATCGAACCAGACGAGGCGCGGCGAGCGGATCATCTCTATCACGCCGCACGCTGTGCCGAGCGCTACGGCAATCTGGAGGAGGTGGCCGCCGGCCACTATGCCGCCGCCCGGGAGCTGCACGAGCGAGCCGGACGCACTCGTGAGGCCCTCCGCCTGCACGCGCGCGAGGTATCGGCATACACGTGGAGCCGCCCGCCCTCGCAGTTGATCGACCCCTTGCGCGAAATCTACGCAGCGCTCCGAGGTGAGCGAGACGCCGCCTTCGCCGACGCGGCCCAACTCCTCGCCTCGATCCTCTACGCCGAGGGTGAGGCCGAATCAGCCGAACGGATCGCCGCCGAAGCCGCTGAAGCCGCTGAGCGATTTCAGGCATATGAGGAACTCGGACTTGCCCTGAACTGTCGGGCCTCCGCGCTCATCGAGTTGGCACGACCCGTCGAGGCCCTCCCGATGTTCCAAGCCGCGCTGGAGATCCGAGAGCGCCACGTCCCTTCCGATGTCTCAGCGACGTTGACGAACCTCGTCGTGACCTTCACCGCGCTCGGCCGCTTCGAGGAGGCCTTGGGCGCCGGGCAGGAGGCAATGGCGGCAGGCCAGCGCCTGGCAAACCACGTCCATCGGAACATGGCAGCGCTGATCCTGGCCCGTGCACTGTTCTCGCTGGGCCGGTGGGATGAGGCGGTCGCCACAGTCGACGAGGTGGCAGCGGAGACCGCGCCCGCCAACCAAGGGATGGTGCTCGGTCCGCCGCTGCTTGTAGCACTCCACCGGGGTGAGCAGGCGCAGGCGCGGGCAATGATCGAGGAGTTCGACCGGCGTGAGGCCGACGGCGGCGCTGCCTTCGAGAGTGACTACCGGAGTGTGCGCGAGGTGGCGCTAGCCAATCTCAACCGGGCTCCTCGGGAGGCCAGCGCCGCAATCGAGCGCGCCGAGTCGGGCGACTACGCCGAATGGCCCACCTGGTTGGCGCCCGCCCTTGACTTGATCGCGAAGCTGCCGGACGACGAGTCACTTCGTCGAGCAGCCCATGCGCTGCACAGCGAGACGGTGCCGAAGAGCTCTCCTGTGGTCTCGGCTCAGGTGGCGCGGGTCGACGCCTTGATCGCCTTCCGCTCGGGCGACATCGGGGCAGCCGTTGCTCGCTGGTCGAGCGCCATCGAGGCGGCCGGCGAGGCCGGCATGGCATTCGACGCCGCGACGCTGAGACTGGAGCTGTGCGAGCACTGCCCAGAGCGTCGGGAGGCAAGGGTGGGGTTGGAGGACGCGCTCCAGACCTTTGCGGCTCTCCGAGCCATCCCATGGCTGGCTCGGGCCCAGACGGCCGTGCGGGCGGCAGCGTAACGCCGAGCACGGCCCAGAGCAGCGCCACCCAAGGCGCGGTCCGCTTTCAGACGAATTCGGGCATTGCTGACCAGCGGATCTCCACAATCCCTAACCCCGTATCTACGGGGGAAATGCAGTGCCGCCGCTGGGGCTCGAACCCAGGACCAACGGATTAAAAGTCCGCTGCTCTACCAACTGAGCTACGGCGGCCCGGTGGCCCATGATGGCGCACGGCGAATCGTTCCGGTTTCGCAGATCCCCCCGCCGGCTTGCTCGGACCACCGCCGATCGTTAGTCTGGGTCGTGCTCGGGGGGTGTCCGGGCAGATTCACAAGGGGCAAAGGTGATGAAACTGCTTGGTCGTGGCCCAACCCGGGCCACGTGGATGTGCCCGGTCCTAGTCGTGATCGGCATAGCCAGTGTGTGGCTAGGCGCGATCGCTCCGGCATCCGCCTACGTCAAGGGTGGCAAGCCGTGGCCGCACGGCGTCATCCGGTACTTCAACACCGACAAGGCGATGCGCAGCGAGGTGGCTGCCGCCGCCGCGGCCTGGAACCACTCCGGCGCGCGCGTACATTTCCTGGCCACCTCTCGCCGTAAGGCCCGCGTGATCATCTATCCCTGGCCCAAACACGTCAGCCCCTCGGCAGGGTGCGACTCGCAGATAGACGATGGCTGCGCCACTGTGGGCTTTGTCGGCTGGATCGGGCACGAGCACTACCTGGCGATCAGCGCGAACGGAAAGTGGAGATCGACTGGAGCCGTGTATCTGAAGGCGCCGAGCCCAAGTCACCTCCGGCCGGCGGCGCTCATGAGCGTGGTGGCCACTCACGAGCTGGGGCACGTCCTGGGCCTCGCCCATTCAACGCAGTGCGCGACGATGGATGCGGCCGTTGACGACTTTTGCACGATCCCGAACAACGACGAGCATGACAAATACATCTGCAACCCGCTCCAGAACGACGACGCTCGGGGCGCGGTGGCCCTCTACGGAGGGCGCGCGCGCACCTTTTCTCACCAGCTCTGCACCTACGTCGGGCCGCCGATCGCTCCGATCGGACTCACGGCTACCCTGATCAACCGGGACCCCACAGGTGGCTATCTCGGAGACATACAGATCCGGTTCACGGCCCCACCGGGCGAGAAGCTCTACTACCCCGGCGAGACGCTCGACACCGTTGCCGGCTACGCGTACACCGTAAACCTGAACACATGCGTCAAACCGGACGACTCTTCCTACGGCGGCACCGAAACCCCCAAGGAAGAGGTGGTTGGGACGTTGTTCCCCTCGCCAGACCAGGCCGGGAGCTATTGCATCACCGTCGAGAACGAGGACGTCTTCTCGCAGCACAGCTTGCCTGCCCACGTGCACATCACGGTGCCGCCGCTGCCATCTGGGAGCGGCAGCACAGGCTGAGGCCTGCGGCCGCGTCCTAATCAGGGCGGTAGGCCGCCACCTCTATCTCCACCCACATCCTCGGGTCGATGAGCGCGGCCACCTGCACGCCGGTGAGCAGCGGGCGGACGTCCCTCATCGCCTCTGACCACGCCCGACCGACCTCGTCCACGCGGGAGATGTCGGTCAGATACGCCCGGGCCTGGACGACGTCTGACAAGGATGCACCGGCCCGGCCCAGCTCGTGGGCTATCTTGCGCATCACCACCACCGTCTGCTCGTACGGCGTCTCACCTTCCACCATCCCGTACTGATCCACCGAGGTGGTTCCGCCGACCATCACGAACGGTCCGGCCACCACAACCCGGCTGAACCCGATCTGGTCCTCGTAAGGCGACGGCGGATCGCCGCCCAGACGCACGACGCCGCTCAAACCGTCGCTCGCGCTCAATGGCGGAAGTGGCGCCGGCTGGTGAACACCATCGCGGCATCCGCCTCGTCCACCGCGTCCACCACATCCATGTCGCGGACGGAGCCCCCGGGCTGGATGATCGCCGTGACCCCGGCCTCCATCGCCAGCTGTGGCCCGTCCGGGAACGGGAAGAACGCGTCTGAGGCCATCACCGCGCCCTGAAGGCTGCTCTGCGACTTCTCGATGGCCAGGCGCACCGCATCGACCCGGCTCATCTGTCCCGCGCCGATCCCGATCGTGGCCAGGTCCCGCGTGAGCACGATCGCATTGGAGCGCACGTGCTTGCAGATCTTCCAGGCAAATGAGAGCTCCTGCCATTCGGCCTCGCTGGGTCGCCGGCTGCTCACCACCTGCATCTCCGTCCGCTCCTCCAGGTCCGCGTCGCGGTCCTGTACGAGAAGCCCCCCGTCGACCTGGCGGACTACCGGCTCCATCCGGTTGGAGGTACGCCGCTCCCGGTCATCCAGGATCCGCGTGTTCGGCTTGGTGCCCAGCACCTCGAGGGCGTCGTCGTCGTATCCGCGCGCGAACAGCACCTCCACGAACTGCCCGACCAGCGCCTCGGCCGTCGCCCGATCGATCCGCTTGTTGAAGCAGATCACCCCACCAAAGGCGGACATCGGGTCGCAGGCGAACGCCTTCTGGTAGGCCTCGAGCGGGGTGGAGCCGACGGCCACCCCGCACGGGTTGTTGTGCTTGATGATCACGCACGCGGGGATCTGGAACTCGCCTAACAGCGACCGCCCGGAATCGAGGTCGAGCAGATTGTTGAACGACAGCTCTTTGCCGCCGAGCTGGGCCACCATCGAGAGCACGTGCGTCCGCGTGCCCACCTGCGCGTAATAGGCGGCCCGCTGGTGGGGGTTCTCCCCGTAGGGCAGCTCCAGTATCCGCTCGAACGCCCTGACCATGAGCGGCGGGAAGTCCCCCGCCCGCTCCTGGAACCAGCGGGCGATCGCCGTGTCGTACCGGGCTGTGTAGGCAAAGGCCTCGGCGGCCAGGCTCTCCCGGGTGGACAGGGAAAGCCGGCGGTCCGAGGCGCGCAGCTCGGCCAGCACCGCGTCGTAGCTCTCGGGCGAGACGACGGGAGCAGCGAACTCCAGATTCTTGGCCGCGGCTCGGATCATCGTGGGACCGCCGATATCGATGTTCTCGATCGCCTCGCGGTCGGTAACCCCGCGCCGAGCCGCCGTGCGCTCGAAGGGATACAGGTTCACGCACACCAGGTCGACCGGCTCGACCGAGTGCTCGTGGGCCGCCTCCACGTGCTCTGACTCATCCCGGCGAGCCAGAAGCCCGGCGTACAGCTTCGGATGCAGCGTCTTGACCCGTCCGTCCATGATCTCGGGAAACCCGGTCAGGTCAGTGATCGTCCGCACCGGCACATCGGCCTCCGCCAGTTCGCGGGCCGTCCCTCCGGTGGACACGATCTCGATGCCCAGCTCGGCCAGTCCGCGCGCGAACTCGATGATCCCTGTCTTGTCGGAGACCGACAAAAGCGCCCGGCTGACCTGGACCTCCCCGGGGGCGGAAGGCTGAAGCGAAGACTCGGCCTTCATCCCTGACTCCACGATCGCGACTCTACCGATCAGAGTTGACGATCACGTGTCGCGGACGCTCGGGGGCGACTCCCACCCGGCCCCTGGCGAACAGACGTACCGCCTCGGGGAGCAGCTCATGCTCGATCGGCTGTAGCTGCTCGAGAACCTCGTCCCGGTCCTGCGCATCGGACAACTCGACCGCCCGCTGCAGAATCACCGGCCCGCTGTCGACGCCCTCGTCGACAAAGTGAACGGTCACCCCGAACACCTTGACGCCGTAGGCCAGCGCCTGTCCCACCGCATCGAGGCCCGTAAAGGCCGGCAGCAGCGCCGGGTGGACATTGATCACGGCGCGCGGGAAGCGGTCCAGAAACTCGGCTCCCAGCAGCTGCATGTACCCGGCCAGCACGACGAGCTCCGCTCCGCGCTCGGCCAGCCAGGCCGCCATTGCGATATCTCGCTGCGCCCGGTCGGCAAATCGATCCGATGAGAACACCTGGGTCGGAACCCCGGCTTGGTGAGCCCGGTCAAGCGCCGGCGCGTCCGGCTTGTCCGAGGCCACCGCCACCACCTCGATCCCGTCCTGGCCGTGGACCTGATCCAGCAGCGCTTGAAGATTGGTCCCGGTCCCGGAGGCGAGGACCGCCACCTTCATCAGGGCAGTCGGTGGGCGCCGACCAGCGGCAGGCCCGCCCCCTCCAAGGAGTACTTACCCGCCGCCTCCTCGGTGCCGGCCAGCGGATACTCACCACTGAAGCAGGCATCACAGTGCGACCCGCGCTGTCCGCCCACAGCTTCGTAGATCCCCTCCAGCGACAGATAATGCAGGGAGTCGGCTCCGAGCTCGGCGGCGATCTCGTCCACCGTCCGGTCGTGGGCGATCATCTCCTCCCGGGTCGACATGTCGATCCCGTAGTGGCACGGGTGCTTGATCGGCGGCGAGGAGATCCGCAGGTGGATCTCGGCTGCCCCCGAATCGCGCAGCATCTTGACGATCTGCGGCATCGTGTTGCCGCGCACGATCGAGTCATCGACCACGATCAGGCGCTGGCCCGCCACGACCTCGGGCAGCGGGTTGAACTTGAGCCGCAGACCGTTGCGGCGCAGCTGTTGCCCGGGCTGAATGAACGTGCGCGCCACGTAACGGTTCTTGATGAAGCCGTCGTCCTGAGGCAGCCCGGCTGCCTTGGCCAGACCTCGAGCCGCCGCATTGCCCGAGTCAGGGATCGCGATCACCAGGTCGGCGTCGACCGGAGCCTCCCGCCACAGGAGCTCGCCCATCGCGGCCCGCGAGACCTGCAGGCGCTGCCCGCCCATCCGGGTGTCCGGCCGGGCGAAGTAGATGTACTCGAAGATGCAGAACGCGTGGCGCTGCGTGTCGTCCACGATCCGCGAGGACAGGCCGGTCGCGCTCAGCGTGACCACCTCGCCGGGCCTGACGTCCCTCAGGTAGCTGGCGCCGATCAGATCAAACGCGCATGACTCGCTGGCCACGCAATACACGGGCTCCGCTGATGACCCCTCGGCCGGCTCGATGATCCCGATGGCCAGCGGGCGCACCCCGTTGGGGTCGCGGAAGGCCACGACGGCCTCATCGGTCATGACGACCGTGGAGAAGGCCCCCCTCAGCCGCGGCAGCACGTCGGCCACCGCGTCCTCGATCCGCTCCGCCGGGTGAGTGGCCAGCAGCGCCGCGATGATCTCGGAGTCAGAGGTCGAGCGAAACGGCACGTCGCGGCCACGCAGCTCGCTGTGCAGCTCGACCGCGTTGATCAGATTGCCGTTGTGGGCCAGGGCCAGCGTGCGATGGTCGTCACGGACGATCGGCTGAGCGTTCTCCCACTCCGAGGACCCGGTGGTGGAGTAGCGCACGTGCCCGATGGCCATGTCCCCGACCAGCGAGCGCAGCATGTGCTCGTCGAACACCTGCGAGACCAGGCCCTGCTCGCGGATCGTCAGGATGTTGCCGCCGCGGAAGGCAGTGGCGATGCCGGCCGACTCCTGGCCGCGGTGCTGGAGCGCGAACAGGCCGAAGTAGGTCAGCCGGGCCACGTCGTGCTCAGGCGCGTAGATCCCGAACACGCCGCATTCGTCCCGTGGCCCATCCCGATGATCGACAGCGGCAGACACGCCTGTGTCAAGGCTAGCGGAGCAGGGCATCAAGTCCGCCGCTATGTGCGCTCTGCAACTTGTCCACGCTCACATCCAGCAGCCCGTCGATCTCGAGGCGCTTGCCCTCCACTCGCCCGATCACCGGGAAATCCCCCAGGGCCTCCGGATCGCCTGAAACGACGAACCCCGTCCCCAGGTCCTCGCCGAACGGATCGAGACCCTCTGGCAGGGCGACCCGCGCCCCCAGCCCGCCGGCCAGACAGCACTCGGCCAGCGCCACCGCGATGCCGCCCTCGGCGATGTCATGGGCATTTTGGAGCGCCTGTGAGCGGATCATCGACCGCACCTTCTCCTGCGCGTCGAGGATCGCGGGCACGTCCTTGAACGGGAGCCGGCCGGCCGGGGCCTGACCCTGGAGCTTGGCCAGCTCAGACCCGGTATGCGCCGGCTGGAACGGGCCGACCAGCGCGATCACGTCACCCTCCCGGGCGAAGCCGAGCCGCCCGGCCCGCGAGGCATCCGGGAGCTTGCCCACCATGCCGACGACCGGGCTGGGCAGAATCGGCCCGTCTGGCGATTCGTTGTACAGGGACACGTTGCCGCCCACGACGGGCACATCCAGCGACTCACAGGCCTCGCTGAGTCCCTCCACCGCCTCTTTGAGCTGCCAGGCCACGTGGGGCTTCTCGGGATTGCCGAAGTTCAGGCAGTTGGTCAAGCCGAGTGGCTCGGCGCCCACGCAGGCCAGGTTGGCCGCGCACTCCAGTACAACTTCGAACGCTCCGGCTCGCGGCTCGCAGGCCACCCGCCGCCCGTTGCCGTCGATCGAGACGGCTATCGCGCTCCCGTCGGGCAGGGCCAGCACAGCGGCATCGGCCTGCTCGGGCCGGCGCACCGTCCGCGACTGCACGACCGGGTCGTACTGCTCGAACACCGGGCGCCGGGAGGCGAGATTGGGACTGGCCAGCAGGGTCAGGAGCACCTCCGCCGGTGTGGCCTGGCTGGCCAACACCGGCGGCGTCCCGGGATAAAGCGGTGCCTCGGGCGCGGCCGGCTCGAGGTCGTAGAGAGGGCAGTCATCCACCAGCAGACCGACGGGCAGATCGCCCACCACCTCGCCGCGCTTGAGGATCCGGAAACGTCCGCTGGTCGTGACCTGGCCGATCGGGGTGGCCAGCGTCTCCCAGTGCTCGCACACCTCGAGCACGGCCCCCACGCGCTCAGGTTCGACCACGCAGAGCATCCGCTCCTGCGATTCGGAGACCATGATCTCGAACGGCTCCATGTCGGCCTCACGCAGCGGCACGCTGCTGACGTCGATGTCGAGCCCGACCTCGCCCTTGCTGGCCATCTCGGAGGCCGAGGACGTGAGGCCCGCCGCGCCGAGGTCCTGCAGGGAGACCAGCAGGCCGCGATCGAGCAGCTCGAGGCAGCACTCGAGGAGCTTCTTCTCGGCGAACGGATCCCCGATCTGGACCGACGGGCGCTTGTCAGCATCGCCCTCACCGAGCTCGGCTGAGGCCAGCACCGAGGCGCCGCCGATTCCATCCCGGCCGGTCAGGGCACCGAGCAGCACCAGCACGTTGCCCGGACCGGCGGCAGCCGAGCGGATCAGCCGCTCACGGGGAGCCAGGCCCACGCACATGGCGTTGATCAGGCAGTTCTGCTCGTAGCTGGGCTCGAAGTAGATCTCGCCACCGACGGTGGGGACGCCGATCGAGTTTCCGTAATGGCCGATGCCGGCCACCGCATGCTCGAGCAGGTAGCGGGAGCGAGCCGATTGGGTGACGTCGCCGAACCGAAGCGAGTCGAGCACGGCGATCGGCCGTGCCCCGACTGCGAACACGTCGCGCAGGATTCCCCCGACCCCGGTGGCCGCGCCCTGGAAGGGCTCCACCGCACTCGGGTGATTGTGGGACTCCACCTTGAAGGCCACTGCGAGCCCGCCGCCGACATCGACCGCCCCGGCGTTCTCGCCCGGTCCGACCAGGACGTGCCGGCCTTCGGTGGGCAGCCGGCGCAGCAGGCGCTTGGAATGCTTGTAGGCGCAGTGCTCTGACCACATGAGCGAGAGCATGGCCAGCTCGACGTCGCGGGGTTCGCGCCCGAGTCCTTCCAGGATCAGCTCGTACTCGGAGTCGGTGAGCCCGAGCTCTCTATGCCTGGACGAGGTCACCGACATGAGCTTTGATCGATTCGAAGATCGCGAGGCCGTCGGTGGAGCCGGTCAGCGGGTCGACCGCGTGCTCAGGATGGGGCATCAGGCCGAAGACGTTGCCGGCCTCGTTGCACACGCCGGCGATGTCGTCCTGGGATCCGTTGGGGTTGTGGTTGGTGGCATAGCGCAGCACCACCCGCACAGGCTCGGGGGTGTAGTAGCGGCCGGTGGTGTGCTTGACCGGAATCGACAGGCGGTCGGGCGCCTCTCTGGTGAAGGGAGTGTCGTGGTCGACGACATCGAGGTCGACCTGCCGGAAGACAAATTTGAGCGACGTGTTGCGCAGGAGCGCGCCCGGGAGGAGGCCCGCCTCGCACAGGACCTGGAAGCCATTGCAGATGCCGAGCACCAGACCCCCGGCGGCAGCGAACTCCACGACCTCCTCCATGACGGGGGCGAACCGCGCGATTGCGCCGGCCCGTAGATAGTCCCCGTAGGAAAAGCCGCCCGGGACGATCACCGCGTCGACGCCGTGCAGATCGCGGTCTTTGTGCCACAGCAGCTCGGTCTGGCCGACGCGCTCGGCGGCCAGCAGCGCGTCGACGTCGTCACACGAGCCGGGGAAGCGGACGACGCCGACCCTCATAGCCTCTGGATCTCGTAATCCTCGATCAGCGGGTTCACCAGGAGGCGCTCGCACATGTCGGGAAGCTGCGCCTCGTCCTCCACGTCGAGCTCGATCACCCGACCCACGTGCACCTGACTGGCCCCGGTGAAGCCGAGGGCAGGGAGCGCGCGTTCCACAGCCTGTCCCTGCGGGTCGAGGATGCCGGCCTTGGGGCGAACGAGGACCCGAGCGCGCATCACTACCCGGCGGCTGAGGAGGCCCCGGTGCGCCGCAGCCATTCCGAGAAGGAGCGGCCGGTGATCTTCTCGTAGGCCTCGATGTACTTCTCGCGCGTGCGCTGGACCACGTCGTCGGGGATGGGCGGCGCCGGTGGATTGCGGTCCCAGCCGGTGCCGGACGCCCAATCACGCACGAACTGCTTGTCGAAGCTGGGCTGGCCGCGACCGGGCTCGTACTGGTCGGCCGGCCAGAAGCGGGAGGAATCCGGGGTGCAGATCTCGTCCCCGAGGGTCAGCTGGCCGTGCGGGTCGGTTCCGAACTCGAACTTCGTGTCGGCCAGGATGATTCCGTTTGATCGAGCGTGCTCGGCGCAGTGCTGGTAGACGGCGATCGATGTGCGCTGCAGCCGTTCCGCGATGGCCCGGTCGCCGATCAGCGTGACGGTGCGCTCGAAATCGATTGCCTCGTCGTGCCCGACCTCAGCCTTGGTCGAGGGGGTATAGATCGGGCTCGGCAGCTGATCTGACTCCTTCAGCCCGGGCGGGAGCTGTATGCCGGATACGGCGCCCGTCGCCTGGTAGTCCTTCCAGCCCGAGCCGGTGATGTAGCCGCGCACCACGCACTCGACGGGCAGCATCTTCAGCTTGCGCACGACCATGGCCCGACCACGGACATCCTCGGGAACCTCGGTGACCGAGAGCATGTGGTTGGGCACCAGGTCGGCCGTCTGCTCGAACCAGAAGGCAGAGAGCCCCGTCAACACGGCCCCCTTGTCGGGGATCGGCGTGGGGTGAACCACGTCGTAGGTGGAGATCCGGTCGGAGGCGACCAGGAGGAGCGAGTCGCCCAGGTCGTAGATATCCCGGACCTTTCCGGAGGCGATCAGAGGGAGGTCTTGGACGCCGGAGCTCACTTGGGCGATGCTAGCGAGAGGCTGCGACGAAACCCGTATCGTCCGGAGGTCAGTCGACCAAAGAGGGAGAAAAACATGAGCACGCAGGCGCCTCCCGGCGGTGTCCCGGGTCTGATGATGCGCACGCCGCTGCTTGTGCGGCAGATCGCAGAGCGGGCGGAGTTGCTGTTCGCCGACCGCGAGGTGGTCAGCGCCACGGCGGATGGAGTGGAGCGGTCGAATTACGGTCGCGTGGTTGAGCGGGCCCGGCGGCTGGCGTCTGCCCTGCAGGAGCTCGGTATCCGGCCCGGCGATCGGGTGGCCACATTCGGCTGGAACTCACTCCGGCACCTCGAGCTGTATCTGGCGGTGCCCTCGATGGGAGCGGTGCTGCACACGCTGAACATCCGGCTGTTCGAGGAGGACCTGCGCTACATCGTGGGTCACGCGGAGGATCGGGTCATCTTCCTGGATGCCTCGCTGGCGTCTGTGATGCCCCGGTTCGAGGGCGTGGAACACGAGGTGCTAATGCCCGACTCGGATGCTGCTCGTGAGGGCGCGCTGGACTACGAGGAGCTCGTGGCGGGTGGCGATCCGAGCTTTGCGTTCCCCGACGTGGACGAGGACTCGGCGGCCGCCATGTGTTACACGAGCGGGACCACGGGCCGGCCGAAGGGCGTCGTCTACTCCCATCGCTCGACGGTCATCCACACGCTGCTGACCAACCAGGCCGACGCTAACGCTCTGCGCGAGCGCGACAGCGTCCTGCCGGTGGTGCCGATGTTCCACGCCAACGCCTGGGGGCTGCCCTACGCGGCGGCGATGGCTGGCGCCCGGCTGGTCATGCCGGGACCGAAGATGGATCCGGCGTCCCTGGCTGGATTGATCTCCTCGGAGAAGGTGACGATGACGGCAGCGGTGCCGACCATCTGGCAGGGACTGGCCCAACTGGATCCGGAACCGGACCTGTCCTCTTTGGATCGCGTGATGTGCGGCGGTTCAGCCGTCCCGGAGTCGCTGATCCGGCTGTTCGATGAGAAGTTCGGGGTGCCGATCACCCAGGGCTGGGGGATGACCGAGACGAGCCCGGTGGCGTCGTTGAGCTACCTGCCGCCGGATGTTGACCCGGTTTCTGATGAGGGCTACCGGCTGCGAGCCACAGCCGGCCGGCCTCTCCCGTTCGTGGAATACCGGGTGGACGAGGAGTCTGGCGGCGAGCTTCAGGTCCGGGGGCCGACGATCGCCGCCGAGTACTTCCGGGATGAAGAGGGGTCGGAGAAGTTCACCTCGGATGGCTGGCTCCGCACTGGAGACGTCGCGGAGGTCACCGACCGGGGCTTCCTGAAGCTGGTCGATCGCACCAAGGACCTGGTCAAGTCAGGTGGGGAGTGGATCAGCTCGGTGGAGCTGGAGAACGCGATCATGGCCCACCCCGAGGTGCTGGAAGCGGCTGTCGTGGCCGTCCCGGACGAGCGCTGGAGCGAGCGCCCCTGCGCTTGTGTGGTGCGCCGAGAGGGATCTTCACTTGACGGAGACGGGCTCCGGGAGTTCTTGGCCGATCGCGTGGCCAAGTGGTGGGTGCCCGAGCGGGTGGAGTTCATCTCTGAGGTGCCCAAGACCTCCGTGGGGAAGTTCGACAAGAAGGTGCTGCGGGCTCAGCTGACCGAGTAGGCGAGCTGCGGGCGACGTTTTTGGGCGTTTGTCCGGCCGAGCGGCGTTTGGTTGAGCACTCTGGGAACGAAACGGGCGTCTGGCGCACGTTTCGTTCCCAGAGTCACCAGGGGTCGGGCGCCCCCGGGGTCCTGGACCGGGCGAACGGAAGGTCAAGGAGGTACTGGGCGATTGTGAGCACCGGGCCACCCAACGCCGGCACTGAGCCCCGCCACAGCAGCGCGAACTCGCGGTCGAAGTTCATCGACTCCACCCGTTTGATCGTCAGGTCCCGCGCTCGGGCCTCGACGGCGGACATCATCGAGATGAGGGCCGGGTGGCCGGTAGTCAGGGAGGTCGCCATCACCGCCGCCGGGCTGGAGATGAGCGCCGCCGGCGGCGGCTGGTAGAGACCTCGGTGCTCGAGTGCGGCAGCCACGATCCGGCTGGAGCTCGCGGCGGCGCTGTTTTGCACCAGCTCTGCGGCGGCGAACTCCCGCAGCGGGATCGCCGGCATCTCGACCCACGGGTGTCCGGGCGGCACGGCCACCACCACCTCGTCGCGCCACAGCACCTTTCCTCGCAGAAGCGGGTCCGGTGGCCGCTCGGGGTCAACCGCGGCGATCCCCAGGTCGCACCGCTCTTCCCGAAGCATCTCCCGCACGAAGGCGGAGCTGCCCACGACCACGTCCACCGACAGCGACGCGTCGAGCGAGGCAATGTCGGCCAGCAGCTCTGGCAATCGCAGCTCCGCGATCACCGGCGTGCTGGCGATCCGCACCGGGTCCGGCGTGGACGGTCCGCGCATCAGTGCCTGTACGGTGTCCGCCGTGGTGAGGACTCGGCGAGCGGCACCGTACAACTGCGCCCCCTCGGTAGTCAGCGTCACGCCCCGCGTCGAGCGGTCGAACAGCTGCACCCCCGCGACCGCCTCCAACACCCGCAAGCGCTTGGATAGCGCCGGCTGGCTCACATGTAGCGACCGCGCCGCCGCAGCGATGCTGCCAAGCGTCGCCGCCGCGCAGAACGCCCTCAGCTCGGCGACTTCAGGCTCACGAACGGGCGCCCTTCCGCCCGCCCGGCGCCCCCAGAACGCGTCGCGTCCCAGGTCAGCGTTCGCAGCCACAAGGGCAACGTACCCGCGATTGAGGACAGGATGTAAGCCTCAGGCGTCGAATCGAAGCCCGGGCGAGTCGTATATCCGTCCAAATTGCGGATTTAACTCAACTTTGGTCTCCGGATATCCGATGCACGCAACGAACACCCAGAAACCGCTCTGGGCGACCCCCACTGTCATGGAAGTCGCCCAGAGAGATTACGTTTCTGAATTAGGTGGTCTTGACGCCCACGTGGAACTCCTTTCCGGGTTGCGGCAGCTAAGCCGCGCTCAAGTAACTCCCAGGAGAGTGACCACCGTGAGCCGTCTCCACTAGCCCCGACTTGGTTATCGCTGCCATAACCCTGGGTTAGTGATGCCTGGATTTGACGCGCTCCGCCTACGCCCGTTCCGTCACGTAGCAGCGGCGTACACGATCAATGAACTCGGTAATTGGATCGGCGACGTGGCGCTCGCGATCCTCGTCTTTGACCAAACCAGAAGCCCGCTCGCTACCGCGGCGCTATTCCTAGCACTTAGGTTTGCGCCAGCGCTTCTCGGACCTCCCCTTACTACTCGGCTAGAGGTCATCTCCCCCAGACAGATCCTTGCCGTTCTTTACTTCTCGGAAGCAGCGATCTTTGGGGTTCTAGCGGCGCTGACACACAGCTTCTCACTACCGCTCGTGCTGCTCCTCTCTGCGGCCGACGGCGTCCTCGCTGTGGTTGCGCGCGCACTCATCCGCAGCGTCAACGCGACGATTCTCGGACAGGGTCCACTCCTTCGACAAGGCAATGCGATCATCAACATGGGCGTCACGGTCGGCGGGGCAATTGGGCCGGTGCTCGCCGGATTGCTGGTCGCTGCGTCCGGAGCTGGGGCCGCGTTGGCGGTTGACGCAATCACTTTCGCGACCGTCGCCATCATCATCCTGACCGCTCCCGGCCTCAGGATGACCAGTGACCTGAGTTCCGGAACCATGGGTCGACTGCGCGCCGGGCTCCGCGAGACTTGGACTCATCCGACGTTGCGACGGCTTCTGATCGGAACGGCGGCTGCGCTGCTTTTCGCAACGGTCGTAATTCCCATCGAGGTTGTCTTTGCGAAGCGCACGCTGCACACCGGGGACTCCGGATATGGCCTACTCATCACCGCGTGGGGCGTCGGGATGGTAGTTGGGGGCCTGGGGTTTGCCGCTGCCGGACGGTTGAAGCTGGCGACCGTTACCTCCACCGGCATTTTCCTCATCTGTGCAGGGTATTTTGGGCTATCCGCCTCTCCTGACCTTCTGATCGCCTGCGTCTTCTCGGCAGTGGGGGGTATGGGAAACGGGCTCTGGTGGACGGCAGTCGTTACGGCCCTTCAGGAATCGGTCTCCAGCAGCGCACAGAGCGCGGTGATGGCGGTGCTCGAGAGCATCAATCAGCTGATGCCGGCGATTGGTTATGTCCTCGGCGGAGTCGTAACCGCGCTCGGATCGCCACGGCTTGCGTACGGCCTAGCTGGCCTAGGAGTCGGAGTGGTGCTCCTAGCTCAACTTGTGAGGCCGGTGAGCGCTCTCGGTTCTCACCACACAAGCCCGGATGCACCCTGACGATGTCTCACTAGACGGAATGTTCAGAGGGAATGTCCCCGCTAATGGCGGACCGCCAAATAGCCGATTAATAGCGCGGGCATGGCTGACTACACGGGAATAGACGGCGACCTCCTGGACGCAAGAGCGCTCCCGGTACAACCACGGGCCGACCAGATCGGGGTTGCCATCCTGCAATGGGCGGGGCTGGCCGGCGCTGTGGTAGTCGTTGCTCTGACCGCAGGTTCGCAGGATTGGAACCCTGGCGATCTCGCAATCATCGCCGCGCTGACGATCCTCAGCGAAGCCACTTCGGTGCTGGTGGGATCTCGACGGATACGTGTTTCGGGCAGCTTCCTCGGTCTAATGCTCGCTGCTGTGCTCCTCGGAGGTGGCCCCGCTGCAGTGGTGGGCGTAATGACGATCGGCGTTGGTTGGTTCCGTTCGCACGAGGCACCCCACCATCTCCGAAACAACCTATTCACATACGCGTGGTTCCCCCTACTAAGCGGTCTGATCTTCCATGCCTTCGTCACGCATCACGGACTCGATCAAAACCAACCGGGCTTTTACCTTGCAGTCTTCGGGATCTTCGTACTCGCGCTGCTGCTGAACATCGCGATGGCTGCCGCCTACTTGGCGTACCTCGATCCCCCGTCGTTCCTCGGGAGGTTCTGGGAGATCCTCAAGCCGATCCTCGCCCCCGAACTCGCGGCAAACCTGCTGACGCTGGCTGCGGTCTATCTCGCGACCCATCTTCACCAGGTCGGTCTGGCCCTCTTCGCCATCGTCCTCGTCGTCTTCCAGTACCTGGTTGGCGAACTCCTCGTCTCTCAGCGCCGTGGCGAGGAGCTGCAAAAGCTGGCCACTACTGACGAGCTCACCAGCCTGGCTAACCGGAGCAGCTTCGCCGACCGTCTCGCCCAGGAGATAGAGACCTGCAAGCAGACCGGCGAGTCTTTCGGCGTCTTCCTGATCGACCTTGACCGGTTCAAGGAGATCAACGACACGCTCGGTCACCAGAACGGGGACCTGCTGTTGCAAGAGCTTGCGCCGCGAATCGCGGAGCACGTGGGGCCGGGCGGGCTGGTGGCGCGGTTTGGTGGGGGTGACTTCGCCGTGCTTACCGGGGTGCGGACGGAGAGTCCTGAATCGCTGGAAAGGATTGCCGCAGACCTGATCGCGTGTGTGCAGCAGCCCGTCACGATCGACGACATCACGCTTGAGGTGGGTTGCAACGCGGGCGTCTCTCGGTTCCCGAAGGATGGGGAGGATGCGGAGACGCTCCTGCGGCGGATGGACATCGCGATCAACGCCGCCAAGCAGCACCACGAGGCCTACCGGCTGTACGACCCCGCGCAGGATCACTACTCGCCCGAGAGGCTGCGGCTGGTGGGCGACTTCCGGCGCGGGCTGCATGCTGAAGAGATCGTCGTCCACTACCAGCCGATCGTTGACCTGCACACGCAGCGGGTGAGCGGAGCGGAGAGCCTCGTGCGCTGGCAGCACCCCAGCATGGGCCTGCTGTATCCGGACAAGTTCCTCTCGACGGTGGAGCAGACGGCGCTGATCGGGCCCCTCACGCGGCACGTGCTCGACCGGTCGATCGCCCAGTGCATCAGATGGCGCGAGTCCGGGCTGGACCTGACCGTGGCCGTAAACCTGTCCGTGCGCAACCTGTCGGATCCGCGGCTGCCCGAGGATGTGGAGCGCATGCTCCGCCGGCACGGCCTGCCGCCGGAAGCGCTGCAGCTGGAGATCACCGAGAGCATGATCATGTCCGACCCCGAACGGGCGCTGGCGACCGTCAACCAGCTCAACCAGCTGGGTGTCCGGCTGGCGGTCGACGACTTCGGCACCGGGCACTCGTCGCTGGCCAACCTGCGCCGGCTGCCGATCGACGAGCTGAAGATCGACCGCTCGTTCGTCACGCCGATGCTCAACGACGAGAACGACCTGATCATCGTTCGCTCCACCATCAACATGGCTCACGACCTGGGCCTCAAGACGATCGCCGAGGGCGTGGAGGACGCCTCGACGCTGAGCGAGCTGGATGACCTTGGGTGCGACCAAGTCCAGGGCTACCACTTCTCAAAGCCGGTCCCGGCTGACGCCTTCATGTCCTGGGCCGACGCCTTCCAGTCCGCCCACGTACGCGGCTAGACCGACCCCTACGGCCGCGAGATCGCGACCTCCCGAGTGGCTGGCGCGAGATGCGTCACACGGAGCAACCTCAGCCTCGGCGTGTAGATGGCAATCGTCCCCCGCAGTAGCGACACGGTGGCCACATATCCGTCTGCGACCGACAGCTCGAACGAGCCGTACGGAGAGGTAGCGCGATCGACGACCCGACCGGTGGCAGCGTCAATCCGCTCGATCCGGCTGCCGTAGCCGCTGGTCGCGTAGACATAGTGGCCGGCAAAGGCCAGATGCTGGGGCGGGGCGCCGACCGGTACGTGAAACACGGCGCGGCGGCTCCGGACACTGAACACGGTGACGTCCGGACCGGCCGCGGATGTGATCCACACCCGCTGGCCGTTCGGGCTGAAGGCGAGGTCGTGCACCGGGAAGCCGGGGACAAAGTGCCCTACGACATGGGGCCTTCCCATCACCACTGTGCTCACGATGGTGATGACCCGGGCCGACTCCCCCAGGGCCACCCAAACCCGGCGCTCACTTGGACTGAACGTCAAGTGGTGGGCCCCGGCTCCAACCGACAACCGCCGGGTCACCCTGAGGTCCTCGAGACGGATGGCGGCGAGCGTTCCGGTGGAGTCATCGGTGACGTAGGCGTACCTGTCATCGGGGGAGATGCCGACGATGTGAGGGTGGTCGAACCCCCCGAAGGTCTTGAGCCGTCGCAGCGTGGACCGGCGCAGAACGACCACCTTCCCCATCCTCGTGCTGACGACGACCACGACGCCGTTGGTGCCGGTGCTGGCGATGTCCTCGGGATCGGGAGGCAGCGACGCCCGCCTCGCGAGCCGGCCGCTGGGTAGGTCCACGACCAACACCCGGTTCTGAGCCTCATCGGTTACGAGCGCCTGCGGTCGGCCCAGGGTCTTGGACCCACTCGTGCCGCCGCCAGCCCCTGAGGTCCGGGTCGAGGACTCCGCGACGACCGTGGTCCCCCCTTGCGCGAGCTTCACCGGTGGCTTGTGGTCGCCGCCGTGCCGCGGCTGGCCGGGCTGCCCTGACCCGCAGGCAGTGGCCAGCAGCGCCAGGAACAGCCCGGCCAGTCCACGCCGGCGCGTCATCCGTCCGCTCCCGCAGCGCTGCAGCACCAGCCGTCGAGCCGGGGGAACTGTGAGCCTTTCCCGGAGCCGAAATGCTGCTCGATTCGCGACAGGGCAGCGATCCTGGGGGCGCCCGCGACCCGGACGAACACCCACTCGTCGGCCGCCGGCCAGGTGATCAGCAACCAGCGTCCGTTCGGTGAGAAGGCGACCTGCCCGAGACCCGCCCCGGCGAGAACCCGCCGTACGCGGGAGCTGCCGCCGCGTCCAGGGAGTCCGTAGACGAGCACGCTTCGGCTGGAGCGGCCGGCCACGATCGAGATCGTCCGCCCGTCCGGCGAGAGAGCGCCGCCGCGGATGAAATCCTCGCCCGGGGCGGGCCTCGCCGAGATCAACCGACCGGCGCTCGAGTACACGAGAA
This sequence comes from Solirubrobacteraceae bacterium, assembly GCA_035551655.1. GTDB lineage: Bacteria > Actinomycetota > Thermoleophilia > Solirubrobacterales > Solirubrobacteraceae > Palsa-465. The sequence continues at coordinate 74,197 of DASZNA010000132.1, forward strand.
TGGTGTGAGCAGACAGGGCCAGCAGGCGCCCGCCATCTCCGGACCAGGCGAGCGTGCGGACCCGGACGCCGGGTCGGGCCGACCAGACCCGCGCCCCGGAGTCCGCGTCTCGCACTCTGAGCATTCCGGCGCCCGAGATGTAGGCCAGCTGATACGCGTGCCCAGGACGCCACGCCGGCGCGACCCGTGCCACCGAGGCCGCCACCAGATGATCGCCGCTTCCGTCGCCCGCCACCGCTCGAAGCTCGGTCCCGGACAGGTACGCCACGCGGTAGCCGGCGGGCGGGTACCAGCGTGGATCGCTGAGGTGAGGCCGCTGGAGCACCCATTGGGTGACCCCAAGCGGGGTCACTGCGGCGAGCTGATCGTGCCGGGTGACGGCCAGGTAGCGACCGTGCGGCGACCACATGGCGTCGGTCCATGGTCCGACCCACCGCTTCGCGCCGGAGGACCCTACCGTCCAGGTGCCGTGCGGGCCCGAGATCAGCAGACGGCCGGGCGTCGGGAGCGCGACCAACGTTCGCGCAGCATGCTGAACCCCCAGGGCTCGGCTGATCAGACGGTCCACCGTGGCGCCAGCCGGCGACAGCACGAGGGAACCCGCCAGCAGAATCGCTCCGGCCAGCGCGACCATCTGACTCCGATATCTGCGCCGGCGATCCGCCGGCTCCCGCTGTGCCAAGGCGGTGCGCACAACCTCCCACGCGCGGGCCTCGGCCTCCGGCTGGTCGGGTGCGGGGAATCTGCTCAGCGCGCGCTTGGCGGTCATCGGAGATCCACCTCGCGAAGCTGGGATTCGAGGAGGTCCAGCCCTCGACGCAGGCGAGAGTTGACCGTCCCGCGGGGCAGCTCGAGGGCTCGAGCGATCTCGCCAGGGGTGTACTCGAGGACGTAGCGCATCACCACCACCGCTCGCTGCTCCGGAGACAGCGTGGCCAGCGCTGCCAGCACCTCCTCCGAATAGCCCAACGGCGGATCCCCGGTCGAGGCCGCCTCCGCCCCGGATTCCGCGGTCTCGTGTCGGGAAGCCCGAGCCCGGGCCCAGTCGATCGCGCGGTTGGTGACGATCGCTCCGAGCCACGGTCCAAAGGGCCGGCGACGGTCAAATCGCTCCAGGCGCCGGACGGCGGCGACAAACGCCTCCTGCGCGATGTCCTCCGCTGCCGCGTGGTCGTGGACGATCAGGAACGCCGCGCGATGCGCCCGCGGCCAGTGCCGGCGGAACAGGAGCTCCAGATCCGCTTCAGAGCCCGCCAGTGCACCCCGGATCAGCGAGCGCTCACTCCTGGGGCGACGCAAGCGGGCGCGCCCGACGGCGGAGCCGGACCCCACGGGCCCAACCAGGCCCGGCAACGACTCAGCGGGAGGGAACATGGTCTGACCCCATCGTCCCTATTACGTGTGGCGAGTGGGGAAAGGTCCTGACAGACAGGCTCTAGGTGATCTCGTCCAGCCGATCGACGATCTCGTCGGCGTAGCGCACAAATGGGCGGTAGTCGAAGATCGCGTCCAAGTCCAGGCCGGCGGTGGCCTCGCCGCCCTCGCCCCCGGCCAGCAGATCCCGGAGCTGGGTTCGGGTGTCAAGCGCCTGCTGAGCCAGACGCTGAACAACCCGGTAGGCGTCGTCCCGGAGCATTCCCCGGCCGACCAGGGCCAGGAGGAGGCGCTGGGAGAACAGGGCGCCGTAGGTCAGCCCGAGGTTCTCTCGCATTCGCTCGGGATCGACGACCATGCCGCGGACCAGTCCCAGCGCCCGGCGCTGCATGTGGTCAAGCAGCGTCGTCGAGTCCGGCAGGATGATCCGCTCCACGCTCGAGTGGGAGATGTCGCGTTCGTGCCACAGCGCGACGTTCTCCAGGGCGGCCATCGCGTTGGCCCGGAGCACCCGAGCCAGGCCGTCGATCTGCTCGGATTTGATCGGGTTGCGCTTGTGAGGCATCGCGCTCGAGCCCTTCTGTCCAGCGGTGAACGGCTCCCGGGCCTCGCTGACCTCGGTCCGGGCCAGGTGGCGCATCTCCAGGGCAAAGCGCTCTACCCCGGCGCCAGCCAGAGCGATCGCCTCCAGAAGCTCGGCGTGGCGATCACGAGCCACTACCTGAGTGGATACCGGCTCGCGAGCCAGACCCAGCCGTCCGAGCACCCGCTCCTCAAAGCCGGGGGAGGTGGCAGCGTAGGTCCCCACCGCCCCGGAGATCGCTGCGACGCACACCTGAGCAAACGCCCTTTCCAGGCGCCCCACATTGCGATGGGCCTCGAACGCGAACCCAGCCAGCTTGATCCCGAACGTGGTCGGCTCGGCGTGGATCCCGTGGGTCCGCCCCACACACAGCGTGTCCCGATATGAACGGGCCTGCTCGGCCAGCGCTTGCACCAGGGCTCGGGCGTCGGCGAGGACCAGCTCGCCCACTTGGCGCAGCTGCAGGGCCAGCCCGGTGTCCAGCACATCACTCGAGGTCAACCCGTGATGGATCCACCGTCCGGCCGGACCGGCCGACTCAGCCAAGACGTCCACGAACGCCGCCACGTCATGGTCGGTGGTCCTCTCTCGCTCATTCACAGCCTCGACTGTGAATGTCGCGGAGCGAATCGCCTCCAGCTCCTCCGCCCCGGGTCCGTCCATCTCCTCGCAGGCCGCCACCTCCACCTGGCGCATGGCCTCGAAACGCGCGTGATCAGACCAGATCTCTCGCAGCTCGGCCCGCGTGTAGCGGTCGATCATCGAGAGCTAGGCGTTCAGGATGCGGGCGGCCAGCACCGCGGCGTTCTTGGCGTTGTCCAAGCCCACGCAGGCCACGGGCACACCGGGAGGCATCTGGGCGATGGAGAGGAGCGCGTCGAGGCCGCCGGCCACCGACATGCGACTGGTCAGGGGCACGCCGATCACCGGTAGGTCAGAGTGAGCGGCCACCACCCCGGGCAGCGCCGCGGACAGACCGGCCCCGGCGATGATGACCCGAATCCCGCGCATGTGGGCGTTCTTGGCGTAGTCGGCCACCTTGTCCGGCTCTCGATGAGCCGACATCACACGCACCTCGGAGCGGATGCCTCGCTCGGTCAGCTCCTTCTCGGCCGCTTCCATGGCCGGCAGATCGCTCTTGGAGCCCATCACGATTCCCACCCGAGGGGCGTCCACGTCGAGCTCCTCGAACTGGCCGACCGCTTCGACCACCGTCTCCGGGGCCCGCTCGCCCTCCGCCTCAGCTCCGGCGCTCATCTCACCACCTCGGCGGCGATGTCCCACCGCATCTGACGACCTTCGAACTCGATCATGTCTGCGGCAGCATAGGCCGTCGCCCGGGCGTCAGCCGCGTCGTCGCCCAGCGCAGTCACGCCGAGCACCCTTCCGCCGGCCGTCACCAAGTCTCCCGACTCCGACCGAGACGTTCCGGCATGGGTCACCTCGACCTCGTCGCCCACGGCATCGAGCCCGGTGATCATGTCGCCGCTGGAGGAGCTCTCCGGATAACCGGCGCTGGCCAGCACCACGGTGACCGCCGCCCGAGGGTCCCAGTCGAGCGAGACCCCCTGCAGTCCGCCGGGCTCGACGGCCGCACTCATCAGCTCGATCAGGTCAGTCCGCAGACGCGGCAGGATCGCCTGGGTCTCCGGATCGCCGAATCGCACGTTGAACTCCAGTACCCGGGGTCCGTCGGCGGTCATCATCAGCCCGGCGTAAAGGACGCCGTGAAACTCGACCTCGCGACGGCGCAGTTCGTCCAGCACCGGCTGATGGACGCTCCCGCACAGCCGGGCTGCCTCATCCAAACCGATGGCAGGGACCGGCGAGTAGGACCCCATCCCTCCCGTGTTGGGCCCCCGGTTGCCGTCGAAGATCCGCTTGTAATCCTGAGCCGAAGCCAGAGGCAGCGCGCGAACCCCGTCACAGATGGCCAGCAGCGAGACCTCGTACCCATCCAGGTACTCCTCCACCACCACCTGAGTCGTGTCGAAGCGATGCTCCTCCAGGAGCGACACCAGCGCCTCCCGGGCGGACGCGTCGTCCTCGGCGATGATCACGCCCTTGCCGGCGGCCAGCCCGTCGGCCTTGATCACGGTCGGATACCCGGCGATCGCCCCCATACCCGACTCCACGTCGGCGACCGTCGCGTAGGCGGCGGTGGGCACCCCGGCCGCCACCATGATCTCCTTGCAGAACGCCTTCGAGCCCTCCAGCCGCGCCCCGTCCGCCGTGGGGCCGAAGCACGGCACCCCCGCCGCGGACAGCGCGTCGACCAGGCCCGCGACCAGCGGCACCTCGGGCCCGACGACGACCAGATCGACGCCCTCAGCCAGCGCGGCAGCCGCCATGGCCGACACATCGTCCGCCCGGACCGACAGCAACCGGGCGTCTGCCGCGATCCCCGCATTGCCCGGTGCACACAGCACCTCGGGGGCCTGCGGCGATCGGTTCAGTGCATGGACGAGGGCGTGCTCGCGGGCGCCCGCGCCCACCACGAGCACTCGGGGAGGGCTCAACGCGAGCCGCCTAGATGGAGCCGATGAAGTCGTCGATGGGGATAGCGGTGAGCGTCTCGTAACGGCCGGTGCCGCGGGACCCGAGCTCGAGCGAAACGCGGGCGATCGTCTTCTCGTCCGGCGCCTCGATCACGTTGACGAAGTCGAACTGCCCCAGGGTGGCCCACTGGGCCTTGACGGTGGCACCAAGCTGCTCAACCTCGCGGTTCACCTCACGAATCCGGGCCGGGTTGTTCTTGATGGTTTGCACGCCCTCTGGGTTGAGCGTGGTCAGCATGATGTAGGTCGGCAAGGCCTGGCTCCTCTCTCGACGGGGAACCGCCGTTGTACCACGGACGGGGCCTTCGCCGGTGCTGGCTGGCGGGCCAGCACCGGCGGCACCAGCGCTCGAATCAGACGGCGGCGACCGCCCGGGCCGGCTCGAGCACGATCTCTCCGTCCTGGGCCTCGACCTCGACGGTGTCGCCGTCCTTGAAGCGGCCCTCGAGGATGGCCAGGGCCAGCGGGTCGACCAGGCGCTTCTGGATCACCCGCTTGAGCGGGCGGGCGCCGTAGGTGGGGTCGTAGCCCAGGTTGCCCAGCAGCGTCCGCGCGTCCTCCGAGAGCCGGAGCTCGATCCCCCGCTCGGCCACACGCTGCACGACCCGCTCCACCTGGAGTTCGACGATCTCACCGATCTGCTCGCGGGACAGCGGAGCGAACTCGACGATGTCGTCCAGGCGGTTGATGAACTCCGGCTTGAAGTTGGCCTCGACACCCGCGCGGCCGCCCGGAATGTTCGAGGTCATGATCAGGACCGTGTTCTTGAACGACACGGTGCGGCCCTGACCGTCAGTCAGCCGACCGTCGTCCATCACCTGCAGGAGCGTGTTGAACACGTCCGGGTGGGCCTTCTCGATCTCGTCCAGCAGCACCACGCTGTAGGGCCGGCGGCGCACCGCCTCCGTCAGCTGACCACCCTCGTCGTAGCCCACGTAGCCCGGAGGCGCGCCGACCAGCCGGCTAACCGAGTGCTTCTCCATGTACTCGGACATGTCGATCCGGATCATCGCGTCCTGGGTGTCGAACATGAACTCGGCCAGGGCGCGGGCCAGCTCGGTCTTGCCCACCCCGGTGGGACCGAGGAACAGGAAAGTGCCAATCGGCCGGTCCGGGTCCTGCAGGCCAGCCCGCGAGCGGCGAAGCGCGCTGGCCACGGCCTCCACGGCCTCGTCCTGACCTATCACCCGCCGGTGCAGACGATCCTCCATATGGACGAGCTTCTCGATCTCGCCCTCCAGCAGGCGACTGACCGGCACACCGGTCCACGTGGAGACGATCTCGGCCACATCATCGGCGTCGACCACGTCCTTGAGGTATCGAACCCCGGCCACCCCGGCAGCATGGTCGGCTGACCGCTCGGCCGCCTCGGCGTCGGCGAGCCGCTTCTCGAGCTCGGGGATGGTGCCGTACTGAAGCTCGGCCGCGCGGCCCAGGTCGGCCTCGCGCTGAGCCCGCTCCAGATCGGTGCGAGCCTGCTCGAGCTTCTCCTGGATGTCGGCCACCGCGTGCACGGATTCCTTCTCGCGCTGCCACTCGGCGTGCATCCCGGCTGAGCGCTCGCGCTCCTCGGCCAGCGTGCGCTCGAGCTGCTCGCGGCGGGCCACCGCGCCCGGATCATCGTCGTCGCCCAGCGACTGAAGCTCAATCTCCAGCTGCATGATGTGGCGGTCGACCTCGTCGATCTCGGTCGGCTTGGAGTCGATCTCCATGCGGATCCGCGAGGCCGCCTCGTCGACCAGGTCGATGGCCTTGTCAGGCAGGAAGCGGTCCGCGATGTAGCGGTGACTGAGCGTCGCGGCGGCGACTAGGGCCGAGTCCAGGATGCGGACCTTGTGGTGAACCTGGTAGCGCTCCTTGAGGCCGCGCAGGATGGCGATCGTGTCCTCCACGCTCGGCTCGCCGACGAACACCGGCTGGAAGCGGCGCTCGAGCGCTGGGTCCTTTTCGATGTGCTTGCGGTACTCGTCCAGAGTCGTGGCGCCAACGGCGCGAAGCTCACCCCGGGCCAGCATCGGCTTGAGCATGTTGCCCGCGTCCATGGCGCCCTCGGCCGCGCCGGCCCCGACGATCGTGTGCAGCTCGTCGATGAACACGATGATCTGGCCGTCGGCGTCGGTGATCTCCTTGAGCACGGCCTTGAGGCGATCCTCGAACTCGCCGCGGTACTTGGAGCCGGCCACCATCGCGCTCAGGTCGAGCGCGATCACGCGGCGGTCTTTGAGCCCCTCGGGGACGTCGCCGGCCACGATCCGCTGGGCCAGGCCCTCGACGATCGCAGTCTTGCCGACGCCGGGCTCGCCGATCAGGACCGGGTTGTTCTTGGTACGGCGGCTCAGCACCTGGATGACGCGGCGGATCTCGTCGTCGCGGCCGATCACCGGGTCGAGCTTGCCCTGGGCGGCGGCCTCAGTCAGGTCGCGGCCGTACTTCTCCAGGGCCTGAAACTTGTCCTCAGGGTTCTGGTCGGTCACCCGGTGGGAGCCGCGAACGTCGCTCAGCGCCTGAAGCAGCGCGTCGCGGGTGGCGCCGACGGATCGAAGGGCGTCACCAGCCGGGGTGGCTGAGGCGGCCAGCGCGAGCATCAGGTGCTCGGTTGAGACGTACTCGTCCTTCAGCTCACGCATCTCGTTTTCGGCTGTGCGCAGAACGGCGATCAGCTCGGTGGACGCGCCGGGCTCTTCCGCGGAGTCACCAGTCATCCGGGGCAGCGCGTCCAGCGCGGGACCGAGCGCGGAGCGCACGGCAGCGGGATCGGCGCCCAGCTTGCGCAGCACGGGCACGACCACGCCGGAGTCCTGTTCGAGCAGAACGGCCAGCAGGTGCTCGGGTCGGGCCTGTGGGTTGTGGCGCTCGGCGGCCAGCCGCTGCCCGGCCTGGAGCGCTTCCTGGGATTTGATGGTAAATCGATCAGGTTGCATGGTTTCTCGTCCTAAAATCTAAGTCGGCGTGACTTAGATTGTGACAGATTTTCCGAGGTTTGTCACGTATTAAATGGGGCGTTGAAGGTCCCGAGCCTCGGCAAGGGGCTGGAAGCCGGCAGACCGGTACGTGGCCACGGCGCCGAGGTTGGAACTGCGGGTACACACGATCGCGCTGGACGACCCGAGTTCCCGCAGGGCGTCCGCCCCAGCCAGAGATATCGCCCTCCCGTAGCCGCGCCCGCGGTGTCCGCGGTGGACACCCATGGGTTCGAGCAATCCGGGCCGCCCAGGGCCGGCCGCCCACACCGTCGCGGCGGCCACCGCGTTGTCCCCTTCGTCAAACGCCACCAGACACCGGGCCTCGGCGTACGGTAATCCGGCCGCCATCACCCGCCAGCGCTCGTCGGTGAACGATGATCCGTCGAAGGCCGCGCGCTGAACCGCCGTGCGCAGGGACGCCTGGTCTGGAGTGACGACCGCAGTGCGTACGCCGCAGTCCTCGAGCGGGGGCGCGAGGTCACGGCGAAGCGGTGTCCACGACTCGCCGGGCTCCCAGCCGTCCTCCAGTAGGAATTCTCGAAGCCGTTCAGCGGATCTCGCCTCGACGCTGACCTCCCCCTCCGGCAGAACATCGCTCGCTGGCTGATCCACGTCGGCCAGGATCTGTCTCGCCAGCTGCTCGTCGTGTTGGGCGTCCGGGGCGAGCGACAGGCGCAAGACGGTGGGACCGTCCAACAGCCCGACTGCGAGCATCCTGCCGTCCCGGCTCCAGGTGCGGACGGCGGCTGCGGTCTCCTCTGCGCCGAACCGCCAATACCAGCCCAGATCGCCGGGATGCAGCTGCACGGGCGCGCCGTCGTACTGCCACTCCCGCAGGACCCGCACGACCCCACTCAGCCCCCCCACACCCGGCGTGTTCAACACGACCACCGGATCCTGCCGAGCCTAGCTGTCGCTTGAATCCGGCCGGGATCGGCGCTCAGCGGCGGCGCGTAGCTTGAGGCGTTGGAGGTCAGCCTGACGGATCAACTCGCCGCCCCGCACGTAGGGAACGATCTCGGCCCGCAGCTCCCGGCGGAGCTCCTCCAGCCGCTGCACCTCAGCCTTCAGCTCGTTGGCCCGCTTCTCCAGCCCGGCCACCTTGCGCTGCACGCTCTCGAGCTGCTGCTCGAGCTCCAGCACTCGCTCGACACCGGCCAGATTCAGCCCCAGCTCGGCAGTCATCTCCTGGATGCGCCGCAGGCGCTCCACGTCGGCGTGTGAGTAGAGCCGGGTTCCCTTGGGGGAGCGCTTGGGCTCGATCAGTCCGCGTGCCTCATACATCCGCAGCGTCTGCGGGTGCATATCGGCCAGCTCAGCCGCCACGGAGATCATGAAGACCCCCCGGTCGGAAGCCACCTCCACCCGGGTGGTGGTCGTTCGTCCGGAGCGGGTGGTGGTCGTCGTCGTCGTGGTCGTCCGGCGGGTCGCCATCACCCACCTCCCTGTCCACTTGCCGCGAACAGCTTCGCGCGCGGGTTTCCGTCCATCACCTGGGAAAGCCGATTCACCGCGTCGTCCTGCTCGGCCGACAGCGTGGCCGGGACATCGATCACGAACCGGTAGCGCAGGTCGCCGCTGCCCTTGCCGCCCAGGCGGGGGGCACCTTCGCCGCGCAGGCGCTGGATGGTCCCGTGCTTGGTGCCGCGCGGTACGCGCAGGCGTTTGGAGCCGTTGAGGGTGGGCACCTCGATGACCGCACCGCGAATCGCCTCGGGAATGGTCAGGGGCACCTCCACCTCGAGGTTGTCGCCGCTCCACTTGAACACCGGGGATTCGCTCACGCGAGTGATCACATACAGGTCGCCGGGCGGGGAGCCGCGCAGCCCCGGGTCTCCCTTGCCGGCCAGCTTGATCCGGCTCCCGTCCCGCACCCCGGCGGGGATATTGACCTTCAGGCGCTTGACACTCCGCTGCGCTCCGCTGCCCTGGCAGGTCGGGCAAGGGTCGTCGATGACCGTCCCTGAGCCGCCGCAGTTGGAGCAGGGTTGCGAGATCGAAAAGATGCCCTGGCTCTGAGCCTCGATCCCGCGACCCTCGCAGACCGGGCAGACACGAGGACTGGTTCCGGGCTTGGCGCCGGTCCCGTGACAGGTCGGGCAGGGCCGGGAGCTGGGGACCGAAAGACTGACTTGGGTCCCGTGGACCGCCTGGTCGAAGGTCAGGCTGACCTCGGTCTCCAGGTCGCGCCCTCGGGCCTGCGAGGCGCGGCCGGGCCGGGGGCCGGTTCCTCGCGGGCCGGTTCCAGCCGCCCCGCTGAAGATGCTCGAGAAGATGTCTCCGAACCCGCCCAGGTTGGACGCGTCAAAGCCCCCCACGTTGAACCCACCCAGGGGACTTCCCGTGCGGTCGTACTGCTTGCGCTTCTCGGGATCCGACAGGACGTCGTGGGCCTGGGAGATCTCCTTGAAGCGCTCCTCGGCCTGTTTGTCGCCGGGGTTGCGATCCGGGTGGTACTGGCGAGCCAGCTTGCGGTAGGACTTCTTGATCTCCTCGTCGGAGGCGTTCTTGCCGACGTTGAGGATCTTGTAGTAATCAGGTCGGTCAGCCATCCTGCCTCACCGCCTTCCTAGGCCGCGACGAGCACCCGGGCCGGCCGCAGCACGGTGTCTCCCAGCCGGTAGCCCTGCTGGTAGACCTCGATGACTGTGCCCGACGCCTGGCCCTCGACGGGATGCTGGGCCACCGCCTCGTGGAACTGCGGATCGAACTGCTCCCCAGCCGGCGAGAACGGCTCGATGCCAACCCGCGACAGCGCGGCCAGTACATCGGCATGGACCAGCTTGATGCCCGAGGCCAGCTGGGACTCGGCCTCGGCCGCCGCCTCCTCTGGACTGCCCTCGGAAAACGTCTCCGCGGCCTGGACGGCCCGGTTCAGGTTGTCGATGGCCGGAAGCAGCTCCTTGGCCAGCTTGGCCACACCCCGATCCTGGGCCTGGCTCGCGTCGCGCACGGCGCGACGCTTGTAGTTCTCGAAGTCGGCCTTGGTCCGCTGAGCCAGGATGAGGTACTCATCAGCCTTCTCAGCCTTGGCGGCCAGCTCCTCGAGATCTTTCTCGACCACCTCATGCCCATTCGCCTCCAGGGGGGGCTCCGACGAGGGTGTCTCGGGCTGCGCCTCGTCCCCTAGTGAGTCGCCGTGCGGCCGTTCGCCGTCCTCAGCAGGACGCTTAGACCCGGTCGAAGACGCTTCGGGGGCTGATTCGTCGGGGGACCCGGAGGTCGAGTCCGGGGAGGATGCTCGCGTAGCGGCATCGTCCGTGGACCCGCCTCCGGGGACCTCCGATTCAGAGGCCCCGGTGACGGTTTCGCGTTCCATGATTACTTGCCCTCGTCAACCACTTCGGCGTCGACCACGTCCTCCTCGGCCTCACTGGAGGCGGAGGATCCGTTGGTCGCGGCGCCATCGGGGGACTGCTGAGCCGCCTGCTCCTGGGCCCGCTGGTACATGGCCTCGGACACCTTGTGGAAGGAGGACTGCAGCGCCTCGGTCTTGGCGTTGATGTCAGCCGCATCCTCGGAGGTGAGGCTGTCCCGCACCGCCTTGATGGCCGCTTCGATCTCCGACTTGGATCCGGCGTCGACGTTCTCGCCCAGCTCGGTCAGCTGGCGCTCGGCCTGGTAGGCGGCGTTCTCGCCGTTGTTCCGGGCCTCGGCCAGCTCGCGCAGGCGGCGGTCCTCGTCGGCATGCGACTCGGCGTCGTTGACCATCTGCTTGATCTCCTCATCGGAGAGACCGGAGCCGGAGCGGATTTCGATCTTCTGCTCCTTACCGGTGCCGAGATCCTTGGCCGACACGTTGAGGATGCCGTTGGCGTCGATGTCGAATGCGACCTCGATCTGCGGGATTCCTCGCGGCGCCGGCGGGATGCCCGTCAGCTGGAACTTGCCCAGCGACTTGTTGTACCGAGCCATCTCGCGCTCGCCCTGGAGGACGTGGATCTCCACGCTGGGCTGGTTGTCCTCCGCGGTGGAGAACACCTCGGCCTTGCGGGTGGGGATCGTGGTGTTGCGCTCAATGAGCTTGGTCATCACGCCGCCCTTGGTCTCGATGCCCAGCGTCAGCGGGGTCACGTCGAGCAGCAGGACGTCCTTGACGTCGCCGGCCAGCACACCGGCCTGGATGGCGGCGCCGACGGCCACGACCTCGTCCGGGTTGACGCCGCGGTGCGGCTCCTTGCCGGTGAGCTCCTTGACCTTCTCCTGCACGGCAGGCATGCGGGTCATGCCGCCGACCAGCACGACGTGGTCGATGTTGGCCGCGCCCTTGTCCTTGGCATCGTCAAGCGCCTGGCGCACCGGAGCGACCAGCCGGTCCAGCAGATTTGAGGTGAGCTCGTTGAGCTTGGCCCGGGTCAGGCGGGTGTCCAGATGCTTGGGGCCACTGGCGTCAGCGGTGATGAACGGCAGGTTGATCTGCGACTCCTGAGTGGTGGAGAGCTCGATCTTCGCCTTCTCGGCCGCCTCGTAGAGACGCTGCAGCGCCATCGGATCGGCGCTCAGGTCAATGCCCTGAGACTTCTTGAACTCGGCCACCAGCCAGTCGACGATCGCCTTGTCGAAGTTGTCGCCGCCCAGGTGGTTGTCACCCGCGGTGGCCTTCACCTCGAACACGCCGTCGCCGATCTCCAGCGCAGACACATCGAAGGTGCCGCCGCCGAGGTCGAAGACGAGGATCGTCTGGTCTGACTCCTTGTCCAGCCCGTAAGCCAGCGACGCTGCCGTCGGTTCGTTGATGATCCGCTTGACGTCCAGTCCGGCGATCCGGCCGGCGTCCTTGGTCGCCTGGCGCTGATCGTCGTTGAAATACGCCGGCACGGTGATGACCGCGCTGTCGACCGTCTCGCCGAGGTAGGCCTCGGCGTCTGACTTCAGCTTGCCGAGAATCATCGCGCTGATCTCAGGCGGGCTGTACTGCTTGCCCTGCGCTTCTACGCGTGCATCTCCGTTGGGACCGGAGACCACCTTGTAAGGGACGATCGACTCCTCCTCGCGCACCTCGGCCTCCTTGCGGCCCATGAAGCGCTTGATGGAGAAGATCGTGTTCTGCGGGTTGGTGACCGCCTGGCGCTTGGCCACGGTGCCGACCAGCCGCTCGCCGCCCTGCGTGAAGGCGACGACGGACGGGGTGGTACGACCGCCCTCGGCGTTCTCGATCACCGTGGGATCGCCACCCTCAAGCACGGCCATGCAGCTGTTGGTCGTGCCGAGGTCAATTCCGATTGTCTTGCCCATGGTTGTCGTTCTACTCCTGTGTGATCGTAAAAATCTAAGCGGGAGCGTAGCAGATCTGTGTGGAGCTGTATGGCGGCGCCGGCCGGGGCGGGGAGCCCCGGTGGCGTTCTCGCGAGCAGTCTGAGCGCGAACGCCGCGGTTTGCTCGCTAGAGCGCGAAAAAGGCGTTCCAGCGAGCAAATCCCCGTTCTCGGGCGCCGATTGCTCGCTAGAACGTCACGGCGCCCCTGCCAACACTGCCCGCCGGCCTGCCCGCCGGCGACCTTTCGACGCGCGGGGGGTCAGCCGAACGTCCCCGCCGACGGACACATGCGCGCCAGAGCGCACGCCCCGCACTCCGGACGCCGCGCGTGACAGGTCCGCCGGCCGTGCCGCAGGAGATTGATGTGGAACTCCAGCTCCTGCCCCGCCGGAGTTATGGCCAGCATCGTGTCGTGCAGTTCCTCGAACCCCGCCCCGCCTCGGAACAGGCCCAGCCGCATCCCCACCCGCGACACATGCGTGTCCACCGGCACGTCGTGCATCCCGAACGAGAACAGCAGGACACAGGCCGCGGTCTTGCGCCCGACGCCTGGGAGCCCGACCAGGTACTGCTGGGCCTCCGGGACACTGAGCGAGGCCAGCCAGTCGAGCGACAGCGAACCCTCCTGAGCACTCGAGCTGACCGCCGCCAGGATCGACTTGATCCGGGCGGACTTGACCTTCGAGATCCCGCCCGGACGGATGGCCTCCTCGAGCTCGCCCACCGGGGCGTCGCGCACCTCCTCCCAGGTCGGAAACCGCTCACGCATCCCGAAGTAGGCCACGTCTCGGTTGCGGTCGTTGGTCGACTGGGACAGGACGGTCAGCACGAGCTCGGCGATCGGATCGCCGTGCGGCGGGGCGCAGGGGATCCCGTACACCTCCCGCAGCCGGTCCCGCACACGCCGGACCCGAGCCCGATCCACCCGGCTAGTCGGTGGAGCCCCAGCGCTCACAGGCCCGAGCGGCCTCCGTCAGGGCTTGACCCATCCCGGCCACAATCGCCGGCTCATACCACCCGGTCAGCGCCAGCCGGGCGATCAGCGCTGCGGTCAGGGCATCCCCCGCCCCCACGGTGCTGAGCAGCCGGCCGCGCACCGCCACGCCGGGCACATCAGCCCGGAAGCGGCCGCGCACGATGGCGCCCTCGGCGCCCAGCGTGATCACGACGTTGCGCGCCCCTGCCTTGAGCAACGCTTGGGCGGCTCGCTCGGGGTCGCCCTCGCGGGTCATCAGCTCGGCTTCTGCCTGGTTGGCCCGCACCAGCAGCGCGCCCGGCACGCAGGCATTGGCGCGGGCGGCCGCGTCGGTCCGAGACCGCCACCGATGCAGCCGCAGGTTGGGGTCGAAGATCACGGGCCGCTCCAGCTCCAGAGCCCGCTCGCGCAAGCGCATCGTCAGCTCCCGGTCACCCTCGTCGACCAGGGTGTTTGAACTGATGAACAGGGCCGCACACCCCGACGCCAGCCCATCCGCAGCCGATCCCACCGAGCGCGCCACCCAGCCCGAGGGCTCGCCGTAGATCGTGTACGAGGGTTCGCCGCGGGAGTCGATCGTGACCAGTGCCAGCGGCGTCCGCATGTCCTCCAGTAGCGAGAAGTGCGATAGCTCGACCCCCGCAGCGTCCAGCTCACCCGTTAGCCACGTGCCCCACTCGTCACCGCCCGTGGCCCCGGCCAGGGCCACCCGGGCTCCGGCCCGAGCCGCCAGCAACGCGATATTGGCGACCGCCCCACCGAAGTGAGGCACAAACGCTTCGGCCTCGGTGGCATCCTCGATCTGCCGTTCGCAGATCAGGTCCACCAGGGCTTCTCCCAGGCACAGAACCGGACCGCCGAGGACCGGGACAGGGGCACTCACAGGACGGACCCTATCCGCAGGCGGGACGTTCCTCTTGCCACCCGCGTAGTCTCTTGACCGCAGCCCATGGCCGAGACACGTACCACCGAGCCGCGGCGCCGCGGCAACCGGAACGGCCGGCCCCGGCCAGGGCGCGAAGGACCCACCACCCAGGAGCTGATGCGCGACCGGCTGATCGAGTCGCGCCTGACGCCCAACGCGATCAGCCTCACCGGGTTCCTGCTCAATCTGGTGGCCGCCGGCCTGGTGGTTGACAAGCTGTTCTTTCTGGGCGGGGTGGCGTTCATCGTCGGCTCCGTGATGGACACGCTGGATGGCCGCTACAGCCGCATGTCAGGCAAGGGCACCCCGTTCGGAGCGTTTCTGGATTCGACCCTGGACCGGCTGGAGGAGGGCATCGTGCTGACCGCGGTGGGCGCCTACTTCGCCACACGCGGCGACTCGGCCGCCGTGGCCGCCACAGTGGCCGCCGTCCTGTTCTCGCTGATGGTCTCCTACACCCGAGCCCGAGCCGAGGCGCTGGGCGTGGCCTGCAAGGTCGGCCTGGCCACCCGGCCGGTCCGTGTGGTGATCCTGTCGGCCGGGCTGGTGTTCGCCCGCGGCGCCTCGCTGGGTAACTTTGCGTTGCTGGCCCCGGCGGTGTACGTGCTGGCCGGGCTCAGCGTGCTCACCACGATTCAGCGAATCGCGTTTGTGCGCAAGCAGTTGAACGCCGCTTCGTAGCATCCCGAGCGGTCCCCCCGGTGTAACGAATCGGCTTCTACGGAATAACTTAAATCGTCTGCCGCTGCCCACCTTCCGGGCGCGGCCCTCAGATTTCCAGAAGGGAACTTCGAATTGACCAAGACCAACGGCGCTGCCCACAGCAACGGCAACGCGCGCTATCAGTCGGACAAGGTCCGGGTGGCGATCATCGGCGTGGGCAACTGCGCCAGCTCCTTCGTCCAAGGGGTGCACTACTACCGCGACGCCGACGCCAAGCAGGCCGTCCCCGGCTTGATGCACGTCGACCTGGGTGGCTACCACGTGCGCGACATCGAGTTCTCCGCCGCCTTCGACATCGACTCCGAGAAGGTGGGCAAGGATCTAAGCGAGGCCATCTTCTCCGGCCAGAACAACACGCTGAAGTTCGACACCGAGGTCCCGCACCTGGGGGTTGAGGTCCACCGCGGAATGACCCACGACGGCCTCGGCAAGTACCTGAGCGAGAAGATCATCAAGGCGCCCGGGCCGACGGCCGACATCGTGCAGATCCTCAAGGACACGCACACCGACGTGGTCGTCTCCTACCTCCCGGTCGGCTCCGAGCAGGCCACCAAGTGGTACGTGGAGCAGATTCTCGAGGCCGGCTGCGGTTTCGTGAACTGCATCCCGGTATTCATCGCGCGCGAGAAGTACTGGAGTGACCGGTTCAAGAAGGCCGGCCTGCCGGTGGTCGGCGATGACATCAAGTCCCAGGTGGGAGCCACGATCGTGCACCGGTCCCTGGCCCGCCTGTTTCACGACCGCGGCGTGAAGATGCTTCGCACCAGCCAGCTCAACGTGGGCGGCAACATGGACTTCTACAACATGCTGGAGCGGGAGCGCCTGGAGTCCAAGAAGATCTCCAAGACCAATGCAGTCACCTCGATCATGGGCCACAAGCTGCCCGCCGAGGACGTCTACATCGGCCCGTCGGACTACGTGCCGTGGCTGACCGACCGCAAGTGGGCCCACATCCGTATTGAGGGTCAGGCATTCGGGGACGTACCGCTGAACCTGGAATGCAAGCTCGAGGTGTGGGACTCGCCCAACTCGGCCGGCATCGTGATCGACGCCACCCGGTGCTGCAAGCTCGCCATGAATCACGGGCTGAGCGGACAGCTGGACGGCCCCAGCTCCTACCTGATGAAGTCGCCCATGAATCAGCGTCCGGACGACGAGGCACACAGGGCCACCGAGGAGTTCATCGCCGAGTACGCACGCAAGCCGCTGCCCGAGATCAAGGGCGCGCCGGCCAAGGGCACCCCGGCCCAAGCCTGACGTTTGTCCCGTGGCCACCGGCCCGCTAGCCGGTGGCCACGGAAAAGCCGCTCTCATTTGACGTTTACACTCACCGCGTGCCACCGGAGAGCCGTCTGGCGATCGCCCAGGTGAGTCCGTTCGCCTGGGAGGCCGAGACCGAGGTGAACGCGCATGTGGCGCGGGTCTCCCAGGAGCTCAGCCGCCGGGGCCACCGGGTGCTGGTGATTGCGCCGTCGAACTCGGTGGACCTGGTCAGAGACACTCGCCGCGTCTTGCGAGAGAACCCTGAGGCCCTGCTCGAGCGGGCTGACTCCGAACCAATCGTGCTCGGCGTGGGTGAGGTTCTCAGCTTCTCTCCGGCCCGACGGCGAGCGGCCTCGCTGCCCGTCGATGTGGCGCGCACGATCGAGGAGGCACTGGCGTCGTTGCCGCTCGACCTGGTGCACGTACACGAGCCGTTCGCGCCCAGCGCCTCCAGCTCCGCCCTTCGGCATTCCCGAGCGCTCAACGTGGGCACGTTCCACAACCCGACCGAGCGGGTTCTATCCACACAGTTGGGCCGGCCGCTGTCGCAGCTGCTGTTCGGCCGGCTGGACGCCCGGCTGGCCAGCTACCGGGCCACCCGGGATCTGGTGGCGCGGTACTTCCCGGGCGAGTATCGGGTGATCGCGCCGGGCGCGGACCCCGTGGCGGCGGAGCGATCGAGCGACGGGCCTGTGCACCTGGTGATGGTGGCCGAGGAGGAACGAGCCGCCCTGCGGCTGTTCCTGCGGGCGCTGCGGACTCTGCGGGCGGACGCCGAGTGGCGAGCCACCGTGTGCTCGCCGCGGCCGCTGGCGGCGCCCGCCACCCTGAGCCGAGCGCTCAGCGAGCGGGTGGAGTTCGTCGACGGCGCCGAGACCGAGCGCGTGATGGCCGGCGCCGACGTGCTGGTGCTGGCCTCGGAGGGGATCAGGCCGACGCCGGGCGTGCTGGCCCGGGCACTGGTCAGCGGGATCGTGCCGGTGGCGCCCCGCCTGCCGGTCTACGAGGAGCTGCTGTCAGAGGGAGGCCGCGGACTGGAGTTCGAGCCGGGAGACTCCCAGACGCTGGGCTCTCAGCTGGCCCGGCTGATCACCGACGGGGGCCTGCGCCGGCGCCTGGTAGCGGCCAGCCAAGACAGCCCGGACGCGCTCGGCTACGGGCGATTGACGGACGAGTTGGAGGAGGTCTACCGGGGGCTTGTGCGGCGGCGTCACGACGGGAGGGGGAATCCGCGCCTGCGTAAGGCTCTACGGGAGAGAGCCCTGATCGATGTCGACCTGCACATGCACACCGACCATTCCCCGGACTGCGCCACCCCGGTTGAAGTCCTCCTGGCCGAAGCACGGGCCCGCGGGCTGGGAGCCATCGCGGTCACCGACCACAACGAGATCTCTGGCGCGCTGGAAGCTCAGGCCAAGGCCGACGGCAGTGGCGTCAAGGTGATCGTCGGCGAGGAGGTCAAGACCGCCGAACAGGGCGAGGTGATCGGGCTGTTTCTGGATCAGAAGATCCCTCGGGGTCTGACGCTTGAGGAAACGATTGCCGAGATTCGCCGGCAGGACGGCGTCGTCTACGTACCCCACCCGTTCGACCGTCTGCATTCGGTGCCCGACTACGAACATCTGCTGGCCGTGCTCGACCAGATCGACGCGATCGAGGTGTTCAACCCTCGCGTGGCCATTTCGGAGTTCAACGAAGAGGCGTCCCGGTTTGCCGCCAAGTACCGGATCCCTGCCGGAGCCGGCTCAGACGCCCACGTGCCGCAGGGGCTGGGCTCGGTGCGCATCCGGATGCGTGACTTCTCCGGCCCGGAGGAGTTCCTGGAGTCCCTGCGGGACGCCGACATCGTTCGCAATCCGGCCAGTCTCCTGTACGTCCAGGCGCTTAAGTTCCTGCAGACCAAGGCGCTGCCGGAGTCCGCTCGGCGGGCCTCCCGGGACCGCCGGGTGCGCCGCGCCGCCCGCAACTCCTGATGCGTCCGGAAGGACAAGCCCGGGCAGCGTCCAATCGGACATCGGTGCCCGCTACCGACGACGAGATCCGCGAGAAGTACCTGGAGCGGGCGATACGTGAGCTGAACTCACTGGCCCGCGAGCTGCAGTCATGCCCGCACTGCCCCCGGGGGCAGGTGATGCCCGTGCTCGGCTCCGGGCATCCGCAGGCCGACATCTTCCTGATCAAGTACGCGCCGCGCCCCTCCGAGGTGGAGGAGGGCGTGGCGTTTTACGGCCGCACGGGCAACGCGCTGATGAAATCGCTCAAGCGGCTGGGGATCGATCCCCTGGCCGTGTACGGGACGCTGTGCGTCAAGTGCCCGGTGGCCGACCCGGCGATGGCCGATCCCGCGTGCGTGGCCCGGGTGACCGAAGAGCTGGCCATCGTGCGTCCGAAGATCTTGGTGGTCATGGGCGAGGACGCCCTGGCCGTGGTCAATGACCTCGATGTCCCGCTCCGTAGCGAGCTGGAGGCCCGAGCAGGTGAGGTCCAGCCGTTCACCCCCTCGATCGAGGCGCTGTACGTGCCCAACATCGACGACGCGCTCGACGAAGACGTGGCCAAGCGCGAATTCTGGTCGGCCTTCCGGGTGCTCGGGCAGTGGTGGTCTGACCTGCCGCCATATTGAGTGTCGCGGCCCGCCCGATGGCGGTAGGCTGCGGTCGATGGACCTGGAGGAAAGGACCCTGGAGAAGGCAGGCGATCGCTGCGAGGTGTGCGGCGTCAAGCTGACCCCGCAGGAGCTGCGGACGGTGCTGGAGAGCGGTGGGCCGGCCCTGTGCACGATCCACGCCACCGAGGCCGAGCCCGCACTCGAGGCCGACGAGCTCGGCTTCGAGGAATAGCCGGCGCCGGCGCCGACCCTCCGGAGGCGCCGACTAGATCGTCAGGATGATCTTCCCGAATTTCCCGCCGCCAGCGAAGCGGTCGTAGGCCGCCTGAGCCTCGGCCAGCGGGTAGCTGGCCGCCACCGGCACGCTCAACCCACCCCCCGCGAACAGTGGCAGCACGTGCTGTTCCATCAGGCGGGCGGTGAGCGCCTTCTCCTCCAGCGGCCGGGCCCGCAGCATCGAGGCGCGGATCAGCCCGCGCTTGGCGAGCAGGGCTCCCAGATGCATTTCGGCCTTGGCCCCGGCGCCGATCCCGATAACGGTGATCCGGCCGCACATGGCCAACGCCTGGAGGTTGCCGGACATGTTGGGGGCACCGACCAGCTCCAGGATCACGTCGAACGGGCCATGCTCGGCGAACCCCTCCGGTTCGATGACCTTGGCCCCCAGCGCCTCCACGCGCTCCCGGCAGTCCTGGTTGCGCACGGTGGCCACCACCCGCACTCCCGCCTCGCGGGCCAGCTGGATCGCCGCCGTGCCCACCCCCCCTGCGCCGCCGTGAACCAGGAGCCGCTCGCCCATTTGCAGTCCGGCCTGGGTGAACAGCGCGTCGTGAGCGGTGGTGAACACCTCGGGCACGCCACCGGCCGCCAGCATGTCCATCTCCTCGGGCACCGGCATCAGGACCCGCTCGTGGACGGTGGCCAGCTCGGCCTGGCCACCACCGCCGACGATCGCCATCACGCGGTCACCCGGCTGAAAGCGCTGCGCGCCAGGGCCGTTGGCCACCACCTCACCGGCCAGCTCCAGGCCCGGGATATCCGGGGGCGAGCCCGGCGGGGCGGGGTAGCGGCCAGCCAGCTGGTGCAGGTCGGCCCCATTCAGTCCGGCGGCATGGACCCTGACGAGCACCTCCCCGGATCCCGGCTCGGGATCCGGGTGCTCCTGGACGCTCAGCTGGGTGTCGCGGATCGTGACGGCTTGCATTGGCCAAGAGGCTACCCATACAGTCATCGCTCGTGAACGGGCTGGATCAGGTGAGCTTCATGACCGACGCTGACCAGGACCACGTGGTGCGGGCATTCCGACACGCGTTCTTCAACGCCCCCACCCTGGCCGACCACTTCAAGCCCACCCCGCTCGGCCACTTCCGCTCGATGCTCAGGTGGGAGCCGCACGAGATCATGGGCTGCCCGATCGGCGCCCGGCTGGCCGAGGTCAGCCTGCACCGGAAGCTGGAGGACCTCCACGGTATCCCTCGCTTCGAAGTCGGCGAGACGATCGGCCTGGACTGCGAGCCTGAGCCGGGCGGTCTACGGGTCAGGGTGTTCGTGGACAGCAACCCGTCGATCGGGCCGGTCGAGGTCTCATCGCCGCTCGTCCTCCACACCTACGTGCATGAGATGTGCACCGAGCTGGACGAGGGCGGCCACGCTGTGCAGGACCGCGCGCCGGGCAGCGACTACCACGTCCCGCCCGGGGCGCCGCCTGGCTGGCCTTTCGGCCGCTGAGGATCAGCCCGTCCGCTCGAGCTGGGCCACGCACTCGACGTGCGGGGTCTGGGGAAACATGTCCACCGGACGCACCTTGGTCAGCCGGTAGCCCGCCTCGACCAGCTGAGCCGCGTTGGGCGCCAGCGTCGTGGGATTGCAGGACACGTAGACGATCCGTTTCGGTGCGGCCTCGATGACCCGGCGGACCACCTTCTGAGACAGCCCCGCCCGGGGTGGATCGACCACGAGCACGTCGGGGCGCCCTGCCCTGTCCACCAGGTCGCGCAGGGCCAGACGCACATCCCCGGCAAAGAACGACGCGTTGTCGATCTCGTTGTACCGGGCATTGGCGATCGCGTCAGCCACCGCCTCCTCCACAATCTCCAGCCCCCACAGCTCGGCGAGCCGGGGGGCCATCAGTAGCCCCAGCGTGCCGATCCCGCAGTACAAGTCATACACCCGCTCAAAGCCGGTCAGTTCGGCGAACTCGATGGCCGTCGCGTACAGGCGCTCGGCCATCTCCGTGTTGGTCTGAAAGAAAGCCTCGCCAGAGATTCGTACCCGCAGCCCGCCGATCTCCTCTTCCAGGCGGTCCGTACCCGACAGCAGCTCGGTCCGGCCTCCGGCGGTCGTCTCCGCCAGGCTGTCGAGCTGGGTCCACAGGACTCCGTCCGCGCCGCTGGCGGCGATCAGCGCCTCGGTGTCGAGCGTCCCGGGTGAGGTGACCAGCCGGATCTGGATCTCATTGGTGCGCCGTCCCTCGCGGACCACCAGATTGCGCAGGAAGCCCTGCCGCGTTCGGCGGTCAAATGGCTCGAGCCCGGCTGAGCGGCACCACTGCACCACCTCGTCGCGGGCCTGGTTGGATCGCTCGGAGGCCAGCAGGCAGTCACTGACCTCCACGATCTCCTCCCACCGGCCGGGGGCGTGAAAGCCGCAGACGAGCCGGCCATCTGCATCCGCACCGAATGAGTACTCGAGCTTGTTCCGGTAGCGCCACGGCTGGGTCGAGGCCAGCATCGGCTCCAGCGTGTAGCCGTCCAGATGACCGAGGCGCCGGAGCGCATCGTCGACCTGGCTCTGCTTGACCTCCAGCTGGCGTTCGTAGGGCAGCACCTGCCAAGGGGCGCCCGGGTGATCGGCCAGCGGCGCCAGACGCTCGGGGCTGGGCCGCAGGACCTCCACTGTCCGTGCCTCGGCGTACCCGCGCTTGGACTTGCCCACCACGGCCCGCACAGTGTCCCCGGGCACGGCGCCGGCGACGAATACGACATAGCCATCCAGCCGCGCCACACCCGCCCCCCCGAACGCCAGGGAGTCGACGGTCAGCTCGAGTTCATCGCCCCGCCGGGGACGGGTGGCCAGTGAGGAACCAGACTCCACCCGCCCAAGGGTAGTGCCGGACCAGTCCTAGGCGAGCGCGCGTTCGATGGCCTCGATGATCGCCACCCGGTTTGCGTGACGGCACTCGTACTGGTGTAGCCGCCACAGCTGCCCGCGATCGAGACCCTCCAGAAGCGGCAGCACTCTGGCGACGGTCAGTTGCTCGTAATCCTCGATCGGCACTGCGTCATCCCCGGCCCCGGCCGCTGGTGCAAAGTCATCTACCGCAAACATTGTTTCGACCTCCTCCTGCGGCGAAATCTACCCGCTAGCACGGCGCCAGGGCGCAATTCGGGTTAGCTTCAGACGCCGGTCAGAAGGTGCTCCAGCAAGGCCTTTTGCGCGTGCCGGCGATTCTCCGCCTGAGCCCAGATGCGCTGGCGAGGGCCGTAGAGCAGCCCCTCGGTGATCTCCTCACCGGGATGGGCAGGCAGGCAGTGCAGGACGATCGCCCGCTCCGCGGCGAGCTCCAGCAGCGACTCGTCGAGGCGGTAGCGGTCCAGCGCCGCCCGGCGGCTCTCGGCCGTGGCCTGGTCATCGCCCATGCTCACCCATACATCGGTGTAGAGCGCGTCGGCGCCGGCCACCGCCTCCCGGGGATCGTCGGTCAGCTGCGCTCCAGCCACCGGTTCGAGCTGGTAGCCCTCGGGCGCCGCCACCCTCACCTGCACACCGGCACGGGCACCCAAGATGGCCAGCGAACGAGCCACGTTGTTGCCGTCCCCCACGTAGGCCAGTTTGAGTCCGCGCAGATCCCCGAAGGCCTCTTGCAGCGTCATCAGGTCGGCCAGGGCCTGACAGGGGTGGTGCTGAGCGGTCAGCATGTTGATGACCGGTACGCCGGCATGGTCGGCCAGTTCCTGTGCCGTCTCATGCGGACCCGTTCGGATGCCGACCGCGGCCACATGGCGCGACAGGACGTACGCCGTGTCGCGCAGCGACTCTCCCCGAGCCAGCTGCGTCTCTTCGCCGCGGAGGATCACCGCATGGCCGCCCAGTTCGTGGATGCCCGTCTCGAAGCTCACCCGGGTGCGTGTCGATGGCGCCTCGAAGATCAGTGCGACGCTGCGGCCGTCCAGAACGCGCGACGCGGCGGGATCCGCCTTGAGCTCGACGGCGCGAGCCAGAAGGTCTCGCAGCTCCCCATCGGAGAGCTCTTCCCCGGTCAGAAAGTGCGCGGCCCGGTCAGTCAAGTCGGAGAGTGTAGGGCTCCGCTCCGTGGCCAAGAGTGGTCGCGCGTCAGGCCAGGTAGAAGATCAGTCCTCCGGCCAGCACGACGATCGTCGACCACACGATGATCGTGGCGATCAGACGCTGGTCCAGCCCGAACGCGTGGCCGACGATTAGCGAGTTGATCCCGGTGGGCATGGCCGCCTGCAGCAGGTAGACCGAGGGAATCGCCACCCCGACGGCGGACACCAGGGCCAGCAGGACCGGGTTAATCAGGAAACGCAGTCCTAGCGCGACAGTGACCGGCCGGTCCGGGCGCTCGAGCAGCGGCGCCGCGTCGTCGCGACGCTCGGAGGACAGGTAGACGCCCACGGCGAAGAAGCCGATGACCAGCATCACGTCGACGACCACGTGAGCCGCATGGACGAGAACCGGCGGTGCCGCGGCGGCAGGAGCGAGTAGCCCAGCTACGACGGCCAGCAGGGGTGGATTCCGAGTCAGGAAGGCCCGCAGGCGCTCCCCCCGACCGCCGGAGCCGCGCGTGCCGAAGGCGGCACCGATACCGAAACCGACCGTGTAAACCATCGGTCCGCTCACGACCTGGTCGTATGCCACGGCCTTGCTCAAGGCGTGCGAACCGAACACGACGACGGCCATCGGCACGCCGAGATAGCCCGTGTTCACCAGGATCACCGTGCAGATCAGTCCCCCCAGCGCCGGCCCCTCCAGATTGAGGCGGTGTCCCGCCCACCAGGCCAGCAGGCCGGCGATCCCGATTCCGAGGTACGCGACACCGAGCCCCACGCCTCCGCCGAGGCTCAGGTGCAGGTGCACGAAGCTCACGAACGCCACGAACGGCACCAGCACGTAGAGCATCAGAGTGAGGATCCAGCGCGCCGCGGTCTGCGCCGAGTCGGCCCGGTGCTCGGCGACGACGCCCAGCCCGGTGGCCGCGACCACAGCGAGGATGACGAGCAGCAACGATTCTGTCCCGGCGCCCGCTCAGCGGTTGCCGCGCAGCCCGAAGCCGCGGAGCATCAGGAGCGCCTTCTCGCCGAGCGTGCCTCGCCCGGGCAGGATGCCGAGCTGCGTAGCCGCGTCGTAAAGGTCGAAGAAGGCGCGCACCCTGAGCAGGCGCTCATCCTCGACCTCGCAGTAGAAGACGCAGGGCACGACCACGAAGCGATTGGTGGCCGGCAGGCCGGCCAGAGGCTCACGGTGCGTGGCCAGGAGCTTGCTCGGAGCGGCCACGAAGTGACCGTCGGTGAGCCGGGGACCCAGTTTCTGCAGACGGGCATCTGGGAACGCTCCCCACAGTCGCTGAGCGTGCGCCACGATCGCCTCCACCCCCTCGATCGGCTCCGGGGTGACGGGATCCTCGTAGTGGACCCCGTCAGCGCAGACCTCGGAAAAGGCCGGCACCTGCTTCTCGGTCCAGGCCGCCTCCCAGGCATCGATCAGTCCATCGACGCTGGGCGCGCCGGGCTCCAGGTCAGTGTCGCTCATGCCGAGGCTTGCGCCGGATTGCCGGCGGGTGCGGGCTCGGAGGCGAACACCGGCGTGCCCTCCTGAGGGGTCGACCCTTCGGCATACCGCCGGCGCGGGATGCGCCCGGCGGCAGCGGCCAGTGCTCCGGCCTGGACGGCCAGGTTGATGGCTCGGGCCATGGCCACCGGGTCCTGAGCGCGTGAGATGGCGCTGGCACACAGCACCGCGTCACATCCGAGCTCGAGGGCCAGCGAGGCGTCCGACGCGGTGCCCACCCCGGCATCGAGGATCACCGGCACCCCAGCCCGCTCCAGGATGATCGACAGGTTGTACGGGTTGCAGATACCCATCCCGCTCCCGATCGGCGACCCCAGCGGCATCACGGCGGCGCAGCCGACATCCTCCAGGCGGCGGGCCAGCACCGGATCGTCGGTCGTGTAGGGAAGCACGACGAAACCCTGATCGACCAGTGTCTCGGCGGCGGCCAGCAGCTCGACTGCGTCGGGCAAAAGCGTGCGGTCGTCGCCGATCACCTCGAGCTTGATCCAGTCGGTGCTGAACGCCTCCCGGGCCAGGTGGGCTGTCGTCACGGCGTCTCGCGCCGTGAAGCAGCCGGCCGTGTTGGGGAGGACAGCCACCCCCGCCCGGTCGAGGACGTCCAGGATCGATCCGCGCGAGCCGGGGTCCAGCCGGCGCAGCGCCACCGTGCACATCTCGGTCTCGGCCGAGGCCAGGGCGCGCCCCAGGATCTCGTGATTGGTGAATCCACCGGTGCCCAGGATCAGGCGCGAGCTGAAGCGCCGCCCGGCGATGAGCAATGCGTCATCCACCCTGCACCGCCGTCAGCACCTCAACGCGGACCCCCGGGCGGAGCGCAGCCTCCGGCCACTGGGACCGGGGCACCACGGCCCCGTCCACGGCCACCGCCACGCCACGACCACTCCCTGGCACTCCCAGTTCGGCGATCAGCGACCCGACTGTGGCTCCGTTCGCCACCGATCGTTCCTGTCCGTTGACCATCACCTGCATGCTGTCAGGCACCGACCTTTACCGAGTGCCAGCGCGAGGCCCGGAACGGTTCGGCCACCTCGGGTGGGGACTCGCCCAGCAGCCCGGCGATGACGATCTCCGCGGTCAGCGGGGTGAGCAGGATGCCGTGCCGGTGATGCCCGGTGGCCCAGTGCAGGCCGGCCACCGGACTGGGCCCCAGCACCGGCCCATTGTCGGTCGTCCCGGGCCGCGTGCCCACCATCACCTCCTCGAGCACGAGCTCGCCAACCCCTGGCACCAGTTCGATAGCGTCACGCAACATCTCGAACACGGCTCCGGCGGTGGCGGTGGTATCGAACCCGCGCTCCTCCATGGTCGCCCCGAGTACGTAGCGGCCATCGCCTCGAGGCACCAGGTAGCCGGGCTGCATGCGCAGGACGCGGCGCAGCAGTCCCGGGCCGGAAGGATCCCGCAAGGAGAGGATCTGGCCCTTGACCGGACGCAGGGGGATCCGGGCCTCGGGAGGGATGCCGGGAAGCTCCCCCGACCAGGGCCCGGCGGCCACCACCACGTGCTCGGCCGCGATCAGCTGCCCATCGCCCAGCCGAACGCCGCGAGCCCGTCCATCGATACTCACGAGCTCGGTCACCTCGGCGGGGCAGCGAAGCTGCCCGCCCGCGGCGCAAAACGCGCGCTCCAGAGCGGCGCTCAGCGCCCGCGGATCGACCGCGTGGTCATCGGGGATGTCGAGGGCCAGCCGCAGCGTGGGGGCCAACGCCGGCTCGAGCTCGCGCGCCTCACGGGCCAGCAGGCGCCGCACCGGAAGGCCCAGCTCCTGCCGGAAGGCCAGCTCGCGATCCAGCGCCTCGGCCTCGTCGCGGTCGCGCGCCACCAGCAGGGTCCCGAACCGCCGGTAGCCGGGATCGACTCCGGACTGAACCATCAGCTCCTCCACGAAGGCGGGGTAGCGCCGGGCGCTCTCGCGGCCCAGGGCCAGCAATTCAGGCTCGAACGGGGACGCCTCGCTGATCGGAGCGACCATCCCGGCGGCCACCCGGGAGGTGGCCTGGCCCGGCGCTGCCCGCTCCACCAGGGTGACCCTCAGACCACGTTGCGCGGCCCGCCATCCCACGGCCAGCCCGATTACTCCGCCGCCCACGATCACTACGTCGATTGCTCGTTCTGGCGCGTTCACGGGTCACGTTCGATGCTATCGCGGTGCCCGTGGCAGACTTGACCCGTGATCCCCGACCGGTTCGAGCGCCTGGCCGCCGCTCGTCTGTACCTGGTGTGCGGCGAGCTGACCGGCGATCGGTTGGACGCCGCCTTGCTGGGCGGCGTCCAACTCGTCCAGCTCCGCATGAAGGGTGCAGCGCCAGCCCAGATCCTGCAGGTCGCTCGCCGCTTCGCGAAACTGTGCGCGAGACGCGAGGTGCCGCTGATCCTCAACGATCATCCGGAGCTGGTCGAGGCGGCCGGCGCGGACGGAGTCCACCTGGGTCAGGACGATCAGCCGCTGGCCCAGGCCCGAGGATCACTGGGCTCGGAGCGAATCATCGGCCTGTCCACGCATGACGCCGACCAGATCGACGCGGCTCACCGGGCCGGCGCCGATTACATCGGTGTGGGCCCGGTCCACACCACACCGACCAAGCCAGGTCGCCCGGCGGTGGGCACCGACCTCGTGGCCGCTGCCGCCAAACGCGCGCAGGTGCCCTTCTTCGCCATCGGGGGGGTCGACGCGGACAACGTAGGGGCTGTCCTGGCGGCCGGCGCCCGGCGGGTGGCCGTGGTGAGAGCGGTGGCTGACGCGGAGGACCCTGAACGAGCGGCCCGCGAGCTGCGCGCTGCGCTCGAGACGACGGTGGGCGTTGGCGCAGCGTAAGCGCAAGTCGGGCCGAGCGCGTCCCGCCGGCCGCCGAACCGTCCCGGCATCGCCGCAAGCCGAGCGGCCGGCCGTCGCGGCCTATCGAGCTCGCTCCGAAGAGCGCAACGCGGCGGCCCGAGCGGCCCTCACCCCGCTAGATCACGGCGAGCGGCCGTGGCCCCTCCTGGCCGGGGTCGTGCTTACCGCCCTGACCGGCATCGGGAACCTGATCGCCTACCTGGCCGGAGCCAAAATCGGCGGGCATCATCCGGCGGCGGGCGGGATCGTGATCTTTACGTTGGTGATGCTGGCCTGCTCGATCGGCATGTGGCGTCTGTGGTACCCGGCCGTGCTCGGGTTCATGGTCCTGCTGGCCATCATCGTGATCCTGTTCTCGCTGTTTCTGATCGAGGCCAGCAACCTGCTCGGACTGCTCGTTCCTCCGGTCTTCATCATCGGCGGCGGCTACCTGTTCTGGAAGCTGGTCCGCGTGCTCGGCCGCCTGCAGCTGCCCGCCCCACCCGGTCGATAGCGGCCCTGACGGTTTGGATAGGCTCCATCGCAGTGCCTGAATCCGCTTACGACTGCATCGTCATCGGCTCCGGACCCGGCGGCTACGTCGCCGCCATCCGGGCGGCACAGCTGGGTATGAAGACTGCCGTCGTCGAGAAGGACCAGGTGGGTGGGCGCTGCCTGAACTACGCGTGCATCCCGGCCAAGGCCGTCCTGCGCTCGGCGGACATCCTCCAAGAGATCCGGGACGCCGACGACTTCGGCATCCGGGTGGGCGAGCCCGAGGTGGACTTCGGCGCCTTGATGAGGCGGCGCGACAGCGTGGTCAAGACGCTGACCGGCGGCGTATCCGGGCTCCTGAAGAAGAACAAGATCGAGCTCCTCGAGGGCACCGGTGCTCTGGCGGGCGCAGGTCGCGTCGCCGTGAACGGGCAGGACCTGGGCGCCCAGACGATCGTGCTGGCCACCGGTTCGGTGGCCCGGCCGATTCCCGGGACCCAGTTCGGCGGCCGGGTGATCGGCACCGAGGAGGCCTGGGCGCTCGAGGAGCTGCCAAAGTCGCTGGCCGTGGTGGGGGCCGGCGCCTCGGGAGCCGAGATCGCTTCGGCGTACGCCCGGTTGGGCGTGAACGCGCGCCTGTTCGAGGCGCTGGAGCGGGTGCTCCCAACCGAAGATGCCGACATTTCGAAGGTGGCCGAGCGCGGCCTGAAGCGCCAGAACATTTCTGTGCACACGGGAACGCTGGTTCGCGATGTGGAGTCGGGCTCGAGCAGCGTCAAGTTCACGTTTGGCGAGGAGAGCGGCGAGGCCGACTGGCTGGTCATCGCCGCCGGTCGCGGACCCGACGTGGAGGCATTGGGCCTCGAGGGCGCCGGCGTCAAGCTGTCTGAGGGCGGTCTGATCGACGTCGATGGAGCGCTGCGCACCAGCGTGGCCGGTGTGTACGCGATCGGCGATCTCGTGCGCGGGCCGGCGCTGGCCCACAAGGCCTCGGACGAAGGCATCATCGCGGTCGAGGATGCTGCCGGACTGACCACCCATCCGATCAGCTACATCGACATACCACGGGCCACGTTCTGCACTCCCAACGTGGGCAGCTTCGGCCTTACCGAAGCCCAGGCCCGCGAGCAGGGGCACGATGTGGTGGTGGGGAAGGTCCAGTACGGCGCGGTCGGGGCGGGCACCGTGTACGGCGACCGGGCAGGCCTCGTCAAGGTCATCGGCGATCGCCGGTACGGCGAGCTCCTGGGCGGGCACGTCGTGGGCACGCGGGCCACCGAGCTGATCCAGGAGCTGGTCAACGCCAAGCAGCTGGAGGGCGGCTACCCCGAAGTCGCCCGCACGGTCCACGGACACCCGACCCTGTCCGAGGCCCTGATGGAAGCCGCCCGGGCGGCCGACGGCTGGCTGATCCACGGGTAGCTTGCCGGCAGCCCCGCCTGTCTTCTTCTACGACCTGGGCGACCCCGAGTGCTACCTGGTCGCCGAGCAGATCACCCCCGCCCTGGGCGTGGTGGCCGAATGGGAGCCCGTGCTGGGCGCCGATCTCGGCGTGCCCCCGCGTCCGGCCGATCCCCAAGAGGTGGCCGGGCGGGCGGCCTCGCTCGGCCTGCAGCCCCTCCGCTGGCCGGACAGGTGGCCGCCCGACACCCGGCGGGCGATGCTCGCCGCCACGTACGCCAAGCGGGCCGGACGGACCGTGTCCTTCTCGCTGGCCGGATTCCGCCAGGCATTCGCGGCCGGGCGCGACCTCTCGCAGCTGGACACGGTGCTGATCGCCGCCGCGGCCTGCGAACTGCACCCCAGCGCGGTCATCAAGGCGCTCGAGCTGCGCTCCGTGCGGGAAGCGCTCGATGCGGCCACCTCCCGCGCCACGGCCGCGGAGGTGGCCGAGCTGCCGGCCATCCTGATCGACGGACGGCTGTTCGCCGGCTCCCGCGCGCTCGCCGAGGCCGCCGCGGAAATTGGGGCAAGGGCCGGGTGAGAGCCAACCGGGCTTATCACCTGATCGTGTCCCGGTCAGGTCTCGGGCCGGCCTTTCTCGCCGACGGCACCCGGGTCGACCGGATCGAACTGGTGTCGGTCGACGACGGCGAGGTGGTGCTGTACTGGAGAGTGCCCGCCAAGCTCGCGGCCCGGATGCTGCGCGAGATGCGCTCCGATCTGGTTTCACTGCAGGACACAGAATTCTTCGAGAAGTGGTCGGCGGTGCCGGCGCAGCCGTGAGCGAGATCAGCCCGTCCGAGCCCGGCGTGAAGGGCACAGTGACGACGCTCGAGCTGACCCGCCAGGAGCGCGCTGTCGCGCGCCGGAGTGCGGAGACTCGCGCGGTCGTGCCGAGCGTGGAGCTGGCCTGCCGTGTGGAGATGGATGCATGCCTGGATCTGGCTCGCCAGGATGGCGTCCGTCCCCTGTCGCTGGTGCTGGCCATCCTGGCCCGGGCTCTGCGTGAGTTCCCCCGCCTCAACGGCGCCTACCGGGATGGCCGGTATGAGCTGTACTCGCGGGTCAACCTGGGCGTCGGCCTGCCCGGGCCCGAGGAGCCGGTGAACGCCACCCTGTTCGACGCCGCCGAGCGACCCGTGGATGAGCTCGACGCCGATCTGGCCGACCTTTCGAGCCGGGCTGGGGAAGGGCGGCTCAGCGCCGCCGAACTGTCCGGCGCCACCTTCGCGGTGACTCCGCCGGGGCCGGGGGGCGTGACGTTCCTGACCCCGCTCGTACAGCCCCCGCAGGCCGCCGCGCTGGCGGTCGGAGCCTGGCTTCGCTCGCCGGTGGTTCGGGAGGACGGTCTTGGAGCCGGCCGGGTGTCGCAGTTCACGCTGGCCTGCGACCACCGGATCGTCCATGCGCACCTGGCGGCAGAGTTCCTCGCGCATTTGAAGCGGTCGCTGGAGGCGCCGGCGCTTTGAGCGCCGCCGAGCCTGCGCGGCTCGATCGGCTGCTGGCCACACTCGGTCAGACGGTTCAGGACCGCCGCGTGCTCGAGGCGATCAGCCTTGTGCCCCGGCCTCTGTTCGTACCTGGCGATCTCCAGTGGCGGGCCTGGGAGAACGTCGCGCTACCGATCGGGTCCGGACAGACCATCTCCCAACCCCTGGTCGTGGCCCGAATGCTCGAGCTGCTGGCGCTGGACGGATCCGAGCGCGTGCTCGACGTCGGCACGGGGTCGGGCTACCACGCCGCCCTGCTGGCGCACCTCGGCGGAGCAGTGATCAGCGTGGAGCGCCACGCCGAGCTGAGCCGGCAAGCGGCGGCCGCGCTGGCCGCCGCGGAGATCGAGAACGTGGAGCTGGTGGTGGGCGACGGGAGCATGGGGCTGCCCGAGCGAGGTCCATTCGACGCGATCAACGTGGCGGCGGCCGGGAGCCTGGAGGCGCTGCGCGGGCTGAGCGACCAGCTCAGCGCGAATGGACGGCTGGTGGCTCCGCTGGCCGACGACCCTTGGAGGCCGGAGAGCCAACGCCTCTTGTTGGTCCGCCGCGGCCCCGAGGGCGTGACCGCCGAGCGGTGGGAACCCGTCCGGTTCGTGCCGCTGGTCAGCGGCCCGCAACCCGGCTGACCCGGTCAGGCACGGGGGGCTGCCCCGGCTGCGGGTCGATCTCCAAACGCTCGCGCATGACCTCGACGGCCACCGGACTCGAGTCGACCAGGACGTAGCGCCGTCCCAGCGTCTGACACACGGCGCCCAGAGTGCCGGAGCCGGCAAACGGATCCAGGCACCAACCGCCCGGTCGCGAAGAAGCGGCGACGATCCTTCGCAGCACCCCCTCTGGCTTCTGCGTCGGATAGCCCGTCTTCTCACGGCCATTGGTGGGGACGATGGTGTGAAACCACACGTCGGTCGGGCGCTTGCCCCGCGCCGCCTTATCGGCCGTGACCAGTCCCGGCGCCATGTAGGGCTCGCGCTCGACCGCATCGGCGTCGTAGTGGTGCGCGCCCGGCGTGCGCACGTAGACGAGGATCGTGTCGTGCTTGGCCGGCCACCGGCGCCGTGGCTTGGCGCCATAGTCGTAGGCCCAGATCAGCTCGTTGAGAAAGGCGTCGCGCCCGAAGATCTCATCCAGGAGAAGCTTGCAGTAATGAGCCTCCCGGTAGTCGATGTGGAAGTACAGAGTCCCGTGGGGCGCCAGCAGCTCCCGGATCCGGGTCAACCGCGGCTCGAGGAAGCCCAGGTAATCGGCGAAGGCGTCCTCATAACTCAGCCGCGAGAGCAGCTCCGAGCGGTAGCGCCGACCGCCGAATCCGACCCGTGAGGCGGCTGAGTCCATCGCGACGCTGACGGTTCGGCGCATCTGAGCGTGGCCGGTGTTGAACGGTGGATCGACGTACGCGAGGTCGAACGTGTTTTCAGGTAGGAGCGCCAGCACGCCGGCGTTGTCGCCGTGGATCACGAGGTCATCGTCGAGAGCCACCGCCTCATCTGCACTCTGACAACGCACGGATATCACACGCTAGCGATGCCGTCGGCGACTTCCCCCCGGGCCGCTAGGATCCTGTTCCGTGTTTTCCGCGCTATACGCCCGCGCAGCCCGGCATCCGCTGAGCCGGCGTTTTTCCGGCACGCCGCTGGCGGCGAAGTTGACGAAGTACGCGATCGGTTCGGCCGTCGCTCTCACCACTTCGGTCGTCGTGTTCGCCGTGATGGACTACCTGCAGATCCGTACCGGCATCGACTCCGCCGCGGCGTTCGTGGCTGGTGCCATCCCCAACTGGGTGCTCAACCGCAAATGGGCCTGGAGGATGGAAGGACGAGCGGAGTTCGTGCGGGAGATCCTCGCCTACACGGTGATCTCGGTCCTCGTCTGGGCCGCATCCACGTGGATGACCGGGCACACGCAGGACTGGGCCCGGCATCACATCTCCCCGGGCAGCGGCCTGCGGGTGATCGTCACCACAGCCGCCTACGTGTTCGTGCAGGCGGTCTTCTTCATGGTGAAGTTCGTGATCTACGACAAGTGGGTGTTCGCCGGCAAGTCGCGCTTCCGCGCGGCATGGCGGTCGCGGCGCCAGGTGTGGAGCGCCGCCCGGGCGAACCGCACCCCGTAGCCCAGGTTCCCACCCTTCTTGGTGGCGGTGGCGTGGACGCCCCGGTCGCGCATCGTGGTCGGTACCTCGGCCAGGCGAAAGCCGTTCAGCGCGGCGCTGATCTGCAGCTCAGAGGCTTGGTACTGCGGCTGCTCCAGGGTCACCGCCGCCGTGACCTCGCTGCGCATCGCTCGCAGCCCGCAGGCCGGATCGGTGATCCGATGCCGGGTCAGGACCGTAAGGATCGCGCCGAACACGATCACCCCGGCGTGGCGGGTGGCATCCGTCGTCAGCTCGTTGCCCAGGCGGCGTGAGCCGGATACGAAATCGGCCCGGTCCTCCAGGATCGGCTGGATGACGGCCGCGATCTCGCCGGGCTCGTACTGGCCGTCGGCGTCGATCGTGCAGATGATCTGGGCCCCCCGGGCCCGAGCCAGCCAGTAACCCAGCCGCAGCGCGGCTCCCTGTCCCCGGTTAGCCGGCACGTCGCAGACCAGCGCGCCCGCCCGGGTGGCCTCCGAGGCCGTCGCGTCCTTGGCGCCGTCCACCACCACGATCACCTCGAGGGCGAGCCCGGCCGCCTCAGACGGGATCTCCTGGATCACCTCGGCCACCGTCGGCTCCTCGTTGTAGGCCGGGATAACCACCGCCAGAGGCGCACCCTGCCCGGTCGGATGGGCCTGGAGGAAGGCTTGAGCGGCGCTGCGCTCGGCCGGGTCGAGTTGGGCCAGCTCCTTCTCGGTGTCGAAATCCCGGCTGGGAGCGACGCTCACGGGCGTTCCCCGGTGGGGGCAGGCATCCCGGCACCGCCCGGGAGCGCAACGGCTCCCTCTATGTCCAGCGTCCGCCACTCCTCCCACACCCCGGCGACGCCGGTGGGAAAGTCGAATTGCGGCTCCCAGCCCAGGCTTCTGGCCCGGGAGTTATCGACGATCACGGCCGGCATCTCGCCCGGTTTGGCCGGTCCATGACGGACCGGCAACTCGGCTCCGGTGGCGCGTCTCACCACGTCCACCACATCGAGCACCGACAGCGAGGTGCCGGTGCCGATCACCACCGGGCCCTGCCAGCTCGCGTCCTCGAGCGCCCGAGCCGCGGCTGCCACCACGTCGGTGACGTGCACGTAGTCGCGCACCTGCTCGCCGTCACCGTAGATCTCGAAGGTCGTCCCCAACCGGATCGCCCGCATCAGCCGGGCCACGATGCTGTCCTTGGCCTGCATCCCGGGCCCATACACGTTGGTCAGGCGTATCGCGGTGCAGCGAACGCCATACACCGACGTGTAGGCGGACATCAGCATCTCGCCCGCCGCCTTCGTGGCGCCGTAGGGGGTCATCGGGCGCAGCCGCGACCGCTCCGTGATGGCCGGTTCTTCCATCGGTCCGGTCACAGCGTTGGTGGAGGCGAACACGAGCGAACCGACTCCGGCCGCCCGGGCACCCTCGAGAAGACGGTGCGTGCCCTGGACGTTGGTGCGGTATGTGAGCTCCGGCTGCTCCACCGAACGGAGCACCGAAGTAACGGCGGCCAGGTGGACAACGCCGTCGAATCCACCTTCGAACGCCGCCTCGATCACATCAGCGTCGGCGATGTCCCCCTGGACGAGATCAACCTCGGGGTCCACGTGAGGCTGGAGATCCACGACGCGAACCTGATGGCCGTGGCTCCTGAGCGTGACGACCACGTGCCGGCCGATGAAGCCGGACCCACCGGTGACAAGAATTCGCATTCAGGACGCTCCAGTAACTTCAGGTCGATGGGTCTCAGCACTGGCCGGCGGCACCGGTCGCCGGCCGCGACCGGAGGCTGGCGTTGTCACTGACCACGCGACCGCGCGAGCATAGCGGGATCGCGCGGCGCCGTATGGGTGGTTGGCCCGTGGTCGCATTGGCCGTGATCGTGGCAATTATCGCGCTTGCCGTGACCGCTCTGCAGTCCTCCCCGGGCATCGTTCGGCCGCCCGCCGGAGCGTGGCTATCCCCGCCCAGCGGTGAGCTTCCCGGGTACCGCCCGGGCGCCGCGGCGGCGCTCAGCCAACGGGCCGCCACAGGCAGCGCCCAGGCCCTGTTCACCCTGAGCCCGGGTGGCGTGCCGGCCACGGCAGCTCGCGTCGCGCGCTTTGAGCCGCAGATCGACGCGGCCGTGCGAGGAACGGACATCCCGGCCGGTCTGCTGGCAGGGCTGGTGTTCCTCGAAAGCGCCGGCCGGCCCTACGTGGTCGCCGGGGGAAGCGTGCAGGACGCGGCCGG
The DNA here is from genome assembly GCA_035551655.1 of Solirubrobacteraceae bacterium. GTDB lineage: Bacteria > Actinomycetota > Thermoleophilia > Solirubrobacterales > Solirubrobacteraceae > Palsa-465. The sequence goes on from DASZNA010000132.1 coordinate 109,824, forward strand.
GCTGACCCAGATCCTGCCCAGCACGGGGAGCTCGGTGCTGGGGCTACATATCGATCTGGCTCGCAGCGGTCCTCTCCTGGCCGCGGCCGAGGCAGCTCAGAGCGCCGGAGCCGCCCAACGGCTGGCCCGCCTGAACGCGCGTCTCGCCAAGGCCGATCAACGCTTCGATCCCGCCCTGGCCCTAGCCGCCACCGTGCGCTACCTGCAGATGGCCGAGCGGCAGCTGGGCCGGCTCGATCTCGCCGTGGCCGCCTACCACGCCGGCATCGGCAACCTCCAAACCGTTTTGGACGACTACGCCGGCGGCCGGCCGGTCTCCTACGCGCAGCTCTATTTCGACACCTCGCCGGCTCGGCATGCGCCCGCCTGGAGCTTTCTCAGCAACCTCGGCGACGATTCCTCGCACTACTGGTGGCGGGTCATCGAGGCCGAGCGGCTGATGCACATGTACCGCTCCCAGCCGGAGGCCCTGCGTCGCCTGGCCGGCCTGGAGACCGGATACCCCTCCGATGCCCTCGCGCTCCTGCCGTCCGGTGTTCAGCCGTTTGCCGGCCCGGCCTCGCTGTCAGCCGCCTACCAGGACCACGAGCTCGTCCCGCTGCCCAGAGATCCCGGTCGGCTGCACCTGACCTACGCCCCCGAGATGGGAGCGCTGGCTCGGCACTGGCGCGTCCCGGTGGCGATTTACCGGGGGCTCCGGCCCTCCGCGCTGGCCGTGCTCACGCGAATGGCCGCGGCAGTTCACCAGTTGGCCGGTGGAAGCCTGACCGTGACCAGCACCGTGCTCGATCGTCGCTACCAGCGGCGCCTCGGGTACGTAGATCCCCCCGGAGCCACGGGGTTCACGTTCCAGATACGCCGCCGCTACAGCCCGGCCGCGCAGGCGCCGGCGCTGCAGTTCGTCCTCGATCGCCTTCAGGCGCTCGACCTGATCGGCTGGATCCGGGGGGCGCGGACGATCGAGGTGAGCGCCGCACCGGATGCGGCCCGGGTGCTGCGAAGCGGGGTCTGAGCGGGTCGCCGCCCGGTAGGTTTCCCGGCATGGTCGACGCGATCCGGACCCCCGATCAACTTCTCGAGGGCCTGCCGGAGTTCCCGTTCGAGCCCCAGTTCCGCCAGGTGGATGGCCTGAGGCTGGCCCACCTGGATGAAGGCGACGGCCCCCCGGTCGTCCTGTTTCACGGCGAGCCGACCTGGTCATTCCTGTGGCGCAAGGTGATCCCGCCGCTGGTCGACGCCGGTTTCCGGGTGATCGCCCCCGACCTGCCCGGCTTCGGCCGTTCGGACAAACCGGTGGAACAGGACTGGTACACCTACGACCGCCACACCTCAGCTCTGGCCGGCTTGATGGAGGAGCTGGACATCCGCGACGCCACGGCCGTGGTGCACGACTGGGGAGGACCGATCGGCCTGCGGCTGGCCGTCGAGCAGCCGGACAGGTTCGCCCGGATCGTCGTCCTCGACACCGGCCTGTTCACCGGCCACCAGCCGATGACCGACAACTGGATGGCCTTCCGGGACTTTGTGGAGCGCACGGATGACCTCCCGGTGGGTCTCCTGGTCCGGCGGGCCTGTCACACCGACCCTGGGGACGAGGTGATAGCGGCCTACGAGGCACCCTTCCCCAACGCGGCCTCCAAAGCCGGAGCCCGAGCGTTCCCCCTAATTCTTCCGCTCACCCCCGATATGCCCGGCGCCGAGGCGGGTCAGCGGGTCCTCGACGCCCTGCGCGACGACACCCGCCCCAAGTTGTTCCTGTGGGCCGACTCAGATCCCGTGCTGCCCCTGTCGGTGGGCGAGCGGTTCGCCGCCACGCTCGGGGGGCAGGTCGAGGTGGTGGACCAGGCGGGCCACTTCCTCCAGGAGGACGCAGGCGAGCGGATCGGGCGGCGGATCGTCGACTGGCTCCGCTCCTAGGGCGGCGGTTCGGGCTGATACGGCCGTGCGGCCTTGGGTGCCTCCGTGCGAGCGTCCCGGCTCTCTCAAACCTGGTCTAGCGCGCAAATCGAACCGCCGGCCGCCGGTTTGCGCGCCCCACCAGGTATTGGCATGGTCCAGCGCGCAAAGTGCACGTGCCGCGGGGCGGTTTGCGCGCCCGACCAGGTTGTCCGGCGGTTGATCGCCGGGAGGTCAGGCAGCGCAACCGCCAGAACCCGCCCGCCCGTTACTTCGACAGCGGCAGGGTCTCCTGATCCGGCGCCACCGGAGGCGCCTCGCTTGCCGGCCCGGCTTCCATCCGGGCCATCCGCGCCTCGTACGCCGCCCGGGCCGCCCGGTCGGGGCTGCTGACCGCCTCGCCGCCGCCCAGCACCTTGCCCACTGCGTCCATCGCCTTGGTGGGCAGGAGTGCGCCGCTGCGGATCACCGCGTTCATCCGCTTGGGGACGTAGACCTCATAGCGCCCGGTCTGCAGCGCCTCCACGATCGCGTTCGCCACATCCTCGGGCTCCGGCGTCTTCACGCCACGCAGTTGCTTGAGGCCGGAGTACAGCTCTGTATTCACGCCCACCGGCATCACCACCGAGAACTCGACTCCCAGAGGAAGGAACTCCTGGCGAAGCGAAGCGGTGAGGCCCACCACGGCGTGCTTGGTCGCGCAGTAGGTGGCCAGGTGTGAGCTCCCGGCTTTGCCCGCTATCGAGGCGATATTGACCAGGTGCCCGCCTCCGCGGGGCACGAAGCGAGCCAGGGCGAGCTTGGAGCCGAGCATCACGCCGCGGAGGTTGATGTCCACGATCCGGTCGGCCGTGGCGTCCGTTTCCTCCAGGTACGGGCCCACCGGCATGATGCCGGCGTTGTTGATCACGACATCGAGCGGTCCCAGCCCCTCCTCTGCCTGGCTCAGGAAGCTCTCGAAGCTCTCCCGCCGGGTCACGTCGAGCGGCAGGCCAACCGTGCCCGAGCCGAGCTCCTGGGCCGTGCGCTGCGCCAGGTCGGCCTCGATGTCGCCGATCGCCACCTTGGCCCCCTGGGCGATCAGTGCGGCCGCGGTGGCCCTCCCGATGCCGCGGCCCCCGCCGGTGATCGCCACGACCTTGCCACTTAGCGAACGTGGGACTTTCGCCATTGCTCCGCCCTCCTGTTGGTCACGCTGTACGAGGGCGTTCAGGCGCCCGCGTGAAAGACGGTACCCGCCTGTCGCCTCGGGCGCTCAGTGATGCCCGTGGCCGAGCCCGGCGGCGTGACCGCGGGTCGAACGGCCGGCCACCTGGCGGATGACGCCGTACTGAATGTGGCCGTGGACGTGGCCGTGACCCGCCCCGGCGGCCACGTGCCGCGTGACGCCATATTGCACGTGCCGGTGTGTTCCGCCAGTCGCGTGCCTCGGCAGATCCGCTTCGTGCACGCGGGGCGCCGCCGCCACATGCGTGTTTCCGTAAGACGCGAGGCGCGCCAGCTTCTTGGCCTGGCCTGGTGGCAGGCCGGATCCGGACCGGTGCGTCCAGCCGGGTGGGACATGTCCGACGTAGTTCGCCGGGTGCGCGAGGGAGGCATGACTCGCCCGGCCGGGGCTCGCCGTCCACCCCGCCCAACGGCCGTGGCCATATCCGCCGTGCCCGCCCGTCCGAACGCTGGCGCTGGCGCTGGCGGCCCCGTGCCGATGAGCCGGAGCGTTGCCATGCCGATGCGTGGCCGTCCCGCGCCGGCCGGCGTGCTCGCGAACCGCATACCGCCGGCTGAGCGGATGAGCAGCCCGCGCGACCCGGGTGCCCGCATACGAGCCAGTCACCGAGGAGCTCCCGGCCGGCGCCACCCCACGGTGCGTCGCCCGGTTGAGGTGGGTGTGGCCCGGATGATTGGCCCCGGCCGCCTGCACTGCGCGTACCGGAAGATCTGACGCGGACACCACCACCGTCCCCACCGTGCCGATCCCGGCGATCACCGCGGCCGCCACCCCCTTGAGCACTCCGGTCTTGATCGCCGAGGTGGCAATCAGGCCGGTTCCGCCGACCGCAGCCGCTCCTCCCGCCCCCACCGCGGCGGCAATCAGCCCCTCTTTGGCCAGGAGCGTCGGCGCGATGGGCAGCAGCAGCGCGAACTGCCGGCGCTGGTGCTGAACCTGGGCCCGATAGGCCCGGCAGCCCTCGCACTCGCGCAGGTGCCGGCGGAGATTGCCCCGCCGCAGCGCGGCTCCGCGCCCGACGGCCAGCTGCTGGCGGATCTCGTGGCAGGAGATATCCCGGGCCGTCCGGCTGGCCAGCAGAGATTCCCGAGCCTGGAACACCAGCGCTTTGACCTTGTCTCGCGGCACGCCCAGCACCTCGGCGATCTCCGCGTGCGAGAGGCAGTCCAGCTCGGCCAGCACGATCGCCTCTCGCTGCTCGGTGGGGAGTTCATGGAGGTCGCTGACCAGGTCGCGCAGATCCTGGCGGCGCTGCACCTCGGCAGCCAGCCCGTCGGTGGCCGGCTCCTCGAGCTCGGCAGTCGGCCGCTCACGCTGGCCGCGCAGCACGGAATAGCAGCGGTTACGCGCGATCGCGTACAGCCAGGGCCGCAGGTGGATCGGTCGCTGGCTGGCCAGCAGGCTGGAGTACGCGGCCATGAACGTGTGCTGGACCGCGTCCTCGGCCTCGTGCTGGTCACCCAACATGTGGCGGCAGAACGACAGGATCCCCCGGTGGTAGCGGTCGTACATGGCCTCAAAGGCACCCACCCGCCCCTCGCGCACCAGCGAGACCAGACGCGCGTCGGAGGCGATCCGGATCAGCCGCGGTCCGGGCATCGGGATCCGCGGAGCAGCAACCCGCGGAACCGTTCCGGCTTCCATATCTGGATTATCGGGTCGGCAGGCGAACGGCCCGGGCCACGACCGACCCGGCGGACGTATGTTCTACGAAAGCCTCAGCGAGGCGGCGGCGGACCGGGCGGAGACACGATGTCCCGCCCCGTGGGGCGCAGCGACGCGTCCAGCTCCAGCTGCCAGTAGTAGCGCGTGAACGTGAGTCCATCCCGGTATTCGCCCACGTGCGGCTCGACCTGTTCCCCCGCGGCCATGCGCACGATCAGCTCCGGATACGTGCGCCCCGGAAGCGCCGCGTACATCGGGGCCGGGAACGCCCCGCCGAACCGGGTGTTGACGTCCGTGATCCCCAGCCCGACCTCTGAGTCACGGAACACCTGGACCGTGCAGGGGCCACGCACCTCGAGTGCCTCGACCACACGCCGGCCCAGCTCGACCAGCTCGCGATCGGCGATCACGCTGCCCTTGATCGACTCCCCGCCGCGGGACTCGAGCATCGTCCGGGGAATCGCGTTCAGGCACCGGCCCTCCAGGTCGCTCAAACAGTCGATGGAGAACTCCGGGCCGTTCATCGCCTTCTGCACCATCACCGGCTCCTCCGCGTAGTCGATGAAGAACTCGGCCGCCCGGGCGTCCTTGGCCCGGAGGATGGAGCGAGCGCCGGAGCCCTGCCGGGGCTTGACAATCACCGGGTAGTAGGGCGGCTCCTGGCCGGGCAGGACCGTGGGCGGCGACGGCAGTCCGAGCCCCGCCAGGAGCAGGTGCGCCTCGTACTTGTCAAACGTGGCCCGTGCCGTGTCGGGCCCGGGAACCAGCGCCGGCAGCTCCCCCGCCACCCGAGCGTGGGCCAGCACCTCGATGTCCAGGTCGGTGAGCGGGATCACCGCGCCCACGTCGTGGCGCCGGCACAGCTCCTGCAGCGCCGCGACGTAGCCCGGGTCATGGATCGGCGGCACGGACGCCCGGACGTCGGCGGCGTACTGGGCCGGCGCCAGAGGGTTGGGGTCCGCAGCCACCACCGTGGCGTGCTGAGCGAACGCGGAGACGATGTCGTAGCGCTTCCCGACCCCGGTGAGCAGGATTCCCACGGGTCGCTTCTGCGGGTCCCCTAGCTCGCGCTCGGTGGGTGCCATCCGCCCGTTTCTCCCTTGTACAGACCCCGGCCGGCCAGCACCATCCCCACCGTCGAGCTGAGGATGCGCAAGTCGAGCCCCAGCGACTCGTGCTCCACGTACCAGAGGTCGAGCTCGATCCGCTCAGACCAGGGCAGCGAGGCCCGGCCGTTGACCTGAGCCCACCCGGTGATCCCCGGTCGTACGGCCAGGCGCCCCCGCTGGCGGTCGGTGTACTGCTGGACCTGGACGGGCACGGTGGGGCGAGGGCCGACGATCGACATCTCCCCCCGGAGCACGTTCCACAGGTTGGGCAGTTCGTCCAGCGAGTAGCGGCGCAGCCAGTGACCGAGCCGGGTGATCCGGTCATCGCCCTGCTGGATGGCCAGCCCTGCACCGATGAACTCCGCGCCGCTGACCATCGTGCGCAGCTTGTAGATCTCAAACGGCCGTCCGTCCCGGCCGATCCGGGTCTGCCGGTAGATCGCCGGTCCCGGGGACTCGAGACGGATCAGCAGACAGAGCAGCCCGATCACCGGGGCCGAGGCGATCGTGGCCGGGCCCGCGATAAGCAGGTCAAGTCCGCGCTTGATCACCGGGTGCCCTCCGCCGGTTCCCAGCCGGCCTCCGTTCCGTGAGCCAACCAGTCCCACAGGCCGGCCGCCAGCGATGCCGTGGTCAGCACGTAGTAGCGGGCCACCAGCAGCGGCCGGACCGGCACCAGCGGAGCCGCCAGGGCGGCCACCAGCACGGCCACCTGCACCGCCACGGCCGCAACGTACACCCACCCGTGACCGAGCAGGGCGAGACTCGTGGCCAGGGCCACCACGTGCAGGAACGGCGTGGCGTAGCGAAGGATCCGGTGGGAGAAGATCATCAGGGCGTACAGGGGGTCATATCCACGAGGCGAGAGCATTCCCCCGCGCATCACGATCGGCCAGCCGTGGCTCATCATCCGCCGCTTACGCGCGAATTCGCCTTCGATCGATGGCACCATCTTCTCAGTCGCCCGGGCTTCCGGGGCATACACGGCCAGCCACCCGCGCTTGACCATGTTGAACGGGAAGCTCAGGTCGTGGCCCATGATCGGGTCGACCTCCACGTAGGACTCGCGGCGGGTGGCATAGATGGCGCCGTTTCCCCCGGTGACCGATCGGAGCGTCGACTCCAGCCGGCGCAGGAGCATCTCGTAGCGCCAGTAAACGCCCTCCTGGTTGCTGCCCTCCCCGCCGAACCGCACGTCTCCGCACACGTAGCCCACGCGCGGGTCGGAGAACGGCTCCACGAGGCGGCGCAGGGCGTCGGGCGCCCACAGCGCGTTGGCGTCCGAGAAGGCCACGATCTCCCCCCGAGCCTGGCGCACCGCGGCGTCCTGGGCGCGGATCTTGCCGCCTCGGGGAAGCTCCAGGACCTGGTCGGCCCCCGCCGTGCGAGCCCGTGCCGCCGTGTTATCCGGCGAGCCGTCGCAGGCCACGATCACCTCCAGGCGATCGGGCGGGTAGTCGAGCTCGCGCAGGTTGACCACCCGGCGAGCGATCACCGGCTCCTCCGCGTAGGCGGCCACGATCACCGAGACGCTGAGCGGCTCTGTCTGGCCCGCCCGGGGCCGGCCGGCACCCGGGCGGGCGCGGCGCAGGCGGCCCAGCGCCAGCAGCAACAGCCCGTAGCCGGCCTGCGCGTAGACGAGCAGGCCGACCGAGACCCAGAAGACGAGCGCCAGGGCGGTCATGCGGCCAGGATTGTCTCGTACAGGGTGAGCGTCAGACGGGCGGCGGCATCCCAGGAATACGGCCCCCGGGCCGCGGACCTGGCCCCCTGCTCCAGGCGCCGGCGCGCCTCGGGGTCCTCCAGAACCTCTCGCAGTCCGGCGGCCAGCGCTTGTGGGTCGCCCGGCGCCACCAGCCTGGCCGCCCCGGTTGCGGCGACCTCGCCAAAGCCCCCGATATCGGTGAGCACGATGGCTTTGCCAGAGCCCAGGGCACTGGCCAGCACACCCGACTGATCGAACCGCTCGGTACGGGTGTAGGGCAATACGACCACATCCGCCCGGCGGAGCAGTCCGGCCACCTCATCGTCGCTCACGAATCTGGGCACCCAGCGCACCGAATCCGGGGCTCGCCCGCGCAGACCGGCGATGTCCATGAGCGGCCGCCCCACCACCCACAACTCGGCGCCGGTGATCTGCTCCCAGGCCGCGAGCAGCACGTCCAGGCCCTTGTACGGCCGGATCAGGCCGAAGTAGAGGACCACCGGTCGGTCGGTGTCGGGAAGTTCAGGCGGCAGTGAACCGTCGCCGGCCGGCTGGTCGTGGAACGCGCCGTGGTGGATCACGTGAACCCGGCCCGGGTCGACTCCCACCTGGTCGACCAGCACCCGCCGGCCGTACTCAGAATGCACGATCACCGCCCTCACCCTGTGCAGCAGCCGGCGCTGGGCCCACACCTGCCCCGGACGCGGTTCCCGGGGCAGGAGGTCATGTGCGGTCAGTACGACCGGTCGGTCGGGCAGGACGGCCAGATCCAGCAGGGGCACGCTCAGCCACTGGAAGTGCACGATGTCGGCCGCCCGGGCCGACCGGCGGTAGCGCGCCATGTCGGGCAGGTGCTCAGCCAGCTTCAGGGCGCGACGGAGCCGGGACCCGGCCGGGCCCCGGGCGCGCCGGTAGAACTCGGTGGCCCGGACATAGCCCTCGGGGGGCGGCACCTCCCCATACGGAAACCGACTGGTGATCAGGCGGACGGACGCGCCGTTCCGAGCCAGCGCGGAGGCCAGCGCATGATCGTAGGGAGGGGTGTAGGCCGAGGGGTCGACCAGGTCCACGCGGATCATCGCCGCGGCCTTCGACGGGTTCGGCGTGCCCTTCGAGCCCACCGCCCCGCCAGCGCCCGCCACCTTCCTCGCGAGCTCTCCTCCGACTGGTTGTTCGCCGTCCGCAGGCCGATCAGCTCCTCCACGGCCAGTAGAGCGTCCAGCGCCAGGAACTGGAGGCGCTCCGACCGGGGCGGAGCGGGGGCCTGAAGCGCGGTTCCCGACCGCGGGGCGGGGAGCGCCCGAAGCGGGCGCCGCATTACCCGCCGCACCGCCGGCTCAGGATGGAACCCGGGATACCGGCTGGCCAACCAGGCACGGCCGGCCGCATAGGCTCGCCACTGGCGCCGGAGCTCACCGACTGTCTGGCGGTAGCGGTGCTCCACCATGGCCCGAGGCCGCAGCTCGAGGATCCAGCCGGCGTCCTGCAGTCGCCAGCAGAAGTCGGTGTCCTCCCCCGCCCGCACGCCCTCCTGGAATCCGTGGACCGCCTGGAACGCCTCGCGCCGGACGAGCAGGTTGGCCGCGGCCGCCCGGGGCCGAAACGGATGGGCCAGGTGAGCGCTCTGAGACAGGAAGTTCCGGGAGGCGCCGTACCGAGCCGCCAGACTGTCTCCGGCTCCCGCGCCCACGATCTCGCCGGCGGCAGCGCCCACCCGTTCGCCGATCGGCTCGGCGAAGTAGGCATCCAGGAGGTCGGCCGGCGCCTGTGTATCGGCGTCCAGGAATAGGATCCATTGACCGGTGGCTCGCGCGGCTCCGGCGTTGCGGGCATGGGCGGGTGACTGCTCATCGAACGCCCGAATGACGGTCAGATCCTCGGCGTCCGGAACGACGCCGCAGTTGTCGACCAGGATGAGCTCGTCACCGGGAGCCGTACGCAGCGAGCGCAGCAGCGCCATCGCCATCAGCGCCTCCGCGATGTCGCCGGCGAACGGGACGACCACGCTCACCGGAGGCCGGGTGGGCGCGCCGGAGCTCACACCGCCCCCCGTCTGGCCACCCGGTAGGCGCGCATCCGGGCCACCAGCCCGCGGACCGCGGAGAGCTCCTGCCGGTGGGCGAAGCCGGTGAGCGCCAGGACGGCTGGGATGGCCAACAGGACGAGAGCGCGTAGCAGCAGGCCCAGGTCCCCATGAGTGGGCAGAAGCAAGTCACCCAGCACCGTGAACAGGCTCATGACAGCAACGATATGCGCCAGACGCCGCCATTCGAAGGTGACCGGAAAGGCGCTCCGGACCAGCAGGTACATGACCCCCAGCATGGCTACATAGGCGCCACACAGGGCCACGCCCGCCCCGGCTATCCCGTAGCGCGGGACGAGCAGGATGAGCAGCGCCACGTTCACCGCCAGCCCGGCCAGCGCGGCCGGGAAGTTGCGGCGGGTCACCTTGGCCCGGCCGGCGATCACCAGGAGCACCACCCACAGCCCGTACATGGCCCACCCGAGCGACACCCAGGGCACCGCCCGGTAGGACTCGAAGAAGCGCGGCGCGGCCAGCAGCCGCAGGATCCAGCGCGATTCGAGGGCCAGTCCGGCCACCACCCAGCCGCTGATCAGCACGTAGTAGGTGGTGACGAGGCCGTACAGGCGGCCGGCCTCCGCCCCGTCGCGCACCGAGTAGGCCAGCGGGGGCCAGGCGTACTGGAAGGCCCGCACGATGAACGCGACCGCGCCGGCCAGCTTGAGGGCCAGCGAGTAGAAGCCCACGGCGGAGGCGCCCCGCGCATGGACGACGTACTGGCGGTCGAGCACGCTCAGCGCGTACACCGAAGCTTCGGCGGGCACCGTGGGAAGCCCGAAGTGCAGGAGGGCGCCGAGCGGTTCGCTCACTGTCCGGCGAATGCGGAGCCGGTCGCGCATCGTCCACCAGAGCCCCAACAGCACGACCAGGGTGGCCCCGTAGTTGGCGATCAGCAGGCCCAGCGCCCCCAGCCCGAATCCCACCACCAGGATCACTGACGCGATCACGGTCAGAGCCACGTTGCTGACCGACGCCACCGCATAGGCGCGCAGGCGCTCCTCGACTCGAAGCAGTGCGTAGGCCAGTTCGAGATTGGTGAATGCCCACACGCCGAGCACCGCCACCCGGAAATCCCACACGCGATGAGTGGTGGTGACCAGCCGGACCAGCGGGCCGGCCGGGATGATCAGGGCGACCGCGGCGATCGTCGAGGTGATCAGCAGAAAGACGACGGCCCGGCGGGCCAGCGCGCTCCGGCGCTCCGCGTCTTCGTCACTGAAGTAGAAGCGCAGGAACGATTCGATCATCCCGAAGCGCACGACGATGCTCACGAAGATGACGAACGTGGCCAGCGTCTCCACGACGCCATACCCCGCTGGGCTCACGTACCGCGTGTAGACCGGGAGCAGCAGCACAGCCAGCACCTTGGAGACCGCGTCCGCGATCTGATAGGCGCCCAGAGCGCTGAGGAGTCGTTTCAGGTAACCCGACACGGAGGGCCGATCATCTGGAGAGCAGCTTCCAGAGGCGGGCCATCAGCTCCTGAGCGTCAATGTTGCGGGCGAGGCCCCTGGCGAACTGGGGCAACCCGATCTCCACCACCCGTCCCCGCCCGTCCTGGAAGCCGGTGATATTCGACTGCCCGGTCGCCACCCCGGCGGCCGACACCGCAGACCCGGCGGTCCCGGCGGGAGGGTTGATCGCCTGCCCGACGCTGAAGCCGGGAAACGCGACTGTGCCCGCGAAGATATGCAGCCGATCGCTGAGCACGGTGATCAGGGCTCCCCGCGTGCTGGACACCGAGCCATGGTGAGCGCCGAATGGGTCGGCAGCCAGGGGCCGGGGAGGGCCCGCCATCTGGGACCCGGCCGGCCCGCTCAGTGTGGCCTCCGCCTGCATCGAGTCGGCGCCGACGGCAAGGACGGAGCCGCCCGAGCGGGCGTAGGCGGACAGCGCTGGCGTGAGGTCCGACGGCAGCCACGACAGACTGCCGTCGAGAAGCACTCCCGTGTGACCCGCCAGGCGAGGGCCCACGCCGTCGGCCAGTCCGACGTCGGTAGTCAGCTGGTAGTAGAGGTGTCTACGAGCGAGGTAGGAGATCAGCGCCTGCTCATCCGCCAGTCCCCGGGGCAGCCCTCCGGCCAGCGGGCGGTTTAGGGAGATCTTGTCGCCGGCCGACAGGGTGCTCGGCAGACCGTCGCCCGTGTCGTCGACTGGGTTCGTGCCCTGCCAGCTCAGCGCGGGCAGGACGAGGAGGATGTGCGTGAACGCCGCCCGCCCAGTCGCGCTGGAGACCAGCGGTACTACCGTGCGGTGATTGCCGCTGTGCAGAGCCAGGCCGTACAGCGCCGCGCGGTCTCCGGGCAGGCGGACGCGCAGCGCGTAGTGGCCGGCCGCCGCCCTGCCCTGGGCCAGCACGCGGCTTGACCCGAACCGGTACAGCCTCCAAGCGTATGGACGCCCGCGCGCGTCCACCAGGACAGTCGCCTCGGATCCGGCGGGTACCGGGGTCAGTGGAGGCGCGGCGGCCAGGTAGCGGACGGTCAGGCCGGCGTGCGGAGTGGACCCGGCGGCCGGCGGCAGGACCGCGGGGGAGCTCCCGGGGTTGCACGCCTGGTCGAGCACCGACATCCCCACCAGGTAGGTGCCGGCCGGCGCCGGCTGACCATGGATCCGCCCGTTCCAGACCGCCCGTCCCGTCTTGCCCTTGCTCCCGAAGCTGAACGCCAGGCGGGGCTTGCCGGGGAGGTCGGTCCGGTAGATGTCGATGCGGGTGCTCTTGTAGGGCCGGGCGGCGAAGTGGACCGTGACCGACTGACCGGCCGTGATGATTGCCGGGCCTGCGCCGTGGGCCGACCCGGTGCGGATGACTCGGGTGACCCGGGGGTGCGGAGGCGTGGTGAGAACCTGGACCGGGTTGCCCGTGAGGATGATCGGCCGGTCCTCGCTCTGTAGCGCGATCTCGAAGTAATACGTGCCATCCGCCACCACCGGGCCGTTGCCTGAGTGCCCGTTCCAGGTGAAGGTGGAGCGGTGGTTGGCGCCCGCCTGCATATGCCGGCCCTGCGCCACGGTGGCCACGACCTGATCGCCCGAGCCCACCATGTACACGGACACCTTGTCCGAGCGCGACTGAAGATAGAAGCTCAGCCGGGTCCGCTTGAAGCTGACCAACTTACCGGCCAGATCCCGGCACACCCTTCCGGTCACCGGGTTGATGGCGGGCGGGTCGGGACGCGGGCTCCCGTTGATCAGCGGGTTTGAGATCTTCAGGTGCTGGGTGACGAAGAAGGCGCCCACGGTGGCCACCACCAGAGCCGCGAACGCGGCCACCGGAAGGCGGGTCAAAGCTCCACCACGCCCGTGTTGGGGACGTCATATTCGTGAAAGGCGTCAAGGCCGCGCGGGTCACGCCGGCACAGCACGGCTCGGATCGAGCCCCGGTGGCACACGACCAGGGCGGGCAGCCGGCCGGCCGAGTGAATATCCCGCAGGGCGGCGGCCACGCGGTCGGAGTGCTCCTGCAGGGATTCGCCGCCGGGGAACCGGAAGTCGGGCCCGGCCCGACGCCAGGCGGCATACAGCTCAGGGTCCTCCCGTTCCACGTCGATGAACCGGCGGCCCTCCCACCGCCCCCGGTTGCCCTCTCGCAGGCGAGCATCCGGTTGCGGAGCCAGTCCGATCCGCTCGCCCACGATCTCGGCCGTCTCCTGGGCGCGGCTCAGATCGGAGGTCCACACCGACCCGACCTCCAGGTCAGCCACCCGCTCCGCCAGCTCATGGGCCTGGCGGCGACCGGTCTCGTTCAGCGGGGTGTCCGTGAAGCCCTGAACCCGGATGGGTTCCAGGTTGTCGTTGGTCTGGCCGTGGCGGGCGAGCAGCAGGCCGCAGCCATCCTCAGCCATGCGCCGGAGGCGACACGGGCTGGCTCACTCCCCGCGCACCCCCTCCTCCTGAATCCCGGAACCAACGCCACCCAGGGCGGTGTCGGAGCGCAGTCCGAGGCGCATGGTCTCAAGTGAGACGACTTCGTTGGGCGTCACGTTGCCCAGATTCACGTTGGCCCCCAGCCGGCGGATGAACCACACCTGCTGGTCCTTGCGCGGCGCCTCGAACATCATGCTGTCCGGATCGACGGCGTGCACGATCTCATCGATCAGGCCCATGCGGACCTCGCCGTCGTGGCGATAGATCCCAGAGGTGCCGCTCTCGCGGGCCTCGGCGATCACCTTCCAGGCGCCGGCCTCGAGCTCAGCCTGGATCAGCTCGACCCAGCGGTACGGCGCCATGATCCGAGTGTCGTCCTTGGAGCCCACCTCGGACAGGACCGTGAAGTCCCGGGCGAGCCGCTCGATCAGCTCGAGCTTCTCGTCGTGGGCCAGCGTGATCGTCCCGTCGGAGACCTCGACGTATTCGAGACCGAGGTGATTGGTCCACTGAAGCAGAGCATCCAGGCGATCCTGGTGAATGGCGAGCTCGGTCAGGGTGCCGCCGAGCACCACCGGTATCTCGTGGGCCTGGTAGCGAGCTACCTTGGCCTCCAGGTTTCCCGTCACCAGCGCGGTCCCCCAGCCGAGCTTGACCAGGTCGATGTGGTCTCCCGCCACCTCAGCGAGCGAATCCACTTCGGCCACGGACAGGCCCCGGTCGAGCACGTGGGTCAAGCCGGTGGAGCGCGGCTTGGAGGTGCGGTGAGGTAGGTCGAGCAGATCGGTCATAACGCTTCCAGAGTCAGGGGTTTGTCGGTGACGCTCGGCACCCGCCGGAGCGAGGAGATTGCGACGTCCAGTAAGTCAACCATTTCGGTGAACTTTAGAGATGCGGCCTCAGCCGGTGCCCGACGAGGCCAGGCCGGCCAGATCACTTCCCACCGTGACCACCACATCGGCCGCGCAGGAGGAAGCGGATGAGGTGGTGGTTCCGCTGGCTCCGGGGCATGCCACACCCATCGCCTGCGGGTCCACCGCGGTCACCGAGCTCGCCTTGAGGTTGAGGACGGCCGCGACAGCCCGGGCGTCGGCCTGATGGCCAGGGAGGTAGCCCACAATCGTGCCCGTGTGGGTCTGGTCGGCCGCGGTCGCGATCGCCCCTTCCTTGTAGCCGCCGGCGCCCAGGCGGTTGGCCACGTCGTGGGCCAGGTTGGTGACGCCGGTGCCGTTGAGTACGGCCACGGTGACCGCCGAGGGCGTCACGGCGGCCGACTTGTTGTGCTGGGTCTTGGCCGACACCGCGTTAGAGCGATGGACCGTGGTCGAGTTCTGATTGTTGTGGGTGATGATGAGCAGGGCCACTACGACCACCACAACCACGGCCAGGCCGATCAGGATCGGCACAAGGCGGCGCGCGCGCGAGGGTTCAGAAGGGACCGTGGTGCGCATCGGAGGTAGCGGCCGCGATCCTCCCGACCGGGCGCTCAAAGCCGCGGCGGCCGGGGCCGGCCCGCCATTGCCACCCGGGCGCGAGGCGGCGCGCCCAGAGCCGGCGGCTGGCGATCCGCCTCCGGCGGGAGCCGCCGCGAACGTCGGGCGGGGGGCCGGGGGGGCGGCCACGACGCCGGAGCCCTGGCCGTTGGCCAAAGCGGCGGCGGTGGCCGGCGCGGGCATGGCCAGAATCGTGTCATCCGAGGCCGGTGAGCCCTCCCCGACCTCGGCGCCCGGAACCGCGCCGGCGGCCGGCGCTTCGATCCTCGTCTCCTGGTCCTCACCGTCGCCCGTATCCGGTGCCGGCCCGTCCGTGCTGGGTCCGGCCAGCGGGATCAGGTGGGTGGCCGCGGCCAGGGCCGGCGCGCCCATGCCGGCCGGCGCACCGAGAAGCGAGCCGCCCATAGGGCGCGCGGTCCCAGAAGCGACGCCGGCTGGTACGGCACCGGCGGGAACGGGTGCCCCGGCCGGGCGGGGGGCGATGGGCTGCCCCGGACGCAGGCGCTGAACGCCCGCTCCCGCCGGGGCGGGGGCGGGAGCGCCGGGGGGTCGTTGCGCCGCCGCGGCCTGGCTGCGCTGGAGTTGGTTCAGCCGGGATTCCATGGCTTCGATCCATTGGGCGGCGTTGTCGAGCCGCTCGCGCAAGCTCGCGGTCTCCCGGGCCTGGGCGAAGTACAGAAGCGCCAGGAGAGCCAGGCCGATGATGGCCGCGAACGCGACATCGGTGCCGACGGACGTGACCAGCGAGTGGACCGACAGCGCGAAGGGGACGGTTGCCATAAGCGAGCGAGCGGAGTCTACGGGGCCAGCCGGGCGCCAGCCTCTGGAGGCAGCACATCCCGGGCGGCGTCGAGCTGGGAGACATGGTCGGCCAGCGCGGCCGCGTCTCCTTCCAGCACCAGCAGATTGATGTTGTCGAAGATCGCGTCCACCCAGGCGGGATCCAGACGATCCCGCTCGGCCCGGATGATCCGCTGCGCCGGCGTGGGTTGAAGGCGCTCGTACGGGTTGAACAGCTCCTCGTGGAACTTCTCGCCCGGCCGCTGGCCGACGAATTCGATGGCGATGTCCCGACCGGGCTCGAGGCCGGACAGGCGGATCATCGTCTCGGCCAGGTCAACGATCTTGATCGGGTCGCCCATGTCGAGCACGTAGATGGCCCCGCTGGTCCCCGCTGTGTCCCCGCGGCCCAGGGAACCGGCCCGGATGATCAGCTGGACCGCCTCCGGGATGGTCATGAAGTAGCGGGTCATTCGCGGGTCGGTGACGGTCACCGGGCCTCCAGCGGCAATCTGCCGACGGAAGATCGGGACCACCGAACCGGACGAGCCGAGCACGTTGCCGAAGCGAACGGTCGCGTAGCGGGTGCCGGGCGACTTGGCGGCCTGCGCTTCGACCGCCCACTCGGCCAGCGCCTTGGAGGCGCCCATCACCGTCGCCGGCTGGACCGCCTTGTCGGTCGAGACGAGTACGAACGTCTCCACGCCCAGATCACCGGCGGTGCGAGCCATCACCCGGGTGGCCAGCGCGTTGTTGCGGATCGCCTCGACGGCGTTCAACTCCATCATCGTCACGTGCTTGTAGGCGGCAGCGTGGAAGACGACGACCGGCCGGTGCTCGGCCAGCACCTCGCGCATCCGCTCCTACTCCTTGCAGTCGCCCAGCACCGGAACCGCCGTGTTCACGTGGCGGTCCTCCTCCAGCTCGCGCAGAATCTCGAACAGGTTGTCCTCGGCATGGTCGACCAGCACCAGCTTGCGCGGCCCCACCCGGGCGATTTGACGGCAGAGCTCGGATCCGATCGAACCGCCGGCTCCCGTCACCAGCACGACGCGACCGGTCAGATAGGCACCGACCCGCTCGAGCTCCATGCGCACCGGCTCCCGGCCCAGCATGTCCTCCACCTTGACTTCGCGCAGCTGGCGGGCCAGGCGCATGTGTCCGGCGCCATCGCGCAGCAGTTCAAACACGGTCGGCATGGTCCGCACCGGGATGCCGCGGCGCCGGCAAGCCGTGACGACCCGGGCGCGCATCGTGCCGGGAGCGGAGGGAATGGCGATGACGACCTCGTCCGGCTCCACCTCGTCGAGTACGCGGGCGAGATCTGCCGCCTCCGTTGTTCCCAGGACCTTCAGGCCATGCTCATCCTTTATTCCCAGCTTGCGTGGATCGTCGTCCACGAAACCCACCGGGCGCAGACGCAGCTCGGGATTGCGAATCAACTCGCGGACGACCAGGCGCCCCCCGTCGCCCCCACCGACGACCAGCACGTCACGGGCGCCCTTGGCCACCCGGAAGTTGCGCAGGCGGCCCTCGGTGACGAGGTGGATGGCGAAGCGGACCGCGCCGAGCAGGACCATCGCGGCCAGGAGGAAGCCGCCGATCACGCTGGAAGGCATCGTCACGGCGGTGGCCTGGAGAGTGACGTTGTGGTAGCCGAGGCGCGCGACCCGGTGGCCGCCGACGTGCGCGACATGCGCGAAGGGCTCGCGCTGGACCGAGGCAAAGTTGACTGGGTGAACCAGGGCAACGATCCCGATCACCAGAATCGAGGCCACCACCACGGCCTTGACCACCGCCTCATAGTCGCGCTGACTGACGAACCTCCACAACCGCTCGTACGCACCGAACGCAGCCAGCACGACCAGCGTCAGCGGAACGACCCACCAGATCGTCTCGTGCAGCAACGCCGCGTAGCGGCCGGGGACGGCGTCCTCGAACCGTAGACGGAACGCAAGGAAATAGGCGAGCGCGACCAGTAGCCCGTCCAACAGCAACTGGGGCAACGAGTGACGGTGGACGGGGGCCGCGGACCGAATCCGCCGGCGCATGGTGCGGAAGTCTAGTCGTGGCACCGCATTGCGAATACGGTTGCCGCGTTAGGGCAAGTTAGGGGCGCCGGCTCTGTCCCGCACCAGGGCACGGTCTCAGGTCTGATGCCCCACGTACCCGCCGGGGTGCTGTGGGGTGACTATGTAATACGCGTGGTTGAGGCTTCGGCAGGCGCTCGACGCGTTGGCGGGCAGGTGATAGGTGTGCAGGATCCAGCCGTTGCCCAGCGCGGTGAACAAGACCGAGGGCGACGTCTCGACCCGGGCGATGTAGGCCGGGCGATGTCCCACGAATCCGACGTCCAGCTTCGTATACCAGGCGATGATGCTTACCCACTCCACGTCGGAGGCCGGGTCACCGCATGAGCGAATGAACTTGTAGCCGCCAAACGACTTGATGGCCGCGTCGAGGCGGTGGATCTCCGCGGTGCGCGCTCGCTCATGGATCAGATCCGCGTGCTCGGTGCGCTCCGCATGCACGGCGCGGGGGACCATCAGCACCACCACGGCCAGCACGGCCAGACCACCGGCGACGCGCCCGGCGGTCCACATCCAGTGCCGTCCCGGGCGCGATGAGGTTGCGGGGACGGCACCCGACGGGGGCGCGGCCGAGGGGGGCGACCCAACGGACGACCGGGCTGGGAACAGGCGAGTGGGCTGGCTGAGCAGCCAGCCGACGCCCACGCCGGCCACCACAATCATCGCCGCGCCGGCCTCGAACATGTAACGGGGAACGCCCGGGAAGCCGTGCAGAGCGAAGGCGATCTCCACCACCATCCACAGCACCACGCAGCCGGCGACCAGCAGGACCCGCCAGTCACGGCGGATGATCGCGATGATCAGGCCGATGCCGGCCATCACTTCGACCGGCGAATATGTGAGCTCCCGGAAACGGGTGATGGTCCCGACGATCTTGTTGCTGTGCAGCATGCGGGGCGAGTCCTGGGCCAGGTTGCTGGCCACGTTCCACGGGCTTCCGGCCAGGACCGGCACACCGAACCAGAAGCAGGGAATCAGGATCAGCTCCACGACCATCAGCACCCGCATCCGTGGCACCGCCCGCCACGCCCATAGGAAGTAAAGGCCAAAGAACGGCCAGGTCTCCGGCCGGCCGAGCGAGGAGAGCCAGAGGAGCGTGATCGCCCAGCGGTGGCGACCGGTCATGGCCATGTCGATGGCGGCCAGGAAAAACGTGACCAGCATCGGGTCGGACTGCGCGCTCAGCCAGTAGTGCGTGTACTGGACGATGCCCAGCAGGCACAGTCCGGCGAACACGGCGCCGATGATCGCCGGCCACCGCTCGCCGGTGCTCCGGAGTACCAGGCGGTACACGATCCGGCCCGCGAACAGGGGACCGGCCAGCGCCACCGAGACCGCCGTGACCGTCCACAACCACCATGCGAAGTGGCCGGTTAGCGAATACGGGACCGTGAAGAAGAAGGTGACCGGCTTCCACGAGGGGGCGCCCCCCAGATTGAGCGTTCCGCGCCACGTCTGATAGCCCCATACCAGCCACCCATAGGGGTCGAATCCCGGACTGGTTCGAGCCCACCGCACCAGCAGGTAGGAGAACACGACGAGGACCACGGCCACCACCGGCCACGGGTGGGTGCGCAGCGACCAGCTCCGCCCGGTCCGAGGCTCTGCCGTCGATCTCTGCTTGGCGGGCCCCCGGCCGGTCTGCCCGGGAGTCGCCACGTTCTCTGTGCCCGTGCTCACGTAGGTTTGGGGAGGTCGGTCTGGTTCCGGGGGCCTTAAGTCTTTGCCACCAGAGCGAGTCGCCGCCGGTCAGCCCCGCCAGGGAGTGTGGGCCGGCTCGGCGAGCAGGTCCACGAGTAAAGCAGGGTCGCGGCGCACCCGCTGGCGGTCGGAATCATCCGGCCTCTTCTTAAGCACAACCTCATCGGCATCGCGCAGGCGCTGCAGACGCCCGTCCGCGATCAGCTGCTCGTCGACCGCCCCGAGCCGTCCCTCGAACACGGTGAACACGGGCGTGCCCAGCGCCACCGCCTCGCGGTTCATGGTGCCGCCCGCCGAGACCACGAGGTCGGCGAAGAAGATCAGGGACTGGGCGTCGATCGCCTGCTCGGGGAGCAGCCAACCCCCGGCCCGCGCCAACTCCTCCCGCTGGGCGGGGGTGCGAGGGAGAACGACGGCCTGGGTGCCGCGCAGGCGTTCCAGAACTCGTCCGAACAGGTCGTTCTCGAAGCGGTGATACAGGGACACCGCCGGCGGCGTGCGCACCACTGCGATCGGGCGAGCCGGGTCGAGGCCTAGCTGGTCCAGAACAGCCCGGTCGGGCTCGAAGTCGGCCAGGTAGTACTCCTCCTTCAGACCCGGGTACGCCAGGATCTTTCCGTCCGCCCCGTACCGGCGCAGCCGCTCCGGCGGGATCACCTCCGGCACGACCACCGCCTGAGCGAGCCGGCAGTTCACCGAGTGCTGCACGGTGGCCCACTCGTAGTCGAACATCGTCGAGGACGGGATCCGCAGGAGCGCCGCGGCCACCGTCACGTCGTTGGAGCCGTGGCCGAGGGCAAGATCGAAGCTCCGCCCTCGGGCGAACCGGGTCAGCTGAATCGAGCGCTCCGCGAGCCCGACTGCCTTAGCCCCCATCCGTCCTCCCCGGTGGCGCCCGATCGTCACGTGATCGATCCCCAGGCGATCGCATAGTCCCAGCGTCTGAGCGAAGTCGCGAGCGGTCACCTCGACGTGATGGCCGGCGCCCTGAAGGCGGCGGATGACCGGAGCCAGAACCAGCACATGCGGCGAGTTGGTGAGGTCAACCCAGACTTTCATGAGCCCGCCCGCGCGGATCAGGCAGCCGAGACCGCGGCTACCACTTCTCTGGCCTGCTCAGCCCCCAGCACCGGGCTGATCGGCAGCGCCACGTTCCGGGCGGCCAGCCACTCGGTGCCGGGTAGCTGGAGGTGGGACGGGGCGAACTCCCGCAGTGCGGGCTGCTGGTGCAGGGGTGTCCGGTAGTAGCTGCGAGCCCCCACGCCGTTCTCTCGCGCCGCCGCCAGCACGCGGTCGGGCTGCGGATGAGTGACCACGTACAGGTGCCACGCTGGACGCATTTGGGCCGGTACCGCCGGCAGGGAAACGTGCTCACCCAGGCCGGCCTCGCGATACGCGTCCGCCGCCGAGCGCCGTCCCTCACACCACCCGTCCAGCTCGGGCAGGAGGATGCGGAGAATCGCCGCCTGCAGCTCGTCCAGGCGCGAGTTGTAGCCGACCATCTCGAACGACTGCTTGTCCCGCGAGCCATGAAAACGAAGGGCCCGCACCTGTTCGGCGATCTCGTCATCGTCGGTGACCACCGCCCCCCCGTCGCCGAACGCCCCCAGATTCTTTGACGGGTAGAACGAGAACGTGGCCACGTCGCCGAGCGTGCCGGCGCGCCGGTCTCCCTGCCAGGCCCCGATCGCCTGAGCCGCGTCCTCGATCACCGGCACGCCCAGCTCACGGATCTCGCCGACTGGAGCGGGCAGTCCAAAGAGGTCGACGGCCACCACGGCCGTGGTCCGCGGAGTGAGTGCGGCGCGCACGGTCTCCGCGGTCACGTTGCGCGTCTCGGGATCGACGTCGCAGAACACCGGCCGGGCGCCCAGGCTGGCCATTGCCTCGGCGGTGGCGTAGAAGGTGAATGACGGGACGACCACGTCGTCGCCGGACTTCACGCCCAGGGCGCGCGCGGCAATGGTCAGCGCGTCGGTGCCGTTTGCCACGCCGATGGCGTGGGTCGCGCCCAGGTAGGCCGCCAGCTCGGCCTCGAACGCGCGCACCTCCGGGCCCAGGATGAACTGGCCCCGCTGCACCACCTCAGCCAGACGGGCCAGGATTGTCTCCCGCAATTCCCGCAGGGGCGTGGCCATATCGAATAAGGGAACTGTCACCTCGCGAGAAACCGTACACGCCCTCACGTTGGGCATACTGGTGACACTCAGCGGCCCGGCGGCAGCCAGACCGCTCTCGCCCATGCATCAACTTATCCTCTACGCGTCGGTCACGAACTCGCTCGTGAACCTGGCCACCCATATCGTTCGGGACTTGGGCTACGCGGGCGTGGGCCTGCTCACGGCGATGTCCGGGGTGATCGGCGTTCCCGGGACCGAAGCGACGATGTTGTTCGCCGGCTTCAACGTTTTCCAGCACCACCTCACGCTATTCGGCGTGGTGGCGGCCGGCGTGATCGGCGACCTCATCGGGGCGACGATCGCCTACCTGATCGGACGGCTCGGGCTGCATGAGTTGCTGGACCGCCGTGGCAGCCCGCTACACGTCAACCCGCGCCGGCTGGATATGGCCCATCGCTGGTTCGAGCGCTTTGGCGCTCCGGTGGTCCTGATTTCGCGGCTGATCCCGCTGTTCCGAGCCGTCTTCCCGTATGCCGCAGGCACCGTGAAGATGAGCTACGGCCGATTCATCTCCCTGGCCGCCATCGGCTCGATCATCTGGATGACCGGCCTCGGTCTGATCGGACGCGCCGTGGGCAGCCAGTGGCCAACCTGGCGGCACGACCTCGAGTACGTGGACTACGCGATCGTGGCTCTGGTCGTGGTGGCGATTGCATACCTGGTGATACGGCGGGTACGCACGAGCCGGACGCGTGCCCCCGCTGGATGAGTCACGCCCAGCTCGAGCAGACCGGTGAACTGAGCCTCGGGCAGGCGGTGGCACTCGGCCTGCTGCACGGACCGGCTGAGCTGCTCCCCATCTCCTCCTCCGGCCACGTGACCCTGATTCCCTGGCTGCTCGGCTGGAACTACGAAGAGCTCGACCCGGAGCTACGCAAGTCCTTCGAGGTCGCGCTCCACGCCGGGACCGCCGCCGCCCTCCTGATCACCCTGCGTGACGAGGTCAGGGACACGATGCGCAGCAGCAGCCCGCGCCTGGCGCTGCTGATCGGGTTGTCGTTCATCCCTCCAGCGACGGCCGGCTATCTCCTGGAGGGGACGATCGAGAAGCGGCTGGGACGGCCGGGCTCGGTGGCCGCGGGCCTGGTGGCTGGCTCGGTGGCCCTGTGGGCGGCAAACCGCGCAACCGGCCGCCGCGGCCGCGAGGACGCCACGGTCACCGACGCGCTGTGGCTGGGCGCGGCCCAGGCATCCGCTCTGATGCCGGGCATCTCCCGCAATGGCGCCACCGTGGCCGCGGCGCGGCGCCGGGGGTTCTCGCCTGCCGAGGCCAACGTCCTCTCCCGGCATGTCGCCCTGCCGATCATCGCGGCGGCCACGGCCCGCCGAGCGCTTCACGGCCGCATGCACGTTCCCTCCCGCCAGCGGGCGTCGCTCGTGGCCGGAACCCTGGCCTCCTTCCTGTCCACGCTGGGATCCTCGCGGATCATCGGTCGGGTCGAGCAAAAGCCGTCGCTCCTGCCCTATGTCGCGTACCGGCTCGCTCTGGCCGGCCTGGTCGGCGGGCGGTCGATCGCCATCCGGCCGGGCCCGCCGAACCACAGGTCCGAACGATGATCGACAATGGCAGCGTGA
The DNA here is from genome assembly GCA_035551655.1 of Solirubrobacteraceae bacterium. Classification (GTDB taxonomy): domain Bacteria; phylum Actinomycetota; class Thermoleophilia; order Solirubrobacterales; family Solirubrobacteraceae; genus Palsa-465. Next base: position 133,196 of record DASZNA010000132.1, read on the forward strand.
GCGATACCTACGCCGCCGCGGGCGTGGACACCGGTCAGGCCGATCGCGGCGTGGCCGCGCTGGTGGAGGTGCTCCGCGGCATCGATCCAGGCCGGTCTCGGCTCGCCGTTGATCTCCCCGGTCATTACGCGAGCGTGCTTCGGGTGGCTCCCAACCTGGGCATCGCCCTGGGCACTGACAGCGTCGGCTCGAAGGTGATCGTCGCCGAGCAGACGGGGCGCTTCGACACGATCGGCATCGATTGCGTGGCGATGAACGTCAACGACCTGATCTGCGTCGGCGCCGAACCACTGGCCATGCTGGATTACCTGGCGGTCGAGCAGGCTGACCCCCGCATCCTGGCCGAGATCGCCACGGGTCTCCGGGCCGGCGCCGAGGCGGCCGGCGTCGAAATCCCGGGCGGCGAGCTGTGCCAGATCCCCGAGGTGCTGCGCGGGCATCCGTCTCCCTATGGCTTTGACCTGGTTGGATCCGCGTTCGGGACGGTGGAGCTGGACCGAATCGTGGATGGGTTGGCCTGCCGCCCCGGTGACGTCGTGATCGGCCTCCCGGCCTCGGGTGTCCACTCCAACGGTCTGACCCTGGCCCGTCGAGCCCTGCTCGACGACGGCGGCCTCGGACTGAGCGCCACACCGGATGAGCTCGGGGGCGCCACAGTGGCCGACGCTCTACTTGAGCCGACCGTCATCTACGTGCGCGCCGTGACGGCTCTCCTGCGCAGCGGGATCGATGTGCATGGTCTGGCCCATATCACCGGGGGAGGCCTGCTCAACCTGCTGAGGATCGGATCGGGCATCGGTTACCGGATCGACTCGCCCCTCCCGGTCCCGGGGGTCTTCCAGCTGATCGCCAGGCTAGGCCAGGTCACCTCGGCCGAGATGTGGGAGGTGTTCAACATGGGCTGCGGATTCGTGGCCATGGTGGCGGCCACCGACGCGAACCTGGCCGTTCAGTTGGTGGCCGAGCACCACCCGGGGACCGCCGCGATCGGAGCCGTGACCGGCGAAGCCGGCCGGATCGAGCTCACCAGCCTGGGGCTGGAGGGCGACGCCGAAGGCCTCCGCGGTCCCCGTCACGAGCCCGGCGACGTAGGCGGCGCCTGAGACCGGTTTAGCGGTGGCCGGTTTGCCTCAAAATAGGGGCAGGTTGATGTCGTGAGCACGATCCTCGGCACTACTCTGAGCGGCCGCTACCGGCTGGAGGCGCGGATCGGGGCGGGCGGGATGTCGACCGTCTACCGGGCCCTGGACGAGACCCTGCAGCGACGCGTGGCGGTCAAGCTGATGAATCGCGAGGTGGCCAGCGACTCCGACCAGCTCGAGCGTTTCCGCCGCGAGGCGCGGGCGGTGGCGCAGCTCTCCCATCCGCACATCGTCGGCGTGATCGACGCCGGCGAGGACGAGAACCGCCCCTACATCGTGTTCGAGTACGTGGAGGGCGAGACGCTCAAGGAGCGGATCCGGCGGCTAGGCCGGCTGCCGGTGCCCGAGGCCGTGGCCTACTCGATCGAGATCGCGCGGGCTCTGGGCGCCGCGCACGCCCGGCACATCGTGCATCGGGACGTCAAGCCCCAGAACGTGCTGATCGACGAGGAGGGCTCGGCCAAGGTCACCGACTTCGGGATCGCGAGAACGTTGGACGAGGAGGGCCTGACCGCGGACGGGCGAGTTTTGGGCACAACGGATTACGTGTCACCCGAACAGGCTCTTGGGCAACCGGTCACCGGACAGTCAGATCTCTATTCCCTGGGCATAGCTCTCTACGAAATGCTCACCGGGGAGGTCCCGTTCCGGGGGGAGAACCAGGTGGCGGTAGCGATGAAGCACGTGCGCGAGGCGTTGCCTGACGTGCGCAGTCGCCGGCCCGAGGTCTCTGCGGCACTGGCCGCCGTGGTGGAGACCTCTACGGCCAAGCACGTGGAGGACCGGTATGCCGACGACGCCGAGCTGATCGCCGACCTGGAGGACGTTCTGGCCATCGAAACGGCACGGGCCGGCACCGCCACGGGCGAGGTCACCTCCGTGCTTCGGACGCTGCCATCGGGCACCCAGAATCGGGTCCCGTTCCAGGTCCGCCACCGGGCCATCGTGGCGGCGCTGGGGGCGATCGTGGCCCTCGTGGCCATCGGACTGGCCGTCTGGCTGGGCACGCGCGCCCACCATGGCACGGGCCAGGTGGATCAGCCTCCACCCTCCCGCGGGCTGAGCCACATCTCTCTGTGCCAGAACTGCGCCAGCGCCTATAACCCGGACGGACTGAACGGCGCCACGGCGCAGAACAACAGCCAGTCAGGTCTGGCCATCGACGGCAACCTGAACACCGCGTGGACCACCGAGCAGTACTACTCCGGGCAGCTGGGCAAGCCCGGCGTCGGGCTGTACGTCAACGCCAGCCCGGGAACAGCCGCCAAGAAGCTTGTGATCGACACGGTCACCCCCGGGTTCGCAGCCACCATCTACGCCACCAACAAATCGCCCAACGCGACCGACTTCCGGGCCAGCGGATGGCTGTCGGTGGGCAGTGCCCACGCAGTGGCCCGGCGCCAGAGCATCACGCTGAAGGGCGGCAGCATCCGCTACCGGTACTACCTGGTTTGGATCACCAAGCTCCCGGCCAACTCGGAGTCAGCCTCGCTGAACGAGATCTCGCTGTACCGGTAGATCCGGACTCGCCTAGCTGTACTCGTAGAACCCGCGCCCGCTCTTGCGGGCCAGGCGGCCGCTGGCGATCATCCGTTTGAGCAGCGGTGGAGGCGCGTACTCGTCGCGCTTGAACTCGTCGTACAGCGAGTTGCATACCGCGTACAGGACGTCCAGGCCGATCAGGTCACACAGGGTGAGCGGCCCCATCGGGTGACCGCAGCCCAATCGCATCCCAGTGTCGATGTCCTCGCGAGTGGCGAATCCGTCCTCGTACATGCGAACCGCCGCCATCAGGTAGGGCACCAGGAGCATGTTGACGATGAAGCCCGACCGGTCCTTGGTCTCGATCGGGCACTTGCCGATGTGCTCGGCGAAAGACTTGACGCAGGCCACCGCCTAGGGGCTGGTGTCAAGCGCCACGACTTCCACCAGTGTCATCACCGGCACAGGTGAGAAGAAGTGCAAGCCCAGCACGCGCTCGGGCCCGTCGATCACCCCGGCCAGTTCGGCAATCGGAATCGAGGAGGTATTAGAGGTGACGATCGCCGTTTCCGAAACCTCGGCGTTGATCCGCTCCATCACCTCCAGCTTCAGCCGCGCCTCTTCGGGCACAGCTTCCACGACCAGATCCGCCTCGGAGATCGCCGAGAGGTCGCTGGTCAGCTCGATCCGTTCGCGGGCCACCTCGGCATGGGAGACATCCAGTTCCCCTCCGGCCACGGCGCGGGAGATCGATCGATCGATTCGCTCCCGGGCGCGCTGGAGCGCGGCCTCGTCGAGGTCAAAGACCACCACCGGCAGACCGGCCGCCGCCACGGCTTCGGCGATCCCGGACCCCATGAACCCACCGCCCACCACGGCCACCGAATCGATCGCGTCCACCACGGGCATTGCTGAACCCTAGCCGCCGGAGACCGGATCCTCAGAACCGGAACGAGGCGTCGTACTGATGACGCTCCATGGCCAACTCGACGAGACGGTCCAGCAGCTCCACATAGGCGACTCCGTCCGCGGCGAACAGTGCCGCGTAGACACTGGTCTGGGTGAATCCGGGCATCGTGTTGAGCTCGTTGACCAGGACCTTTTCGGAATCGACGAAGAAATCCACCCGGGCCAGGCCGGTGCAGCCGGCGCGACGGAACACCTCCACGGCCAGCTCCCGCACGCGCTCACGCACCGGCTCGGGGACCCGGGCGGGGACGAGCAGCTCCATACCCCCCGGCGTGTACTTGGCCTCGTAGTCATACCAACCGGTCTCGCCGGCGGCCAGCAGGATCTCGCCCGGAGGCGAGGCCACCGGCTCCTGGTTGCCGAGCACCGAGCACTCCACCTCGCGGCCCCGTGACTCGGCTTCCACGACCGCCAGCGGATCGTGAGCGAACGCGCTCTCCAGGGCTCGAGACAGCTCGGCGGCCTGGGCCACCCGGGCAATACCCACCGACGAGCCGAGGCGGGCGGGCTTGACGAACACCGGCAGGCCCAGTCCGGCCAGCTCGGTCAGCACGGCGTCGGGCTCCTCTTGAAATCGCTGGCGCTCCACCGCCCGGTAGTCGACCTGCGGGACCCCGTACCGGGCCATCAGCTCCTTGAACAGCACCTTGTCCATGCACAGGGCGCTGGCCAACACGCCGGCGCCCACGTATGGGACGCCGAGGCACTCGAGCAGGCCCTGAAGCGTGCCGTCCTCCCCGAACGGCCCGTGCAGCACCGGGAACACCACGTCGATTCCGGCCACCCCGCGTCCCGGCGTCAAGCGCACTTCGGCGCCGCCCTCGCGCCACACCCCGTCCCGACCCACCTCCACCGTCCGCACGGAGTGGCCGACTTCCCGCAGTCCCTCGGCCACCGAGGCGGCGGAAGCCTGAGAGACCTCGTGCTCAGAGGATCGCCCGCCGCCGAGCACGAGCACACGGCGAGTCGTCATCCGCCGGTGGTCGAGGTCGGAGAGGTACTGGTGCCGGTCGGCGTGGTGGGCGTGGTGGGCGTGGTGGGCGTGGTCGAGGTGCTCGTCTTGGTCGGACCCGAGCTCTTCTTGTACTGGCCGATCACGATGGTCACGGTGCTGCCCTTGGGCTGCGAGGTGCCCGCGCTCGGATTCTCCGACAGCACCACGCCGGCCCGGCCGGGCTTCTTGACCGGCTGATACTGCTTGACCACGGCGAACCCGGCGCTGCGCAGCTGCCGGCGGGCCGCCCGCCACGGGAATCCGACCACGTTGGGCACCTTCACCGTGCTCGGCGCCTTGGCGATGACCAACGTCACCACCGAACCCGGCAGAGCGGTTCCGCCGCTCGGACTCTGGGAGATGACGGTGCCGGCCGCCTGGTTGGCGGTGATCTGGTCGTTCGTCTTGACGGTGAACGACGATAGGGCCGCCTTGGCCGCGCCCTCCGTGTCGCCCACCGTGTTGGGCACCCGAATCGCCGCCGGGCCTGTGGAGACGTACAGCGTGACCGCGGTCCCGGCCGGCACGCTCCCACCCGCCCCGGGGTCGGTGTGCGTAACGTCTCCCTTGGGCACGCTGCCGGAGCTCTGAGGGATCAGCTGGCCGATCTTCAGGCCGGCTCTTCGCAGACGTCTCTCAGCCTGGGCCTGCGGCAGTTGCACCACCGACGGGATGCTCACGCTTCTCGGACCACTGGAGACGGTGAGCGTGATCGTGGCTCCCTTACTCGTGCTGACGCCTCCCAGAGGGCTTTGGCGGATCACCTGGCCGGCGGGCTTTGAGGACGCCTCGTTGACCACGTAGGGCCTGAACCCGGCGTTGGAGACGTCGGCCTGGGCTACCGAAAGCTGGTAGCCGACCACGCTTGGAACGGTGGCCTGGGCCGGACGGGTGAGCAAGTAGGCGGCCAGGCCCCCGCCGGCCAGCAGGAGCAGGATCACCAGCAGGGCCAGCCAGGTCCACGCTCCGCGGCCCGGATCCTCGGGCGGCGGCTCCTCGTAGGGCAAGACCTCGCCGACCACGGGTCGCTCGACCACGTGGTAGGCGGCCGGCGCCGCGCTGGACATCAGCGCCGTGGGAACGGCGGCCGCGGTACCAACCGCTCCGGCGGCGATCGCCGCCATCTTGGCCGTGACCTGACCGGGGCTTCCCGCCACGATTGCCTCGCGGACCTGGCTGAGCACACGCATGAACTCCTCGGCGTCGGCCGGCCGGTCCGCTGGGTTCTTGTTCAGCGCCCACAGCACCACTTGTTCAAGGGGCCGAGGGATATCCGGGTTGAGCTCCCGCGGCGGGACCGGGGCCTCTGACACGTGCTTGAGCGCGATTGTCACCGCCGACTCAGCGTCGAACGGCACCCGGGCGGTGAGCATCTCGTACATGACCACGCCAACCGAATAGACATCCGACCCTTCGCTCACCGCATGACCCTGCGCCTGCTCAGGGGACAGGTATTGGGCGGTCCCCATGATCGAGCCCGTCTCGGTCATGTCCGAGGCACCGGCTCGGGCGATCCCGAAGTCGGTCACCTTGGCGAAGTCCTCCTCGTCCACGATCACGTTATGAGGCTTGAGGTCACGGTGGATGACCCCGCGTTGGTGAGCGAAGCACGCCGCCTTGAGGATCTGCATGGTGATGTCGATCGCCCGCAGCGGGTCCAGTGGCGCCTCCTGGCGAATCAGCTGCTTGAGCGTTCGGCCCGGAAGGTACTCCATGGCGATGTAGTAGATGCCGTCATAGCCCCCGCGGTCATAGACCTGGACGACGTTGGCGTGCTGCAGGGACGCGGCCGCCTGGGCTTCACGGCGGAACCGCTCCACGAAGTCGGGATCCTCGGCGAACCGGCGGTGCAGCAGCTTGAGGGCGACCTTGCGGCCCAGCTGCTGGTCCTCGGCCAGGAACACGTCGGCCATCCCGCCGGCGCCGAGCCGGGAGATCACCCGGTAGCGACCGTCGACCACAGACCCCGGTTCGAACTCGCTCACTGGCCCTCCGAGATCAGCAGCTTCATGATCTGGGCGGCCACCGGCGCGGCATAGGTCCCGCCGAAGCCGTTGACGATGTTGGTCAGCTCGACCGCCACCGCGATCTTCGGGTGGGCCACCGGGGCCAGCCCGATGAACCAGGCGTCGTCGAGGTTCCGGGCCACATCCACGGTCGCCGTGCCGGTCTTGCCCGCCGCGTTCAGCCCCTGCAGGTTGGCGGACTGTCCCGTGCCCTCTTCGACCACGCTGGTCATCATCTGGCGCAACTCCAGCGCGGTGGAGGCTTTCATCACGTGGCTATAAGCGCGCGGGCCGAAGCGCTTGACCGTCTGACCGACGTTGTTCACAGCCCTGGTGGCCAGGTGCGGGGCCATCAGCGTTCCGTTGTCGGCCACCGTGGAGGCGACCATCGCCATCTGCAGCGGCGTGACCGCCAGCTTGTCCTGTCCGATCGACATGCGTCCCAGGTCGATCAGGTTGCTGGTCGGCGACAGGAGGTGGCCGTTGCTGGGATTGCGCTCGCCGCTGGCCAGCATCTCGTCGGTGGGCAGATCCAGCGGGGGGTAGTGGTAGAACCCGAAGCGCTTCATGTACTTCGCCATCGTGTGGATGCCCACGTTCTGACCAACCTGGGCGAATACGGTATTGATCGACAGGGTGAGCGCCTTGGTCAGGGTCACCGCTCCGTAGCTCACGTTCCCGTCGTTCTGCAGCGGCACGCCTGAGACCTTGAGCGGCGAGGTGCCGACGATCGTCGAGTTCGGGGTGTACCGGCCGCTGTTGAGCGCCGCCGTGGCCGTGACCACCTTGAAGGTCGACCCGGGGGGATACTCGCCCTGCACCGCGTTGAAGAACTGGCTGGAGCCCTTGGCGTTGGGGGTGTTGTCGTTGTAGGTGGGGTTGGAGTACAGGACCTTCAGCGCGCCTGTTTGGGGCACGATCGCCACCACCGAGCCCACGCGCCCGGCCAGCAGGCTGCGGGCGGCCGCCTGGGCTCTCGGATCGAGCGTTGTGTGCAGGTCGTCGCCCACCGTCTGGCCGCCGCCCAGCGGTCCGAACACCGAAGTCAGCGAGGACTGCGGGCGTCCAGACAGCCACTGGTTGTGGTACTTCTCCAGGCCGGCCGAGCTGCCCAGCTGCGGGTTGTCATAGCCGACGCTCTGAGCAAACAGCGGTCCCGCCGGGTACGTGCGCTTCCACGTACCTCCGCCGGCCGGGAGCGACTTGCCCAGAACCTCTCCGTTGTCGGCCACGATCCGGCCCCGTTTGATCTTCAGTCCGGCGTAGAAGCCCAGCTTGTTCAGCGAGTTGTGCTGTAGGGCGCTGGCGTCGAACACGGTCCACCGGGAGGTCCAGACGATCAGCAGCCCAAACAGGACCATGATCACGGCGAACAGGTGGGCTATTGGCCGGTTCACGCTCTGGCCTGGCGCCGGGCGCGGTCGGAGACGAGCAGCAGGAAGGCCACCAGCACGAAGTTCGCCACGATCGATGAACCGCCATAGGACACGAAGGGCAGCGTCACGCCGGTCAGCGGAATCACCCGCGTGACCCCGCCGACGATCACGAACACCTGCAGGGCGACCACTGCGCTCAGCCCGGTGGCCAGCAGGGTCGAGAACGAGTCGGTCGACATCACCGCCGCCTTCAAGCCCCGGCCGACCAGGATCAGGTAGGTCAGCAGCAGCGCCGCGGAGCCGAACAGGCCCAGCTCATCGGTGATGACCGTGAAGATCATGTCGGTGGACGCCGCCGGGATCACGTAGGCCGGCGGGTTGCTTCCCGGCACGGTCAGGATCGCCTGTCCGAAGCCCTGACCGAACAGGCCGCCCTGAGCCTGCGCGAACAGCCCGTTGGCCACCTGGAAGCTGCCCAGCCCGGCCTTCGGCGCATACACCCGTGGATCGAACGTGTGCAGCCAGTCCTCCACCCGGGCGTGCACGTGGGAGATGTGGGTGCCCAGGTACCAGGCCCCGAGGGCGAAGGCGATGAGTCCGACCAGCACGAACGAGATCCGCCCCGTGGCTACGTAGAGCATGGCCAGCAGGCCGCCATACAGCATCAGCGAGGACCCCATGTCGCTGAGCAGGACCATGATGCCCATGGCCACGCCCCAGATCACCACGATCGGACCCAGGTGCTTGATCGGGGGAAAGCTCACCCCCAAGAAGCGGCGCCCCCCCGTGGCCAGTACCTGCCGGGTGTCGCGCAGGTAACTGGCGAGGAATATGACCAGCCCGATCTTGGCGAATTCCTCCGGCTGGAAGCCGCCCAGCCCCGGCACCTTCACGGCCAGGTAGGCCCCGGCGGTGTACTGGCCGACTCCCGGTATCCGGGGCAGGACGAGGATCACCAGCGAGACCACCATGATCACGTAGCGGTACTGCTCGAGCTTGCGATAGTCGCGAAACGCCACGATCGTCCCGATGAACAGCACGAGGCCGATCACGAACCATTCCGCCTGCTGGCGAGCGAGCGTGGAGTCGATCCGGTAGACCATCACCAGTCCGAAGCAGGCCAGGACCGCCACCAGCGGGAACATGTACGGGTCGGCATGGGGCAGCGTCACCCGGATGAAGATGTGGGCGATCAGGCATAGGCCGAGGAAGATCGCGCCGTAGGTCAGGGAAATGTTCGATAGCTGGTTCGAGCGCTGGATGAACACGCCGGCAAACCCGGCCGTGACCAGCAGCGAAGCCGGAACGAGGCCGATCAGCTCACGGTTGCGAGCCCTCATCCGCTGATCCCCCCACGCTCGATCGAATTGATCAGGTTGGTGGCCGAGCGCTGGGAGCGCAGGTCGTGGTCGAGCAGCGTGTTCCGGCGGTCCCGTGGAATCGTCGACGCCGGCACCCCAGAGACGTAGAAGGTCTCGTACATGGGAACCCCGAACGGCAGGACGTAGGGGAAGCCGCGATACACAGTGACGATCCCCTGCCCATTCGTGCCCAGGAAGTACAGCTGCCGGCTGGCCAGGTAGCCCCCGCCGCCGATCAGGAAGATCACCGCGACAACCGCGATCACCGCGGCCACCGCCTTGCCCAGGCGTCCAAAGTGCCGCTCGCGCTCGCGGCCGCTGGCCCGGGTGAAGCCCTGGGTGCGGGCCATTCGCGGAGCCCTTCGCGCCCGGGCGGGCGCCTCCGAGTCGACGGTTCGCGTGCGAGCCGCTGGGGGACGGGCGGTCGGCGCGGGTCCGGTGTCGCCGCGCCGGGCGGCCGGGGCAGCGTCCTGGGAGACAGATCCTCGTGTGGCCTCCCCGCGGCTGGCCATCGCGCCGACCATCGTCGGCTGATCGAGGGCACCGTCGCCTGCCTCCTCCACCCGAAACAGAACGACGGTGATGTTGTCCTTGCCACCGGCCGCATTCGCACTGTCGATCAGGCGGTCTCCCGCGGCCCGGAGGGTGGGGGCCGCGTCCAGGATCTCGCTGATCTGCTGCTCGGAGATCATCGAGGTGAGGCCGTCGCTGCAGAGCAGGACCACGTCACCGCGGCGAACCGCCTGGCTGAAGGTGTCCACCTGAACGTCCGGCTCGGGGCCCAGCGCGCGCGTGATGATCGAGCGCTGTGGGTGCTCTGCCGCCTCTTCCTCGGTGAGCTTGCCGCGCTGGCGTAGCTCCTCGACCAACGAGTGGTCCTGAGTCAGGCGAGTCAGCTGGCCATCCCGAAATAGGTAGGCCCGGCTGTCCCCCACGTGCGCAATGGCCACATGACCCTCGTCCAGGTAGGCGGCCGTCAGCGTGGTGCCCATGCCGCGATGCTCATGCTCGGCCAGAGAGAGCTCGTGAATCCGCCGGTTGGCTGTATGCACCACGGTGGCCAGCCGCTCCTCGGGGCTCCCTTCTTCTGGCAGTCCGGCCTCGAAGGCCTCGACCGCAAGCTGGGAGGCCACCTCGCCCGCCTGAGCCCCACCCATGCCGTCAGCCACGACAAACACGGGGGCGCGGGCGAGTGCGGAATCCTCGTTGCCGCGCCGCTGGCGTCCCGTGTCGGTGCGCTGGGTGGTCTCGGCTGCCCTCAACATGGTTACTTGCGGTAGACGAACTCGGAGTCTCCGATGCGAATCCGGTCCTCGTCGTGCAGCGGCTGCGGACCGGTCACCGGCTCATCGTTCAGATACGTGCCGTTGGTGGAGCCAAGGTCCTCCAGCACCAAGGTTCGGCCCTGGCGGCTGATCCTGGCATGCTGTGAGGAGGCGAACGGGTCGTCGAGTTGTATCTCCACCTCGCCGCGACCGAGGGTAGCCCCCTCGGTCAGGTCATAGGCCACGCCGGAATCGTGCCCCGGCGCTCGCGCCACCACCAGGCGGGGCTCGAAGTCCTCGTCCATGTCGATCAGCGGGGCGGCGGCCGCGTACATCCCGGTGGCATCAGGGGGGGGAGGCGGAGTCGCGGCCCCGCGGCGGCGCCCAAAGCCGTGGCGCACGTCGAACAGAGCAGTGGCGGCCACCCAGAACAGGAACAGATAGAGGATGATCAGAAAGCCGAACTTCAGTCCGACCGAAACGGGCTCGAGCACCTCTACTCCAGCTCGAAGGTGATCGTCGACGCGCCGATCTCGATCTCATCGCCGGGCTGCACGACCTCAGGATGGTCGATGCGCCGCCCGTTGAGCGAGGAGCCGTTCGTCGACCCAAGGTCGGTGAGGATCCACGCCCCGCCCCTCGGCCGCACCTCGGCGTGTTGCCGGGAGACGTTCGGGTCGTCGATCACCACGTCGCATTGCCGGCTGCGGCCGATGGTGGCTCCCGACGATCCCACCACGACTCGGCGCCCGTCCACGATCAGCACCGCTCGCTGGGACCGGACAGCCGCGTCCTCCTGGAGCGGCGAGGCCACCCGGGCGGCTGTGCTGTGGACCATCGTGTGCCCAGCATCCTCACGCTCCTCTACCGGCGAATCGGCGGGGCTGACTACCCGGGTCTGAATCCCGAACTCGCCCAGCCCCAGCCGCTGATCGGTCTCGAACTCGATCACCGGCTGGGACAGCAGCGCGAACCGCTCACGGCGAGCGTGCTCGAGCAGGTAGGCCGCCAGCTCGGCGGCCAGTGCGTCCTCGTAGTCAGCGAAGCGGGCGCGGTCGCGCGAAGACAGGTAGACCCGGTACTCGTTGGGGACATAGGTGCGCGAGACGGAGGTGGACTGGTGCTCCTCCATCTCCCGCGCCAGCTTGCGGGCGATCTCCACGGGTCGCACCTCGGAGCGGAACACGCGACTGAACGTGCCCTCGACCAGGCCGGAAATCTTGCTCTCGAGGCTCTTGAGGAAGCTCATGGACAGTCACCTTCTGGTGGCTCATGCTACGGAACTCGGGGCGCCAGGCCACCCCGGTCCCGGGCCTGCCTGACCAGTGCGGGCACGCAGGGCGCGAGTAACGCGATTGCACCGGCTAAAGCCCCGATAACGGCGCCCCGGAGCTGGCCCGGCCCGAGGCTCTGCGCGGCCCCTACGGTACCGGCCGACCACATCGTCACTCCCACCAGACTGAGCACAGGGCGGCGCTGGCTGACCAGCCAGGGGCCGGCCACGGCTGCCGCCGCCCAGACGGCCGCCGCCGCCAGAACGCCAGAGGCCATCAGGGGCGCGAGCACGTCATGAAGGGTCACCGGTACTGATGCGGTCCAAACTCCAGACCCGGGAAGCGGTGGGTGGGTGGGAAAGATGCGGGAGCCAGCCAGGGAGTCGGCGCCGGCGAGCCAGATGAAGCCGGCCCCGCCCACAAGGCCCCGCTGCCAGAAGCGCAGTCCGGTTCGCGCGGCCAGCCCGGGCCATGCACCGGCCAGCCCGAGCACGCCCAGCACGCCGGCCCCAGCCGGCAGCGCCCACAACCGGTTCACCGGCAACGTCAGCAGAACGCCCGACCCGGTGAGGACCGCCAGCATCAGGCCGCCCCCGGCGTGGCCGTCGAACGCCGCCAGCGCCGCCAGCACGGACATGCAGATCAACCAGCCGATGCGCGGGGCCAACAGCACGACGCCGGCTGCCAGCAGTCCGGTCACAGCGGGCGCCAGGGGAGCGTGGCCAAGCAGGCGGGAGGCGGTCCAGGCGACGGCGAGCCCGGCGGTACCGGCAGCGGTCCCTCGGGCCAGAGGCATCGAGGAAAGAGCGCTGTCTTCCCGGCCGCCGGCTGGCCGGCCGGCGGCCGGGGCCGAACCGTCGGCGTCGTCGCGCCACACCGGCCCGGGTGCCTCCTGTGACGGATCGAAGCCCGTCTCCTGTCCCCGCCAGCCGGGAACCACCACACCCTGCAGGTCGCCCACGAGCTCGAGACAGCTGCTCAGCGCCCACCGCAGGTCCTCGACCTCGCCGCGCTCAGAGGGCCGCGGGCGCAGCGCCTGGTCCAGGGCGCTGCCCAGCACCCGGGGCAGGTCCCGGCGCTGCCGGCGCAGCGGCGGAAGGTGCACTCCCAGCCGGCGGGCGCGTCCGGCGCTTCGGACCTGGCGCAGCGGGTTGACCCCCGTCAGCGCTTCGTAGAGCACGAGAGCCAGGGCGAACAGGTCAGCGGCCGGCCCGCACTCGCGACCCTCCGCCTGCTCGGGGGCCATGTAGGACAGGGTGCCGATCACGTCTCCGGTGCGGGTGAGCGAATCGCCGCCGACCAGTCGCGCCACGCCGAAGTCGGTCAGCTTGGCGGGGTGGCCGGGACTCAGGGGACGGGTGGCGATCAGCACATTCGAGGGCTTGACGTCCCGGTGGATCACACCGTGCTCGTGAGCGTGCTCGAGCGCTTCGCAAATGGATACCCCCACAGCCAGGACGTCCCGGTCCGACAGCCGCCCCGAGGCCAGTACCTCATCCAGAGTCCGTCCCCGCACCAGCTCGGAGACCAGGTAGGCGCCCTCGTCGTCGACGGCCGCCTCGTAGAGAGTGACGATGGCGGGGTGAGAGAGCCGTGCAGCGGCCCGGGCTTCGCGCTCAAACCGGCCTCCCACGACCCGCTCGCGGGGCAGAAGCTTGACGGCCACATCACGGTCCAGGCGCTCGTCGCGCCCGGCGTAAACCGATCCGAACGCCCCGCTGCCCAGCCGCTTGGTCAGCCGGTAGCGGCCGAGGACGAGCTGGGGGGGCTCGGCGGAGACACCGGCGGTCGCCTGACGGGTGGGAGCCCGGGAACGAGCGCGCGTGCCGCCTACGCGCCCGCGCGTAGTTCCGGCGGCCACGGTCGGCGTCTGGCTGGGCTCCACAGCGTGTTTTTCGGGGCGGCGGCCAGGTGACCTGCACGCGCAATTGCGCGATTGTGTGTCCGGCCGCCCGGGGCGCAATACTGGGCGTTTACAGACCCCGCAAGGAGCGAAAATTGTCGTTCTTCGACGAGGCCGACGAACCCCGCCCCGCCTCCCGTTCGGGATCGCGGCGGCGTCGGCCATCGGGGCGGGGTCGCCCGCCCAGCCAGCAGCAGGCCATCCAGGCCCGGCGAGCCGTGGCCGCCGTAGCCATCATCGTGGTCATCGTGCTCCTGGCCGTCCTCGTGCACAGCTGCGACGTGAGCGCTAACAACAGCTCGCTGCGGGACTACACCAACAGCGTCTCGACGCAGATCCAGAAATCTGACGGCACCAGCGCGCAGCTCTTCCGGGCACTGGGCTCGAGCAAGTCCCACAGCGATCCCACCGGCCTGCAGCAGCAGATCACCCAGCTGGCGGACCGGGGCCAGCAAGAGCTCTCGGCGGTCGAGAACCTGAGTGTTCCGGGCAGCATGCAACCGGCCCAGAACCAGTTGATGCAGGCCATGAAGATGCGGCGGGACGGGCTCGAGACAATCGCCAAGCAGATCCAACCGGCCCTCGGGACCAGCACCAACGTGGATGCGATCAAGCAGATTGCCACGGCCAACTCGTTGTTCTACGGCTCGGACGTCCTCTACAAGGCCTACGTGGGGCCCGAGATGGCCGCTGCGCTCCACGCGGCCGGCATCGGGGTCGGCGGGACCAACGGAGAGTCGATCAACCCCGGTCAGTTCCTGCCCGACCTGGGCTGGCTGCAATCGTCGTTCATCGCCGCCAAGCTAGGCAGCCGCCTGCCCTCAAGCCACGTCAACACAGCCGCCCCGGGGCTGCACGGTCACGTGCTCAACAGCGTGAGCGTGGGCGGAACTCAGCTCAGCTCCACCACCACCAACACGATCCCGTCAAGTCCGCCGCCCACGTTCGCCCTCAACGTGACCAACGGCGGCCAATACACGGAGTACAACGTGGGCTGCAAGGTGTCCGTGGTCGGGCTGACCGACACCGGCTCGACCACCCTGGCTCAGACCACAGCCGGGCAGACCACGGACTGCTCAGTCAAGCTGCCCAAGGCCCCCACGCCGGGGACCTACCAGGTGACCGCCGAGGTCGCGACGGTGCCCGGCGAGAAGAACACCGCCAACAACTCCATCACCTTTTCGGTCACCTTCCAGTAAGGCCTCGCTCGGCTCGGGTCGGGGACCGATGGGCGAAGCGATCCGCTTATGCTTGGCCGCGTGAGCAACCTCAGCAGCACGGCCGGGATCGTGGCGATCGCCGCCGCCGCCGTGGCCGTGGTGGCGCTGCTGATGGCCGTGTCCTTATTCCTCTCCGTGCGCCGGCTGCGAACGGCTCAGCGGGCCGTCCTCGGAGACGGGAGCCAGGACCTGGTGGCTCACGCTGCGGGTCTTCAGCAGGCGTTCCGGTCGCTGGCGGATTACGTCCAGGACGCCGGCACCCGGCTGGAGGAACGGATGGCCCAGGCCGAGAAACGCCTGGACGGGGCGGTGGCCTACCACTCCCTGGTACGCTACGACGCCTACGGGGAGATGTCCGGGCAGCAGTCGACTTCGATCGCGCTGCTCGACGCCAACCGCTCAGGGATCGTGGTGTCCTCGATCCTCCACCGTGACCAGGCGCGCATGTACGCCAAGCAGGTGCACAAGGGCCATTCCGAGCTGCAGCTCTCGCCAGAGGAGGACGAGGCGGTCCGCCTGGCTCTGGCCGGCGAGCGGCAACGGCCAGCCTCTCCGGCCTGACCAAGAGAAGATGAACGTCGGGTACCTCGGGCCGGAGGGCACCTTCACGCAGGAGGCGGCGCTGGCCGCCGCCGGCTCGGTGAAGCTTTCCCTGGTGCCGCTGCCCACCGTGTTCGACGTGATCATGGCGGTGCACGACGGCGATCTCGAACGCGCCGTGGTGCCGATCGAGAATTCCCTTGAGGGATCGGTCAGCGCCACGCTGGATGCGCTGGCCATGGAGACCGAGGATGTGGTGATCGTCGGGGAGAGCGTGCACCCGATCCGCCAGTGCCTGATCGCTCGCCGGCCGCTCGAGCTCGGCGACATAGAAGTGGTGGTCTCTCACCCCCAGGCCAACGGGCAGTGCAGCCGGTTCATTCGAACCCGTCTGTCCGCCGCGCGGGTGATGACGACCAGCTCCACGGCCGACGCCGTGCGGATGGTCTCCGAGCAGGAGCGCCCATGGGCGGCGTTGGGTACCCGGTTGGCCGCCGAGCTGTACGGCTGTCAGGTGCTTCGGGCCGGCGTCGAGGATCTGGCCGACAACGAGACCCGGTTCGTGTGGCTGGCCCGCGTTGGGGAGGATGGAACCCGCCCTCGCCCTGGACTTCCGGGGGCGGGCAGCTCGCTTGGCCCGTGGAAGACGGCGATCGTTTTCTGGGGGATCGGGTCGGACGCTCCCGGGTGGCTGGTCAGCTGCCTGTCCGAGTTCGCCTCCCGCGGCGTGAACCTGACCCGCATCGAATCCCGGCCACGCAAACAGGGCTTGGGCCGCTACATGTTCTTCGCCGATCTGGAGGGTCGCGAGGACGAGCTCCCCGTCCGGGAGGCTCTGGAGAGCCTGCGGGAGCACGTGGAGGCGCTGCGGGTGCTCGGCTCATTTCCCGCCGCCATCTGATGGCTCCAATCCAGTGGCGATCGATTACTACGCCCGTGTTAGATTGGCGTGGTGACCGCCGTGTCGTCTGCGCCGGCGAGTACCGCGCCACCCCCGATCGGTAGTGCGCCGCCATCAGCGGCGGGTCCGATCGAGGAGAATCAGCTGGCCGACCTCCGACCCCCGCCGGAGGTACCCATGCCCCGGCTCCAGCAGGTGCTGGCCTTCAGCGCACGGGAGATCGATTTCGTGTTCCGGTGGCGGCGTGAGCTCGGCGAGGTGTTTCGCTTTCACGGGATCATCCCCGGGGGACCCACGATCACCAGCCACCCGGATCATGTCCGGTCGCTGTTCACCGCCAATCCGAAGCTGGTTCGGTCGCTCACAGCCGAATCGCCGCTGCTGCCCATCGTGGGACCCAACTCTGTCCTGACCGCCAACGGCCCGCGACACCTGCGTCAACGCAAGCTGCTGCTGCCGCCCTTTCATGGGGAGGCCATCCAGCGCTACGTGTCGGCCATCACCGACATCGCGGAGCGGGAGATCGACACCTGGCCGGTCGGGCGGCCGGTCACCTTGGCTCCGAAGATGCAGGCCATCACGCTCGACGTAATCACCTCGGGGATCCTCGGGATCGAGGGTCGCCCCCAGCCCGGCACCCCTGAGCACGGCCTAGTGCAGACGATCAAGCGTCTGACCCGCCTGTCCACCACTCGCCTGGCCAAGCTGGCCGAGTTCCGCAACCTCGGCCACAAGGAGGCGGTCGGACTGCAGCGACGCGCCCTCGCGGTGATCGATCGCTACACGTACGGTCTTATCGCTGAGCGGCGGTCCGACGCGGAACTGCAGGGCCGCGAGGACATCATGTCGCTGATCATGCGCGCCCAGACCGAGGACGGACAGGCACTGAGCGACCAGGAGGTCCGCGACGAGCTCCTCACCCTGATCCTGGCCGGCTTTGAGACCACCGCCAACTCGCTGGCCTGGAGCTGGGAGCGACTGGTCCGCAACCCGAACGCGTACGAGGCCCTGCGCGAGGGCGTGCGCGGTGAGCAGGATTCCGAGGGTCACGTGGAACGGGTGATCCTGGAGACGATGCGCAACCGCCCAGTCATCCCCGCGGTCGGGCGCCGCGTCCAAGTCCCCTGGCAGCTCGGTGACTACGGCGTAGCCGCCGGCCAGCCGGTCACGGTGAGCATCCTCCTGGTCCACCACCGCGAGGACGTATACCCGGACCCGTTCTCCTACCGCCCGGACCGGTGGCTCCAGCGCTCGCCCGATCCCGGGGAGTCCTCAGGCGAGGAGCCGCGCGACGTCGAGGCCGGGCGCCGGACGGTGGTCAAACCCGGAACTTATGAGTGGATTCCGTTCGGCGGAGGCACCCGCCGCTGCCTGGGCGCGGCCCTGGCCATGGCCGAGCAGCGCGTCGTGTTGCGCGCGATGGCCCGGCGCCTGGACCTAGAGGCCGTCGACCCCGAACCTGAACGGGCCCAGCACCGGAACGTTACGATGATCCCGGCGGGCGGCGCGCAGGTGATCATCCGCTCGTGTCGCACCTGAACGAGCGGCCGGTGCGCGGCCGGTTTGGGCGGACCTTGAAGCGACTGGCTCCGCCAGGGTGACCGGTAGACTTGGCGCCACCGATGGCCACCACCATACCTGCGCCAACGTGGTCCGCGCCGCCTACCGAGCACCAGCGGCGCGGGCCGGAAGTTGGGCGGGTGCTCGTTCTCAATGCGACGTATGAACCGGTGAACGTCTGCACCGTTCGCCGCGCCGTCGTGCTGCTGCTCAAGGAAAAGGCGGAGCTAGTTGAGCGGGCCGAACGCGAGCTGCATTCCGAGAACACCACGATCGCTCGGCCCATGGTAATCCGGCTGGTCAGCTATGTCCGCATTCCGCGCGATACCCACCGACGCAAGATCACCCGTCGGGCAGTGTTCGCCCGGGACAACTGGACCTGCCAGTACTGCGGTTCTCGCACGCAGTTGACGGTGGACCACGTCGTCCCCCGCTCCAAGGGAGGCCCATCCACCTGGGACAACATCGTCGCCTCGTGCGCACCCTGCAATCGGCGCAAGGGAAACCTGCTGCCGCGCCAGGTGGGGATGCGGCTGATCAACCCCCCGAAGACACCCAACCCGAACGTGTTCATCCAGGTGGCCAGTCCATCCATCCCGGAGGCCTGGCGCCAGTACCTGGCCGCCTGAGGGTGCGCACCGACACGTCACCTCCATTCGCTAATCTGGTTTCACCAGAGAAAGGAGGTGGTCCGAGCTTGTCTGACAGTTCTTGCGGGACCCTGGAGGTGTCCGGCCGCTAGGTCGGAGGCTGACCCCGCTTAGCGGAGTCCAACCCGCGACACCGTCACGTCTGGCCGCCGGTCTAGTCCCTCCGGCCAGTACCCAGGTCAGCGTGACCTTGCCAGCCAAAGCAGTTGCTTGAGGGGCGCCGTTCGTCGACGGCGCCCCTCAGGCGTTTAAGGCTCAGAGGGCCGCGGACCCGGAGCAGCGCACGTCGGTCCATTACGCTTCTCGCCATGTGCCGCAACATCAGAACGCTTTACAACTTCGAGCCCCCGGCCACGCCCGACGAGGTCGACGCCGCCGCGCTCCAGTTCGTACGCAAGATCAGTGGCTTCACCAAGCCCTCCCAGGTCAATCAGGAGGCATTCGACCGGGCGGTTGAGGACGTGGCCGCCATCTCGGCTCGGCTACTGAGCGAGCTGCGGACGAGCGCGCCGCCAAAGGATCGCGAGCAGGAGGCTGAGCGCGCTCGGGCGGCTGCCGCCCGGCGCTACGCCGCCTGACGGCAGCTAGCCCTCGGGGTCGGGATCCGGCTCGGATTCATCAGGGTCATCGGGATCATCCGCTAGATCCGGATCGTCGACATCTAGGTCGTCGATGGCCCGCTCGACGACCGCCGGCGTTCCGTCGGTGGACGGCGCGTCTTCGATCACCTGCGCCTCGGTCTGACCCTCGGTCTCCACCACTAGGGCTACCGCGCTGACCTGGTCGTCGTCCCGGATGTTCATCACCTTGACACCCTGCGAGGCACGGCCGTAGCGGTTGATGCCCCGCACGGAGGTGCGCTGGACCATTCCGTTCTGAGAGATGAACACCAGCTCCTGGTGTTCACGAACCACCAGCGCGCCGGCCAAGGCGCCCTTGTTCTCGGTCAGGGTGATCGTCTTGACGCCCATCGTGCCCCGCCCCTTGACGGGGTAGTCGGGGATCGGGGTGCGCTTGCCGTAGCCGTTCTCGGTGACCACCAACAGCTCCTGATCGTCCCGCGCAACGTCCATGGCCAGCACGGCGTTCCCCTTCTGCGAGACGTTCATACCCCGCACACCGCTGGTGTCGCGACCCATGGCCCGCACCTGTGCCTCGCTGAACCTCGCCGCCTGCCCCGACCGGGAGACCATGATGATGTCGTCGTGTCCGCTCGTCCGGCGCACAGCGATGAGCTCGTCGTCGTCGCGAATGTTGATGGCGATAATCCCGTCGGCCTTGATCGGGGTGTTGTAGGCGATGAACTCCGTCTTCTTGACCAGGCCATTGCGGGTCGCAAACACGAGGTACTTGCCCTCGGTGAAGTCACGCGTGGCCAGCACCGATTGCACGCGCTCGCCCTCGCGGAGTGGGAGCAGATTGACCAGGGCCCGCCCCTTGGCGGTTCGCGAGGCCTCCGGGAGGTCGTAGACCTTCTGGCGGTAGACCTTGCCCCGATTGGTGAAGAACAGCAGATAGTCGTGCGTGGACGACACGAAGAGGTGCTCGATGTAGTCGTCGTCCTTCATGTCCATACCGGTGACGCCGACGCCGCCGCGCCGCTGCTGACGGTAGGTGGACAGAGGCAGGGACTTGATATAGCCGGAGTGGGTGATGGAGATCACCATCTGCTGGTCGGCGATCAGGTCCTCGATGTCGATCTCGCCCTCGGCGTGCGTGATCTCGGTTCGGCGCTCGTCGCCGTAGGTGTCCGATATCTCCTGGAGCTCGTCCTTGATCAGGCCGAGCACCCTTGCCTCGTCGCCGAGGATCTCTCGGAGCTCCTTGATCCGCTCGACCAGATCCGCGTGCTCCTGTTTGATCTTGTCGGCCTCGAGCGCAGTCAGGCGACGCAGCGTCAGCTGCAGGATCGCCTCGGCCTGGACAAGGGACAGGGCGAAGCGCTCCATCAGTCCCTGTCGCGCCTCGTCGGCCGTGCGTGACCCGCGGATCAGAGCAATCACTTCGTCGAGGTTGGCCAGTGCGATCAGCTGACCCTCCAGCACGTGCGCACGCTCTTCTGAGCGCCGAAGCTCGTACTTGGTCCGCCGCACGACGATCTCGCGCTGGTGATCGACGTAGTGACCGACCACTTCGCGCAGCGACAGCGTCTTGGGCACGTTGTCGACCAGCGCCACCATGTTGACCCCGAAGGTCGTCTGCATCGGGGTGTGCTTGTAGAGCTTGTTCAGTACCACCCGGGGGATCACATCGCGCTTGAGCTCGATCACGAGCCGCATTCCGTTGCGGTCTGATTCGTCGCGCAGATCCGTGATCTCGGGGATCTTCTTGTCGACCACCAGGTCCCGGATCTTCAGGATCAGGCCACCGTCGCCGCCCTTGCGTACCTGGTAGGGCAGCTCAGTGACGATGATGGCCTCCTTGCCCTGGCCGATCGGCTCGATGTGCGCCTTGGCCTGCACGCGCACGCGGCCACGGCCGGTGGCGTAGGCGTCGCGGATCCCGTCTCGGCCGAGGATCGTTCCGGCGGTGGGGAAATCGGGACCCTTCACGTGGCGCATCAATCCGTCGATGTCGATCTGGGGATCCTCGATGTAGGCGATCGTGGCCGCTATGACCTCGCGCAGATTGTGCGGAGGGATGTTGGTGGCCATCCCCACGGCGATGCCTGAGCTGCCGTTGATCAGCAGGTTGGGGAAGCGCGCCGGCAGCACGACCGGCTCCTGCGTACCTCCGTCGTAGGTTGGGACGAAGTCGACCGTGTCCTGGTCGATGTCGCGCAGCATCTCTGTAGCCAGACGGGACAGCCTGGCCTCCGTGTAGCGCATGGCTGCAGCGGAGTAGCCATCGATGTTGCCGAAGTTGCCGTGCCCGTCCACCAGGGGGTACCGCATCGAGAACGACTGAGCCAGACGAACCAGCGTGTCGTAGATCGCCGAGTCGCCGTGGGGGTGGTACTTGCCCATCACCTCGCCGACGATCTGGGCGGACTTCACGTGCTTGCCGTTGGGACGGAGCCCCATCTCGTTCATCACGTGGAGCACGCGACGGTGAACGGGCTTCAGCCCGTCGCGCACGTCGGGCAGCGCCCGCCCGACGATGACCGACATCGCGTAATCGAGATACGCAGAGCGCATCTCCTCCTCGAGCCCGCGCGGCTCGATGTTCCCGCCGCCGATGGTGTCGATGGTCGCCATGAGTTCTCCTCCTCCCGACTACACGTCCAGATTGGTGACCAGACGCGCGTTGTCCTCGATGAACGCCCGTCGCGGTTCCACCTGATCACCCATCAACATCGAGAACACAAGGTCGGCCGACGCGGCGTCCTCCATCGTCACCCGGACCAGCGTCCGGGACGCCGGATCCATCGTGGTCTCCCGGAGCTCGTCAGGATCCATCTCCCCGAGTCCCTTGAAGCGGTAGTACTGCACGCCCTTCTGGGCCACCTCGAGGACCGCCTCGTGCAGATCGCTGAACGAGTGCGCTTCAGACGTGTTCTCGGCCAGTCGTACGGTGAACGCCGGCGAGCCGGCGAGCTCAACCAGGTCCTTATGGACGCTAGCCAGTCGCTGATACTCGTTGGCCTCCAGGGCCGAGCGGCGAACATGATGAGTGGTGGCCAGGCCGGAGCGCCGCTCGATCGTGCGGACCACGATCTCCGTCTCGGTCTCCCGAACCAACTCGCAGCTGAAGGGGTCGCTCTCGTCTCCCTCACGCGCCAGCAGTCGCAGAAGGCCGTCGATGTCTGTGACGTTCTCATCGAGCAGGCGGGCCTGTTCGATGAACGCGACCACCCCATGCCCGTGGGCTGCCCGGAGCGCGGCGGCCCATCCTTCGTACTGCTTGAGCAGGCGTGAGAACCGCTTCCACCGGGCGTCGGTCAGCTTGAACGGCTTGTTGTAGCGGTCGAAGATCTGGAGCTTCTCGAACTTGTCTCCCAGGAGGATCTCCTCCAGGTCGGACTCTCTCTCCAGGTAGCGGTGCTTCTGACCCCGGGTCAGGCGATACAGCGGCGGCTTGGCGATGTACACGTAGCCCGCCTCGATCAGTGGCTGCATCTCCCGGAACAGGAGCGTCAGCGCGAGCGTGCGGATGTGTGCGCCATCCACGTCGGCGTCGGTGAGCAGCACCACCTTGTGGTAGCGCGCCTTGGTGATGTCGAACTCGTCGCGGACACCCGTCCCGACTGCCGTGATCAGGGCCTGCACCTCGGTGTTGCTCAGAACCTTGTCGATCCGGCTTTTCTCGACGTTGAGGATCTTCCCGCGCAAGGGGAGGATCGCCTGCGTATTGCGATCCCGGGCATCGACAGCGGAGCCGCCCGCGGAGTCACCCTCGACGATGAACAGCTCCGCCAGCGACGGGTCCTTGACCGAGCAGTCGGCCAGCTTGCCGGGCAGCGTGGAGTTCTCGAGGGCCGATTTGCGCCGCGTCAGGTCGCGGGCCTTGCGCGCCGCCGCCCGCGCGTGGGCGGCCGAGACCGCTTTGCGAATGATTGACCGGGCATCCTGAGGGTTCTCCTCCAGGAACTCGGCCAGGCGTGCGTTGACCACAGACTGAACGAATCCAGCCATACCGGGGTTCCCCAGCTTGGTCTTAGTCTGGCCTTCGAACTGAGGATCGGCCAGCTTGGCGGAGATGACCGCGGTCAGGCCCTCGCGAACATCTTCGCCCGTGAGGTTGTCGTCCTTCTCCTTGAGCTCACCCTTGTCGCGCGCATATTTGTTGAGCGCGCCCGTGAGCGCCGAGCGGAAGCCGCTCATGTGCGACCCACCCTCGCGGGTGTTGATGTTGTTGGCGAACGAGAACACCGACTCCTGATAGGAGGAGTTCCACTGCATGGCGACCTCGACCGCACCCTCGTCACTCTCCCCGGAGAAGTCGATCACCTTGCGCTGGATCGGCTCCTTATTGGCGTTGAGGTGTTTGACGAAGTCGACGATGCCGCCCTCATAGTGGAACTCGGCCTCGTGGCCGCCCTCCCGCTCATCCTTGATGGTGAGCCTCAAGCCGCGGGTCAGAAACGCCGTCTCCCGCAGGCGTTCCTCCAGGACGTGAAAATCGAAGTCCAGCGTCTCGAAGATCTCGGCATCAGGTAGGAAGGTGGTGGTGGTCCCAGTCTCTTGAGTCGCCTCGCCTTTGGTCACCGGCCCCTGGGGCTTGCCCTGGTGATAGGTCTGCGTCCACACATGGCCGTCTCGACGGATCTTCACGGTCAGCGTTTCGGAGAGCGCGTTGACCACCGATGCGCCGACGCCGTGCAGTCCGCCCGAGACCTTGTAACCGCCTCCCATGCCGAACTTGCCGCCGGCATGCAGGACGGTCATGATCACCTCGACGGCCGGGCGCTGCTCCTTCTCCATAGTCCCGACTGGGATGCCCCGGCCGTTGTCAGAAACGGTGACCGAGTTGTCCGGGTGGATCACGACCGATACGGCATCGCAGTAGCCAGCCAAGGCCTCGTCCACCGAGTTATCCACAATTTCGTACACGAGGTGATGAAGGCCGGTGGGCCCGGTCGACCCGATGTACATGCCGGGCCGCTTGCGAACCGCCTCCAGACCCTCCAGGACTGTGATGTCCTTGGCGTCATAGCTGGCTTGTGCGTGGGCGCGTTCGTTCGCGCCGTTGTCGTTAGTCAACGATCCTCCGATTGACATCGAGACGCCCCGGTTCCGCGCGTGTTGACGCGCGCCGGGGCGTCAGGAGTTGGTGTACGGAAGAATAGCACAAGCGGCGGTCAAAATCGCTTCGCTGGACGGCTGGTTTTCCCTGCAAACCTGCACAAATTATGTGCCCCTGTCAGGGTGTCGCCAGACAGCGCAGTCGGGTTACGTGGCCCCGCTGCAAACGAGCGTTGAGATGGTCCAGAATCGTGGGCCCCATGAGGTCGAGTTCGTGGGCCCAGACAGCCCCCGAACAGTTGATTGTGAGGATGCCTCCACGCTCGCTGGTGGGGGTCGCCTCAGCGGCTATTCCAGAGCCCACGACCTCAGGCCACCAGCGCTGGATCTCGCTCAGGAGCGTGTCCGGCGCCCAGGCCTCGCTTAGCGGCTGAAGCGCGGTCATGAGGGGGCGGGGTGAGCGTCGGTGCAGGGTCACGTGCTCATGCCGCCTCGCTTACAGCCTGAAGGAGACCACCTCCGGCCACCCCGAGCCGGCTTATCGAAGACCGGACCGACCCGGGCAGCTGATCGAGATCAGTGGTGGTGATCAGCGCTTGGCCCGGCTGGTCACGCAGCAGGCCCACGAGCGCGGCTCGCCGGGAACCATCGAGCTCGCTCATGACGTCGTCCAGAAGGAGCACCGGTGGGGTACCGCGGAGGGCGGCGATGACCTCTCGCTCCGCCATTAGGAGGGCAAGGAGGGCGAGACGCTGCTGGCCTTGCGATCCATAGGTCCGAAGCTCCCGGCCCAGACAGGTGATCGACATCTCATCTCGGTGTGGGCCGTGGCCGGTGAAGCCTCGCTCCAAGTCGCCGTCCACGCGCTGTTGAAGCTCAAGGAGGTAAGACGAATGGTCTGCGGCCCGCGACCGCGGTCGGTATACGAGCGCCGGATCCCCATCCAGGCCCAGCAGCCCGCACATTCGACTGAACTCTCGAGCCGTGCGCTCGACCGCTCCGCGGCGGGCGTCCATCAGGGCGAGCGCGTGCTCGGCTAGTTGGGCGTCCCAAGCCGACAGACTGCTCCGGCGCGCGTGGCCAGCTCTGACCCGGAGTAGCAGGGCGTTGCGTTGAGCCAGTGTCTCTGAGTACGCGCGGCGGGTGCCGGAGCGAGCCGGCCACAGCGCCATGACCAGTTGGTCCAGGTGTGAGCGGCGTAAGGCCGGCGCGCCCTTGATCAGTCCGAGTCGGTCGGGCAGGAAGACGCTCACCAGGGGACGCACGGAGGAGTCAACCAAGCGCTCGATGTTGGCCCCATCGAGCGTCATTCGCTTGGCCTCGCCGGGCACAAACCCGACCGCGATCTCGTGTGAACCGGAGTCCGAATCGAAGCTCACGACCACTCGAGTCGCGGAGGCACCGAACTTCACCACCTCACGGTCATTGGTTGTGCGGCACGAGCGGCCGGTGCAGCCGTAGTAGAGACCCTCCAGAAGGTTTGTCTTGCCGGCCCCATTGGGGCCCGTGAGGACCGTGAGATCCTCATCCAGATGGGCGGTGGCCACCTCGTAGCTGCGGAAGTTCCGCAAGGAGACCGTGGTCACCGGCATACAGGCGCCGTTCAGACGTTCAGGCGGATCGGCATGATCAGGTAGAGGAATCCGCTCTCATCAGCCGCCTCCAACAATCCAGGTCGCAGCGGACTGATCAGCTTGACGATCACGTCGCCCTCCTCAATGGCCTCGAGGCCATCTCGCAGGAACTCCGGGTTGAAGCCGATCTCGAGCGGCTCACCCTGAAAGCTGACCGGCAGCGACTCCCGAGCCTCACCGATGTCAGGCGTCTGGGCTGACACGGTCAGCTCGCCGGGCTGAAAGGCCAGGCGTAGTGGCGCATTCTTCTGGGCCAGGAGACTGATCCGGCGCACGACATCACGTAGCTCGGGCCCGGCGACGCGGAGCTCGTGCTCGAAGGACTCGGGGAGCAGCTGTCGGTAGTTCGGAAACTGGCCGTCGATCAACCGGGAGGACAGCACCACTTGGCCGAGCACGAAGACGACCTGGTTCTGCCGCACGCTGACCTGCAGGTTCTCCTCCTCGACATGCGAGGCGATCCGGCCCAGCTCCTGCAGGGCGCGGGCCGGCACGTTCACCTCGAAACCTGACGCCAGCGCCGCGTCCAATGTGGTCTGCTTGACGCTTAGGCGATAGGAGTCGGTCGCCACCATCCGGACCTCGCTGCCAGTCGCCGATACGAGGATCCCGGTCAACACCGGTCGCGTCTCATCACGCGAGGCCGAACCAGCCACCTTGAGCGCGGTGGTGACAAACGCCTGAGCGGGGAGCGTCACCGTTGAGGCGGGGTCGGGTTCCGGGAAGGGAGGGAAGTCCTCAGCGCGGAGAGTTCTGATGTCGAACGTGGCGTTGCCTGAGACGACCTCCACGTCTTGGTGGGTGGGACGTAGCTCCAGCGACACCTGGGCGTCTGGAAGTGATCGAGCCACGTCGAGCAAGAGACGTGCAGGGAGGACGACATTGCCCTCCCGCTCCACCTGGGCCTCAAGCGGCACGCGGAGGCTCACGTCTGTGTCGGTGGCTCGCAGCTCGCACGTTGATTGGTTGGCCGAGAGCTGAACCCCCGAGAGAGCCTGAATCGCGCTCCGAGTCGACGCGACGCGCGTGACGGTCTGAAGCTGTGAGAGAAGCGCCTCACGCGCCAAAGAGATCTTCACGATGAATACCTCAGATCAGATGTAGAAGTCATAGGGGAAAGGAAGAGGTGTGGAGAACCGAGGTTTTCTGCGGAGGTTGCAGGAGGGGTGATCCATGGCGAGCGACACTCCAGTGTGTCAATAACCCCGGTCGGCACGGGGCTCACGTAAGCAGGCCCCGCAGGAGTTCGAGCTCTGCCTGGTCTTCGCGACTCTTGTTCACACGCTCGCGCACACGCCGGCAGGCGTGCAAGACGGTGGCGTGGTTTCGCCCGCCGAAGGCGCGCCCGATTCCCTGAAGGGGCTCCTGCGTGAGTTCTCGGCTCAGTTCGATGGCTAGCTGGCGCGGCCAGGAGATGTGAGCGGTGCGGCTGGCGGAGATGAGGTCGTCGACGGCGATGGCGAAGTGCGCGGCCACCGTGGCCTGGATCCGTCCGACGGTGATCGCCGCCTCGTCGCTGGCAGCGGGGTGCATATCGTCGAGCACCTCCCTGGCCAGGGTCATGTCGAGCGCTCGGCCGGTCAGCGAGTGCAACGCCACGATGCGAATTAGCGCTCCCTCGAGCGACCGGATGTTGTCTGTGACTCGCTCGGCGATCAGCTCGAGTACGCCGCTACCGACTACGTTGACTTGGTCGAGCGCTGCGCGCTTGCGCAGGATGGCGATTCGAGTGGCTCTGTCTGGAGGGGAGAGTTGGGCCACCAGCCCGGCCTCGAAGCGTTCACACAGCCGTTGCTCAAGCCCCACGAGCTGACGGGGAAGGCGGTCGCAGGTGAGCACGAGCTGACGCCCAGAGTCGTACACCGCGTTGAACGTGTGAAAAAACTCCTCCTCGGTCTTGGCTTTGCTGGCCAGAAACTGAACATCGTCAATGAGCAGCACGTCGGCGTCCCTGTAAAGGTGCTTGAAGCGCTCGAGGTCTTTGCTGTTGAGCGCGGCGATGAACCCGTTGGTGAAGGCCTCGACCGTCGTGTAGCGCACGATGCGGCTGGGCGCAAACGCCGTGATGTAGTGACCAATGGCATGCAGGAGGTGCGTCTTTCCCAGTCCTGGAGGCGCATGTAGGAAGAGGGGGTTGTAGGTGTCTCCAGGAGCCTCGGCGACCGCCAGGGCGGCAGCGTGGGCTAGGCGGTTTCCGTCCCCGATGATGAATTGCTCAAAGGTGTACCGGGGGATTAGGGGGCTGTCACCCAAGGGGCGGGCCTCCCGTTGTGCTGGGGCAACCTTGAGTCCTCTCCGGGCCGCCTCCGCGGGCTCGCCCGCAAACGCTACTCGGGCTGTCTCACCGAGGACGGCTTGGGCGGACCGTTCGAGGACCCGCCCAAACCTCTCGGCGACCCAGCGCCGGGTGGCCGGCGGAGCTTGCAGAACCAACACCGCGCCATCCCAGGCCTGAGGCTCGAGAGCGGCCAGCCAAACGTCATACGTGGTTTCACCGACCGCGCGTCGGAGGGCGGCACGTACCTCGTGCCAGGCAGGCGTGAGCTCGAGTTGCGCGGGCAGCTCCACGCGGCTCCTTGGTCGGGGAGGCGAAGGTTCCTATACGAGAGGCTCGGACAAAGCAGCCCGAGGCGGGCGAATATAACAGTGGGTCGGGAGGCCCCGGCGACGTTCGGGGGTTCGTTGGCGCAAAGCGCGAGAAAAAGACTTCGCGCGGTGGATTCCATCACCTGGAGCGGCCTCCCGGGAGCAGGTGTCAGGCCTGCGTATACTCAGCCGGACCCCACGGGGGCACTTTCCATGAAGCGGACCTACCAACCCAAAAAGCGCAAGCGCGCACGTACGCACGGTTTCCGCGCTCGGATGCGCACGCGAGCCGGGCGGCAGACCCTCAAGCGTCGCCGGGACAAGGGCCGCAAGCGCCTGACGGTGTGAGCGCTGCCGTGGCGGGCGCGCGTTCGCCGCGGCGCGGGCGGCTGTCACGGAGTGCTGACTTCGACCGCGTGATGCGCAATGGTCGGTCTCATGCCGGCCGCGAACTAGTTCTGTATGTATTTCCGCGGTCCTCAGGCGAGGAGGAGCCGCGCTTGGGCCTGTCCGTCTCACGAAAGGTCGGCGGGGCAGTAGACAGAAATACTGTCAAACGCCTCCTCCGTGAGGCCTTCGCTCGCGAGGCCGACCGCCTACCACCAGGCACCGACGCCGTCGTGATCGCCCGCCCAGGCGCCGGCGAGCTCGCCCAGCGGGAGGGTCTGGTGGGGATAAGGGCAGCCTTGGCCGAGTTGATCGCTCGTCTGCCAAATCAGGCCGGCGCGGAGCGGCCCGCTGAGGTTCCGACCGAGGCGGTCCAGGAGCCACCGGCCCCAGAGGGGCCTGCGGCATGAGCTGGCTGCGACCCGTGGCGATCCTCCCGATTCGCCTCTACCAGCATGTCTTTTCGCCGATCTTCGGTCAGCGGTGCCGGTACTACCCGTCCTGCTCGGAGTACGCCGCACAGGCGATAACCAGATTCGGCATACTCCGAGGACTCGTCCTGGCCGGGTGGCGGCTGCTGCGCTGCAACCCGTGGAGCCGCGGAGGGTTCGACCCAGTCGACGCTCAGCGGCTATTCAAGCCGCGCGCGCCGGCCGCGAGCGCGTGAACATGCTCTTCCTAGCCAACATCTTCCAGCCGCTCATCGATGTTTTCGAGACGGTGCTCAAGTTCTTCCACCACTCCCTGGGAGCGCCCTGGGGTTGGGCGATCGTCTTACTGACGGTGGCCATGCGGCTCGTTTTGCTCCCGTTGACCGTCAGGCAGTTCCACTCCATGCAGGCCCTCCAGCGCCTCCAGCCCGAGCTAAAGGCGTTGCAGGCCAAGTACAAGGAAGACAAGCAGCGCCAGCAGCAGGAGTTGATGAAGTTCTACAAGGAGAACAACGTCAACCCGCTCGGTTCCTGCCTACCGATGGTGCTGCAGTTGCCGGTGTTCATCTCGCTGTACTACATGCTCCGTCAGAGCCTGCGTAAGGACATCTGCCCCAATGTCTTGAATCACTACGCCGCCGTCCATCACGTGACAGCTGCGGTGGCTGCGACGAAGACCTCCTGCGGGAACGCTCCGGGGGCGTCGTTCCTGTTCATTTCTGACCTGACGAACCAGGCGCACGGCGTTGTTCTAATCGTCCTGATGGTCCTCTATGTGGGAACCCAGCTGGCCTCCAGCATGCTGATGGCCACGCCCACTATGGACACCACTCAGCGGCGCATCATGATGTTCATGCCGCTGATCTTCGTGTTCTTCATCTTCCGTTTCCCAGCTGGTCTGTTGGTGTACTGGATCACCACGAATACATGGACCATGGGTCAGCAGTTCGTGTTGCGCCGCCGTCTGGTGCCGGCCGTGGCGGCGGCACCAGCCGTGGCGGGAGCGGGCGCTACAACCACCGGTAACGGGCGGGCGAGCACGCCCGTGAGCCCGCAGCCCCGATCGCGCCCCGCCGCCGGGGCCGGCGCCAAGGCGGCGAACGGTTCTGCGGCTGGCGGAGGTCTCGGCGGCCTTCTGCGCGGGCGACTGAAGCCCGAGGAGCCGGTTACGCCTCAGCCGCAGGCTCGCACGACGGCCCCGCCCCGGTCTCCGAGGAAGAAGAAGAAGAGATCAGGCAGACGGAGATGAGTGATTTGTCCGAGCCTCCAGCCGCGATTGTGGAAGACCTGCTGACCCGGATCGCCGTCGGGCTGGACATCGACGCGAGCGTCGAAGTCGAGGAGACGCCTGAGACGATTGAGGCCCGCTATGAGGGTGACGACCTGGGTGTCCTAATTGGCCACCATGGGAGCCTAATCGATGCCATCCAACACTTGGCATACCGCATCGCCTTCCGCGGAGGGGGCCCGCGCAAGCAGGTATCGGTCGACGCCGGGGGGTACCGTGAACGGCGGGCGGTGGGTTTGAGGTCGGCTGGCGATCAGGCCGCGGAGACGGCCATCCGGGAGGGGCGGGCGGTCTCGCTTGACCCGATGCCGGCGCTGGAGCGGAAGGTCGTCCACGAGCACCTGAAGACCCGGCACGACGTAGAAACGTACAGCGAGGGCCAGGAGCCGAGCCGGCACCTGGTCGTGGCGCCATTAGTCGACTGAACGTTTCACGTTTTTCTTTACGGTGAAACAACAGTACGTGGTGGGGCGTCTCCACGGAGGTACGGGTCCAGTTGGACGATCCTTCCAGTGCTGTGGCTGAACTCTCCGACTTCGATCGAGGGCTGTTGATCGGTCTACTTGTAGGCGAGGGGTCATTCGGCGGAGATGGGAAGCAGCCGCAGGTCACGTTGCGCATGCACACCCGCCACGAGTCCCTGTTCCGCTGGCTGATGGAGCGATTCCCGCGTACCCGCCTGTACGGGCCCTATCACCACAGCGGGCGGTCCTACTACCAGTGGATGGCCAGGGGCAGGAGTCTCGTGGAGGACGTCCTGCCGATCCTGGAGGAGGAGTTGCGCTCGGATATTGACGGCCACGCGGCCCGGCGACTGGCCGAGATGCGTGACCGCTATGGCGCATATATCGAGCGAGAGCGCCGGCTAAGTCCTCAGCCCCCTCGAGCGGATCCAGTAGAGCGTGAGCCAGACGAGCCTTCCGCAGCCGACGCTTGACTCACTAGCGCGTCTGCTGGTCCGGTTCTCTCTCCCCGAGACGCTGGCGTCTTCGTTCACTCGGTTGGTGGAGTTGCTCGCCTTCGATCCGCTGGCTCCCACGGCGGTCCGGGATCCCGGCCGGATCGTGGACGAGCATCTCGCCGATTCTCTGGTCGCCCTCGATTTGGAGGCGGTGCGAGCGGCGGCTCACGCCGTGGATCTGGGAAGCGGTGCGGGGCTGCCCGGCCTTCCACTTGCCCTCGCGAGGCCCGGAGCCGAGCACATACTGCTCGACAGCAACCGCCGGAGGGCGGACTTCATAGCCCGCGCCGCAACAGACTGTGGGCTAGCCAACGTGACCGTAGTGGCGGAGCGGGCGGAGACCTGGGCATCTGGCCTCGGCCGCTGCGATCTGGTGACGGTTCGGGCTGTGGCCGACCTGGATGTGGTCGCTGAGTACGCGGCCCCGCTCCTGCGACCGGCGGGCTCGCTCGTCGTGTGGAGGGGCAAGCGTGACGAGCCGGGTGAGGAGCGGGGCAAGCGAGCAGCGGCGCGGCTCGGATTGGAGGTGCTTGAACCCGTGGAAGTGCAGCCCTTTCCTGAGGCTCGCCACCGGCACCTTCACGTCATGGTCAAGGTCCGAGAAACGCCGGATGGCTTCCCCCGCCGGCCCGGGATGGCGGCGAAGCGGCCTCTGGGCTTGCGCGCGTAGGCGCGCTGCGTCTGCCTGTCTCGGTAGCTTCAGGTCCATGGGCACTGTCTACGCGATCGCCAACCAGAAAGGCGGAGTGGGTAAAACCACAACCGCGGTCAATCTGGCTGCCTGCGTCGCAGAGGCTGGTTACGACGCACTGCTGGTCGATATCGACCCGCAGTGCAACGCCACGGTCGGCCTCGGCCTCCCGAAGGATCGCGAGCCAACCGTCTACGACGTCCTTGGCGGTACGGCGCGTCTGGAGGACATCGTTGTCCAGGCCGGCCATCCAAACCTCTGGGTGGCGCCCGCCGGCCCGGATCTGGCCGGGGCCACGGTCGAGCTGCCGAGGATCCCCGGCTCGGAACTTCGCCTGAGAGAGGCGCTGTCCTCGGTCCGCCGGCAGTACGCCTTCACCTTCCTGGATTGCCCCCCCTCCCTGGGACCGTTGACGGTCAACGCCCTTGTAGCCGCCGATCAGGTGATCGTCCCGGTGCAGGCCGAGTACTTCGCGCTCGAAGGTTTGGCCGGACTCCTGGACACCCTGTCCCTGATTCAGCGTGAGCTCAACCCTCGCCTGACGATCGCCGGCATGCTCCTGACGATGGTCGATGCCCGGACGCGGCTGGCTCAAGACGTGGAGCGGGAGATCCGCCAACACTTCCCTTCGCAGGTGTTTCAGACGGTGATCCCCCGGAATATCCGCGTGGGCGAGGCTCCAAGCTTCGGCAAGCCGGTGATCCATCATGACCCCCATTGCGCGGGGGCTGATGCGTACTTCGAACTAGCCAAGGAGGTGGCGGCGCGTGGCTGAACCACAGCGCGGAATGGGCCGGGGTCTGGCCGCGATTCTTGCGGTGGCGCCCCGGG
Organism: Solirubrobacteraceae bacterium; assembly: GCA_035551655.1. Classification (GTDB taxonomy): domain Bacteria; phylum Actinomycetota; class Thermoleophilia; order Solirubrobacterales; family Solirubrobacteraceae; genus Palsa-465. The sequence goes on from DASZNA010000132.1 coordinate 166,272, forward strand.
ACGAGCCGGAGGAACTGCGGGAACTGCCGGTGGAGGCAATCGCGACGAACCCCCGCCAGCCCAGGCGCCTATTCGATGAGGACCAGTTGCTGGCCCTGGCGGAATCGATTCGGGTGCGAGGAGTCCTCCAACCGGTGCTCGTCCGCCCAAACTCGCAGGGTCAGTACGAGCTGATCGCCGGTGAGCGCCGGTGGCGGGCCGCGCAGACGGCTGGCCTCGAACGGGTGCCGGCCATCGTGCGTCATGACGACGATGCAACCTCACTGGAGCTGGCCCTCATCGAGAATATGGCCCGCGAGGACCTCAATCCCGTGGAGGAGGCCCGTGCCTGTGCCGCGCTTATCGAGGAGCTCGGACTCACCCGGGAGGAGGTCGGGCTCAGGGTTGGACGCAGTCGCGTGGCCGTGTCCAATCTGGTTCGACTGCTCGAACTGCCAGACGAGGTTCTCGAGCTGCTGGAGCACGGCCGGCTGTCCGAGGGCCATGGGCGCGCCCTGCTTCTAAGTGCTGACCAGTCCGATCGCCGTTCGCTGGCCCGGCAGGCCGTGACCGAGCACTGGTCGGTGCGAGAGCTCGAGCAACGCGCTCGTCAATCTGCTGCGCCCGGCTCTCGCCGTCGCGCGCCCCGCCACGAGCCTCATCCCGATCGGCAAGAAGCGATCGAGCGCATCGCCGACTCCCTGGGGCAGGCGCTCGGAACCGACGTAGACGTGCGCTCATCTGGGGTTGGCTATTCGGTGCGCCTCGGCTTCAGTTCGGTCGAGGAGGCGCTCGAGCTGGCAGACCGGCTCCGCGCCTGTGCTGACTGACCGACGCGCCGACCTAGGCAATCCAGCGATATCGCCTGATATCGTCCATGATATGCCTTCCAACCAGGTCCCTCTGTACGTGCGCCTCGGTGCCGAGCCGAGTCGCCGCCTGGAGCAAGCCGTGGCCGTGTCCGGCCGAAGCAAGCGCCAGATCGTCGAGGAGGCGGTACGGGAGCATCTGGACGATCAGGGCACGGTCGTCGGCCGGGTGGCGCTCCGGGAATCCCTCCCCGCCGTTCTGACCCTGGAGGAGGCTGCGTCAATGCTCCGGGTCCCGGCCGGCGAACTCGAGGCAGCGGCAGCTGCCGGCGATGTCCCTGGTCGCCGGATCGGTGCCGAGTGGAGGTTCGCTCGAGAGGCGCTCGTGGCCTGGCTGGGAGATCAGCCTCAGACCAACGGGTGACGCCGCTCAGACTCCCTCAGACGGCAGCAAACGAACGCTAAGATTGCCTGCGCTGCCGTCGGCCGACGCGCAGACCCGGGCGATTAGCTCAGTCGGTTAGAGCGCTTCTCTGATAAGGAAGAGGTCCCAGGTTCGAGTCCTGGATCGCCCACTCTTCGGCGTGGCCGCACGCCCGGGTGGGTTGCCGTAGTTGTCGGCTATAAAAGCGCGTTGATCATTCCCTGAGCGATGAAAGTCCCGTATCGCTCAGGTGTCCAACCCCGGCGAAGCACAATCAGTTCGTAGAGCTCGGGCGAGCTGAACGTCCAGAGCACATCGGCGGCTTCGGCGAGCGTGACGCCGCTGCGGAGCAGCCCGACATCGTGAAGGCGGCGGGCGTTTTGCGTCATTCGTCGCAGCCGGTCTGCGTCCAGCTCTTCGAGCAGCGATCGACCCTCCGGATCGATCGCGGCGGCGTCGCGGATCAGGAGCAGGATCGGCGAAACGCGAGGAGCGACCTCGGCCGATAACGCGCCCCAGGCCTCGATGATCGCTCGGGCATCTGACTCGCGGCCGTGGAGCTCGTCTGATCGCTGTTCGGCCGGCACCGGACCTTCGCCTTCGAGTGCTTGGGCGCGTATCGCTCGGACAAGTCCCGCTTTGCCACCGAAGGACTTGTAGATGGTGTCGACCGAGACGCCCGAGTCGCCGGCGATGGCCGCGATCGTGGTGGCGGCGTATCCGTTGCGGCGGAATAGCCGCTCAGCACTCTCGACGATCCGAGCATGGTTCCGCTCGGCCCGCGCTCGACGCCGGCTCGCGTCGTACGAGCGCTTCGCCTTGACTTTCCCGTAGCCAGGGTCCATAGTCATCTTCATTCCAGTCTACTAGAATGAAACGGGGCCAGATGAGCAACGTCCAGCAAGTGATTGACCGGTTGGTGCAGGCCACCAACCGCCACGACGTCGACACGGTTGCGGGATGCTTCGCGGAGCACTATCAGAACGAGACGCCGGCCCATCCAGCACGGAGCTTTCGCGGGCGCGAGCAGGTGCGCCGGAACTGGGAGCAAATCTTCGGGTTCGTGCCTGACCTCCGCGCCGAGGTGACTCGGAGCACGATCGACGGTGAAACAGCCTGGACCGAATGGGAGATGACCGGCACCCGACGCGACGGTAGCGCCCATCAGATGCGGGGGATCGTGCTGTTCGGGATTCGTGACGACGTCGTGCAGTGGGCACGCTTCTACCTCGAACCGGTCGCCGTCGACGAGGGCACCGTCGATGATGCGGTGCGCGAGCAGGTGGTCAGGCGATGATCGCGGTGGCCGGCGGCACCGGACGCCTCGGCACCCGTGTCGTGAAGCGCCTCGCGGCTCGCGGTTTGGACGTGCGGGTGTTGACGCGCAGCCCAGCGCGAGCGCGTCACCTCGAGGCCTGCGCCGCCGAGATCGTCACGTGCGACGTGCGGGATCGCGGGAGCCTCCAAGCTGCCCTGGTCGACGCAGCGACGATCGTCTCCGCCGTGCAGGGCTTCGCGGGACCGGGGGCCGTCTCGCCCCAATCGGTCGACTGCGACGGGAATGCAAACCTCATCGACGCAGCCGCGGCGGTCCGGGCGGACGTCGTGCTTCTCTCCGTGGTCGGCGCATCCTCGGAGCACCCGATGGACCTGTTCCGAGCTAAGTACGCCGCCGAGCAGCACCTCCGAGCCAGCAGTGTTGCCTGGACGATCGTGCGCGCGACGGCGTTCGTGGAGCTCTGGGCAGAGATCATGAGAAAGCCCCTCGTGTTCGGCCGCGGTGATAACCCGATCAACTTCGTCTCGGTCGAAGACGTCGCAGCGACCGTCGAGCGAGCCGTGACCGACAGCGGCGAGCGAGGGCGTGTCATCGAAGTTGGCGGCCCCGAGAACCTGACCTTCAATCAACTTGCCGCATTGCTCGAAGGTAAGCCAGGTCGCCCTTCGAGAGTCCGTCACGTGCCGCCTGGGGTTCTGCGCGCCATGTCGCCATTCGTTCGCCAGGCCCGCGCCGCGATCGCGATGGACACGCTCGACATGACCTTTGACGCCGCCGCTGCCCAGGCGTACGGGGCGGCGCCGATGACCGACGTCCGGGCGGCTCTAGCTCGAGCCGACGCAGAGTCCCCAGTCACCACGTCTCACTCCTGAGACTGAGGGGTCAGCCGAGGTACGTGCGGAGGAGGTCTGCTTCGCGTAACAATCGGCGGGCGTCCCGGCGCACGATGTCAGCGACCTGAGCGGCGCTGAGCAAGCGACGCGGAACATCGCCGAGTACGCACCAGCAACGGCGCCGGCCACATGCTCGCTTTCCGAGCCTGGGCTCCGGATTCGCAGCTCGTTGACAGGAAAGATTGGTAACAATATAGTTAGCAATATGGCTTTTGTGATGGGTGAGGACCAGAAACGATCGGCCCAGGCCGACTACATCGCCACGGAACTGCTGACACGCACGGCGCTTTTGACGCGGCTGGCCATCCGTCAGGTCAGCGGTCGGTTCTCGCGGACTGAAGCCGGGGTCTTGAGGACGCTGAGTCGCGGACCGCAGCGGATTACCGATCTCGCCGAACTTGAGGGCCTCGCACAGCCGTCGGTGACGCTGATGGTCAGGCGTCTAGAAGACGGGGGCCTGGTCGGACGCGAGCGAGACCCCGAGGACGGTCGCGTCGTGCTGGTGTCCCTTACTGCCGCCGGCGCTGAGGCACTCGAGGACTTTCTAACGCAGGTGAGGGTTGTGCTGCATGAGTATCTGGCCGAGATGTCAGATCTGCAGCTCGACGCGCTCGCCTCGGCCGCCGACGCGATTCAGGAGCTGATCGATCGACTTCAACAGGGTCCTGCCCGACCCGTGGCTGGGGCTCTTCGCCTGGAGGGCGGGGCATGAAGTTCCTTCGGTCCCAGCCGACGGCGGTGTGGGCGGTCGGGTTTGCCGCGGTTGTGTCGTTCATGGGGTTGGGCCTGGTCGATCCGATCCTGCCGGCGATTGCCAAGGACCTGCGCGCCACCCCGAGCGATGTGGAGTTGCTGTTCACGAGCTACTTCGCGTTCACGGGTCTTTCGATGCTGGTCTCCAGCGTGGTGGCAAGCCGCATCGGCACGAAGCGGACGCTGCTTTGCGGTCTGGTCCTGATCATCGTGTTCAGCGCCCTGGCCGGCGCGTCAGGGAGCGTTGGCGCCATCGTCGGGCTGCGGGCCGGATGGGGGCTGGGCAACGCGCTGTTCATCGCGACCGCTTTGTCAGTGATCGTGGGGGCAGCCAGCGGTGGCGTGGCTGGCGCGGTGATGGTCTACGAGGCGGCCCTGGGATTCGGGATCTCGCTCGGGCCGTTGCTGGGCGGCGAGCTGGGCGGGGTGAGCTGGCGCGCGCCGTTCTTTGGCGTCGCCGTCCTCATGTCGATCGGCTTCGTCGCGATCGCGCGGTTCCTCCCCCGACCTCCGCCAACGCCTCGCGAGGAGCGCGTCTCGGTCCTCGAACCGTTGCGCGCGCTGCGTCACCGCGCCACGCGCGGCAGCGGATTGACCGCCGTTTTCTACAACTTCGGGTTCTTTACCCTCCTGGGCTACGCGCCGTTCCCGTTGCACCTCAAGGTGCACCAGCTCGGCTACACGTTCACTGGCTGGGGTCTGCTGCTGGCGCTGTTCGCGGTGTTCGTCGCGCCCCGCCTGTCACGAAGGTTTGGTGACCGGCAGGGGCTCGCCGGTGCGCTGATCGGAATCGTGGTGGTACTGGCGGTGATGGGGGTGTTCCACGCCAACCAGACCGTCTTGATCGTTTGCGTGATCTCCTCGGGCATGTTCTTCGGGATCACCAACACGCTGATGACGCAGGTGGTGATGGAATCCGCGCCCGTCCCGCGGCCGATCGCGTCCTCGGCTTACAGCTTCGTGCGATTCTGCGGCGGGGCAGTCGCGCCGTTCGTCGCCGGCAAGCTTGGCGAGCATGTCAGTGTGCAGTCCGCCTTCTACCTCGGAGCTGCGATGACGGCCATCGCTGTGGGCGTCCTGTGGTTCTACCGGGCCGCGCTCGTCCCGGTGGCGGAGGCTGAGATCGCATCCGCAGGCGAGGCCGGTGCGCACGCCGCGTCGAGCGAGGATCAGGGCAGCCTCGTTGTCGCGGTCGGCGGCCCGGCCGCCCGGGAGGTGTGCGCGATGACCGTCCCGCTGGCCCGGGCACGGGGGACAGCGGTGCACGTGCTCCACGTAATCGAACGCCACATCGCCGGCGAGGATGCGATCGACCTGGAAACCGCCGCCGCTGGCGCCAAGCTGCTGGATGCATGCGTCGCAGAGCTGCGCGAAGCTGGGGTCCCCGTCATCGGTGAGCTGCTGGAGGCAGTAGGGACACATGCCGATGTCGCCGCCCGAATCCTGGCCCGCAGCCGTGAGCTGGCCGCGACCGCGATCGTCCTGGGAGCTGAGAGCCGGCACGGGCCGCTAGCCGGGCAGGTCACCGCCGAGATCGCAGCTACCGCACCGGCCCACGTAATCGTTGTCCACCCGGCCGCGGGGCCGCTTGGGCGTCCGAACGGCCCCGTGAGATTGACCAGCCCCGCGCAGCTCTGGCAGCCCCAACATCCATGACAGCCGCTGGCTGGCCCCACGATGAGCGCTGCAGATCACACCCACATCGACCCGGAAGCCGGCGAGGGACCCGGACCCGGGGCCTCCGCCGAAGCCGCCGTCATCGTGGTCGGGCTCGACGGATCAGCCTCCTCATGGGATGCGCTCTGGTGGGGCTGCGGCGAGGCCACCCGACTCCAGGGACGGGTCATCGCCGTCTATGTCAGCGGGACCCTGGCCACCACGGCCGCCGCCACCGCGGCGCCTAGCCTCGGCCTCTGCTGCGACTACGAGGTGCTTCACGACACCGCCATCGAGCAGGCGGCAGAGCTCCGCGCCGAAGTTCACCGCCAGGTGTCGAGCCAAGCGATCAACCTGACCTTCGTTCACGCCTGGGGGGACCCCGCCGACGAGCTCGTGCGCATCGCGCGCTCCGTCCACGCGAACCTGATCGCCGTCGGCCGATCCACGAAGTTGCGCCACCGGGTGGCAGGGTCCCTCGGCCGCCGGCTCATTTCCAAACAGTGCGTTCCGCTGGTCGTGGTCGTGCCATGATCGGGAGCGCTCCGTCACCCAGCCATCCCTAAACTCCCCGCCGTGCCGCCGGCCCGATCGGCCACAGCTTCCCGCAGCTTCCCGGTGGCTCGGCGCGCCGCCCGCTCTAGCTCGAGTTCCGCGCGCGCCAGTTCATTCCTGGCGCCCCATTGGGGTCTGCTCATCGTGGTGGGCGCCGGTGCCGCGCTGCGCGTCATGGCGATGTACGCCTATCGCCCGGCGCTGTTCTTCAGTGACTCGTGGGGCTACCTGTTCACTGCCTTCACCGGGCATCCCGTGTCCCTGTCGTACCTGCGTCCGAACGGGTACGCGATCCTGATCCGCCTGCTCACGCTGCCCGGCCGAGATCTGCGAGAGCTGGTGGCGATTCAGAACCTGAGCGGCATCGTGGTCGGGGTGCTGGTCTACGCGGTCCTCCTGCGCTTGCGGGCGGGCCGGCTACTCGCGGTGCTGGCGGCTGCTTTGGTCATCCTCGACGGATACCGGATCACGCTCGAGCAGTACGTGATGCCAGACACGCTCTTCACGCTGTCGCTGCTGCTCGCCGGGCTGCTGCTGGCCTGGCCGGGCCGGCAGCAGGATGCCAAAGACGCTCCAGAGCGCCCGGGGCCTGGGCGAGCCCTGCTGGCCGGCTTGCTACTCGCCGCATCGGTCGTGGAACGCGAGGCGGCACTGTTCGCCGTGCCGGCCTTTCTGATCTACCTGGTGTGGGTCAGAGTCAGACTGCGCACGGCCGTGGCGTTCCTTCTCGCGCTGGCCCTTCCCGTCCTGGCCTACGGGGCCCTCTACCAGAGCCGCGTTGGTGTCTTTGGACTCAGCGAATCCGATGGGTGGACTCTCTACGGTCGCGTGGCCGGCTTCGCTGTCTGTCCGGCCGCCGGGATCCCCTCCACCGAGCGTGCGCTGTGTGAGACGGCCCGTCAGCGCGCCGCCCACCCCGGTGCCGCCACGTGGTACATCTGGGACGGAAGTTCGCCGGCCGTCCGCCTGTTTCACGGAGGCCACCAGAACCGGGAAGTTCAGGAGCGCGCTAACCGCACCCTCCGGGGCTTCGCTGATCGGATCATCGAGCACCAACCGCTGGACTACGCCGACGCCACCTTCTCGGATGTTCTGCGCTACTTCACTCCCGGCGCCACCCCGTTCAACGATTCGATCAGCGCGACGTCCCTACCCAGGACGTCCGCGGACGAGGCCAGCTCCCAGCGGGTGCGCCGGCGCGTACTACCCCACGTGCATCCGTCCGTCAACCCACCCGCCGGGATTTTGCGCTCCTATCGGAACGTGGTTCACGTACCCCGCCCGGTGCTCGCGTTACTGGTGGTGGCCGCGCTCGCGGCATTGTTGCTGCGCACGCCTAGCCGTCGGGAGATCCTCCTGTTCGCCGGCTCCGGCGTCCTGGTGATCATCGGCACATCGGGCACGGCCGGCTTCGGCCTCCGCTACCTGCTCCCGGCGGTGCCGCTGCTGGCCATCGGCGGGGCCGTGGCCCTGAACGACCTGAAGGAACGCTGGCTTTACCGATGGGCGGGCAAGCCGAGCTTCGACGCCGAGCTGCTCAGCACCTCGAGATAGGACGCCGACCGCGCGTTGCGCTGCACCGAATAGATCCCTCCGAGCAGGTTTGGCACATCCGATTCGGGAGGCACCAGAGTGGGCAGGTCGGACGTGGTGATCGTCAACCGCAGGCGGTGCCCGGCGGCGATCTCGGCAAACGTCGGACGGATCTCGATGTCGAAGCGCGTGACCCGTCCGACCGGGACAGGCTGCCCTGAGCCCACGGTGTACGGGTGGTAGGGCAGCAGGTATCGACCGCCGACCGTCCGCCAGCTCCGGCCCGGATCAACCGAGCGCAGTGACCCGAGGAGCGCGCCCGTGGTGATCGGCGTTGAGGTGCCGTTGGGAGCCACGTCCTCCAGCGTTCCCACCAGCTCGGTCTGCGGCCGGGTTGAGCTGGCGTATACGGTTGCGTCGACCGGTCCCCCGATGACCGACGCCCGCTTGAATGAGGTCGTCGTGTAGGTGAGCGAGGCCGGCCCACTCTCGGTCAATGCATCGTTCTGCGCGCAGGGCCCGCTGTCCGGGTTGCTGGGCCCAGCCACATCCTCGAACGCGCCCATGCTCCACTGGTCAAGCTCGCGTGAGCAGTTGAGATCCGGGGGCAGCCAGGTGATCTGGTCCGCGCCGGTCTTCGCCGCGGGCCGTGTGCGAGATAGAGACCCGTCGTTCTGGGAACCGGGTGCCGAACCGGTGCGTCCGGCGCCGAGGAACCATGTTGTCGGGCGCAGCCTAGGCGGGGGCCAGCGGGACTCGTTCACAAACCGGTTCGCGCCCAGTAGGTAAAGGTGCGCCGGCTTCCGGGTGTGGGTGATCCCGGTGTTCTGAGCTTTGAGCCAGTGGTCGAACCAGGCCAGCATCGTCGGGTCGAAGTCGTGGCTGGCGGCGGTCAGGTGATACCAGGGCCCCATCGTCAGCTGGTAGCGGCCGGTGGGGCGGCGGCGGGAGGACATCGGCGTGTAGACCGAGCGGCCCCGGAACGCGTTCT
>DASZNA010000133.1:0-11248 GCA_035551655.1 Solirubrobacteraceae bacterium
GAGTTCGCACGTCCTCAGTCGTCAGACCTGGGCCAGGCCCTGGTCGCGCATCGCCCGGCGGTAGGCCACGGCCACGGCGTCGAACTTGACATGCATCTCGTCGGCCAGATCGAAGGGAACCTTCCAGGGGCGCTGTGACTCCACCATGCGACGGTCCTGCTCGAAGATCGTGTCCTCGAAGTTCTGCAGCACATCGATCGGCTGGTCCTGGTCGTAGTTCCGCGCGATCATCAGGTATCCCGTGCAGGCCTCCTCGCCCACCGGCTGCGACGCGAAGAAGTAGACCATCCCGCGTTCCCCGCCCCAGCCCAGGCGCAGCACGATCGTGTAGGGGAGGTGCAGTTGGTAGCGACTGCGTCGCTCGGGCGTCTGGGCCTCCTCGTTGGCGAACACCGGGAACTCGTCCGAATTCGGCGCCTCGGGCCGAACGACCTCGTAGTGCAGGACGTGCCCCAGGGTCTCGACGGTGTGCTGAGGGACCACCGGGCGGCTCGGGTCACCGAGCAACCCGGGATGCACCCAGGGGAAGTGGCCGAAGTCGGTGAAGTTCTCCACCTGACGGGATGCGTCCGCCCGCCACGAATACGGTCCGCACGGGACGACCTGCCAACCATCCTGCGATTCGAGCTCTGGAACATCTGGCAGCGGCCAGCGCGGCTCATCCAGCGCCACCCACAGAAGTCCGTAGCGCTCCTGGCAGTGATAGGAGGCCACCCGGGCCTTGCCGGGTACCCGGCTGGGATCGGACAGCTGGGGGATCGCGCGGCAGTGCCCGTCGGCGCCGTAGCGCCAGCCGTGGTACGGGCACATCAGCTGATCCTCGACGACCCGCCCTAGCGATAGCTGGGTTCCCCGATGGATGCAGATGTCGTTCAGCGCGTGGGGTTGGCCGGCCGAGTCCCGCCAGAGCGCCACTGGCTCATCCAGCAGTGTGGCCCGCAGAGGGTCTTTCCCGAGATCCGCAGCCAGGGCCACCGGATGCCAGGACTGACGCAGTGCGAGGCGGTCCGGCACCGAGGCTGGTGGTTGCTGCGAAGTCACAGCCGTGACACTAACCGCTCCGAACCTGGTCGTCTGACCCAACCAGGCCCCTTGGCATCTAATGCTCGGAGCCGATTCGCCCGATTCCAGATATATGAGCCGGTACCTTTGCCGCGGGATCACGAGTCAGCTGACCAGATGGATCGGCCTTGCCGGAATCCTGGTGGGCGCGTCGCTGACGCTGGGCGCTCCCGGCGCTTCTGCCGGTTACCCAGTTCAGTACTGCTCCCAGATCCCGATCGTCCAAGGGATCCCACCGTGGGGCTTTCACACCGGCAAGGTGATCACCGGGGCTGCCGGCAGCTACGCCCGAGGGCACGGTCACATCAGTCTGAGTGCCAACACCGTGTCGGGCATCCTGTGTCAGGTCGATCGGGTTCGCAACCAGCCTGACCGGCTGATCATCATGACGGTCAAACATCACCTGATCTACCACTCGCACTTCGCGAAGATGTGGGGCGTTCCCGGAAACATCATGAAGATCGCCGTCCGGGTGAAGAGCAGCACCGACTCACGATGCAAGGTGGGCACGATCGGGCGGGTCACGCTGTTTGCCAGCTACAACAACGTGCGCAGCGACAGCGTCAAGTTTGTCTTCCCCGCAGCCTGCCGTGACCACGACCACCTGTATCACGGTCCCCAGGTCAACAACCAGGTTCCCCCTCTCTAACCGGCCGGCCGAGGCTCAATCGACCGGGGGCGTCCTGCTGAGGTCCTCGGGGATCCTCGTGGCCGCCCTCACGGATGGCTAGGCTGCATCGAGAGCTCCCTCCGATATCACCGGAGAGTCCGTGCACGCACTGAGAGTGGCCGTCGGCGCCTTGTGGTTGGTCTTCTGGATCTACTGGCTGGCGACGGCGTTAGGTGCCAAGCAGAGCACGGGAGGCCGGCGCGCCAGGCTCTGCGGACTGACCGTCGCGGTCCCCGTTTTCATCATCTTGAGGGTGCTTGGGGGAGGCAGCCTGGCGATTCGGAGCCCGGAGGTGGCGGGAGTCGGAGCCGCCTGCCTGGTTGCGGGACTGGGGCTGGCCGTCTGGGCGCGCCTGCACCTAGGCCGCAACTGGGGCATGCCGATGTCCCAGAAGGCTGACCCGGAGCTCGTCACAAGCGGCCCCTACCGGCTGATTCGGCATCCGATCTACTCCGGTCTTCTGCTTGCCATGGTCGGCACCACGCTGGTCAGGAACCTGATCGGTCTGGCCTTCGTGGTCGCGGCCGGGGCGTTTTTCCTCTATTCCGCCCGGGTGGAGGAGCGAAACCTGGCCGCCACGTTTCCCTCGGCCTACCCGGCCTACAGGTCGGCGACCAAGATGCTGATCCCCTTCGTGCTCTGAAGTCGCGAGCCTCGGACGGCGGGGCGATGCCAAGATGAACCCATGCACGCTTCCAGGCAGGCTGAGACCGTCGAGCAGGCCCTGGCCCGGCGCCGAGCTGCCGTCGCCGAGGCCTGGGAACCGGCGGACAGCGTCGTCCTGATTGGCGCCGGGGAGCCGATCCACCGACCCGGAAGGGCGGACGTCACCTACCGGTTCGAGGCGCATACGGAGTACCTGTACCTGACCGACCGAAACCAGCCTTACGGTGTGCTGGCCTTCGATCCTCAGGAGGGATGGGTTGATTTCGTGGCTCCGATCACGGCCGAGGACCGCCTCTGGTCCGGGGCCCCCGCGGAGGATCCCCAGGGGCCAACCATCGACGACCTGGAGGGCTGGCTGGCGGCCAGGAGCGGCCGGTCCAGGGCTTGGCTCGGAAGCGCGCCGGCCGGCACCCAGGGCGACCTCGCATTCACCGAGGAGCTCCGATTCGGACTGGACCGCGTTCGGCGCCCCAAGGATGAGATCGAGCTCGAGCGCATGCGGATTGCTCAGCAGGCCACCCGCGCTGCCTTCGCGGTGGCCGTGGACCTGATGCGCGAAGGAGTCTCGGAAAGGCAGGTGCAGGTCGAGCTCGAGGCCGCCGCCATGCGCAGCGGGGCCGATGCAATGGCCTACGACACGATCGTGGGCAGTGGCCCCAATTCGGCCGTTCTCCATTTCGCCCCGACCACGCGCAGGTTTGTCGACGGGGACCTGGTCCTCATCGACGCCGGGGGCGAGTACCGAGGCTATGCCAGCGACATTACCCGGACCTATCCGGTCGGAGGCGCCCTGAGTTCGCTGCAGCAGGAGCTTTACGAGGTCGTGCACGCGTCTCAAACGGCGGCGATCCGGGCCTGCCGTCCCGGCATCGAATGGCGGGATGTGCATCGCACGGCCGCGCTGAAGATCGCCGAGGGGCTGGTCGGACACGGGCTGCTGCGTGGCCAGCCAGATGCGTTGCTCGAAGCCGGCGCGATCTGGCTGTTCTTCCCGCACGGCGTCGGCCACCTGGTCGGGCTGGGGGTCCGGGACGCCGGCGGACCGCTGGCCGAGCGGCGCCACGATCCCAAGCCGTACCCGAACCTGCGTATCGACCTTCCGCTCGAGGCCGGGATGGTGGTGACGGTTGAGCCGGGGGTCTACTTCGTGCCGGCGATCCTGGGCGACCCGGAGAACCGGCGCCGCTACCGAGACCAGGTCGACTGGGAGCTGGTGGACAAACGGCTTGACTTCGGCGGGATCCGACTCGAGGAGAACGTGTTGATCACCCGGGACGGCCCCGAGGTGATCACCTCAGACGTTCCGCTCCTTGGCTGAGCGGCTCTTGCTCGACCCCGCCGGATCCCACTTTCAAATCGACACCGCCTCGGAGGCCGACGCGAGCGCTCTGCGCGAGTTGCATGTCCTCAGCTGGGCCGATGCGTACGTCTCCCTACTGACCCCGGCCTTTTATCGCGAGCGCCTGTCCCGCCACCGTGAGCGCGACTGGACATCTCTGATCCGAGGCCAGCAGGAGGCTGGGGGAGGGGTGCTGGTGGCTCGCGGTGCCGATGGTCTCCTTGGCCTCTGCCAGTACGGGCCCAGTGAGGACGACGACGAGCTCTCCGCCAACGTGGGTCACATCCACCGGCTGTATGTGCATCCGGTGGTCCACCGGCACGGGGTGGGCCGGGTCTTGCTCCTGGCTGCGGCCGAGCGCCTGACCGCGCTCAGCCCCCGGCGGCTCACCCTGTGGGTTCTGGAAAATGACCCCCGCGCGCGGGCGTTCTACGAGCGCCTGGGGTGGCGTGCCGACGGCGCCCGCCGGTTCGACGGCGCCTGGGACCTGCGCTACCGGAAGGACCTGGCCCAAACGTCATCCCGACGGCCGGCCGGCTGATCATCGAGGGCGGTCAGGCGCACTCGTCGCAGGACCCGTGCAGAACGATCTCGTGCTCGTCGACGCGCATCGGCACGCGACCGCTCAAGGTCTTGATTGCTTGTTCGAGGTCCGGGTCGGTGAACGGCATCACCGTTCCGCAGCTGTCGCACACCAGGTGGTGATGGTGCTCGTGCTCGCTGCGCACGGGTTCGTAGCGCGCCATCGACTGACCGACCTGCACGCGCTGGACCAGATTGAGTCGCTCGAGCTCCTCCAGGATGCGGTAGATGCTGGCCCGGCCCACGGGTCGGTGTCCAGCGCGGAGGAGGTCCTCCATCTCCACCGCCGAGAGCGCACAGGGCTGCGAATCGAGCAGGTCAAGCAGCGCCTGGCGGGCCGCTCCGTTGTGCCGGCGGCCTTCGCTCAGCAGCCGCTGGGCGCGGGTCGCCCAGCCGTCGGTTTCCGATGCGGACACCTCAAGGATTGTATTGACAGAGGCGGTCATAAGTAAATATGGGAATGAGAATCACTTCTGGTGTAGAGTCCGGATCGTGCGAAGAAGCCCCGTACTCACCACGTGCCGGTCCCCCCTCGTCCTCGCCCTCATCGCCGGCCTGGCCGCGGCACTTTCCGGCTGTGGTCCCGCCGCCCTCGCCTCCGCCGGGCACGGCAGCATCCTGGCCGTGGGCGCGGAGAACGAGTACGCCAACGTGATCTCGCAGATCGGCGGGCGCTACGTGCGGGTCGAAGCGATCATGGACAACCCCAACACTGACCCGCATACGTTCGAGGCCAGCCCGAGCGTCGCCAGCGTGATCAGCGCGGCCAAGCTGGTCGTGCAGAACGGTCTTGGCTACGACGACTTCATGCAGCGGATCGAGTCGGCGTCACCAAGCTCCGGGCGGCACGTCATCGACGTGCAGCACTTGCTGAACGTGCCGAGCTCCGAGCCCAACCCCCATCTCTGGTACAGCCCGCACACGATGCCGGCCGTGGCCGGCGCGGTAGCCAGCGCGCTCACCCACCTGGCCCCGCGCCACGCGGCTTACTTCAAGGCCAACGTTCGGCGCTTCGACCGGACGCTGCAGCCCTGGTACCAAGCCCTGTCCGCGTTCCGCCACCGGTACGCCGGCACCGGCGTCGCCACCACCGAGCCGGTGGCCGATTACATGCTCCAGGCCAGCGGAGCGCGCATCCGCACGCCCCTGTCGCTGCAACTCGACATCATGAACGGCGTGGATCCTGCTCCCCAGAACGTCAGTACTCAGGACGGGCTGTTCACCGGTGGTCGGGTGAAGGCCTTTCTGTACAACCGTCAGGTCACCGACTCGATCACCCAATCCTTCCTGCGCCTGGCCGCTCGCCACCGAATCCCGGTGGTGGGGGTCTACGAGACGATGCCACCCGGCTTCACCTACCAGAGCTGGATGCTCGCCGAGACCCGCGCCCTGCGAGCCGCGGTGGCCGCGGGCCAGTCAACCCAGACCCTGTGAGCAGCACGTCCCGGCAGCCCGCCCCTGTCGGGACGTTCGCCGTCGAGCCCGTCCTGTCAGTGTCCGCTCTCGACGTTCGCCTGGGCGGGCGCCAGGTGCTCACAGACGTGAGCTTCGAGGTGGGCGCCGGTCAGTTCACCGGTCTGATCGGATCAAACGGCGCCGGCAAGACCACCCTGATGCGGGTGGTCCTGGGCCTCCAGCCCCCGACCCGGGGAACCGTCCGCCTGCCAACGGCCAGCCTTGAGGACGGACCACCGCGGCGCTCCGTCGGTTATGTACCCCAGAAGTTCCTGTTAGACCCGGACATCCCGCTGCGCGCCCGGGACCTGGTCGCCCTCGGCCTGGACGGGCATCGCCTCGGCCTGCCCCTGCCCTCTCGGAGCCGGCGCGAGCGGGTCGACCAGATGCTGGCCGCGGTGGGGGCTGAAGCATTGGCCGACAAGCGGGTTGGGCGCCTGTCGGGCGGGGAGCAGCAGCGGGTGCTGGTAGCCCATGCGCTGGTCAGCCGGCCGAGTCTGCTGCTGCTCGACGAGCCGCTGGCCAACCTGGACATCCGCAGCGTGCGGGAAATCGTCTCGCTCATCTCCCGCCTGGCCCGCGAGCAGCATGTGGCCGTGCTGATCTCCGCTCACGAGGTCAATCCGCTGCTCCACGTGATGGACAGGGTCGTCTACATCGCGTCTGGCCGCGTGGCCAGCGGCCCCACGGAGGAGGTGATCCGCAGCGAGGTCTTGAGCCGGCTCTACGGGCAGCACGTCGACGTCCTGCATGTGCATGGCCGGGTGCTGGTGGTGGCGGGAGAGGGCGATCCGACCGCCCCGGGGGAGGACATCACCGTCACCCACCCGCACGACAGCCTGTGACCGTCTCGGGAGCGCTCTTCGCGCCTGGATTCTTCTCCAGCGGGCCGGTGCACACGGCACTGGCTCTGGGCGGCGTCGTGGCGATCGTCTGCGGGATCGTCGGCGTGTTCACGGTGATCCGGGGGCAGGCATTCGCGGGTGAGGCGCTCTCCGACATCGGTGCCGCCGGAGGATCCGCCTCGTTCCTGGCCAGCGTGTCGCCGGTGTGGGGGTTCTTGGCAGCCAGCCTGGCGGCTGCCGCCGCCATGGAGATGATTGGCGTGCAGCGGGCCCGCGGCCGCGACCTGGCCACCGGCATCGTGCTGGGGACGAGCCTGGGCCTGGCGGCTCTGTTCCTGTACTTGGACTCCACGCTGCGGAGCACGACCGGCACCACAGTGAGCGTGTTGTTCGGCTCTATGTTCGCGCTGAGCTCATCGCTGATTCCCGCCGTGGTCTCCCTCAGCGTGGTCTCCGCCGGCCTGGTCTGCCTGATCCAGCGCCCGCTGATGCTGAGCTCGATGAACCCCGACCTGGCCGCCGTCCGCGGGGTCCGAGTGCGGCTCCTCGGGATCGCGTACCTGGCCGCGCTGGCCGTGGCGGTGGCCCTGGCCGCCCTGACCATCGGCGCGATCCTCGGCACCGCCCTGCTGGTGGGACCGGCGGCGACCGCGCTGCGCATTACGCGCCGTCCCGGCCTGGCCATGCTCACCGCCGCCGGGCTCGGCGTGCTTGCCGTGGTGATCGGCGTGGTGCTCGCGTACGACAGCTTTCTCTGGCCGGGTCACGGGTGGCCGGTGAGCTTCTTCGTCGTCACACTGGTCTTTCTCTTTTATTTGGTCTTCGGCTTGCCGGGGAGCAGACGGAGCAGCCAGCGAGAGCAGGGGGGTGGCTGACGTGTTTGCCTCGTTCATGGTCAATGCCTGGGTGGTGGCCACGATCGTCGCTGTGGTTGCCGGTGTGGTCGGCTTTTTCACGGTGCTGCGCGGCAACGCCTTCGCCGCCCATGCCATCCCCAACGGTGCGTTTGCCGGCGCGGCCTGGGCCGCGCTGGTCGGGGTCAACCCGCTGATCGGACTGGGTCTGTTCTCGGCTGGCTCGGCGGCCACGATCGGCTGGCTGTCTCGCCGCGGCCGGCGCGACGTGGCCACGGCGCTGATGCTGACCTTCATGCTCGGCCTCGGCTCGCTGTTCCTCGAAGTGCGGACGGGTTACGGGCCGCTCGTCTACTCGCTGCTGTTCGGCGAGGTGCTGGGGATCAGCAGCAACCAAGTGCTCCCCACCATTGCCCTAGCCGCCGCCTGCCTACTCGGCGTCGGCTTGCTCTACCGCCCACTGCTCCTGTCGACCGTGCTGCCCGATGCCGGCCGGGCCGGCGGCATATCCGCCACGCTGATGGACTTCCTGTTCCTCGGGCTCCTGGCTCTGCTCACCACGATGACGGTGCCCGTCGTGGGCACGCTACTCATCTTCAGCCTCACTATCGGGGCGCCGGCGGCCGCCCGCGCCTTCACGGATCGCCCGTCCCGGGCCATCCTCCTATCGGTCGTCGTGGCCCTGGCCACGGTGTGGATCGCCATCGCGGTCGCCTACTGGACCAACTACCCAATCGGCTTCTTCGTGGGGGCGATCAGCGCGCTGACCTACATCGCCGGACGGCTCTGGACCGCGCGCGGCCGCCGGGTCCCGTCTCCCCGCTGGTAGATTTGCAAGCCCGTGGTGGGCGTAGCTCAGCTGGTAGAGCTCCTGGTTGTGGTCCAGGCGGTCGGGGGTTCGAGTCCCCTCGCTCACCCCTAAGAGGGTCCGGTAGGTTCCGGAGTGCCGTTGCTCATAGGTGCGCTCCCAGGTAGCGCCCGAGCGCAGCGGCACCCAGCCCCACGAACAGGCTGACCAGCGCGTTCGCGATCGCGGCGGCGACCGACCCCTCGTCTCTCAGCCGATGTGTCTCCAGCATCCAGGTGGAGAACGTCGTATACGAGCCGAGCAGGGCAGTGCCCGCCAGAGTGAGGGCAGCGCCCCGCAGCGCCAGACCGGTGAGCAGTCCGAGCAGCAGCGCCCCGCTGACGTTGACCACGAACGTGCCCGCCGGCAGCTCTCGGCCGACGGCGGAACTGATGGCACCGTCGATCAAGAACCGGCCCAGCGCCCCCACGCCGGCGCATACGACGACTCCGGCCCACACGGCAGGCGTCATGCCAGCACCGCGGCTCGCCGCACGAGCGCCGTGGCGATGTACATCGCGAGATACCCGCCCACCAGACTCGCGGTGGCGTAGCCCGCGGCCAGACCGTAGTGGCCCTGCCGGAGCATCGCGAGCAGCTCCACTTGCATCGTGGAGAAGGTGGTGAACGCTCCACAGAAGCCGGTGCCCACGAGGGGCCGGCGGTAGGTGGACAGGGGACGCCGTTGCTGGAGGCCGGTGATGAAGTAGCCGAGCAGGAAAACGCCCGCCACGTTGATGGTGAACGTGACCCATGGCCACGACCCGTCCGATGTGGGAAACGCGGAAGCCAGGCCGACCCGCAGCGCGCCGCCGGCCGCCCCGCCGAGGAAGATCGCCACCAGTTCGCGGAGATCGACCGAGGCCGTTCTCACCGGCTGACGGTCAGAGCCTGGGGTGGGCACGCGACAAGGTCTCCTTTCACGGATCTCAGCTGGTGAAAGAAGCCATCAGCCCACATGTCGGGGCGGTTTGGGCGCTCAATTGACCACCCGCCAGAGCCTCATCTGACCGGCACAGGATAAGCCAATCTCGACCGGGAAGCCCGTCGAGCGTAGGCTTGGCACATGTCAGACAGCTCCACCGAGCTCGACCGAGAAGACATTCTCGAACTGCTCTCCCAGAACGCCGAGATGCGTCGCCTGCTGGCCGTCCATCAGTGGAGCGGCCTGACGCCGATCAAATCCGGGGGCGTGTGTCCTGAATGCTGCGGGTCGGCGCGGCACGGCCATCGCCCAGGATGCGCCCTCGAGGCGATGTTGGAAGCACCGCCGCTGCGCTGAGCCCAGCCCAGCCGTTCGGATCAGCCGGGGTACCCGGTTGCCCTTGTCTACGGACCAACTGCCAGGCCGGATCGGCCGAGGCCCAGCGTCCCGAGGAACCCGGAGGCTGACCCGGGTTTTCTACGGTGTACGCAATGCCGGCTCGACCCTAATCTGCCGCGACATGCTGGCCAGCGCCGCCCTGGGCATCGAGCATTCACTAGAGCCCGAGGAGAGCCACCGGCTCGACGTGCAGGGGGAGCTGGATGCCGAGACGGCGCCGCATTTGATCAGCGGTCTGCGCGGCGCGGTGCGAGCCGGGACACGGCTCCGGCTCGACCTGTCCGGCGTCACCTTTATCGATTGCAGCGGGCTGAACGCCCTACTGAGTGCGCTCGAGGACGTGCGGTCCAGCGGCTGTGCGGTTGAAGTCCTGCACGAAGTGAGTCCCCCCGTGCGCCGCATCATCCAGCTGACCCGCACGCGCAATCACATCTGGCCCTAGCGCCGTCGCCTGAGCCGCGGCGCCGGCTTGCCCGCCCTCAGGCCGCGACTTCAGCCCAAACCTGGTAACCCCGCCCCCGCGCCTCTCCCCAGCGGGCGGCCAGCTTCTCCACGATTCGCAGCCCGTGCCCGCCCGTACCGGCTGGGCGGGGTGGCGCCGGGTCCGCTCTCTGGCCCGAATTACCGGGGTCGGTCACGGCCAGGACATAGCCGCGATCGCACCGTGACAGGGACACGTCGAGCTGGTCGCCCCGGGCACACCCGGAATGCAGAATCGCGTTGGTCACCAGCTCGCTGGAGATCAGCAGCAGGTCTTGAACCACGCGCTCGATCTCCTCGATGCGCGTCAGAGCGGCCCGCACCGCTCGGGGGGCCCGCTCGTCACATTTGAGCTGTAGGCGCAGTAACACGACCTCTGCCATCCACTGGGCTTACCCCGGTCTCCCGTGTCAGACACATGACGGCATGTTCGGAGCCAAACCTCCCCGGTCGGGCGGATCGACCGCCTCAGGGGGACAACTCCAGGTGAGACGGGCCTCACGGCCGGGTACGCCTCGGGGGATGGAGGACCGCGCCGCCCAGATTCTGGCTCGTCAGGACCGGATTCACGTGTGGGCGCTGCCCTGGGCCTACCTGGCCATCATCGGCACGGGTTACTTCTTCACGTTTTACGACATCACCGATATCGGTTTTGCCATCCCGCAGATCCAGCCTCAGTTCCATCTGTCCGGCAACCAGACAACTTTCCTGGCCCTGGCCATCGGGCTGATCGGCTACGCCGTCGGGTCGGTGGTGATCGGGATGCTGGCCGACCGGGTGGGCCGCTTCAAGATGCTTCTGGTCACCATCGTGCTGACGGCCGTCGGCTCATTCGGCGACGCCGCCTCGCAGGGACTGGCCACGCTGATCATCTTCCGCTTCGTCACGGGGATGGGGGTGGGGGCCGACCTGAACCTGGTCTCCACCTACATCGGCGAGCTGGCCCCGGCCAGGCTGCGTGGGCGGATCTCGGTGACTACCTTCCTCGTGGGGATCATCGGTCAGGCGGTGACGCCGTTTGTCGCGCTCGCCCTGATCCCGAGCCTGCACAACGGCTGGCGGTGGCTGTTCATCATCGGCGGGGTGATCGCGGTGATCGCCCTGGTGGCCCGCTTCGAGCTGCCC
>DASZNA010000134.1:0-26491 GCA_035551655.1 Solirubrobacteraceae bacterium
CACCACGCTGGCCACGACCCCGGTCAGCCAGGAGCAGCCGTTCCTGCGGACTGGAGCGAAGGGGAGGCTCAGCGTGTTCGTTCCTGCCGTGCGGAGGAATTCCAGCGGGACCGACTGGCAAAGCGGTACGGCGGGCCGGGCGATTCCGATCTCTGACTTCTTCGTGGTGACTCCCAGAACCTCCGTGAACGCGATCAACGCTGCCCTGAACCGCCGGCAGAACCTGCTGCTGACGCCGGGGGTCTACGACCTGTCCAAGTCGATCCAGGTCCGTCGGGCCAACACCGTGGTACTCGGTCTGGGATTTCCCACGCTGGTGCCGCAGAAGGGCACGGCCGCGATGGTCGTGCGCGGGGTGCCGGGTGTGAAGCTCTCGGACGCGATCTTCGATGCCGGGCCGAAGAACTCCCCGTCGCTGCTGGAAATTGGTAGCCGGCACGGCCAGCACAGGAGCAGCGCCAGCGACCCGACATTGGTCAGCGACGTGTTCTTCCGCATTGGCGGGGCCACTCCAGGCAGGGCCACCAACAGCCTCGTCATCAACAGCTCCCACGTGATTCTGGATGACATCTGGGCGTGGCGGGCCGACCACGGCAACGGCGTCGGCTGGAACCAGAATGTCGGCGAGCACGGGCTTGTCGTCAACGGGAGCCATGTCACCGCCACGGGCCTGGCCGTCGAGCACTACGAGAAGAGCCAGGTGCTGTGGAAGGGGGAGCGGGGTCAGGACATCTTCTTCCAGAGCGAAATGCCCTACGACGTCCCCAGCCAGTCGGTATGGATGGAGAGCCCGACAGTCGACGGCTACCCGTCGTTCAAGGTCTCGCGCGATGTCGTCAGGTTCAGCGGCTACGGCATGGGCTCCTACTCATTCTTCGACCAGGGCCTTCCGATCGAGGCGAGCATGGGCTTCCAATCACCCGACAGGCCGGGCGTGCAGTTCAATGATCTGCTCACCCGATTCCTCAACGGCTCGGGCGGCATCGAGTCGGTGATCAATGGGACAGGAGCGCCGGTAAATCAAGCCAACCCGGGGCCGAGCAACGTGACGAGCTATCCCTAAAGGCGCGACCTGAACGACCTCTTCCAGCGAAGGGCGCTAGACTTCACGTTTCGGGTTGGGCGTCCGCTCAACCAAAGCAGTGCCCGCGTTTCCGTAGGTCGTTGCCTAGCTTCTCCCTCCGTTTCGCAGTGCACATACTCCGGAGGAGATTTACATGGCTACAGGAACCGTCAAGTGGTTCAGCGACGAAAAGGGTTACGGGTTCATCACACCGGATGACTCGGGCAAGGACCTGTTCGTCCACCACAACGCGATCCAGGGCAGTGGCTTCAAGTCGCTCGCCGAGGGCGCGAAGGTGAGCTACGACGCCGAGCAAGGTCCCAAGGGACCGGCCGCGGCAAACGTCGAGAAGCTTTAAACCAGCGTCGCGCCGGAGGGCCTCACCGGCCCTCCGGCTGCGCTCGCTCGCGAGGTCTGTGAGCCGCAACCCAAGGGGGTGCTGAATGGCTTCAAGCGGCAAAAAGAAAACAACTATGGCGAAGCTCATGCGCGAAGCTAGGTTGCGCGAGAAGCGGTTGGATAAACAGGCGAGGAAGGACGCTCGCAAGCGGGATGCCGGACGGCTCGATCTCGAACCGACCGACGGCGTGACCGATGGTGACGAGCTGGTCGAGGCGATCGAGCCCGGCCAGGTCGATGGCACCGCGGGGACGCCCGGCGACTGAGCCGATCCGGGGGAGCACGGGCCCGTGGCATCATGAAGAGATGAGCGAGCCCGAGGACCCAAGGGATGATGGCCTCGAGGCAGGCCTGCGCTGGATCTCAGAGCAGATCGGGCGCTCGGTTGAGCGCCTAGGCGAGCTGGAGATCGACGAGGTCGCTCGCCTGGTCGAAGCCGATGCCGAGCGCGCGAAGGCGTTTTTGGAGGCGGCCGGGCAGCGGTTCGCCAGCCAGGCCGAGACCTTGGCCAGCGTCGCTGCGATGTGGCTGGAAAGCCGTGGCGTCGCGACGCCGGCTCAGCGGGCCGGACGTGGTCCTCATCCACTGGACGTGCCGACGTCCACTCAGGGGCTGGCGCTGAGCGCGCTGGATTCGGGGCGCTGGACGATCAGGCCGGGCAGCCACGAGATCGTGATCGCGGGCGAAGGCCCCGCTCCAGATGACCCCGTTGGCCTTGTCGGCGAGCTGCGGGCTCGGGACTGGGTGGACGCGGAAGGCGAGGTCACGCTGGTGGGACGCAACGCGCTCGAGCGCTGGATCAGTCAGACCGACCCGGCCTGAGCTCTCACCGCTGTCGGCTGGCGGCGCGCGCCTCTCGCCGGGCGGCGATGGCCGCGACCAGAACGCTGAGTTCGAACAGGAGATAGAGCGGCAGCGTCTCCAGCAGCATCGTCACCGCATCCCCGGGCAGCACGGCGGCGATGGCGCCGCAGGCCAGGATCGCGTAGCGCCGGTTGTGGCGGAGCTGCTGGGGGGTGACGAGTCCGGCCCGGGTCACGGCGATGATGGCCACAGGAATTTGGAAGAGCAGGCCCATGGCCAGGAGGAGTGTGGCGGCGAACTTGTAGTACTGGCTGGCCTGTACGAGCACGTTGAACTCGCCGCTGTTGAAGTTCTGGAAGAAGTGCAGGGAGGCGGGCAGCACGACGACGTAGCCGAACGCGACCCCCACCGCGAACAGGACCGGAATGGCCGTGACCACGGATCGCATCCGGCGCCGCATCGGCTCGTCGAAGGCGGGCATGAGAAAGCCGTACGCCTGCAGCAGCAGCACCGGCAGGGACAGGATGAGGGCAAAGATGAGGGTCACGGTCAGCGTGGTGGTGAACGGCTCACCGATGCCGAGGGTGACCGGCTTATCGCCGGTCGGAGCCGCCGACAGCTTGGCGATATCCCGATTGAGACTCCCCCGCACGCGGTGCAGGGCCGCCGCATCGGCGGAGTGGGCTTGGGCGGCGAGGATCCCAGTCACCGTGGTGAGCTGACGGGCGATATCTCGAGCGCTTGACTGCACCCGGTAGGTCGCGCCGAGCGGACCGTGTCCGGCGCGTACTTGCTGCTGGGTCTGGTGCGCCAGCGGCTGGTTGATCAGGCGCAGGAGCGCGCCGTTCTGCCAGAAGCACAGCCCGAACGCCACCCCGACGGCCAGCAGGCTGACGATGAGTCGGCTGCGCAGCTCGTCGAGGTGACCGACGACGCTCATATGTTCGTCGGCGGCGATCGGGCGCCAGCGAACCGGCGCCACGGCGTTGGGCATCTGCATTTTTCTCAGCGCTGCGTCGCCGTCGGCGTCAGTGGCGCGTCTGCGCTCACCGCCGACGCCGTCGGGGTGATTGCGTGATCGGCGTCCTCGCCGGAGAGCGACTCCTTGAAGCCCCGCAAACCCGTGCCGAGCGATTTGCCCATCTCAGGCAGTCGCTTGGCGCCGAAGACAAGCAGCAGCAGAACGAGTAGGAACACGATGTGGATAGGGTTGTCGAGTCCGAGCATGGAAGCTCCTTTGGTGTCGAGGGTGCGGAGGATTAGCCCGTGATCAATGGGCGGGCTTTGGCCAGCACCTGGGGCTTGGTGAGCGGCTTGTCGAACGCCCCGTTCGGGGTGATCTTCTCGTTGGTCAGAAGTGCGATCGAGGCGGCGTGGCGCGCTTCGATCTGGACGATCGAGCCTGCGGCCGCGAGCAGCTTCTTGTCCGACAGCGACGGGCCTGCGCCGTTATAGGCACCGACCCCGGTGTTCTCCAGCACGTAGGCCAGCTTGAGGAAGCTCGCCTGGTTGGTCACGGGGAAGGTGAACATCGGCTTCTTGACCGGCTTGCCGCCGGCGCTTTTGATCGCCGCGGTGAGCGCGCTGGCGTGCTCCGCCTCCTCGTCGCCGAACAACCTGGCCAGCGTCTTGGCCTCACCGCTCAGGCCGACCGCCTTACCCTTCACCTGGTAGAAGTCGCTCTCCAGGTACTCGAGCGTGAGGGCGAAGTTGAGGATGTCGATGTCGCTCGCTCCCCCGGCCGCCAGGGCGCTGGAGACAAACGGCGCGACGGCCGAGGCGCCGTAGGCGGCACCGGCGGCCAGGGCGCCACGGAGGAGGAAGGTCGCACGGTTGACGCCGGCGACCTCAACTTCAGCCAGGCTCGAGCTTGGGGTGTCTGTGGGGTTCATAGCGGGGTTCCTTTCCAGTACGTGGGCGTTAGGCGATGAAGGGCTTGACGACAGCCAGCACCTGCTGCATCGTCATTGGCTTGGCGAAAGCCCCATCAGGGGTCGGCGACTTCTTCAGGAGCGTGTTGAGCGTGGCGGCGTGGCGCGCCTCGATTGTGTGGATCGACAGCGCGGCGGCCAGGATCTCCTTGCTCTGGATGTTGGCCGCCTGCCCCAGGTACGCTGATGCACCCAGGTTCTCTACCGCCGCGGCCAGCTTGGTCACCGAGGCCGCGCTGGTCAGCGGGAACTTGCCCGTCGGTTTGGCTGCCGGAGTGCCCAGGCTGGACGCCACCTTGTGCAGCGCGACGACGTGCTCGTCCTCGTCCATGCCGAAGTCCTTGAGGACACTCAGCGTTTTGCCGCTGAACAAGCCACTGTTGATGACCTTGGCGTAGAACTGCGACTCGAGGTACTCCAGCGTCAGCGCGTAGTTGACGATCGCTTGGTCGCCGGACATCGAGGGATCGCTTGCACTCGTCGATGTCCCTGCGCTCGTCGTCGCTGCCGACGAGCCGGAGGTCGTCGATGAAGCCGACTTGGAGTTCGACGAGCCGCAGGCGCCGATGAACGCGGCGAGGCCGGCGGCAGCGGCACCCCCGCCCATCTTCCGTCCGGCCATCTTGAGAAAGCGCTTGCGTTCGACGTCGTCGCGGGCAAGACCCTCGACGGCGCTCATCGGGGGCTGGAGTTCTGGACTTGATTCGGGCATGCGGGTTTCTCCTTCTGGGAGGGCAGGGACAGTGCGCCTGAGCGCAGGCGAGACCGCTCCGCTGCGGGCGGAGGCTGGCCACGTGGCGCGCTGCAGGCGGACTCCCCTGGCAGGAGCCGCGCGAGCTAAGCGCGATATCAAGTAGTACGGGACCCCCGCCCGATCAGATCAACGCCGGGCCCACTGGCGCTTCGTGAGGCCCGCGGGCCCAACTAAAACATCCGCCCAAGCCCCCTCAGGTTCTACGGCTTTCTACCGATAAGTGGAGCGCATACGACCAGTAGGGCTGGTTGATCAACCAACAGGGGGTTATATGAGGCGCTACTACGTGTATCGCGCACTGTTCGCACTGGCCGCAGTTGCAGCTCTGGTCATTGCGTCGGGCGCCGGGAACAAGTTCGCCTAGGGGAAGATCATGATCAGGGATCGGATCTTTCGGGCACGGGGCTGGGCGGCTTTGGCCGCTGCGGCGGCCGTCGCCTCCCGTACAGGCCACAAGTTCTGAGATCACCGGGGGCGTCGTGGTAACGCGGCGTCCCCGGAGTTCTTCGGTCCTTGTGCCGAGTACCGCCGTACTGGAAGTGCCGTCAGACCGCGACGAGCGGCCTCGCAGGGTTCATATGCCTCGACTCAGTTCCCAGACATATTGCGCCTTCATCTCCGTGTTCGCCGTGATCGGCGCGGTGCGTCTGTGGAACCTCAACTTCATCGTGGTACATCCCACGAACTTCATCCTGCTGAGCTCGGCCGTGATCCTCACGGAGACCCTGCCGGTGAAGATTCCCCGTCGGGGGAACGACGAGGAGATCACGCTGTCCACGTCGTTTGCCATGGCGCTTCTGCTGGCCGGCGGACTCGGGCCGGCTATCCTGGCCCAGAGTGTGGCGTCGCTGATCCAGGACGTCATGTCGCGCAAGCCGATCTGGCGCATCAGCTTCAACGCCGCGCAGTACGCGCTGTCGATGATGGCCGCGGTGCTGACGCTCCGGCTGCTCACAGATACCTCGCGCATCGGCACCAACCACCCGTTCACGGCCGGGCAGCTTCCCGCTGTGCTGGCCAGCGCCTGCGCGTTCTTCATCGTCAACACCGGGATCGTCGGCACAGCTGTGGCCCTCTGGCAAAGGGTCTCACTGCGTGAGTACTTCACCCGGGACCTCTTCTTCGTGATCACGACCGCCGGGGTACTGCTGCTCCTGGCGCCCATCGTGATCGCCACCACCGCCTACTCGGCCGCACTGGTTCCCCTGTTTGCGGCGCCGATCATGGCGATCCACAAGGCACTCTGGCAGGGCGCGCGCAGCGCCCACGATGCCCGCCACGATCCGCTCACCCCAGCTGCCCAACCGCGTGTCCTTCCGCGAGGCGGTGCAGGACGCCATCACCGACCGGCGAGCCCGCGCGTGCGTGCTGCTAATGGACCTCGACCGATTCAAAGAGGTCAACGACACGCTCGGCCATCACTATGGCGACCTACTGCTCCAGCAGGTGGCCACACGTCTTCGGCGCCAGCTGCGCGAGGGCGATCAGATCGCCCGCCTGGGGGGAGACGAGTTCGCCATCCTCAGCCGGCTGAGCACCCGCGCCGACGCCGCCGGGCTGGCCCAGCGGGTGGCCGACTGCCTGCGCGGCCCGTTTGAGCTGGAGCAGATATCGGTCGACGTCCAGGCCAGCGTCGGCATCTCCATGTTCCCCGAGGACGCCGACGACGTCGAGACGCTGCTGCAGAAAGCGGACGTGGCCATGTACCAGGCCAAGAGCACCCGTAAGGACGTGGCCGTCTACGACGAGCGCTGCGACAACCACAGCCCGAGCAAGCTCGCGCTGACCGCCGATCTGCGGGCCGGACTCCAGGATGACCAGATCGTGGCCTGGTACCAACCCGCGCTCGATCTGCGCAGCGGTCAGGTGTTCTCCGTTGAGGCGCTGGTCCGCTGGGAGCACCCCCGGCTCGGCCTGCTTCCCCCGGCGGCGTTCCTGGAGATGACCGAACACACGAACCTGATCAAGCCGCTCACCCATCGTGTACTCGACGTCGCTCTGCTTCAAGCTGCCACCTGGCGGGAGCTCGGCATCGAGCTGACCATGGCGGTCAACGTCTCGCCCGGCGTCCTGATCGACGAGCAGTTCCCCAGTCAGGTGCTGGATGCCCTGCGGCGCGCCGGGGTCCCGCCCGCCCAGCTGAAGCTCGAGGTCACCGAGAGCGCGCTGATGTCAGACCCGGAGGTGGCGCATGAGGTCCTCCTGGAGCTGAGCAAGCTGGGTATCCAGATCTCCATCGACGACTTCGGAACCGGGTACTCCTCGCTGGCCTATCTGGCCGACCTCCCGGTGTCCGAGGTGAAGATCGACCGCTCGTTCGTCGGGCGGATGGGGTCCCGCTCCAAGGAGGGGATCATCGTCAACTCGACGATCGATCTGGCTCACAACCTCGGGCTGCGGGCGATCGCCGAGGGGGTGGAGGAGCTCAGCCTGATCTCAGACCTGAAGACGCTCGGGTGCGATGCGGCCCAGGGCTTTGCCATCAGCTATCCGCTGACCACGGGCGACGCCACGGAGTGGCTGCTCAACCTCGAGAAGGTCCCCCGGATCGAGGGCTTCAAGGCCAGGGTGGCGTGATCCTGATCGTCCTGGCGGGGCTGTGCATCGCCACCGTCCCGCTGACCGGCGGCCGCCTGACGGCGCTCGCGGAGCTGCGCCTCCGGGCACTCCCGGTCCCCATCCTTGCGCTGGCGCTGCAGGTCGTTCTCGTGAGCATCGTGCCCGGAGGCAACCACCAGCTGCACGCCGACCTGCACATCGTCACCTACGTGCTGATCGGCCTCTTCCTGATCGCCAACCGGCACATCCCCGGCGTGCCGCTGATCGCCGCCGGGGCGGCCACCAACGCGCTGGCCATCGCGGTCAACTCCGGGGTGATGCCGGCCGCGCGAACCGCCCAGCGACTGGCTGGTCTGGCCGAGACCGGCCACGTCTTTCACAACTCCGCCGCGCTGGCGCATCCCCAACTGCTGTGGCTGGGCGACATCATCCCGGTCCCGGGCCCGTTGCCCAACGTGCTCAGCCTCGGCGACTGCGCCATCTTCCTGGGCATGCTGGTCCTGCTGCACCGGGCGTCGCGCCCGCAGGTGGCTCAGGCCGTGCCGGCTGCCGGCTGAGCCCAAGCCGCCGCCAAGCGCCTGCCTGATCCGCCGGCCAGACTCACCGGTCGCCCATCCAGAAGCGGGGCCCGGGACCGCGTCGGCCCACGCGGTCCTCCGGGTTGGACAGCGCGCAGCGGTCGAGTGACAGGCACCCACAGCCGATGCACTCGGTCAACCCCGATTTGAGCCGTTCGAGTTCGGCGATCCGCTCATCGATGCGGGTTGTCCACTGGCTCGAGAGCCGGGACCAGTCCCGGCGACCGGGCGCCCGATCGGCAGGCAGCTTCGTCAGCTCCTCGGAGATCTCCTCCAGGCTCAGGCCGATGCGCTGGGCGAACACGATGAACGCCACCCGGCGCAGGACCGAGCGGGGGTAGCGCCGGTGGCCCGACCCGGCGCGCTCTGAGCTGATCAGGCCCCGTTCCTCATAGAAGCGCAGGGCGGAGGAGGCCACGCCGCTGCGCTTGGACACGTCGGAGATCTTCAGCAACTCGGTGATGTTCGGGAGAGAATCACATCTCTCGCTTGACTTCAAGTTAACTTGAACTTGTAGTTTGCCGGACATGACCTCAGATCCCGCACTATCCAATCGGACCGCCGGCCAGCAGATCACCGACGAAGTCAGTTCCTGGCCCAGAGTCCAGGCCGGACCCGGCCGCCGCGGAGAGTTCTCCTTCCGCGTCGGACGCCGGGAGATCGGTCACCTGCATGGCGACCACGCGGCTCACTTCAACTTTCCGGCGCCGCTGTGGAGCGAACTGATCGACCAGGGGCAGGTGGGTCCGCACCCCGTGTTCCCCAACGCGAAAGGTCCCGCAGCCCGGAGGATCACCGGCCAGGCGGACATCCGTGACGTGATCGCCCTGCTGCGCCTCAACTACGACCGGCTGGTTCCCCGGGACGAGCCGGTGGAGGACCAGCCATGAGCGTCAGCCGAACGGCGATCCTCACCGGCGCTTCGCAGGGACTCGGGCTCGCGCTGGCCCGCGAGCTCGCCCGTCGCGGGTGGCGACTGGTGATCGACGCACGAACTCGCGATGACCTCGGCCAGGCAGTGGACGAACTGAGCCGGGTGTCGGACGTCCAGGGCGTGGCCGGCGACGTGACCGATGAGCAGCACCGCCAGGCGCTCGTCGCGGCCGCGGGCGACCACATCGAGCTCCTGGTCAACAACGCCAGCTACCTCGGTCCCAGCCCCCAGCCGGCCCTCGACGCCTACCCGCTCGACGAGCTCGAGCGCGTTCTTCAGGTGAACCTCGTGGCCCCGCTGGCGCTCATCCAGCTGGCGCTGCCGCGGATGAGCGACGGCTGCGTGATCAATCTGAGCTCGGATGCGGCGGTGGAGCCCTACGCCGGTTGGGGCGGCTACGGGGCGTCCAAGGCTGCGCTCGATCAGCTTACGGCGATCCTGGGCGCTGAGCATCCCGAGCTTCGGATGTACGCGGCCGATCCAGGCGACATGCGGACCCGCATGCATCAGGACGCGTTCCCGGGAGAGGACATCTCGGACCGGCCGCCTCCCGAGGCGAGCGTTCCCGGTCTGCTGGCGCTGGTCGACGGCAAGCTGCCCAGCGGCCGGTACCAGGCGCGCGAGCTCCTGCAGGTGACTCGATGAGCGCACTGGCGTTTGAGCTGAGCGCCGCTCTCGAGGCCAGCCAGCCACCGGAGGTCCGCGGGCTGTCTCGCGATGGTGTGCGCCTGATGGTCGCGTACCGCGCCGAACAGAGACTCGTTCACGCGAGCTTCCGAGACCTCCCGGACCACATCGGGCCGGGCGACCTGCTCGTGATCAACACGTCGGCCACGCTGCCCGCCGCCGTTCCCGCCAGACGCCGCGACGGAACCAGCATCGAGGTGCGCTTCTCCACGCGAGCTCCCCGCGCGCACTACCGCGACCTGTTTGTCGTCGAGCTGCGCGACGCCACCGGAGAGCCGATCGAACGCCGGGGACGCACCGGCGAGCAGATCCATCTCCCTGGCGCGTTGGATCTCCAGCTGCTGGCTCCCTACGCCGCGCCCGGCCGGCTGTGGGTGGCGCAGCTCGATGTCCTCGATCTGCCGCAGTACCTGCTCACCCACGGACATCCGATCCGTTACGGCTACGTGCCGGGTCAGTGGCCCCTGAGTGCCTACCAGACGGTGTACTCCACAGGCCCCGGCAGCGCGGAGATGCCGAGCGCCGGGCGCCCGTTCACCGCGGAGCTGATCACGAAGCTCGTGGCCGGCGGCACGCTGATCGCGCCGGTCGCGCTGCACTGCGGAGTCTCCTCGCCCGAGCGGGATGAGCCTCCCTACGCCGAGGAGTACACCGTGCCGGAAACCACCGCGCGGCTGGTCAACTCGGTGAGGGCGTGGGGCGGACGGGTGGTGGCGGTCGGGACGACGGTCGTGCGTGCCCTCGAATCGGCCGTCGCGCCTGACGGCGCCGCGCAGGCCGGCGCCGGTTGGACTGAGCTCGTCATCTCGCCGGAGCGCCCGCCGCAATTAATCGATGGCCTGATCACGGGCTGGCACGAGCCGGGCGCATCGCACCTGCAGATATTGGACGCGCTCGCCGGACCGGCGCTGGTTGAGCTCTCCTACGAGGCGGCTCTGGCCTCCGGATATCTGTGGCACGAGTTCGGCGACAGTCATCTGATCCTGCCTTGAGCTCGACCACGGTCCGGCCGGCCACAGCGGTCGAGGTTTGACGGCCAGACCCTGAGGGGATCTTCGACTCATGGCGCTGCTCGCGTGGCTCTGGCTGGTCTCGCCATTTGCCCTGATCGGGTTCATCTCACATGACCGGGAGCTCCTGGCCGTGGTCGGTGCCCATCCCGTTCGGTGCCGGGCCATCGGTTGGGGCGGCGTGGCCTTGATGCTGCTCGGCGTGGCGGTAGTGCCGGGGACACCAGGTTGGATGATGTTCCTGATCGGGACCCCGCTGGCCGGACTCACGGTGTGGGGTGTGCGCGATGACCCGGACGGCGGAGGTGGCTCGCCCCCCGACGGGCCGCCGATCGACTGGGGTGACTTCGAGCGCTCGTTCTGGGCCTACGTACGGCGTCGGGACCGTCGCTCACCCCGCCCGCGGGTCCCGTCAGCCCGCTGACGCGAGCCGCCCGAACATCGACTCTAGGCGTCCAGCAGGCTGGCGATCCCATCGGTCATCCGGACGACCGGCTCGTAGCCGGCCCGCCGGATGATGCTGGCCGCGAGCGCGGCACGCGCACCCGCGGCACAGGCGACCGCCACGCGAAGGTCACCCGGAATGCCGAGCTCGGAGCCGTCGCGCAGAACGGGGAGGGGCAGATGGACCGACCCGGGCACGTGACCGTCCTCCCACTCGATGTCATCGCGGACGTCGACCAGGCGAAGGCGGCCCACTTGCAGACCGTGCTGGACCTGTGCAGGGCTCCAGCACTCGGATCGGCTCACCGGGAGCCCCGTTCGGTCCCAGGCCCCGGGGTCAGCCACAGCGAACCCAGCGAGATTCCAGATGCCGGCACTGCGCAGGAGCTCGGCGGCCGCTGCCGCGTCTCGAGCCCCCTCCGCAATGAGGACGATCGCCTCGTCCTCCCGCGTGGCCCATCCGGCCCGGTTACCGATTCCGGACGAGGCGGGAGCCAGATTCACTGAGCCTGTCAGGTGGCCGGCGTCGAATTCCTCGGGCGACCGGAGATCCATTACACGGACGCGCCCCTCGACCTCAGCCCGGAGCGCCACCGCATCCAGTTCGGTGAGCGGCTCGGGGTCCGGCGCTCCGGCCCGGTTTCGCTCCACCACGCTCCTCACCCGGGGCGGGCGGACGGGCAGCTGCCCCGTGAGCTCGGCCACGAACTCGGGCTCCGAGACCCGCAGCAGCTGGTTGCGCTCCCGCTCGAGGGCGATCGTCGAGGACGTCTCACCGTTCAGCGAGGCGGCCCCGCACAGCGATCCGCCGACATGCGCCGGCCACAGCTCCACGTCGTCCTCGAACTCCACCAGCCGCTGCAGCGTGCGGAACAGTGCCGTCGCGCCCTCGGCTCCATCGACGGCCAGATCCGGACGTGCGACCCCGCCGAGCAGCAGCGAGTCGCCGCTCAGCAGATGGGCGGCGGGAGCACCCGGGCTGGGGTGCACTGTGAAGGCCAGATGTTCGGGGCGATGGCCGGGAGCCGCCACCGCTCGCAGTTCGGCCTGCCCGACCGAGATCACGTCCCCGTCGCGCAGCCCATCGCTGCCGGACTGGGAGGGATCGGCCGGCAGGTGAATCCTCGCGCCGGTCCGGTCGGCCAGGCGCCGGCGCCCGGACACGGGGTCGGCGTGCGTGTGGGTTTCCAGGATGTGGCGGATTTCGGCGCCCGCCTCCCGGGCGGCGCTCAGGTACTCATCGATCTCCCATTTGGGATCAACCACGGCCGCCTCCCCGCCGTCGGCGATCAGATAGGAGGCACAGCCGAGGTCGGGGTGAAGGATCTGACGGACGAGCACAGGCGGCCTTTTTGCAAGTCAACTGAACTGGTGAAGAACCTACCACCCACCTCGGCGCCGATCAGCTGAGTGCCTGGCGCAGGTCGGCCACCAGGTCCTCGGGGTCCTCGACGCCGCAGCTCAGACGCACGAGGTCGGGTGGCACAGCGGCACTGGAGTCCTCGACCGACTGATGGGTCATGGCCTGCGGGACCTCGATCAGCGACTCCACTCCGCCGAGCGATTCGGCCAGGGTGAACAGCCGGGTTCGGGCGGCGATCTCGGCCGCCTGCGGGTGGCGGAAGCTGACCATGCCGCTGTAGCCGGGCCACCGCACATCCGAGACCTCGGGCACCGTGCGCAGCAGGTCGCTCACCGCCGCTGCGCTGCGCGCGTGAGCCGCCATCCGTAGATGCAGGGTGCGCAGCCCCCGGTGCACGAGGAAGCAGTCCATCGGTCCGGGCACCGCGCCCACGGCGTTCTGGACGAAGCGCAGCCGCTCATACCACTCGAGGTCGCGGGTCACCACCACGCCACCCACCACGTCCGAGTGACCGCCCAGATACTTGGTGGTGGAGTGCACGACGAAATCGGCCCCGAGTTCCAGGGGGCGCTGATTGACCGGCGTGGCAAACGTGTTGTCGACAGCGACCAGCGACCGGCCCCGTCGCGCCACCACCGCCTCGAGGTCCACCACGGTGAGCAGAGGATTGGTCGGGCTCTCGACCCAGATCAACCGGGTGTCCTGTCCGACGGCCGCCTCGACGGCGCCCAGATCCGCCTGATCGACCAGGTCATACCGGAGTCCCCAGCGACTGAGGACCTTGTCGACCAGCCGGTAGGTGCCTCCGTACAGATCCCCCGGCAGCACGAGGTGAGATCCAGCCTGGCAGACCACGGTGATCAGCGCATGGGCGGCGGCCAGCCCGGAGGCGAAGGTCACCGCAAACCCACCCTCCAGCTCTCCCAGCGCGCGCTCGAGGGCAAACCGGGTCGGGTTGGCCGAACGGGAGTAGTCGTAGTCCTCCACGAACTCGCCGGGCCGAGGCTGCGCATAGGTCGAGGTCTGGTGGATGGCCGGAATCACCGACCCGTATGTGGGATCGGGAGTCAGGCCCGCGTGCACGGCTCGGGTACCGAACCCGTCGCGACCCGGCGCGTTAGCGCTCACGAGCCCAGCGCTTCGAGCAGGTCGGCTCGCGTGACGATCCCGGCCGGTTGGCCGTGGCGCATCACCAGCAGCGCCTGCTGATCTCCAGCCAGCAGCTCGACCGCCTCCCGTACCGGATCCTCGGTCGACACGGCCGTGAACGGAGGTTCCATGACCGCCACGATCTCGCCGTCCAGTCGTGAGGGGTCCTCGGCGGCCCGCTTGAGCAATCCGCGTTCGCTGATCGACCCGACCACGGTCTCGGGATCGTGCGGACTGACCACCGGGAGCTGTGAGACCCGGTGCTCGTGAAGCAGCGAGATCGCGTCGCGCACGCGGTGGTGGGTTTCCACGGACAGCAGGGACGGGATCTCCCCGGCGTCGCGCTTGCGCTGCAGCACCTCGCCGACGGTCAGCTTGGACTCGCGTTCCAGAAAGCCGTACTGACGCAGCCAGGCGTCGGAGTAGATCTTCGACAGATAGGACCGGCCGCCGTCGGGCACGATCACCACGATCACCGCCTCCGGGTCGTTCGTCTCCGCGGCCACGGCCAGCGCCGCGTGCACGGCCAGGCCGCCGGAGCCGCCGGCCAGGATGCCCTCGGCCTCAGCCAGGCGGCGGGTGGTGAGAAAGGCGTCCCGGTCAGACACCGCGACCCACCGGTCGACCATGGAGGGATCGAACGTCTCAGGCCAGAAGTCCTCTCCCACCCCCTCGACCAGGTACGGGCGCACGTTCTCGGCGCCGCCCGAGTAGATCGACCCCTCCGGATCAGCCCCGATCACCTGGATGCCGGGGTTGCGCTCACGCAGATAACGAGCCGTGCCGGTGACCGTGCCTCCGGTGCCCACGCCGCACACGAGGTGGGTGATCTGCCCGGCCGTCTGCTTCCAGATCTCCGGGCCGGTCGACTCGTAGTGGGCCTGCGGATTGGCCTGGTTGAAGTACTGGTTGGGCTGGAACGCGCCGGGGATCTCAGCGGTCAGCCGATCCGCAACCCGGTAGTAGGACTGGGGGGACTCGGGGGGCACGTCGGTGGGAGCGACGACCACCTCGGCGCCGTAGGCGCGCAGCAGATCGATCTTCTCCTTGGACATCTTGTCTGGCATCACGGCCACCACCCGGTAGCCCTTCAGCCGGGCGGCGATGGCCAGCCCGGTGCCCGTGTTGCCCGAGGTGGGCTCGACGATCGTCCCGCCGGGGGCGAGCTTTCCGTCGCGCTCGGCCGCCTCGATCAGGGCCACCGCGATCCGGTCCTTGATCGACCCGCCGGGATTGAAGACTTCGAGCTTGGCCAGGAGTTGCGGGCGCAGGCCCGCACCCAGCCGCGAGAGCCTGACCAGTGGGGTGTCACCGATCGTCTCGAGGATCGAGTCCCGGACGTCGAGCGCGACTTCGGTTTTGGTCATGCCGCGAATTCTGATGATTCTGCATGACAGACTCAAGTCTGCGAAGATCCTGTGACGTAAGCGGCTATAAGCCGCATAATCTTCGAATTACTACTGACTTAGTTGGGTATGCCGAATCATCCACCGCAGGCCATCGATGACATCGACCGCCGGATCCTCGAGGTGGTGGCCGCCAACGGCCGGATCACCAATCAGCGGCTGGCCGAGAAGTCCGGTGTAGCTCCATCAACTGCGCTGGCTCGCCTGCGCGCGCTGCGCGAGCGGGGGGTGATTCGCGGGTTCCACGCCGAAGTCGATCTGGCCGCCCTGGGCCGGCCGCTTCAGGCTCTGATCGCGGTTCGCCTCACGGTTCACGCGCGCGAGCAGATCGATGCCTTCACCACGGCTGTGGGCAAGCTGCCCGGCGTGCTGATGGTGTTTCATCTGTCCGGCGTGACCGACTACCTGGTGTGGGTGGCCGCCGCCGACGCCCAGGACCTCCGGGAGTTCGTCGTCGATCACCTGGCCACGAATCCATCCGTCTCCCACGCCGAGACCTCGCTGATCTACGAACAGCAGCGAGGGCCGGGCATCTGGGGGATGGCTGATCACTCATAGCCGGTCTCGGCGGCTGGCCGGCCGCCGAGACCCTGGTTCTCCGCTGTCTGCCTACAGGTTGGAAGCGATGTCGTGGATCCGGGCGCCCAGTCCGCTGCTCTGAGAGCCGAGCGCGTTGGTCGCGCCCGCGGCGCCGTTGATCGCCGACGCCGAGGCCGAGCCGTGCTTGAGGCCGGGCACGAGCGCCTCGATCCGCGACTCCTCGTTATCCAGCTTGACCAGCAGCGGGCGCAACTGGTTGGAGGACAGGGCATCCTCGCGAGCGATCCTGAGCTCGTGCACGATGAACGCTCCGGCCAGCGCAGCCTTGGCCAGCGTGGCGATCCTGTGGGGTGCGCCGGAGCGAAGCTCCCCGTACTTGAGCGGCTTGTAGATGTAGCGGTGAAACGCGCCGAAGGCCAGACCCATGTGGAGCACGAACTTGGTGTTGGCGAAGTGGATGTTCTTCACGGTGGCCGTGGTGGCCTGACCGTTGGCGCCGGTCACCGTCACCTGCTTGGTTCCGCAGCCGGCGGCCAGCAGGGTGACCGCCACCAGCAGTAGTGTCAGAGGGCGTTTCACCACCGGCCTCGCGATCGGTACAAGTAGCTCCCATGCCGGCGGCGATGGCCGAAAAGGCCACCGAGCGGCAGGATGAACAGCAGCGGCAGGAACAGCAGGTGGCCGCCGCTGGCTATGAACAGGATCAGGGCAATCAGAAGCCCATACATGAAGAACCGCAAGGCCAGTCTCCTATGGAATCGGGTCCCGGGGGAAGCGATGTAGGGGCGGGGGCTACCCAATTCGCCGCAGCTTGACCGTGCGAACTGCCCCGTCACGCTTCATAAGTTCGCCTCATTACAGTCCGGTGGTCCCGCCATAATGCGAGCCGTGGAGGGGCTGACCGGGCTCTCACGCACCTGGGCACGCACGACGCCGCCGGAGGCGACGGCGATCCTCGCCCATCGCGGAGCCTGGGGAGAGGTGGCGGAGAACACACTCGACGCGTTCGAGAACGCGATCGGGATGGGGGCCGACATGATCGAGTTCGACGTCCGGCGGACCGGGGACGGGCGGCTGGTCGTCCACCACGATCCCTCTCGGGACGGAATCCCGCTGCAGGGCGTGCGCGCCACGGCCCTGTCCGACGGCCGGAGGCAGACGCCCCGGCTGGAGGAGGTGCTGGAGCTGGCCCAGGGCCAGATCGGCGTCGACGTCGAGCTTAAGGAACGCGGGTGCGTTCCCGAGGTCATCTCGTTGCTGAGACGCTTCGGTGTGCACGATGCCCTTCTCACCTCCTTTCACGACGACGTCGTGCAGGAGGCCAAGGAACTGGAGCCGGCGCTCACCACCGGCCTGCTGGTCGGGCGCTACCGAAGCGCCACCGAGCTGTTTCCCGCCGGCCGGCTCAAGCGGGCCGGCGCCGACATGCTCGTCATCCATCACCTGCTCCTCACCACGGGCGTGCTGGCCCGCACCGAACACCCTTGCCTCGTCTGGACCGTCAACTCCACCACCCGGGTCGACCGGCTGCTCACGAATCCGAAGGTGGCCGGGGTCATCACCGACCACCCGCGGGCGGCGCTCGATCAGCGGGCGAACTGCCGGCGCAACGCCGTGCTGAGCGCGTCCGCCGCCTCGGCCAGCTCGCGCCGGCGCGGGTGACAGAGAGCGATCAGGCGAGGCGTCAGGCTTTCCTGGGGCTGTAGCCAGGTCAGCGAGGACTCGACCGCCCGCTCGGCGGCCAGTCGGCCGATGCAGGCGTCGCCCAGACCGGCGGCCACGAACCGCTGCAGCGCCAGGTTGTCATCCGTGCGGTACACCACGCGCGGGCTGATCCCCCGGCGGCGCCAGGCCGCTTCGAGCTCGGTCTGGATTCCCCACAGCTTCGTCCACGCCACTACGTCGGCGCCATCGAGCAGATCGAAGGAGGGGCGCCGGGCCGAGGCGATCTCGCTGTCCCGGCGGGTGAGGATGACCCACGGATCCTCGAACAGCGGGATCACCTCGATGCGCTCGTCGGATTGCTGGTTGAGCGTGAGGGCCAGGTCCAGCCGACCTTGGGCCAGCCACTCGATGGTCCGGGGATCCTCGTCGGTCTGGGCCAGAACCACCTCGATGCCGGGCCACTCCTCGCGCAGCAGACGCAGAGCGGTCGGCAGGAGCTCCGATGCCGCGGTCTGGAACACCCCGACCCGAATCACGGTCCTCTCGCCGCGGCGCGCAGCGGACACCGAGGCACCCAGCGCGTCGACTTCGGACAACGCCCGCCGGGCGTGGCGGTAGGCGGCCTCCCCGGCCGGGGTCAGCGCAATCCGCCCCCGCCCGCCGGGGCGGGTGAACAGCGGCGTGCCGATCACCCGTTCGAGCTCGGCGATCTGGTGAGAGACGGCCGACTGCGTGTAGCCCAGGGCTGTGGCTCCGCCGCGAAACGACCCCTCGTCGGCCACCGCCACGAGCGCCCGCAGCTCCCGCATTTCCACCCGATTTACGATCGATCCATCTGTTCGTTCGGGTCCCATACTCTCATTCTATGAGTAAGATCGCGCATCTACAGTTCGGTGCGTGGAAAAGCTCCGCTCCATCGCCGCCCACCGGCCTCGACCGCTCGTCGTGGCGGTTCACGCGATCCTGCTGCTGGCCTCGGCCACACAGACGGCGCTCGTCCCGCTGCTGCCCGAGCTCTCGCACCTGCACCACCTGAGCTCCGGCGTCAGCGCCTTTTTGATCGCGGCGCCCGGCCTGGCCACCCTGGCCATCTCGGCCCCCGCCGGGCTGATCGCCGATCGGTTCGGGGCCAAGCGGGTCACCGTCGGGGCCACCCTGCTGCTCATGGTGGGCGCTGCCCTGCAAGCTCTGCTGACCCCGGCCGCCCTGATCACGGGCCGGCTCATGTTCGGGCTGGCCTACGGGATCGTCTGGACCACGGCCACGGCCTGGCTGGCCGACGCCGACCCGGACGAGAACGGGGGACGCGCCCTCGGAGCTGTGGCCACGAGCTCAGCGGCCGGGCTGGCCGCCGGCCCGGGGCTCGGCGGCGTCCTGGCCCAGGTGGTGGGGCTGTCGGCTCCGTTTCTGCTGGCCGCGATCTCGGCGGCGATCGTCACCGTCGTGCTGTTACGCCAGCCGGCCGTCCGGACCTCGACCGCCTCGGCCACCCGCGACTCGGTTCGGGCCATGGCCGTGGACGCCCCCCGGTCCCCCGGGATCTTCGTGGGTGCGGTGGCGCTGGCCGTGGTCGGCGCCGTCAACGGCGTGACCCAGCTTCTCGTGCCCCTGGATCTGCACCGGTCCGGGGTGTCGACCGCGGCCACCGGGGCGATCTTCTCGATCGCCGCGATCGTGTACGTGATCGCCAGCGGCAGCGTCACCCGCACGCGGCGGCTGTTCACGATCGGCGGCGCGACCGCGGCCACGCTGATCCTGTCCGTGTCGCTGCTGCCGGCCAGCCTGGAGGCCACGCCCGCGGTGCTCGTCGGTGTCCTGCTCATCTCGACGGTCCCCCGGGCGACGATCAGCACGATCGCCTTCCCGCTGGCCACCCGGGCGGCCGCCGACGCCCACATCGCGCGCGGCTCCGTGATCGGGCTACTCAACTCGACCTGGGCGATCGGGCTGGTGCTGTCCCCGCTGCTCGCCGGGATGCTGGCCGGGCACGGCGGTCCCGGGATCGGCTACCTGGCGGCGATCGTGCCGGGGGTGCTGGCCGCCTTCTGGCTGATCAGCCGCCGGCGCCACCTGCACCAGCCGGCCCTGGCCTGACCGGCCGCTCCCTCTGGAAGGTGCCGGGGGCCGGTACGTGGTCCAGCGCGCAAACCGGTCCGGAAGCGGGCGATTTGCGCGCCAGACCATGAAAAACCTGGTGCCGCGCGCAAACCGCCAGGGGCGGTGTCGATTTGCGCGCCAGACCAGGTGGTTTGGGAAAAGCTACGGGCTACCTGAGGCCTCCCGGAGATGTCAGGGCATCTCCATCCGGGCCCGTCGCTGAAGCTCGTACAGGTCAGACCGGGCCCGGACGTACTGCATGGAGGCGTCGACCCGGGGCTCGTAATCCCACGCCGTCTGCACACCGCGGCTCAGTCCCCGCTCGACCAGCCGCCGGTCGTGCTGGCTGGCCAGCACCCGGGCATGGATCGCGCCCAGGTCAAGCCGGCGCTCGAGCTCCTCATGCAGGCGCGCCAGCCGGTCCGCGTAGGCCGGGTCCCCGGCCAGGTTGCTCAGCTCGGCCGGATCGCTCGACAGGTCATACAGCTGGTCGGGATCGGTCTCGCACACGATGAGCTTCAGTGCGCCGTCGCGGATCATCGCCGCGGGTGCTGTCACGCCCTCGGCGTGGTACTCGCAGATCACCGGCGCCCGCGCCGAATCCTCGCCCTCCAGCAGCGGAACCAGGCTCGCGCCATCCATACGAACGGCCGCGCGATCATCGTCCCCCCACCCAGCCAGCTCGAGCAGCGTCGGCCCCAGGTCGAGCAATGAGACGGGGTCGGTCACGTGGCGCCCCGGCTCGCCCCCGGGCGGGCGCACGATCAGGGGCACCCGGGCCGATGGGTCCAGGAACGACATCTTGTACCAGAGGCCCCGCTCGCCCAGAAACTCACCGTGGTCGGCGGTCAGGACGACCCAGGTCGAGTCCTCGAGGCCGGTGTCTTGCAGGGCATCCAGGATCTGGCCGATCCGCTCGTCCAGATAGCTGATCGCCGCGTAGTAGCCGTGGCGGGCCCGGCGGATCTGCTCATCGCTCAGCTTCACCTGGTCGGCCCCGGACATTGCCCGCAGGCGCCGGCTGTGGGGGTCAAGCTGATCATCGTCCAGGGCGGGAACCGACGGCAGCGCGACCGCGTCGCGGTCATATAGATCCCAGTAGCGCCCCGGGATCTCCCACGGGTCGTGGGGGTTGGTGAACGAGGAGACCAGCAGAAATGGCTCGTCGTCGCCGTAGCGGGCCAGGTCGCGCAGAGCCCGCACCGACTGGAAGCACACCTCGTCGTCGTAGTCGGTCTGCATGCTGGCCACGCACCGCGCGGGCGTCAGCACGCTCTCCATCGTGTGGTACCAGGCCATGGGATCGGCCAGGGAGCGCGCCCAATCTGGGACCCAGTCGGCGCTGGCCGGATAGATGTCGGTGGTCAGTCGGCGCTCGAAGCCGTGCAGCTGATCGGGGCCGACGAAGTGCATCTTGCCCGAGAGCAGCGGGCGGTATCCGGCGCCGCGGAGGTGGTGAACCAGGGTGGGTACGGTGGCCGGAAGCTCGGCCGCGTTGTCATACACCCCGATGCGGGACGCGTAGCGGCCGGTCATCATCGCCCCCCGCGACGGAGCGCACAGCGGGGAGGGGCAGTAGGCGGCATCGAAAACCGTGGCCCGGGAGGCCAGCCGCTCGATCCGGGGCGCGTGTACCGCTCCGTAGCCGTACACGGGCAGCCACTGGGCGGCCAGCTGGTCGGCCATCAAAACCAGGATATTGGGGGACTTTGTGGGGTTCGAAATCAACTCTTCACCGATCGGGGCTTGACATTTCGGATTGTCTGAACGTAGGTTCTCCTACAAGGAGAGGGTGTCTCGTGTCAAGCGACAGCCCCTGGGGCCTCAATGCCGTTCAACGGCGATCCACCACTGAGCAGGTGATCGCTGAGCTTCGCACGGCCATCATCACCGGCCGCATCGGGGCTAACGAGCCGCTGCGGGAGGCGTCCCTGGCCAAGGTGATGGGCACCGGGCGCAGCAGCGTGCGCGAGGCGGTTCGCCACCTGATCGGCGAGGGTCTGGTCGAGCACCGCCCCAATCGCGGCGCGTTCGTCCGCTCGATCACCGAGCACGAGGCGTTTGACGTATATCTGGCCCGCGAGGCGATCGAGGTGGCGGCGGTGCGGCAGGCGTTCGAGCGCACCACTGATTTGGACCTGGACGGGCTGGAGTCGCGGCTTCGCCGGGTCATCCTGGCGGCGGCGAGCACTCCCGAGCGTCTCCCGGCCGGGACCGAGCTGGTGACGGCCGACCTCGACTTCCACCGGGAGATGGTGGCTCTGGCCGGAAGTCCCCGGCTAACCCGCGCCCACGAGACGCTGGCCGCCGAGGCGCAGATGCTCATGCACCACCAGCCGGTCTACCCGCTGACCGACTACGCCGGCGACCACCGCATCCTGTTCGACGCGATCGCCAGCCGCGACCCGGAGACCGACGAGAAGATCCGCGGGCACCTGCGGCTCTCCGCGCAGCTGATCGCCGGCGAGCTTCACCGGATGGCCCGGACCCGCCCGATCGGGGAGCCGGTGTGACTGAGACGTGGAAACCAGGAGCCCGGGCATGCGCATGAAAGCCGCGGTCCTGTCTGGGCCGTCGCAGCCCGTCGAGGTGCGCGACGTGGACCTCGCCGAGCCCAAAGCCGGCGAGGTCCTGGTGAAGATCGGCGCCTCGGGTTTGTGCGGCAGCGACCTCAACGCGCTGGACGGCAAGCGGACCCTGGTCCCGTTTCCCGCCGTGCTGGGACACGAGGCGGCCGGCGTCGTCGAGGCCGCCGGCGATGGGGTCGAGTCCGTAAGCGCCGGCGACCACGTGGTCATCACGATCCTGCCGTCGTGCGGGCAGTGCGTGAACTGCCTGAGCGGGCGGCCGAACCACTGCCTGCGGGCGGCCCAGGCGATGAGCCAGGGCAATCTGCTCGACGGCTCAAGCCGGCTGCACGACGGCGAGCAGCGCCTCAACCATTTCCTCACCGTCTCCTCATTTGCCGAGTATGCGGTTGTTGGTGAGTCGAACCTGACGCCGATCGACTCGGCCATGCCGCTGGATCGCGCGGCGCTGATCGGTTGCGCTGTGCTCACCGGCTTCGGCGCAGCCCTTCGGACGGCCAGGGTGAAGCCCGGGGATCGGGTGGCCGTGTTCGGGTGCGGAGGCGTCGGGCTGAGCGCGATCCAGGGGGCCCGGATCGCCGGGGCGCAGCAGATCATCGCGGTCGACGTGCCGCCGTCCAAGCTGGAGCTCGCTCGGGCGGTCGGAGCCACCCACGCGATCAATCCCACCGATCACAGCGACGTCCCCGCCGCGATCGGGGAGGTCACCGACCACCACGGCGTGGACCATGCCCTGGAGGCCGCCGGGCGCAGCGAGACAATCGAGCAGGCCTGGCAATCGCTCGCCGTGGGCGGGATGGTCACGGTCA
Organism: Solirubrobacteraceae bacterium; assembly: GCA_035551655.1. GTDB lineage: Bacteria > Actinomycetota > Thermoleophilia > Solirubrobacterales > Solirubrobacteraceae > Palsa-465. Next base: position 22,781 of record DASZNA010000134.1, read on the forward strand.
TCGGGACGCTGCGGACCGGGACCAAGCTGACGCTCGACGCCGGTCCGCTGATCGAGGAGAAGCGGATCAGCGGTTGCTATCTGGGCGGCTCCTCACCTACCTCAGACATCCCGGAGCTGGTGACGCTCTATCTGGATGGAGAGCTGCAACTGGACGAGCTGGTCAGCCGCCGGATCGGGTTGAGCGAGCTCAACCACGCGTTCGGACGGCTGCGAGACGGCACCGAGGCACGCCAGGTGGTCGTGTTCGACGGTTCGGAGGTGGCCGCCGGCGCACAGACTTAGCAGTGAAGCCAAGGACGTCGGGGCGGAGTCCCGGCGAGTTGACAAACCGAGAGGGAGAGATAGGAACGCACATGTCAAAGGAACCTGAGAATCGCCCGCCGGACCTGTCGGGCATCACCCGCAAAGACCTGCTCAAGCGGGCCGCCAGCGGAGCCGTGTTGCTGGGCACGCCGAGCCTGCTCGCCGCCTGTGGTGGAGGCTCCAGCGGCGGCGGATCCGGCGGCGGGGGCGGCGGCGGCTCGACCAGCTCCGCCAAGCTCAAGTCGGGTGGCAACCTGCGCGTGGGTGCCACCGGCGGTAGCGCTAAGGACGTCATCGACGCCCACAACGCGGTGGCGGACACCGACATCGTGCGCATCTCGGCCCTGTATGAGCCGCTGGCTGCGCCGACGCCCGACTTCAAGGGCACCCAGATGGTGCTGGCTGAGTCGATCGAGCCCGTCAGCGGCAACGCGGCCATGTGGGACATCCGGCTGCGTCCGGGCGTGGAGTTCACCAACGGCAAGACGGTCACCGCCGAGGACGTGATCTTCTCGATCAACCGGATCGTCAATCCAAAGAGCCCCGGCACCGGTGCTGCCTCGATCTCTTACATCAATGCCAAGGGCATGAAGAAGATGGACTCGAGGACGGTACGCGTGCCGCTCCAGTTCGCCAACGCGGGCTTCGTGGACGACCTGGGTCAGTACTTCAACAACATCGTTCCGACCGACTACAACCCCAAGAGCCCGGTGGGCACGGCGGCGTGGAAGTACCAGAGCTTCACGCCGGGCCAGCAGAGCGTGTTCGTGAAGAACCCGAACTACTGGCAGTCCGGCAAGCCCTACGCCGACCAGTTGACGATCATCGACTTCGCCGACGACACGGCGCGGGTCAACGCGCTGCTGGCGGGCCAGATCGATATCGCCGACACCGTGCCGACCGAGCTGCTGCCGCAGGTTCAGAGCAACGGCAACGCGGTGGTGTACGACAACCCCGCCGGCGGCTGGCTGCCGATCACCATGCGGGTCGACCAGGCCCCGTTCAACGATGTGCGCGTCCGGCAGGCCATGCGGCTGATCGTCAACCGCCCGCAGATGGTGCAGCAGGTGCTGAGTGGCCACGGCCAGGTGGGCAACGATGTGTACGGACGGTTCGACCCGAGCTACGACAGCTCGCTGCCCCAGCGCCACCAGGACATCGAGCAGGCGAAGTCGCTGCTCAAGGCGGCGGGTCACGAGAACCTCTCGGTGACGCTGGTCACCGGGTCCATTCTGGCCGGGGTTCCGGAGGAATCGCAGGTGTTCGCCCAGCAGGCCTAGGCGGCCGGTGTGACGGTAAACCTGAACAAGTCGACCGACTTCTACGGGTCTCAGTACCTCAAGTACACGTTCGCCATGGACTTCTGGGGCCCGCGCCGCTACCTCTCGCAGGTGGCTCAGGGAAGTCTCCCCAACTCACCGTTCAACGAGACACACTGGGACAACGCGCAATTCAAGAAGTTGATCCAGCAGGCACGAGCCGAGACCAACGCCTCCAAGCGCGATGACCTGATCCACGAGGCTCAGAAGATCGAGTACGACGAGGGCGGCTACATCATCGCCTTCTTCCCCAACTTCACCTTTGGGGCGGGCTCGAAGGTCGGAGGGATCCCGGCGGGCCTGCAGGCCACGTTCCTGCTCGGCCCGGCCCTCAAGGACGTGGGCTTCAAGGCCTGAGGGTGAGGATCGAGGCGATCGAGACCTACAGCAACCGAGATGTGGCTGTGGTGAGGGTGCGAGCCGACGACGGCAGCGAGGGCTGGGGTCAGCTCGCGCCCTACAACGCCGACATCAGCGCGGCGGTGCTCCACCGTCAGGTGGCACCGCACGCGCTAGGCGCCGACGCGTTGGACGGCGCCCTGATCACGACGATTCCGGAGCGCGAGCACAAGTTCCCTGGCTCGTACATGTGCCGGGCCCTGGGCGGGCTGGACACAGCGCTGTGGGACCTGCGTGGACGGCTGGAGGGGGCGAGCGTGTGCGAGCTCCTGGGGGGACACCCCAGGGCGATCCGGGCCTACGCCTCGAGCATGCGCCGCGACATCAGTCCCGAGGATGAAGCGGAGCGATTCGCGGCACTGCGGGATCGCGACGGGTTCACCGCGTTCAAGTTCCGGATCGGTCGCGAGAACGGGCACGACGAGGACGAATGGCCGGGTCGCACCGAGGCGATCGTGCCGGCCGTGCGCCAGGCCTTGGGCGACGACGTGGACCTGCTGGTCGACGCCAACTCCTGTTACACGCCGGGGAGGGCGATCGAGGTCGGGCAATTCCTGCAGGACCACGGCGTGGTGCACTTCGAGGAGCCCTGTCCGTACTGGGAGCTCGTGTGGACGGCCGAGGTGGCTGAAGCCCTCGAAATGGACGTAACCGGGGGCGAGCAGGATTGCCAGCTGCCCACCTGGCGGCAGATGATCGAGATGCATGCTGTGGATGTGGTCCAGCCGGACGTCTGTTACGTGGGCGGACTCAGCCGGGCGCTGTCGGTGGCCCAGATGGCGGACGCGGCCGGCATGGTGTGCACGCCGCACTCCGCCAACCTGACGCTGGTCACCGTGTTCACGCTGCACCTGCTGGCAGCCATCCCGAACGCCGGCCCCTATCTCGAATTCTCGATCGAACCGGATGAGTATTACCCGTGGCAGGTGGGGCTGTTCTCACCCGCCCTGACCGTGGAGGATGGTTGCGTGCCGGTGCCGGACGGCCCCGGATGGGGAGTGGAGATTTCGCCCAGCTGGCTGGAGCGGGCCGAGCGAGTCGTGAGCGAGGTATGACAGTGCGGAGGACGACATGACCAGGTTCATAGCGCGGCGGGTGGTCCTCGGCGTGCTAACGCTGTTTTTGGTAGCGGTGATCGTGTTCGCGGCTACCCAGGCGCTGCCCGGGAACGCCGCCACGGCGATCCTCGGCAAGACGGCCACGCCGGAACGGGTGGCCGCCCTGACCCGGCAGCTGCATCTCAACGAATCGGTGGTGTCCCAGTTCGGGCACTGGCTGAGCGGAATCGTCAGCGGCAATCTGGGCACCTCGGCGGCCACGCAGCAGCCAGTTAGCCAGCTGCTGTCCGGGCGCATTGCCAACTCGGCGTTCCTGGTGCTGATCTCGGCGATCATCGCCATCCCGCTGTCGATCGCGCTCGGCTGCTGGATGGCCATCAAGCGCGACCGGGCGCCTGACTACGTGGGCTCGATGATCTCCCTCATCTTCGCCGCGCTCCCCGAGTTCGTGATCGGCATCGTGCTCGTGCTTGTGTTCGCCGTCTCGATATTCCATCTGCTCCCCGCGGTCTCGCTGATCCCACCCGGGCAGCACGCGTGGCAGCACCTCAACGACGTGGTCCTGCCCGCGGCCACGCTGATCCTCGCCGTCACGCCGTACATCAGCCGGATCATGCGCGGCTCGATGGT
>DASZNA010000135.1:0-34326 GCA_035551655.1 Solirubrobacteraceae bacterium
AGCCAGCACATCGCTCCGGGGAGGATTTCAAGATGGTCGTGGTTCACGGGCGTCATGAGCAGGATTGGCATAAAAGCCGACCGACTTTCGGACATTTTACACAGACCGCCTCACTCACTGCCCGAGCCGGAGCCCGTATAGCGTGGCGGCCACGGCCGTGGCCAGGTTCAGGGACGAGACCCCAGGGGCCATGGGCAGGGCCACCCGCCGCCCGGCCCGGGCCAGCAGCTCCTCGCTCAAACCGTCTCGCTCGGTTCCGAAAGCCAGGATCGCCGCCGGCGGGACGTCGCTTGGCACGAGCGGCTCGCCCTCGGGGTCGAGTGCCACCAGCTGGCGGTCCCCGGTTCTGATCGCGCGCAGATGGTGGACCGGGAGGGCAAAATGCAGGCCCGCGCTTCCCCTCAGAGCGTCGGGATGCCAGGGATCCTGGCGGCCGGTCGTCATCACAGCGGCGGCACCCGCGGCTGCGGCCACCCGGATCACCGCTCCCAGGTTGCCCAGATGCCGCGGGTCCTCCAGCAGGACCACTTGGCCGGGTCCGGCCAGGATCGTGTCGGGATCCGCCTGGGCCGGCCGCCGGGCCACCGCCACGACCTGGCCGCGCGGCACCACCTCCTGGAGGGAGGCGAGGGAGACCACCTCCGCGGCGATCCGGATGTCCGGGGCCAGCCGTATCCGCAGTTCCTCGATCCCCTGAGGATCAGCCGTCCAGACGCCGAGTATCTCCGCCTCGAACCGGATGGCGTGCTTGAGGGCGTGAAATCCCTCCAGCACCACCAACCCGGGCGTGCGCCGAGCCCGTAACACGTCCGCCAGCTCAGGCCTCGGCTGCGGGTCGACCACGCGGCGATCGTAATGCGTGCTCACGGCCTCGATGAATCTGGGACGGTAAGCGGGTCCGAAGGAGGGAACCGATTAGCGAGCCGAGGAGCAGCCCATGAGCTTTGAGGAACCGAGCACGTCCACCAGCCAGATTCCGACCCTGTTTGTATGCCACGGAGACGATGGCGGCCCGCGCCTGCATCCGTGCCGGCGCGTTCAGGAGAGGATGCGCGCCGACGGCATCGTCTACGAGAAGGTGATCGCCGCCCACGGCAGCCCGATTCCTTTCCTCCGCAAGGGTTCGCGTGAAGAGCTGCGGGCGGTCACCGGCTCGAACAAGCTCCCCGCGCTGAGGCTGTCCGACGGCACGGTCCTCACGCACTCGCGAGACATCCTGGCCTGGTGTGACCTGCAGACCGCCCAGCCCTAGGCCTCCTCCCGACCCGACCGGTAGCGCTGAACGGCGACCAGGGACCAGATCGCCTCAACCACCCCGAACGGCCAGGTGCCGGCCAGGAAGCCGTAGGCGCTGGAGAGCGCGCAGCCGCAGGCAAACGCCAGCACGAACCCGCGGTGACGGCGCTCGAGCGCGTACATCACCATCATGAACGTGACCGCGGTGGCGCCGAATCCGGTGAGCACGGTGGCTACCGGCCGCCACGCTCGAGCCGGACCGCGAAGTACACGGTCCGAACCCTACGCCCGATCGACAACTCCTGGGGAGGGGTCACACGCGATCACGACGCGGTTGCGCCCGGCGCTCTTGGCCGCGTACAGCGCCGTATCGGCGGCGTGGAGCAGTTCCTCGGGGTCCATGGCGTGCACCGGGTAGGTGGCCACTCCGGCCGACAGGGTGAGTGGCGCCCCGGTGTACCAGTCGGCGGTGGGCTGCCGGCGGCAGCGCTCCGCCACCTTGAGCCCGGCCAGATGATCGACGCCGGGCAGGAGAATCGCGAACTCCTCTCCCCCGATTCGAGCCACGAACTCACCCTCCCGCACGGAGGAGCGCAGTGATTCGGCCACGGCCACCAGCGCCGTGTCCCCGGCGGCGTGGCCGAACCGGTCGTTGATCAGCTTGAAGCCGTCGATGTCCACCTCGATCAGCGTGAGCGGCATGGAGCCCAGCCGGGCCCGCTGCAGGAGATTGTCCAGGCGGAGGTTGAAGGCGCGGCGGTTGAGCAGGCCGGTGAGCTCGTCGGTATCGGCCTGGGTGCGCAGGAGGTCGCGCTGGCGGGCCGAGTCAAGCGCCAGGGCCACGATGATCCCGAAGCGCTCGATGATCAGCGCTTCGAAGTCGGAGAAGGTGGGGTCCTCCCCGTACCGGTACACGTTCAGCATGGCGATCGTCCGCCCCGCCACCTCCAGCGGCACGCAGACGATGCTCTCGGGCTCATCCGGTGTCCCGGGCACTGTCTCGGCGGCCGGATCCAGATCGCTGCGGGGCACGTTGCGCACGCGACCCTCACGCAGGGTGGCGCCGGTGATGCCGCGCGTCAGCGGAAAGCGCTGGGCCATGACCTCATCCGCATAGCTTCCAAACGCGAACATGGGCACGAACATCCCGGCGGCCCGATCGATCTCGTACAGGGTCAGGTCGTTGAACGGCACCAGCCGGCCCAGGCCCTGGGCCACCCGCAGCAGGGTCTGCTGGAGTGACTCGGCGGTCAGCACAGCGGATGCGGCATCCATCAACGCATCAAGCGTCGAGGCCCATAGCTCGGTTGTGACATTTACCGCGGTCATCGCTTTCCGGCGATCATCCTTAACGCCATTTATCGGCACATCCCCCAAATGACGTAGTCCGTGATTACCCCGGACTGTGCAAACCGCCGGAGGTGCCTGAGAAGATCGCCCGGTGCGGGACCTACCGCTCCGCGAGACGCTCCGACCGAAACCGGGCTGCCCAGGCCCGGAGGCGAATTCGTGAGCCGGAGGCGCCCGCCACCTCGCGAGCTGGCTCGAAGCGGTGAGCTGATCGCCGTGCGCGACGCCGAACGTCCGTCGGGCCGGCTGCTGCGCCAGCGCGATATGGATGCCTCATACGTCGATCTGGCCGACCCCGCCCACCTGGAGTTCGACTACCTGCGGTGGATGCGCATCGTGCTGCTGGCCGTGCGGGCGAAGCGCAACCTCCACATCGGCGGCGGCGCCTGCGCACTGCCGCGAGCGCTGGCCGCGCGGGACCCGGACGGCCGCCAGGAGGTATGTGAGGTGGACGGCGAGGTGCTGGCCATGGCCCGGGAGCATCTGGGGCTGCGGCGGATGCCGGGGCTGCGTGTCCGCCACGCCGAGGGCGGCACCTTCCTGGCCGGCCAGGCCTCGGCCAGCTTCGACGCGGTGGTGATCGATGCCTTCGAGGGAGCGACGGTGCCACCCGCTCTGATTTCGCCACCGGGCGTGCGGGAGGCCGCTCGGGTGGCGCCGCGGCTGCTCGTCAACCTGGTCGACGACCGCGCGGAGCGAGAGGCGAACTCGGTGGCCCGCACCTTGAGCGGCGCGTTCCCGGCCGTGTGGCGCATCAAGGGACGGGGCGGCAACCGCGTGCTGCTGGGGGGCGAGCTGTCAGGGCCGGTGCGCGAGCGGATCGCCGGCCAGCTGGCCGGCGATCCGTCCCCGGCCAGACTGGAGGCCATAGCGGTCAGCAAACGAACCGTTCGCTGATCTGGCCTGGACGGGCGGCCAGGATCTAGCGGCGCGGCTAACGGGATCGCGGCCCGGTGGCCGAGCCATATGGCGTGCCGCTGAACCGACGTCGCCTCCGCCTGCTCCCGCTGCTGCTCGCCCTGTCGCTGGGCACCCTGAGCCTCCCCGCCGCCGCAGACGCGGCCACCAGCAGCTCGACGGTCAAGGGCAAACTGCAGCTGCTCGGTCTCTCCGACTTCGTCCTCCAGACCGCGGGCCGGTCTCGCGGGGTGACCCGTCCCCTGATTTCCACCGCCAATCACCTGGCCGCTCAGACCTATCCATACGTGTGGGGCGGGGGTCACGCCCAAGCCGGAGTGCCCAGCGTGGGCAGCCCAGGCCCGGGCCACAACGGTCACCGCCGAGGGTTTGACTGTTCGGGGTCGGTGGCCGCGGTGCTGGCCGGGGCCGACCTGTGGCCGGCCGCCGGCGGCGTTCCCGGCGACTCCGGGGTGATCTCGGAGCTCCGGTCCGCGCACATGATCGCCAAGGGCGCCGGTCACGGCCCCAGTCAGGTGACCCTGTATGACGACCCGGGCGTCCACATCTTCATGAACATCAACGGGCGCTTCTTCGGGACCTCGGCCGGCGGCAGCGCGGGCAACGCCAAGGGCGGCCCCGGTTGGCTGGACGGCTCGACCCCCGACGCCTTCAGCCGTACCTATAAGCGCTACCACTTCGTCAGCTCGGTGGTTCATAGCCGCACGGGCGGCCAGAGCATCGGCTTCCGGCCCGGCCCCCTGCAGGGTCTGGCTGACCAGTTCCAGGTCGGGGAGCCGATGTCGGTGACCTACCACGCCACCCAGTACGGGACCCTGGTGGCCACCGGGATCTCCTATCCGGGCGCCAGCTCGCTGACCGGCACGGTCGCCAGCGTGGCGCCGGACGGCAGCAGCCTGATGGTTCAGCCGGCCTCAGGAGCTCCGGTGACGCTGTCGACCGGCCCCCTGGCCGGCCTGGTGGCCGGCAGCATGTTCGCCGGGGAGACAGTCACCGCCACCTACTCCGCGGTGGACGGCACCGACACGCTGCGGACTGTCGCCCCGGCCACTCCCGCGTCCTAGCGTCCGTCCTGACCCGCTCTAGGGTTCGGGCGGTGATCCGCCCCCACCCCGCTCGCGTAGGAGGTCCGTGGAGCTCAAGCCCCAGCTGATCCCGGTCGCCCTGCCCGACCACCCCCAAGGCCTGGTCGTGGTGCTGCACGGGGGCGCGCGGCGCGGCGAGAACCTGATGGTGAGCCCGACCCAGCTGTCGGTGCTGCGCATGATTCCGATCGCCCGGCGGATCGCCCGCGCCGGACGCGACCGCCTGGCCGTTTTCCGCCTGCTGAACGCGCGGCGCGGATGGGAGAGCACGCATACTCCGGTGGACGACGCGCGGTGGGCACTCGGACAGGTGTTCGGGCGGCTGGGCCGGAGCCTGCCCTGCTGCCTGGTCGGCCATTCGCTCGGCGGCCGGGCGGCCCTGCTGGCGGCTGCGGCGCCTGAGGTGCGCAGCGCGGTGGCGCTGGCCCCCTGGGTGCTGCCCTCCGACCCGGTCGGAGATGTCCGCGGCAAGTCGATGCTGATCATCCACGGCGCTCGCGACCGGGTGGCCAATCCGGCTCGGGCCGCCGAGCTGGCCCGGCGCCTGCACGATGCCGACGGAGCCCGGGTCGACTTCCGGTTGATCCCGGGCGCGACCCACTCGATGCTGGCCCACCACGATGAGTTCTCCCGCCCGGCGGCGGAGTTCGCCGCGGCAACGCTGCTCAGCTAGTCCGAAAACTCAGGCGACGGAACCAGGGGCTCGTCCTCGCCCGGCCGAAGCTCGCGGCCGGTCACCGGATGCTCGAGCGGTCCCAGCTCGAAACCCCGCCGGCGCACCTCCTCCACCAGTGGTCCGATCAGCGCCACGGTGTTGGCGGCGCTGTCACTGGTCGAGGCGTAACGGCGAGAATCGTGCAGCAGGATCACCGAGTCCTCATACAGCGCCGGCGCAAGATGATCGAGCATCGCCTCGGCGGGGGTGTCCCGGTAGTCGCGCGGGTCGGCCGTCCACAGCACGAGCTGCAAACCGTTCTCCTCGGCGAGCTCAAAGGACGCCGGCCGGCTGATGCGACCGTAGGGTGGCCGCCAGATGCTCGGGCGCGGCAGAGCCTGGGTCTCGATCGCCGCCAGCAGCCCGGCCACATCGAGGGCCAGCTCGGCCCGATCCTGCTCGTCGTGCGGTCGGTGACGGGAGCAGTGGGCCTCCACCCGGTGTCCGGCCGAGGCGATCGCCTGCAGGAGGTCTGGCCCGACCGGCTCGGCCATCTGCTCGGCCACCACGAAGAAGGTGGCCTGGACCGCGGCGCGCTCGAGTGCATCCAGCACGGGCGGCGTCCAGCGCTCATCCGGACCGTCGTCGAAGGTCAGCGAGACCATCGGTCAAGCCCGGTCATGAAAGGCGTTCTCGAGCGCCGAGTCCATCCCGATCGCCAGAGCGCCGGTCAGCACTGCCGCGTCCCCGAGCATGGACACCTCCACCCGGGGCGGGAACGGGAGCTGCTCGGCCAGCAGGCGCCGGATCGGGTGGAGCAGGAGGTCGCCGTTGGCGCCGATACCACCGCCGAGGACGACCAGCTCGACGTCGGTCACAGCGGCGATGGGCAGGATGTGCACAACGATCCGCCTGGCCGCCTCGGCCACCACCAGCCGCGCGACCGCGTCTCCCGAGCGGGCCAGGCCGAACACGGCCGGGACGGAAAATGGAGGCTCGAGACTGCTCAGACCATCCTCGGCCGCCAGCCGGTCCGCCAGCTCAGACAGGGCGGGGGCGCTCGGGTCGTCGGCGTCGCGATCCGGGGCGGCCCGGGCGAAGTCGAGCTCACCGGCCGCCCCCCGGTGGCCGGACACCACCTCGCCGCGCAGGACCAGCCCGGCGCCAAGTCCGGTGCCGATCGACAAGAAGGCGAAGTTGTCCACGCCGCGCGCGACACCGCGCCACCGTTCGCCGACCGCGGCCAGGTTGATGTCGTTCTGAACCGTCACCTCCACGTCGAGCCGGCGGCGCAGCTCGGAGCCGAACTGCATGCCCTCGAGACCGGGGATGTTCTCGGCCAGCCCCACGCGCCCGCTGTCGGGGTCGACCACGCCGGGCACGCCGATCACGGCGCCGTCGATGGCCCCGGGGTCAAGGCCGCTGCCGCTGATCAGCTGGCTGCGCAACTCGGCGCAGGCGTCCAGCAGCTGGGCGGCATCGGCGCCGCCCCGCTCCACATCCTGACGGGCCCGCACCCGGCCGTCGAGATCGCAGATGGCTCCGCGCAGGAACCGCGCCCCCACGTCCAATCCGAGTACCAGCCGCGCCTCCGGGACCGCCTCGAACAGGGTGGCGCCGTAGCGGCCTCGCTGGCGCGGGCCGTCGAGTTCCCGGACCAGGTTGGCCTCGAGCAGCGTGCGCAGAGCCAGGGAGACGGTCGGCTTCGAGATGCCAACGCGGCGGGAGATCTCGGCTCGAGAGATCGGCGCGTCGGCGCGGATCGCATCGAGCACCGTGCGCTCGTTGAGTGCCCGCAGCATGGCGGGCCGGGCTGAGGATGTGGCGGTCACCGAGACAACCCGTCGGGCACTAGCTTCCGAGCCGCTCGCCGGTGGCCGGGTCGAAGACGTGGGCTTCGGCCGGCGTGGGTGACAGACGAACGCGGGTCCCGGGCTCTGGCGGGTGCCGCCAGTCGGTGCGGGCGATCAGCTTGGTGTCACCGTCTCCCGTGTGGGCGTTGCAGAACGCGTAGGCATCGGCGCCGAGTTCCTCCACCACCTCGACCTCGGCGTTGATGCCCCCATCCCCGTCGATCTCGAATGACTCGGGGCGCAGCCCGACCATCACCTCACGGAGATCCCGCTCGCCCGCCGCCGCGGCGCTGTCCCGGGGCAGGGGCAGGTGGATGCCGCGTTGCGGCGGACCAGCGGCGAAGCGGGTGGCTGGGCCGGAGGCCGCTCAGGGCCAATCCACCCTGCCCAGCCGTCGGTCAGACATGGGTGGTCACGGGAAGGCCGGAATGGGCGCGGACCCCAACTGGGCCGCCTACTGCGCTGGGAAAAGTCGCTCATCGACTGGTACGGAGCCAGCAAGCTGTCCAAGTTCCTGTCCGGCACCTGCCGGCGCTCACCGGCACAGATGGTTAGGAAGGTTTCCTAGATCGGGACAACCTATGCGCTCCAAGATGCTGCTGTCAAGGGGTGGCGCGAAGTCTTGTAAAGGTATCTAACTAGAGCCTACCTGCTGGGCCGGTGAGTAAGGTTCCCGGCGATGTCCGAGTCCGCCGCCGCGCCGCCCCGGGTTCTTGTATGGAGCGACTACATATGACCCTTCTGCTACGTCGGCCTGGAGCGGGCGGCGTGGCTGGAGCGCCGGTTCGGCGCACAGATCGAATGGCGACCGTTCGACCTGCACCCGGAGTACCCACCCGAGGGAGTCTCCCGGACTGAGCTCGAGGCCCGGTACGGAACGAGCTTCGGCGACCGGTTGAACGCGATGTTCAACGAGGCCGGTCTCCCCCACGCCGAGCGTCAGGACCGGGTCCCCAATTCCCGGCGCGCGCAGATGCTCGGCGAGCTGGCCCGCGAGCGGGGGCTGCTGGCTCAGTTCCATCCGCGCCTGTTCGACGCCTACTGGGCGCGGGGGCTCGACATCGGCTCCGAGGAGGTGCTGCACGCCGAGGGCCTAGCGGTCGGGCTCGACGGAGCGGATATCAGTCGGGCACTCCACAACGAGCATTACCTACAAGAGGTTGTCGGCCAGACCGAGCGCGCGATCGGTCTGGGCGCCAGCGGTGTCCCCGCCTGGGTGATCGACGAGCGCGTGCTGATTCCGGGAGCCCAGCCGCACGAGGTGTTCGAGAGCGTGATGGACCAGCTGGGTCACCGTCCGCTGGACGAGCCGAGCCCGGCTTAGACGATCTCGACCGATGTAGGGTGCCTGCGCGATGGACGAGAGGCGCGCCGTTAAACCGGCCGCCTGAGAAATAACTCAGCGCCGTCCATCGCGGCCCGCGATGATCCAGGCCACATAGACCGGCCGAACCGCTCGGCCACGAGAAGGAGGTCCCGATGATCGTGATGTTCACCGCTCGCCGGCTCAAGCCGGGGGCCTGGGAGCAGTTCCGCACCGCCTGGGATCCCGGTGACGCGCCGCCGCCCAACTTCCAGCGCGCCTACCACGCCAGGAACATCCGGGACGAGGACGAGGTGATCTCCTTCGGGATGTTCGACATGAGCATCCAGGACTACCACCGCTGGCGCGAGGAGGCCGACGCGCAGGAGAACCAGCGGGTGGACCACCTGTCAGCGTTCGTGGAGAACGAGCACGTGTCCGGGGTCTACGAGGTGATCGACACCTACGACCCGTGAGCGTCTGAGCGACCGCTCAGACAGCGGCGGACAGCAGATCGTCCAGCTCGAGCGGAGCGTCCAGGAAGGCCGACACGTCCCCGGTGAAGCTCGGCCACTGGTCGGGCGACCGGTCCCAGGCCAGCTCCAGGTCGTTTCCGTCCGGGTCGGACAGGTAGACGGCCTCGTGGGTTCCGTGGTCGGTCAGCTGGCGCAGGGGAACTCCGGCGTCGACGAGGCGCTGCACCGTCCGGGCCAGCTCGGCCCGGGTGGAGAAGTTGAGCGCCACGTGGTGAAGGCCCGCGTAGCCGTCGGGCTGCGGTCCACCGTCGCGGGACTTCCAGGTGTTGAACCCCAGGTGGTGGTGATAGCCACCGGCTGAAACGAACAGCAGGTCCCCCGTGGTCCCCCAGCCCGGGACATCCCGAGCCTCCATGACCACATCGAAGCCCATGATGTCGACATAGAACGCTCGCACCCGGTCGATGTCGGCCGTGCGCAGATGAACGTGGCCGATCCGTACCAGCGGATCGATCGGGTTGGCCGCGGGCTCCTGAGGCTTGACCGAGCCCTGGGGCCCGCTCACGCCGCGACCTCGAAGCGCACGGGGATGTCCCAGGGATCCGCGATCTCGAAGCCATCTGCCGAGCGGACCGGCGACAGGCCAGCCGCCTCGAGGCGCGCGGCCACGGCCTCCACGTCTGCCGCCGCCGGCAACTGCACGGTCCAGCGGTGCAGACCGACGCTGTGCTCGGGGGCCGGGCCCACGCCGCGTCCCATCCAGGTGTTGAACGCCAGATGGTGGTGGTAGCCGCCCGCGGAGACAAACGCAGCCGTGGGCAGCTGGGCCCACAGCTCGAACCCGATCAGGTCCCGGTAGAACTCGAGCCCGCGCTCCACGTCCCCGGCGTGCAGGTGGACGTGACCCATGCGCAGGCCCTGACCAACTTGGGGCTGGAGATCCTCGCCGGCCACGCTGCCCAGCAGCGAGTCGAGATCGAGGGGCATCGGCCCCCCGCGTGAGAACTCCTCCTCGGGTGTCGGCCACACCTCGCGGGGGCGGTCGGCGGCCAGCTCGATCCCGATCCCGTCCGGGTCGGGGAGATAGATCGCCTCGTGGGTCCCGTGGTCAGAGGCGCCCTGGATCGGTGTGCGCGTGACGGCCAGCCGCACCGCGGCCCGGGCCAGCTCCTGGCGGCTCGGATACAGCAGGGCGTAGTGGTAGAGGCCGGCCTGGCGGCCAGCCGGCTGGGCCTGGGCGTCCTCGTGCAGGACGAGCACTACCTCGTGACCGTCACCCAGCTCCGCCCGAGTCGCCTCGTGTGCGTGTACACGCAGACCGAGCGCCTCCTGGTACCAGGCCACCGACCGGTCAAGGTCGGTGACGGTCAGGTGCACAGCGCCCAGACGCAGCGCGTCGGGAAGGCGGGGGGCCAGTCCGGGGGCAGAATCAAGCTCAGCAAAGGTCATAGTCGTACTACCAAGCATAGGACGACGCGACTGCGCAAAACTGGGTTTGATGGACCCCGCGTTTGCCGCCGATCCGGGTACCGCCGCCTACTACGACCAGCGGGCCCACGAGTACGACGACTGGTACACGGGCGAGGGCGTGTTCGCCAGTCGCTCGCGCCCGGGCTGGGGCGAGGAGGTGGCCCAGATCGTGGAGATGGTGGAGGGGCTGTCCCCCGGGCGCACACTCGACGTGGCCTGCGGCACCGCCTTCCTGGGCCGGCATCTGCGGGGGTTCGTGGTGGGGCTGGATCAGAGTCCGGAGATGGTGCGGATCGCCCAGTCGCGCCTGCCTGACGGACTGGCACTGGTGGGCGACGCGCTGTGCCTACCGGTGGCCGACGCGAGCTTTGACCGCGTCTTCACCGGACACTTCTACGGTCACCTCCCGCCCACCGAACGCACCCGCTTCCTGGCCGAGGCCCGGCGGGTGGCGGGGGAGCTCGTCGTGGTCGACACGGCGCGGCGGGAAGACACGCCGGCGGAGCGGTGGGAGGAACGCGTGCTGAGCGACGGATCGCGCCACCAGGTGTACAAGCGCTTCCTCTCGCCCGAGCAGCTGGCCCAGGAGCTCGACGGCGAGACGCTGTTCGCCGGCCGCTGGTTTGTCTCCGCGCGTGTGCGGTTCTGATAGAACGGCGCCACGGCTGCCCAGGACCAAGCCACCCGCACGAGCCTCAGACCCCTGCAGCGCTCAGACGCAGCCCAGCTCGCGCGTTTGTGGGGGCGCAATCACAGCAACCTGGCGCGCGTTCTCCCGGGGGTCGGAGAGGTCCCTCCGAGCGAGGCGGTCCTGCGCCGGTACTGCCAGAGCCTGGAGCTGGCCAGACGGGAGGACCGGCGCTACGGGTTCGGCATCTGGGAGGGCTCACGCCTGGCCGGCACCCTCAGCCTGTCCAACCTGATCCGCGGCCCGCTGCTGAGCGCGACGCTCGGATTGTGGCTGGACGCCGAGGTCCGCGGACGCGGCATCGGCAGGCGGGCAATCGCGCTGGGCTGTCACGCCGCATTCGGGGAGCTTCACCTGCATCGCGTGGATGCCGGCGTGCAACCCACGAACCTGGCGTCGCTGGGCGCATTGCGGGCCAACGGGTTCACCGAGATCGGGCTGGCCCGCCGGTACCTGCTGATCGGGGGCCAATGGACCGACCACCTGCTGCTTGAGCGGCTGCATCCGCAGACCTGACTCCGGACGCCCGGCGGGCGGCGAGAGCCACCGCGCTGAGCGGCAACTGACCCCGGCCCCTAACCCGGCTCAGGCGGGGACGGCATCCGGGTCAGGCCGCACGATGACGGTGTCCATCACCGGGATGATCTCGTCCACCGGCAGGTCGGCCCGAGAGGCGTGCTCACGGATCGCCTCAGGGCTGGAGGCTTGATAGATGCAGACGGTTCCCACCGGACCGTTGCCCTCGTCGAGGACGTAGGAGCGAATCCAACGGATGTCACTGGACATCTCCTCATTCCCTACCCGGGTGGAACGGGCCGCGGCCTGCTGCAGTTCCTCAGGCGACTGCCAGCCGGTACGGCGAAGAATCACATAGGTGTTCACATGGACCCCCAGAGTCCCTAGAAGTGGCGTGCCACTTCAGCCTATGGGGCCAGCGTCCCGCTGAGGAATTTTTGCCCGGACGTGGCCTGAAACGACACCAGAAAGTCACGAGGGTCCCGCCTCGAAAGGCGGGACCCTCGCTCTCGGACCGGAGTTGAACCTAGGAGTCCTGTTCCCGGGGTCGATCCGGCGCCAGACCCGACAAACGGCTTGGCTTCAGGAGCCGCTGGTCTGGGTGCTGGTGGTCCCGGTCGTGGTCGTGGTGTCCGTGGTCGACGTGGTGGTCCCGCCTCCGGACTTCTTGGCCTTGGCGGCCGCGGTCACGCACTGAGAAAACGGCGTGCCCTTCTGGCCCTTCATGTGGTGGGCCATCTTCTTCTCGGCCTTGCACAGCTGGCCAGGGCTCTTGGTGGAGCCGTTATCGGCCTTGGTGACCGCCGTCTCGCACACCGAGAAGGGCGTACCCTTCACACCCTTGGTGTGCTGCTTGGACTCGTTGTGGCAGAGCTTGGCGGCGGTTTTCGTGTTGCTATGCGCCTTGCCGTGGGTGGTGGCCAGCGCCGGCGTCACACCGAGGGCGAGGCCCGCGACCAGCACGGTTACCTGATATTTGAACTTCATGAATTGCCTCCTGTGGTCTGGGTGACCGATCCTGGATGTGCGGTTCGGGTGGGGGGCGGATCGCGTCGTCTCCCCTAAGACGGTCGACCGACGGGAAGGTCAGGACCTAATTGCCAGGGCCTGGACGAAAGGCCGAGCGCCCACCCGCCGCCATCAACGAACCGTCCAGGCGGGCCGATGTCCCTGGGGATGCCCCTCGAGTTTCGTCCGAGCCGGCGCACATTTCTGTGCGCGCTGGCCGCGGGTCTGGCCGTCTGCGCTCTGCTGGGCCTGACCGGAGCCGCGCCGGCGCGCGCCGGCACCCAGCCCCAGGCGCTGCTGCTCAGCGACAGCGCGATCGCATCGAGCGCCACCGACCGGGCCAGCGGCGACACGCGCAGCCTTGAGCAGCAGCAGGCCGAGGCGCTCGGGTATCAGGTCACCACGGTTGACGGCGCCACCTGGGACGCGATGACTCAGGCCCAGTTCGCCTCCTACCAGCTGCTCATCATCGGCGACTCCGGCTGCAAGACGGACCAGGTGGGCCCCGGATCCGCCGCACTGCAGAACGCCGGCACCTGGGAGCCCGCCGTCATGAACAGTGGGGGCAACAAGGTCCTGATCGGCACCGATCCGACCAAGCACTACCTCCTGGGGAACGCCCCAGAGGCTCCACAGCTCGAGGAGAACAGCCTGGCGTACGCGGGCGACGTTTCGGGGGCCACAGGCCTGTATCTCGACTTGAGCTGCAGCTACGACACGGCTGGCGCGGGAACCGATGTGCCGATCCTGGGCGGCCTGGTCCAGGGCACCGGGCAGTTCAGCGTCGAAGGCTGGGACTCAGTCAACGCCTGCGCAACCGGCGTCAATATCGTCGCCGCCACCGGACCGACCGGCGGCTTGACCGACTCCGAGCTGTCGGACTGGAACTGCTCAGTGCAGGAGGCCTTTACCAACTTCCCCACCGGCTACACGCCACTCGTCCTGGCGCCGAACAGCAGTGGGTTCCCCAGCGAGTACTGCGCCAACGACGTGCAGACGTTGCAGCGGGCCTGCGGCGCGCCGTACATCCTGGTCAGCGGCGGCGGGGTCAGCGTCAGCTCGGACATCTCGCTCTCGCCGGTGTCGCAGGGCGTTCCCACCTCTCCGGGCAGCCCCGGGAGCGCCACCGTCACGGCCACGATCACCACCGGCGGCACCCCCGACAGTGGCGAGCCCGTCACGTTCACCGTCAATAGCGGACCTGACACCGGCAGAACCCTGTCGGCCACCACCGACTCCGGCGGGCAGGCCAGCTTCACCATCAACAACAGCGGGGTAGCCGGCTCAGACTCGGTATCGGCGAGCTTCACCAACTCCTCGGGCAACGTCGAGGAGGCGCTGGCCACCGTCAACTTCCAGGGCCCCGGGCAGGTCAATGCCAGCGCGAGCAACCTCACCGGTACCGAGCAGACCTCGCTGGGCGACCCGACGGTGGCCACCTTCACCGACCCCAGCAGTTCGATCGGGCAGAGCGGCTGGACGACCAGCGTGAACTGGGGTGACGGAACGCCCACCGACACCGGCCCCGCCGTCAACGCCACCGGCACCCCCTACCAGTACACGCTGAGCGACGACCACACCTACGCCTCCCCCGGCATCTACACGGTCACGATCACGATCACCGATACCGCCAACACTGCCGACACCACCACCGTGACCTCGACGGCCGGTATCAGCAAGGGTCAGCTGGCCGTGCAGGCGCAACCGGTCAGCGCGATCGCGGGCTCGGGCTTCTCCGGAGAGATCGCGTCGTTCACCAATACCGACACGAGCCCATCGGCCTCGAGTTACACAGCCACGATCAACTGGGGCGACGGCGGAAGTTCCACCGGCACCATCCAAGCGCTCAGCGGCACTCCCGGTGCCTTCACCGTCACCGGGCAGCACACCTACACCACCCCGGGCTCCTACACGATCACGGTGACCGTGACCGGAGGCGACGATCCCACCACCTCCGCCTCGGACCAGAACACGGCCACGGTGGGCAGCACACCCACCTTCACGGTGGCCGGTCGGGGCACCCTCAATCTGCCCGGCGAGACCTTCACCGGGACGATCGCCACCGTGCGGTACGGAAACACCTCGGCGTCCGCCGGCGGCTTCTCCGCACGGATCAACTGGGGCGACGGCTCCAGCGGCACGGGCACGATGACCGGCAGCGCCGGCAGCTACGCGGTTGCGGCGGCTCACACCTTCACGGGCAGCGGCCCCTACACCGTCCGGGTCACCGTGACCGATCCGCTGTCCCGGACGGGCAGCGCCACCACGACGATCCTCGTCCCCAGCACCGTTTCGGCCCTGAGCATTCCCGGCCACATCAAAGCTCGCGCCCTGCTCTGCGGGGTCAAACGACACGCCAAGTGCACCGGGCTGGCCATCCTGGGCAGCTTCCGCAGCGGTGGCGGCGCCGTATGGAACGTCACGATCGAAAAGCCCGGCCACACGCCGAGGGTGCTGGGCCAGATCACGCGCAAGGTCACAGCGGGCAACGTCAAGCTGGTCTACAAGGTGACCAACCGCAAGCTGGCCAAGCGGCTCTACCGGATGGTCAAGCGTCACAAGCTCAGCCAGCTGGGCGTCCAGCAGGTGTTCACCAACGCCGCCGGCGCTCACTCGCAGATGACGCTGTTCTCGCGCGTCACCCGCTGATCGCCGAACCACGCGGAAGCGGCCGCTAACCTGCCGCATTCGTCGCCCCCCGCGGCGAAGGTGAGCCGCAATGCACATCGACCCCTACATCGTCCTGGGTGCCGCCGTCATCGGCCTGCTGGTCGGCATGACCGGAGCGGGCGGCGGCGCGCTGATGACCCCCATGCTGATCCTGCTGTTCGGCGTTACGCCGGCCGCCGCGATCTCCTCCGACCTGGTGGCCGCGGTGGTGATGCGCCCGATCGGGGCGATCGTTCACCTCCGGGCCCGCACGGTCAATCTCCGGCTGGTCGGCTGGATGGTCATGGGGTCCGTCC
Source organism: Solirubrobacteraceae bacterium (assembly GCA_035551655.1). GTDB lineage: Bacteria > Actinomycetota > Thermoleophilia > Solirubrobacterales > Solirubrobacteraceae > Palsa-465. The sequence continues at coordinate 15,525 of DASZNA010000135.1, forward strand.
CGTTCGCGATCCTCGGCGCGTATCTGCTCCACCTGATGGGGAACTCCAAATCCTCGGTCACCAATATCGAGACCGCACTGGGAGTGGCCCTGCTGGCCGGCGCCGCGGCGATCGTCCTGCGCTACGTGCTCGACCGTCGCACGGGCCAGGAGCGCACGGGGCGGGTCCACGAGATCGAACCGCGCCGAGCCCTGACGCTGGCTGTCGGAGCGCTCGGCGGCGTGGTCGTCGGCATGACCTCGGTGGGGTCCGGTTCGCTGATGATCATCCTGCTGCTGTTCCTGTACCCGACGATCGGGGCCAAGCAGCTGGTGGGCACCGACCTCACCCAGGCCGTGCCGCTGACGCTGGCCGCGGCGATCGGCGCGCTGCTGTTCGGACACGTGAAGTTCGCCGTGACCGGCTCGCTGATCATCGGCAGCGTGCCCGCCGTGCTGATCGGCTCGATGCTCTCCTCCAGCGTCCCCGATCGCTACATCCGGCCGGTGATCGCCTTCGTGATCTTCGCCTCGGGCCTCAAGTACGTCGGTCTGGACACCACTACCCTGGGCTGGGTGCTGTTCGCCACCCTGCTGCTCGGGGCCACGTTCTGGCTGGCCCAGGTTCGCGGCCTGATCGGCGCCGGGTCGGGTATACCCAGTGGACCCACCGACGCCTGGAGGACCGATGACCAGCCCGCTGACCGAGATCCCCACGCTGCGCGAACTCCCCGCCTGGAAGGCACTCAAACAGCACCAGCCGGAGATCGAGAATCTTCATCTGCGTGACCTGTTCGGGTCAGATCCCGATCGCGGGGAGCGGCTGACCGGCGAGGGCGCCGGGATCTTCCTGGACTACTCCAAGAACCGGGTCACCGACGAGACGATCCGGCTTCTGCTGCAGCTGGCCGAGGAGTGCCACCTGCCCGATCGCATGCGGGCCATGTTCAGTGGCGAGCACATCAACGTCTCCGAGGATCGCGCCGTCCTCCACACCGCCCTGCGCCTGCCCCGGGACGCCCAGCTGGTCGTCGACGGTCAGGACGTGGTGGCCGAGGTGCACGAGGTGCTCGACCGGATGAGCGAATTCTGCGAGCGCGTGCGCTCGGGTCAGTGGGTGGGCCACACCGGACAGAGGATCCGCAACGTGATCAACATCGGGATCGGCGGCTCGGACCTGGGGCCGGTGATGGCCTACGAGGCGCTGCGCCACTACTCCAAGCGCGACATGACCTTCCGGTTCGTGTCCAACGTCGACTCCACCGATTTCGTCGAGGCCACCCGGGACCTGAACGCCGAGGAGACCCTGTTCATCGTCTCCTCAAAGACGTTCACCACCCTGGAGACGATGACCAACGCCCGCTCGGCCCGCGACTGGACGCTGGCCGCGCTGCACAACGAGAGCGCGATCGCCAAGCACTTCGTGGCCGTCTCCACCAACGCCGAGAAGGTCAAGGAATTTGGGATCGACACCGACACCATGTTCGGCTTCTGGGAATGGGTGGGCGGGCGCTACTCGATGGACTCGGCCATCGGGCTCTCGACGATGCTGGCGATCGGCCCGGAGAGCTTCCGCGACATGCTGGCCGGCTTCCACGAGATGGACGAGCACTTCCGGACCGCGCCGTTTGAGCGCAACCTGCCCGTCCTGCACGGGATGCTGGCCGTCTGGTACGGAGACTTCTGGGGCGCGCAGACCTACGGGGTGATGCCCTACGAGCAGTACCTGAAGCGCTTCCCGGCCTACCTGCAGCAGCTGACCATGGAGTCAAACGGCAAGACGGTGCGCCTGGACGGGCGCCCCACCGACTACCAGACCGGAGCGGTGTTCTGGGGGGAGCCGGGGACCAACGGGCAGCACAGCTTCTACCAGCTGCTCCACCAGGGCAACAAGCTGATCCCGGTGGATTTCATCGGCTTTGCCAGGACGCTCAACCCGCTGGGCGAGCACCACGACCTGCTCTTGTCAAACGTGTTCGCCCAGGCCGAGGCGCTGGGCTTCGGACGCACGCTCGAGGAGGTGCGGGCCGAGGGCACCCCCGAGGAGGTGGCGCCCCATCGGGTGATGGAGGGCAACCGGCCCACCAACGTGTTCCTGGCCGAGGAGCTGACCCCGCGGATCCTGGGGGCGTTCGTGGCCCTGTACGAGCACAGCGTGTTCACCCAGGGAGTGATCTGGGGGATCGATTCCTTCGATCAGTGGGGGGTGGAGCTCGGCAAGGCCCTGGCTCAGCGGATTATCCCCGAGCTGGAGTCAGACGGCGAGCCGGACCTCGAGCACGACAGCTCGACCAACGCCCTGATCCGCCGTTACCGGAGGATGCGGGACGCCTGAGGGTGCCGGCTCCAGGGGTGGTCTACGTGGACCACCCCTGTCGAGGGTCGGGTTCGGCCGGACGAACCCGGGTGGCCGCCTGGGCGTCCTGAGAGGCGGCGGCGGTGGCGATGTCCTGGGCGTAGGTCTTGCGGGCTCGCAGCTGGAACACCCCGGCGGCGATCAGCGTGGCCAGCAGCACGAGGAAGGTGATCTCCAGCCCGCGTGCCTCGCTGGGCCCGATCACCCCGTGCACCCGCGTGCCCACCGGCGCCTGGGCCGGGGCGATGCCGGCGATCAGCTGAGTCAGGCCGCCGAACACCAGCGGCGAGAGAGCCTGGGCCAGGGACCGGACGACCGTGCGGGTACTCTCGGCTCGGCCCCATAGGCCCGAGGGCACGATGTCCAGGCGCGCGGCGTTGAGCGGCGGATTGGCCGCCGAGAGAAATGCCGCGCCGCCCACGTCGAACCACACGGCCGGCGTCGGGTGGCTGGCCACGAGGCCGGGGATCAGCAGCCCGGCGGCGGCCAGGTAGCAGACGGCCGGAATCCACACCCGGACCTCCAGGTAGCCCCGGTGCAGGAGGATGTCGGTCAGACGCCCGGAGATCAGGGTTCCGATCAGCGCGCCGAGGACCAACAGGAACAGGATCAGCTCGGCTCCCGCCTGCCCCAGGTGGTAGTGGCCGCGCACGAAGAGCAGCGCGAACGTCGACAGGCCCTGGAAGTAGAAGTAGCCCATCGAAGAGCTGATGATCATCAGCAGGTTGGTGGGAATCTTCAGGATGTAGCGGACTGAGCTGACCAGCGACATGGACCGGGCGTCGGTCTGCAGCACCAGCCGCGGGTCGGGCTCAATCCCCTGGCGCCGGGCCCATTCGCGGGCCAGCTCGCTGGCTCGGTCTGACTCCTGCTTGGTCTCCCCGCGAGCGGCCCGCATCACGGCCGTTTCGCTGGGGTTCAGGTCGACGGCCCCCGGGGCCAGGTGGCTCTGGCCGCCGCGCAGGGGTTCGGGCACGGTCCGGTAGAGCGAGCGGGCCAGGAAGAACCCGGGAATGGCCAGCAGGATGAACGACACCCGCCAGCTGAGCAGGCTGGCGATGCTGCCCATCAGGATGAAGCCGATGGCGGTGCCGGCGATCTCACCGCCCAGGATGTAGGCCCAGACACGACCCCGGTCATCCGCAGCGAAGTAGTCGCCGGTCAGCGACGCGATGGCGGGCCCGGCCGTGGCGATGACCGCCCCGAGCAGCAGCCGGGAGAGCAGCAGGTCCTCGTAGTTGCCGGCGACGCCACCCAGGATCGAGGCGCCGCTCCACAGGACGACGCTCACGGTGAGCAGTGGCATCCGCTTGACCCGGTCGACCATCAGGCCGACCGGAATCGTGAAGATGGCGCCGACCAGCAGCGTGACCGAGCTGAGCAGGCCGATCTCGGTCGGACCGATGTTGAGCGCCTTCTCCAGCTGGGGGGCCATGGCGCCGACCGTGGCCGAGTCGGCCCCGCTCAGGGCCAGAACGGCGGCAAACAGCATGATCACCCGGGCCCGGGCCGGACCCCCCACACGCTTGACGACCTGGCCGCGAATGCGGCCGCCCGTCCACCGGGCCGCTCTGAAGGTCAGCCGGGCCGCGCCGGCTGCGTTGTCCCGCGCCGCCATCTCACAGACAGTATGTCCGCTCAGTTCGGCGAGACCGGGCCGGGCGCCTGGGCCCGAACCATCCGCCGCACAGCCACCAGCGTGAGCGCACACAGGGCCGCGGCGGTGAGCGTGGGCAGCCCGTCGCCGGCCACCTTGGCCGCCGTGCCCCCGGCCCACGAGCCGATGATCTGACCGCCCGCCCAGGCCAGGTTCATCAGGGCCGCGGCCAGGCCCTGGTGCAGTTGATGCTGCTGGGCCGTATCGCTCAGCAGCGCCTGAGCGGGCGTCCAGAACAGCCCGAGCGTCGCCGCGCTCACCACTATCACCAGCCCGAGGAGCACGACCGAGCCCGGCAGCGTGAAGCAGGCCAGCGCCACGGTGGCCCCGAGCAGCCCGAGCCGGAGCGGCAGCAACCGCCCCTGGCGATCGGACATCGACCCGGCTACCGGGGAAACAATCGCTTCGACCCCCGCCGCGACCAGATAGCAGGCGCCGATGAGCACGGCTCCCGCGCCCAGCCGGTGCAGACGCAGCGGACCGAGCACGTTGATCATCCCGGAGGCCAGCGCCGGCAGCAGAACCAGCCAGGCGGCCATCGCCATCGCCGGGTCGCGGAAGGCTCCGAGCAACCCGGCGACCGTGGCCGGCTCACGCTCCGGGGGCGGCAACCGCAGCGTGAAGGCCACGAGCAGCCCGACGACCAGCGCAAACGCTGTGAATGCGGCTGGTCGCCCGGTGGCGCTGGCCACCGTGCCGAGCACGGGGCCGAACAGCGATCCGACGACGGCCGCCCCGATCGCCTGTCCGATCAGCGTTCCGCGGCGAGAGACCGGTGTGGCGGAGACCAGCCAGGCCATCCCACCGGCCCACGAGCAGGCTCCACCCAGGCCCTCGACGATCCGCGCCGTGTCCAGCGCGACCAAGCTGTGCAGCCAACCGAAGGCCACGCTGCTGACGGCCAGCAGCGCCAGCCCGGCCAGCACGGTGGCGCGCGGCCCGATCCGGATGACCAGCAGGCCACCGGGGATCGAGCCCGCCAGGGTGCCGATCGGGTAGGCGGCCGTGAGCAGACCGGCCGAGGATTTGGACAGATGAAGCTCGTGCGTGAGCTGCGGCAGGATCGGCGCCAGTACCGCATACAGCAGCGTGTCGGCGAAGACCACGGCGCCGACCACGACGAGCAGCCGGGGCTCCGAGCGCAGGCGGCTCAAATCCGGCGGAGGGCTTCCGGTCCCAGCTCCCCGACCGACGTGAGGCCGCTCAAGCCGAGCGTGAGGTCGAACTCGGCGATGATGTTGTGCATCACGTCGCGGGCGCCGGCCTGTCCGGCCAGGGTCAGCCCGTACAGGTACGGGCGGCCGATCAGCACGGCGTCGGCCCCCAAGGCCAGCGCCTTGAACACGTCGGAGCCGGTGCGCACGCCGCTGTCCAGAAGCACCTTGGCCCGGCCGTCCACCACCGGGACGATGTCGACCATGGCGTCCAGACTGCCGATGGCTCCGTCCACCTGCCGGCCGCCGTGGTTGGACACGACGATCCCGTCCACGCCGGCGTCCAGCGCCCGACGAGCGTCGTCGGGGTGCTGGATACCCTTGAGCAGCACCGGCAGGTCGGTGCGCTCGCGCAGTGTCTCGATGTCGGACCAGGTCAACGAGGGACGCGAGTAGATGTCCAGGAAGGTCTCCACCGAGGCCCGGGGCCCCGGGGAGCGCAGGTTGTCCAGGAACCGGCCGGGAAACCGCCGGGTGATCGACATGAACGTCCGGATCGCGCCCAGCGTGACCTCCACCTCGCGCTCCCCCACGTGGTTGGCGATCCGATCCCGGACGATCTCCAGGAACCGGCTGTCGGCCGTGTACTGGGCGATGCCCTGACCGCGGGCGAACGGCAGCGATCCCAGGTTGAGGTCCTTGGGCCGCCAGCCGAGCATCGTCGTATCCAGCGTGACCACCACCGCCTCGGCGCCGGCCGCCTTGGCCCGGGCCAGGAAGCTGTCCACCAGCCCGTCGTCGGTCGACCAGTAGAGCTGAAACCAGCGGGGCGCCTCCCCCATCTCCCAGGCACACGCCTCCATCGGAGCGCAGGCCTGGCTGGTGAAGACGTAAGGGACACCGAGCTCGGCCGCCGCCCGGGCGATGGCCAGGTCGGCCTCCGGGTGCAGCAGCTCGGACGCACCCACGGGCCCGAACAGAACCGGCGCGGGCAGTCGCCGGCCGAACAACTCGACACTCAGATCGCGCCGCGACACGTCGCGGAGCATCCGGGGGACGATCTTCCACCGATCGAAGGCCTCCCGGTTGGCTCGCATCGTGGCCCCCTCGCCGGCGGCCGCGTCGGCATAGGCCCATCCGACGGCCGGAGCGTGGCGGCGAGCCCGCCGCTCGAGCGTCGCGTAGTCCGTGGGCACCCGGGGGCGGCGACCGTGGATCCCCGCCCGGTAGATGGCGTCCTGGCGTTCGCGACCGGGACCGACCGGGGAGGGGCTCGGTTCGGAGGGCACCCGGGGCACGCCGTCGCTGGCCATCCCGGGCATCCTAGGACCTCCGCGGGGTCGGTCATGTTCGCGCGCCGGGGCGGGGCGAGGCGGTAGCGGGTTAGAATTTCGCAATGGGCATTGCGGCAATGGTCATTGCCAGAACCCGGGCAGGCACATGACGAGCGGCGAACCAAAGCGAGCCCAGGAAGACGTGCAGGCCTTCCTGCGCGCCCTGACTGAGCTCGACGACGCGCTCGACGCCAACCTGCGCCGCGGCGAGCGCATGAAGGAGCGGATCGCCTACATCCAGCAGGCGGTGGCCGGTGGCCACGCCCTGCGGGACATCGTGCCCAAGGAGAAGCCGCCTTTGCTGGTCGAGCTGCTCACCCAGAGCGCCGAGAATCTCGCCGCCTACGGCTCGCGGGTGCGCCGGCTGGAGGCTCGGGCTCTGCACCAGGAGGGCCTCACCATGGAACAGATCGCCGGCCTGTTCCGGGTCACCCGCCAGCGGGTCTCCACGCTTCTGCGCGACAGTCGCTGACTGCGCACAGAGCCGTCCGGGCAGACTTAGCTCGTGCACCCGCAGGGCGTGGCGGCCCTGGTTCTGGCCGCCCTCTCCACCACGCTGATCAATCTGGCCTACCTGCGCGAGCAGGCGGCGGCCTCTGCGCTGCCGGCGCTATCCGCGCGCCGGCCCAGCCGGTCCCTGCGCCTGATCCTGGGCAGCCGCGCCTGGCTGCGCGGCTTTGCCATGGAGTCCACCGGCTTTCTCATGTACGCCGGCGCGCTGGCCCTGGCCTCCCTGGCACTCGTACAGAGCGTCGGGGCCGGCGGCATCGGGGTGCTGGCCTTCGTGTGCGCCCGGCGCAGTGGTCAGCGGCTGGGCCGCCGGCGAAGCGCCGGGGTGATCGTGTCGATCCTGGGTCTGCTGGCCCTGTCCATCTCCCTGACGGGCGGAGCGGGCGGCGGCACGGCCGGGTCGGTGAGCGGCATCGTGGCCTGGCTGATCGGGACCGTGCTGGCCGCTGTGGCCGTGCTCGGACTGGCCCGGGCGGCCGAGAACCCGGCCATCGGGCAGGCGGTGGCCGGGGGCCTTATGTTCTCGGCCGGCGACCTGTCCACCAAGGTGGCCACGCAGGGTGGAGCGCGCTTCGCCTTCGTCGTGGCGATGATCCTCGGCTACGGGCTGGGCACCTCGCTGCTGCAGATGGCCTATCAGCGGGCCGGCGCGCTGACCGTCGCCGGGCTGGCCACCCTGCTGACCAACGCTCTGCCGATCCTGGCCGGCACAGTCATCCTGCACGAGCCGGTGCCCTCGGGGGGGCTGGGCGTCCTGCGGGTGCTGGCCTTCGTGATGGTCACGGCCGGAGCGGTGCTGATCGCCGCGCCGCGGGGCGCGTCGCCCGAGATCAGCCCTTCGATGGCGTCGAGCTCCTGACCCGGGTCAGTCCTCGGACTTCTTCTCCTCGGACTTCTCCGCCTCGGAGCCACTCTCCTCTGGCATCGCCGATTCCGGCTCGTGCTCAGCCGAACCCGGCTCGGGGGCATCCTCTTCCTCGGTCGGCTCGGCCGAGTCGACCTCGCCGTCGCCCTCGTCCGGCACACCGAGCTCTTCCATGCGCTCACGGCGGCGCTGGTTCAGCGGGCTGTCCTCACCCTCCTCCAGGGCGGGCGGCTTGGCGTCCCGGGCCTCTCGCGAGAGCTCGATGTTGTCGTCCTCGATGCCGCTGGGCGGAGCCACTCGTTCGAGTCCGTAGTGGCGGCAGAGCTGATCCATCTGCTCGTCGCTCAGCTGGTCGCGGTCGGAATCGATGTCTGGCGCCGCTTGGACGTGCTCGGTCTCGTAAGGAAGACACAGCTTCCCGTCGATCTCCTCGGCGTTCTCGAGCGGGATGACCGCCTTGTGCAGCCCCAGACGCCCGAGCTTCGCCCGGGCCCAATTCGGTTCCTCGGCGTCCCCGTAGGTGAGCAGGGCATCGACCTTGCCCAGGTGCTCGCCCCGGACGTTGGCGAGCTCCCGGCCCTCAAGATCCGCTCCGGCCGCTCCTTCCATTGACTCCTCCGTTCCCTCGCTGTCGATCTTCTCCTACCCGGGCACGTCTGGTGAGAACCTTGCTCAGGTGGTTACCGGACCTAGCCGGAGGGCAGAAGCCGGAAATGAACGAGACGAGCCAAGTGACCCAGGAGAGCGCCTCCGACCGGAACAGCGAAGCGGAGGCCGAAGCGCAGAGACTCAACCGGCACCCGCGGCTGCGGCGGTTCATCGCCCGGCTGTGCGGCTGCCAGGAGGAGCAGTTCGTGCTCCAGGTCGTGCAGCCCTCCCTGGTCGGCATGATTGACGGGACCGTCTCCACGCTGGCCCCGATCTTCGCCGCCGCCGTATCCACCAGCTCCAGAACCGCGCTGCTGGTGGGGCTGGCCACGGCGCTGGGCGCCGGAGTGAGCATGGGCATCTCCGAGGCCCTATCGGACACTGGCGAGGAGACGGGCCGGGGCTCGGCCGTCGTGCGGGGGATGTTCACCGGGGGCGCCACCACCCTGGGCGGCGTGTTTCACTCGCTGCCCTTCATCATCTCCGACGTCAACCAGGCGCTGGTCGTGGCCGGCTGCGTGGTCGCCGTGGAGCTGGTCACGATCGCCTGGGTGCGCTCGCACTTCCTGCACGTGACGATGCGCTCCTCGCTCGTTGTGGTCACCCTGGGTGGCGCGCTAGTGCTGGCCATAGGGGTGGCGATCGGCAGCGCCTGAGCCGCGCCCGTTAGGGTGCGCGCATGGCCGACCCGGTAGTCATCGCGCAGGTGGCCACGGCGGGGGGCACGCTCGTGCTAGCGCTGGCCACGTTCAGCTCGATCCGCGCGTCAAACCGGTCCGTGAAGGTGGCCGAGCGTTCGCTGCTCGCCGCCCAGCGCCCGGTGCTGATCCCTTCCCGCGAGGACGACCTCCCCGAGACCGTCCGATTCGGCAGCGGGGTGACGCTGCACGTGGGCGGCCACAGCGGCGTGGTCAAGCTGCACGACGGGCAGCTGTATATGGCCCTGGCCCTGCGCAACGGCGGCGCCGGGCTGGCGGTGATCCACGGCTGGCACGTGGTCGCCGAGGGAGCCTCACCCACCATGCCGAAGCCGAGACTTGAGGACTTCCGGCCCCAGCAGCGCGACCTCTACGTCCCGGCCGATCAGACCGGCTTCTGGCAGGCGCGAATCCGAGGCGAGGACGACCCGTTCTTCGGGCCGATGCGCGAGCGCGTCGAGGCCGGCGAGCGAGTCATGGTCGACGTGCTCTACGGCGACTACGAGGGCGCGCAGCGCAGCATCGCCCGGTTCGGGCTGTCCACCACCCAGGCCCCGCGGGAGGGCGACTACTCAGAGCGGGCCGAGATCCTGCGCTACTGGGACCTCGAGGGGATCGGCGGTCGCCAGAACCCCACCGGGGGCTCGCCTCCCGATTGAGCGGAGGGCGAGCCCTCATGGGGCCCGCCCTCCGGAGAAACGCGACTAGACGCGCAGGTCAGCCGGTGCCGAGTCAAGCGCCGCCTGGATGGCCGTGACCAGCTCCTGGGCCGAGGCGGCGGTCAGCTCCACGGCCACCCGGGCCCCCGGTCCCTTGTCCGGGGCGGCGAAGTCGATGTTCAGCGTGTGCTCGGCCATCGCGTGCACGGGATGGTCGAAGTACACGGTCCCGTCGGTCACGTGGAACCAGCTGCTCTCAGGCCCTTTGGCGCTGCCCTCGAGCGTCGTCTTGACGGTGGCGTAGGTGCACATGCTCAACCTCCCAGGTACTTGTCGTAGAACTCCGTGATCCGCTCCCAGCCGTCGTTGGCCGCCGCCGGGCGGTAGGACGGCCGGTCGACGGCGAAGAACGCGTGTCCGGCGTCGTCGTAGCGGTGGAACTCGTAGGTCTTGCCGTTCGCCTTGAGGATTTCCTCCAGCTCGTTGACCTGCTCGGGGGTGGGGTACTTGTCCTCGTTGCCGAACAGCCCCAGCAGCGGACAGCGCAGATTGGGCAGCTGGTCGACCAGGTTGGTGATCTTGACGGGGTACTCCTCCGGCGGCGTGCCGGTGACAAACGCGCCGTAGCAGTCGACCGCCGCGTTCAGATCGAGGTTGCAGGCGGCCAGCACCGACTGGCGGCCGCCCGAGCAGTACCCGATCACGCCCACCTTGCCGTTGGAGCTGTCCAGCGAGCGCAGGTGCTCGGCGGCGCCGCCCACGTCGCCGATCAGTCGTTCGTCGGGCACGCCGCCCTGCGCCCGGGCGGTGGCGGCGGCGTCGGCGGGATCCGCGCCGGGTGCCTCGCGCCAGTACAGGTTGGGACAGATCGCGTCGTAGCCCAGCTCGGCGAACCGGCGCACGATCTCCTTGGTGGCCCGGTCGTAGCCGGGCATGTGGTGGATTACCACCACGCCTCCGCGGCGCCCCTCATCCGTGGGGCGAGCCATGTAGGCCTCGATCTCATCACCGTTGTGGCCGGTGATGTGAATCGTCTCTGTGGTCATGGAATCAGTCATGGCCTCGATTCTTTCAGGTTGCCTGCGATTGTCCGTCCGATGACCGGGCAATCATGCCGTTCAGGCAGGGTCAACCTGGCGGATCGGAGGAGCGGTGAGTTGTGATCACTCGAGTGGTCAGAGCGGGGCGTCTCTGTATGTCCGGGGCAGCGGACGGGTGCGGCTGGTGCTCGTGTGCGACACCTGCGGCGCCGTGCAGGGGGAGCTGGGAGCTCTCGACTACAAACCGCGGCCGGCGCTGCCGCCTGCCGAGACCGGCGAGGTCGGAGGGCCGCTAGCATGGCCGCCCGGTGGAGAGGGCTAATCGCAGGCAGTTTCTGACCGCGGCGGGGTTGGCCGGGCTGGGGAGTGCGCTCGGCGCCGGACCGGCCGAGGGCGCCGCGAGCCAGCCGGCTCGGGACCGGGTGGAGTTCTACGGTGCCCACCAGCCCGGAATCACCACTGCCTCCCAGGGCTACGTGCACTTCGTCTCCCTGGACTTCGCCAGCGACTCCGCCGGCGATCTGCGCGCGCTGCTGGGGACCCTGTCGGCCGGGGCGGCCGAGCTGATGGCCGGCCGGGCCGTCGGGCCGATGCGCACCGGGGCCTCGCCCCCGGTGGACACGGGCGAGGCGGCGGGACTGGGAGCATCGCGCCTCACGGTGACCATCGGGCTGGGCCCGGCGCTGTTTCGCCAGGGACGGTTGGGCCTGGCCTCGCGCCGCCCCGAGCCACTGGCCAAGCTGCCGGGATTTGCCGGCGACGCTCTGCGGGGCTCGCTGTGCGGGGGCGACATCGGCATCCAGATCTGCGCCGATGATCCGCAGGTCACCTTCCACGCCGCCCATGACCTGACCCGGCTGGCCGCCCCGATCGCCATGCCCCGCTGGGCGCTGGCCGGATTCGGGCGCACCCTGAACGAGCGGGGTTCACCGACCCCCCGGAACCTGATGGGGTTCAAGGACGGCACGGCCAACATCATGCGCGGCGACCGGGCCGCCCTGGACCGGTTCGTGTGGGCCCGGGAGCCAGGGTCGCCCAAGTGGATGCGGGGCGGCTCCTACATGGTGGTGCGGAGGATCGAGATGCTGCTCGCCAACTGGGACTCCATCAGCCTCGACCAGCAGGAGCAGACCTTCGGCCGCCACAAGCTGTCCGGGGCCCCGCTGGGCGAGCACCACGAGTTCTCGCCGCTTAACCTGTCGGCGCGCTCGCACGGGCACCTGCGCATCCCCGGGCACGCCCACGTGCGCCTGGCCAGCCCGCAATACAACCACGGAGAGCGGATCCTGCGCCGGGGCTACTCCTACGCCGGTGGCGTCGATCGGGGCGAGCAGTCGGTGGCCGGAGGGCAGCTGTTCATCTGCTACCAGCGCGACCCCCGGCGCCAGTTCATCCCGATTCAGCGCCGCCTAGCCCGCGGCGACATGCTGGGCGAGCACATCCGCCACATCGGCAGCGCCATCTTCGCCTGCCCGCCCGGAGCCAGCCCCGGCGGCTACGTGGGCGCCGGGTTGTTCAGCTGAGGCCGCCGGGCATCTGAGCCCCACCAGCAGGCGCCGGCCGTGGCGGCTGAGACGACCAGCACCGAAGGCCACGGATGGATCGCCTTGGCCAGGACGTGGGAGAGGGCGAAGGCGACCAGGCCAAAGCCGGTCAGTTCGGCGGCGGTCTTCCGGCCGTCCCGGCGCAGCCAGATGGCGATGCAGGGCAGACCAAAGGCGGCCATGACCGCGCCACCCAGCGGACGCGAGCCGCTGCCCACGGCCACGCCGTAGCCGGCGATCAGGCCGGTGGCGGCCAGGGGAGCGGTGGGAATGCGCTCAAGCATCGGGACGGCAATTATGGCGGCCTCAGCCATCCCGTCGGCCGCGGTCGTCGCGCCACTGGACGAGCTCGCGCAGCCGGCCCAGGTCATAGCCGTGGCCGTCTCCGCCGATGCCGACCTCCACCTCCTGGATCCCCGCGTCGGCAAATGCGTCCGCGTGCTCGATCGTGTTCGGGCCCGAGCTCCAGATCCGCTCGATCTCGTTGGGGTCGCGCCCCAGCTTGGCGCAGTGCTCGGCCAGGACCTGCGACTTGTGCTCGTAGCGCTCGGGGTCCCCGAAGCTGTGCCACATCTGGGCATGCTCGGCCACCAGCCGGAGGGTCACCTTCTCGCCGCTGCCGCCGATCAAGATCGGCATCGGCCCGGGCGGCGGGGGATTGAGCTTGGCCAGCCTGTGCTTGATCAGCGGCAGGTCTCTTCTCAGCGCCCGCAGGCGGTCGGGGGCGGTGCCGAACTCATAGCCGTACTCGTCGTAGTCCTTCTCGAACCAGCCCGCGCCGATCCCCAGGATCACCCGCCCACCCGACAGGTGGTCGATGGTGGAGTGGGCGTTGGCCAGGAGCTGCGGGTTGCGGTAGGAGTTGCAGAACACCAGGGCGCCGATCCGAACACGCTCGGTGCAGGCCGCCAACGCCGCCAGGCTGGTCAGCCCTTCGAAGTGCTTGCCCTCAGGCTCTCCGCTCAGCGGGTAGAAGTGGTCCCACGTGTAAATCGTGTCGACGCCGAGCTCCTCGGCCTCGCGCCAGGCTCGGCGCATCGCGTCGAAGTCGGCGTGCTGGGGCTGCATCTGAACGCTTACGCGGACCGGCATCGGCGGACCTCCGGAAGTTGGGTGCTGGGGCAGGGAGAATCTAGTGTCGCCGGCCGCCTCACGGTCCGCCGCGCGGGTCGTGACTTCTGAGGAAACAGTCGAGCGCGCGCCAGCGGTCAGCTCGTGGTGACCGCCGAGCCCCCCGCCGCATGAAACCCGTGCTGCTCCCAGTCGCCGAACCGCACATAACCGACGCTCGCGTAGATGTGATTGGAGATCGGATTGGCCAGGTCGGTGAACAGCATGCACCGTTCTGCGCCCCGTTCGAGGAGCATCTGGCTGGCTGAGGCGACGGCGGCCGTGGCATAGCCTTGCCCGCGCAGTTCGGGGGGCGTATAGACGGGTCCCACTCGGACGGTGCCGGCGACCTCCGGGTTGAAGCCGACCGTGGAGACCGGGACGCCGCCGTCCTCCCAAACCATCTGGCGCCGGGCGGCGATCCTGATGTCGACCATGCGCTCCGCATTCTCGCCGGTACCCAGCCCGGTCTCGATGGCAAACTGGCGGTCCCATCCGACGAGCACGTCGCGGTCGCGAGCCGTGGCCAGCCGGAGCTGTCCGGGTGCCGCCCGCTCGGGCGGGATCACCTGCGTGAGGATGTGCATCGCCTCCAGGAATTGGCGGTGAGCAAACCCGCCGGTTTTCCGAGACCAGGCGGCGCTGATCGCCTGGGCGGTGGCCGGCCGCGCGGTGACTCCCGGAACCTCGGGGTCGTACTGGATCCATTGGTGAACCAGCTCGGCGGCCAGGTCCGGGTTATCGAAACCGTCCGCCAGCAGGGGCCAGGGTGGCGTGCGCAGCGCCACGGCGGTGAGCTGTCCGGTCTCCGGTTCGAGGTGGAATGCGTACAGCGGCTCCGCCCGGCCATAAGCATCTCGCTCCCTCGACAACCGAAACACCGTGGCGAGCACGTTGCGCTCCAAGGCGCTCTCCAGGAAGGTGCCGGCCTGCCGGCTGAACTCCTCAGGATCGCGGGTGATGCACAGGGGCACGCCCGGATGATCGCTGACCACCCGGCGTTCGCGGCGCGCCTCGGCCGGCGCGGTCAGTTCTGGGAGGCAACGGCGCCGATCGAGGCGCGTGGGTCTTCCCCATCAGCCTGGCCAGGTCTCGTGGTAGCGTAATCTGGTGCCGTCTGCGAGCCGTTTCCGCCCCGGAGCGGGATGGGTGCCGGCGGTGGCGCTCGCGTTGATCGTCGTCGTGGCGGTGGTGATCATCGTGATGAGCGGCAGTTCCTCGCCGACCACCGGCTACGACGTCTCCTATCCGCAGTGTTCGGGTTCCTACCCGGCGAATCCGCTGTTCGGGATCGTCGGCGTCAACGGCGGGCTGGCGAACAACCCGAACCGGTGTATCGGCAGCGAGCTGCGCTGGGCGCGCGGCGCGCCGGGGGAGGAGCACCCAGAGCAGCCGCGCCTGTCGCTGTACATCGACACCGGTAACCCCGGCGGCCACCACGTCGCGGACTGGCCCAGTGGGGGTACCACGCCGGCCTACGGTGCCTGCACGGGCCAGCTGACCAACGCCTGCTCCTACCTCTACGGCGAGCAGCGAGCGGCCTACAACTACGGCCTCGTCGCCCACCAGGACTCAGTCGGCGCCAAAACGGCACCGTGGTGGCTGGACGTCGAGCTGATGGCGAGCTGGGCCGGGACCTACCAGCTCAACATCGCTGCGCTGCAGGGCTTCATCGCCGGGCTGCACAACGCCGGAGCGACCGGCCCGATCGGGATCTACTCCACGAGCGCCCAATGGAAGGACATCACCGGGCTATCCGCGCGGACGACGCCGGCGGCCTTCAGCGGTCAGCTGCCCGACTGGGTCGCTGGAATCAAGACAACGCGCACGCAGGCGCAGCAGAACTGCACGAGCGGTGGGTTCACCGGCGCGCCCCCGACGCTCGCGCAGTACAGAACCGGCCCGCTCGACGCCGACGTGCGATGTACCGGCGCAAGCTGAGCCATAACCGGCACGTTTCGCCATGTTTGATCACCTTCTCTGCGGGGCCTGGCTATCGGCGTAGCTCTAACGCCTGGTGCGCTCAACCAACGCGGTCCGGGCCCACGACTCGATAACCCTTTCGCCTCCGGCGGCTAGGCGGCCGATTGTCCCCGGTGCCGGCCAGAGACCGGACGATCGGGTCTGAGCCTGGGAGGCCAGCCATGGATGCGGAGCTCGGCGCACCCTAGATAGACCATCGAGACCAGCAGAGCGGGCGCGAGCGTGTCGCTGGGGATCGGGGAAGCGTGAATGAGGCCGCCCGTGATGAAGGCCACCAGCATGATCACCGCTAGGACGAACGCGGCGGGCAGGATCAGCATGCGTTTGAGGAGCAGCGCGCCTCCGAGGATCTCCAGCACCCCGACGATCGGCTCCATGACGGACGCGACCGGGATCCCAAAGTCCCGGAATGCGTGGAGCTCCCAGTGGTAGAAGACGAACTTGACCAGCCCGGCTCCGATGAACACCAGGCCGCTGAGTTGGGCCACGCGCTTGGGGTCGAGGCGAGCGAGCAAGTCGCGCATTTCAATCAGTGGCTACGCGAGGCTGTCGCCAGCGTGGCATCGCGGCAGCCCGGACAACTCCGCCGCGCCCGGTCATCGGCCATCGTGCCGATCAAGCCGACCGTCCAGCAGGTAGGGCAGCCCCGCCAGGCCACTGCGGTGACCGCGAACAGCAGCAGCGAGATCGGTCCGACGACTGCGACTAGGCGGATCGCGAGAACAGTAACCACGAGGCCAACCGCCCCTCTGAGGAGATGCTCGCGGACTGAACCGCTCGCCAGTGCTGAGCGCTTGCTGGCGGCTGGTGCTCGCGTCACAGGCATCGATCAGATCTACGCGGTGCGCTCAGGAGCGGATCATCGCGCCGCACGTGCGACTGTGCCCGTCCGGCTGGCTGCGGGTATAACGACCTCTATGTTGGGCGGCCGTGTCCCCGGGCTCCGGCGCCGCACCGAACTCCGCAGACTATTTCGACCAAACCCGGCCTAACGAGAACGGCTGTCCAGAACTCGCCGGATCTCCAGGGCTAATGACATATCTAGCGTGAAGTCAATCTCATCACTTCGGGGTTCGGGAGGTGGGTGAGATCTGCCCGGCCACCCCGCGTCGTGATCTTCATATGTCGGGACATCTTGAGGGGGCGGCCAAGCCAGCGGGATGCTTGCCGGGGCGCTGTCGCTGCTGAACTCTCCTCTTACGGCAGCGCGATACCCTCTGAAATGCGCGCCCTCTTAGCTCAGCTGGTAGAGCACTTCCATGGTAAGGAAGGGGTCGACGGTTCGAGTCCGTCAGAGGGCTTCTTGACTTCTAACCAAAGAGCAGATTGGGATACCGGTCGCCCGTCGAGCAGCCTCGTGTTGGCTTCTTCTGCGGTCACAAGCAGACACGCACGCGCGACGCGAACACCGCTTCTGCTTTCCGCGCAAGGCGGGTGCGGTGTGGCCGAGGGCGCGATGCCTGGGATGCGGCCGATGCGGGTTCGCGTACCATTCGCCAGGCCGAGGCCGGGCGCGGTCTGAAATTTGTGGCTCAGCGTGCTGCGGGCTGCGGCTCGGCGTCTGTCTTCAGTGAGGAGAGCTGCTGGGTGTCGTACCTGGCCCTGAGGGCGGCAATCGCCTCGCTGTCGGCCGGCCCGCTGCGTTCGAGGATTTCGGCGAGCTCGACGAAGTAGCGATCGTGCGTTGGCGGAGACATCAGCAGAAGGAACTTTGCCGGTGCGTGGCCGCGGTTGGCGAAGGCGTGAGGAACGTGGGGAGGGACGAATACGCACGCGCCTGAAGCGGCAGCGAGGACCTCGTCGGCCAGCCGGAATTCGAGCTCGCCGTCGAGGACATACCACGTCTCCTCAAGCCGTTCGTGCACGTGCAGGCCGGTGTCGAACCCCGGCGCGGCGATCCACTCAGTGCAGCTCGCACCCTCGGCCTCCCCGCTCTTGACCCTAAACGTGACTCTGGTGCCACGCAGCGACACCGAGTCGCCTTCCCCTGCCTGTAGCCGTACAGACTTCCCCATCGCGCACGTTCCTTCCTCTTGAGAGTTACCGTCTAGACCGGTAACGTAGCTTGCCATGAGTCGGACTGTCAAGCTCAACCAGCCAACTGATGATCAGTTCTCGTTTCGATTTGTTTCCGGTCACCGGGCGCTTGATTTCACGGCGACGTTCGGCGATCGCTATCGCCGCGGGGTCGAACGCCTGCGCCAACCCTCCGATCTCGACGGGTGGTTGCAATCAGCAGGACTTTCGGTCTCCACGCCCGCGAGCGGCGAAAACCTTGATGACGCGCGTCAGCTGCGAGAGGTGATCTATCGCCTGGCGCGAGCGGCACTCAAAGACGAGGCCGTCGCTACCGCCGACCTCGACGCGCTCAACGCCTGGGCGCAAACGCCTCGCCTCACCCCACAGCTCGACAGGCACCTCCATCGTCAATGGGCTTCATCACAGGGCGTCGAGGGCGCTCTCGCGCTGATCGCATGTGAGGCGATCGAATTGCTGAGCGGTCCGGAGCGCCCGCTGATCCGTGAATGCGCGGCCGCCCCCGCATGCTCGTTGCTCTACCTCGACCGCTCGCGAGGACACCGCCGGCGCTGGTGTGAGATGGAGAGGTGCGGCAGTCGAGCCAAGATGACCGACTACCGCAAAAGGCGCGGGCGCGGAAACCTTGACGTCAACGCGGCGTGAACCTCGTTAGCGGAACGAAGACAAAGCAGGTCGCACGGTCAAGAGGGTTGCTTCCCCGCTCCTCGCCAGAAGCAGGGACAGAGGAGAAGACGAAACCGTGTCCCCAAATGTGTCCCGAACTCGGCAATTCTGACCTCGCCTAACCTGCGCTAACTAGAATGGTCTGACGATAACTGCTAGATTTGCAGGGTTTTCGGCACCATGGTAAGGAAGGGGTCGACGGTTCGAGTCCGTCAGAGGGCTCTCTCCACCGCACCGGCCGGACTGGCACAGGGAACCCTCGTATGCGCCGGGTGTCCTTGTGTCAGGTGGCCATAGCGCCGTGCCTCCTCACAGGGGGAATGGGCGGCCTGCGTCGTGGCCCGCGCACTTAGGCTTGACCACCGAGGCATATGGCATCTTCGTCCCAGTATGAGTCCGACTGTTTTCCGCGAAGGGCCCTTCCGGTTCTTCTTCTTTTCTCGCGAGGAGGAGCGACTTCACATTCACGTTCAGTCCGCTGACGGCGAGGCCAAGTTCTGGATTGAGCCCGAGATCGAGCTCGCTCGCAACTACCAGCTCAGCGAACAGGACTTGAGCCGCGT
>DASZNA010000136.1:0-1668 GCA_035551655.1 Solirubrobacteraceae bacterium
CTCGCGACCTGGCAGACGGACCAGAAGAATGAAAGCTTGCTGGCCCAAGTCCAAGCAGACGAGCAGCAGGCCAACCAGCTCAAGCTCGGCGGCACCCCGACCCTGATCGCGATCGGGCCGAAGGGCGAGACCGAGGTTGGAGCCGGTGCCTACGGGCTCCCGACGTACAGCACCATGGAAAGCGCGGTCAGCAAGGTGGCATGACCGCGACCGCGGGTCAGGCCGAGCGCGACGAGCGCTCCACCTCCAGAGTCGACGGCCTGAAGATCGCGATCGCGGTGCTGGCGGTGATCGGGCTGGGCATTGCCGGCTACACCACCTACGAGCACTACAACGGCTTCGCCACGTTGATCTGCCTGGGCGGCCACCACGGGCACTCCAGCTGCCAGCAGGTTCAATCCTCGCCGTGGTCGCGGCTCGATGGGGTCCCGGTGTCAGTGCTCGGGCTGGTCGGCTACTTCGTGCTGCTGGTCTCGCTGGCCTTCCGCGGCGATCTGGCCCGGGCCTTCGGCTTCCTGGTCGCCCTGATCGGGTTCGGGTTCAGCGCCTACCTGACCTACCGCGAGGTGTTCACCCTCAAGGAGATCTGCGAGTGGTGCGTGGGCAGCGCGATCGTGATGACGATCCTGATGATCCTCACGGGGATCCGCTTCCTGCGGGGAGAGCCGGACGCGGCAGTCTGAGCGGGAGGCAGCGGCCTCAGCCGGGGCAATAACGTCGCCCGCGACCCGCGGCCAGCGGGGGTTGGAGACGTTATGCACCGTATATGTACATAACTTCCATCACCCCCCGGGAGCGCGTAGGGGTGTGCGACTTTATTGACCTCTTTCGGCGTCCCCTTCCCCCCGAAGCGTCCGCGCCGATCCCGATGATTGCGGGTCCATGAGCTGGCGAACCACCCGCGCCTCCGCCCAGGCAGGCCAACCGGCCCGCCACATGGCCGTCATCGACCTGGGGTCCAACTCCTGGCGACTGGTCGTTTTCAGCTATGGCGAGGAGGGCTGGTGGAAGCGGACAGACGAGCTGTATGAGTCCGTCCGGATTGCCGAGGGGATGGGCAAGACCGGTGAGCTGCAGGAGCCGGCCATCGTCCGCGGCCTGGAGACGCTGGCGGTGTTCGAGCGCTTCTGCCGAGCCAGCAACCTGGCCGAGGAGCACGTCCACGCGATCGCCACCAGTGCGATCCGCGAGGCCATCAACCGCCAGGCGTTCCTGGACCGCGCCCGCGAGGTCTCGGGCTTCGAGATCGAGATCCTGTCCGCCGAGGCTGAGGCCCACTACGGCTACGTGGCCGCCATCAACACCTCGACGCTGACCGACGGGGTGATCCTGGACATCGGCGGCGGCAGCCTGCAGCTGATCGAGGTCGAGAATCGTCTCGAGCGCAACCTGGCCTCGTTCCCGCTCGGCGCCGTGCGCATGACCGAGCGATTCCTGTCCGACCGAGACCCCGCGCGCAAGAAGGACCTGCAGAAGCTCCGAACCCACGTCGAGGACGCCATCTCGAGCACCAAGTGGCTTAAGGGGCATGGAGGGCGACTGGTCGCCACCGGGGGCGCGGTGCGCAACCTGGCCGCGGCGGCCGGTCACGCGGCGCTCGGACCCAGCGGCGGGATCGACCTGGGAGTCCAGGGATACGTGGTGACCCAGGAGGCGCTCAAGGGGCTC
>DASZNA010000137.1:0-24657 GCA_035551655.1 Solirubrobacteraceae bacterium
ATCGGGAGGGTCAGAGTCTGCTCATAGTGGGCGATGGCCCGGCCGAGCTGTTCAACGATGGCCAGGCGCAGGACCTCGGCCTCGTCGCCGTCGAGGTCGGCGCCGCGCCGGAATGGCGACAGGCGTGCGGCGTGGAGGATCTCGTCCACCCAGGAGCGCCCAATGCCGGCGATCACGTGCTGGTCGCGGAGGATCGCGTACAGAGGGCGGGGCTGATCGAGGAGCTCGCCGAGTTCGGGCGGGTCCGGCCAGGCCTCCGGTCCCAGCGCGGACAGTGTCTCCTCCTGCTCCACCTCATCGGTGCGCAGCAGCTTGACCCAGGCCCGCTGGCGAGTTCCGAACTCACGCAGGCGCAGCTCCCGACCGTCCTCGAAGGAGACCAGCAGGCGCGAGGTACGGTCGCGCAGCGAAGCCCGCGCGTCGAACAGTTGCAGGCGCCCGGCGGACATCAGGTGGATCAGAAGCGTGAGCTCGCCGGTCAGCTCGATCAAAAACAGCTTGCCCCGGCGTCGCACACGGAGAACCGTCTGGCCGTCCAGCGTGCTCAGCGGTGGATCGAAGGTCTTCAGCGCGTTGATCCCCGGCACCGCGACCGACTCCACCCGGGCACCGCTCACCGCACTACCAATCAACCGGGCTGTGATCTCGACTTCGGGTAGCTCAGGCATCTCTTCTGATTATGAGAGGCAATTCTGCGTTTGCCTTAACCGCTCTTTAAGTGGCCGGCCCGAGACTGCTGATTCATGAGTGACCTGCTTGCCATTGTGGGCCCCGCGAGCACGAACGACGCGCTCGTGGAGGAGATCGCCCGACGCCATCCCGACCGAGTCACGATCCTGCTAGAGGAGACGAACGACGCCGAATGGGGATCGGACGAATCGCCACGCGGACGGGCCCTGCGTGACCAGCTGGCTTCGCTGCTCACCGCGATCGAGCAAGGGACCGGCGCCGTGGTCGTCGGCCTGGCCGGGGATCGGGAGCAGTTGACGGGCTGGCGGTTCGACCGGATCATCGGGGGGCGCCTGGGCGGGCCTCCCGCGCTTCCGGTCTGACACTGTCGGGCCACCGCACGACGACGCCGGCGAGCCCAAAGCCGCCGGCGACGGACTACCGCGAGACATCGGTAGCCTGAGCGCCGCCAGATGAGCCCTACGGCCGCCGCCCCCGACGACATCGTCCAGACCCACCAGGAAGGCGCGCTCAACCAGCGCGAACCGCTCCTGGTCCTCGACCCGCTGCGGGAGTTCCTGGATGGCTCCGGCCTGCACGCCCCCGAGGATCTCGCGGCGGAGCCGATAGGCGAGGGCCACTCGAATGTGACATTCGTGCTGTCCACAGACGTCGTCCTGCGGCGTCCGCCGCGCGGTCCCCTGCCTCCGAGTGCCCACGATGTGCTGCGGGAGGCCCGGCTGCTAGCAGCTCTCGAGCCCACGCCGGTGCGCACGCCTCGAGTCCTTGCGGTGTGCGCAGACGAAACGGTGATCGGCTCCCCCTTCTACGTGATGGAGCGCATGGAGGGAGAGGTGATCACCGACCAGCTCCCGCCGGACCTGGACAGCGAGGTTCAGCGCAACCGGATTGCCGACCAGCTGATCGACGCGCTGGTGGAGCTGCACGCAGTGGACTGGCAGGCGGCTGGACTGGAGGGTTTCGGCAAGCCCACGGGCTACCTGGAACGTCAGGTGCGGAGGTTCTCCGGACTTTGGGAACACAACCGGACGCGGGAGCTGCCGGCCGTGGAGGAGCTGGGCAGCTGGCTGGCGCGCAACATGCCCTCCTCGCCGCCGGCCACGATTGTGCACGGCGACTACCGCCTGGGCAACACGATGTTCGCCCTCCGGGCGCCGGCCGAGTTGACCGCCATCCTCGACTGGGAGATGGCCACGATCGGCGATCCACTGGCCGACCTCGGATACATGATGATCCACTGGCACCAGTCTGGTGACCAGCTGGGCGGCTTCAACCTCCAGTCGGTCACCACCCTGCCGGGGTTCCCGTCTCGACAGGAGATGATCACCCGCTACGAGGAGCGCTCTGGGCGTTCGATGCAGGCGCTCGACTGGTACGTGACGCTGGCCCTGTGGAAAGGGGTCGTGTTCATGGAGGGCAACTACCGGCGCGCCGTGGAGGGACGGACCGACGACCCCTACCTGAAGTCGTTCGGGGATGCGGTCGTGCAGCTGGCCGAGCGCGCCTTGGAGGTGACCCGCGATGGCTTCTGAGCGCCGGGGACTGCTAGTCGACTACGGCGGAGTGCTGACCACCAACCTGTTCGAGTCCTTCGCGGCGTTCTGCCGCCAGGAAGGGCTCGAGCCGGATGTGGTCGTGCAGCAGTTCGCCGGAAATCGCGAGGCTCGGGAGCTGCTCATCGAGCTTGAGTGCGGGCGGCTGCCCGAGGAGGACTTCGAACGGCGGCTGGCCGGGCTGCTGGGTGTGGCACCGGAGGGGCTGATCGACCGCATGTTCGCCGGTTCGGGTCCGGACCCGGCGATGCGCGAGGCGGTTGCCTGCGCCCGGAGCGCAGGCGTGCGCACGGGACTGATCTCCAACTCGTGGGTCGATCGCCACTACGCGCCGGAGCTGCTCGACGGGCTGTTCGACGGCGTGGTCATCTCGGCGCGTGAGGGAACGCGCAAGCCCGACCCGCGCATGTACGAGCTGGGAGCCGAGCGAATCGGCCTAGCCCCGGATCAGTGCGTGTACGTAGACGACCTGCCGTTCAACCTGAAGCCGGCGGCCGAGCTCGGCATGGCCACGATCCACCACGTCGATGCGCAGCGGACGATCGCCGAGCTCGAGCGCTTGCTGGGGCTGACGCTGGGACCAGCGCCGGCGCCGTGACGTGGAAGCGGCCTGGCCGCCAAAAGGCGACCAGGCCGTCGTCCAGCGCCTGAAACGGTTGAACCGTTAGTGGATCAGGGCCCGGCCTCGGCTCACCGGCCTCTCCCGCGCGGCCGACTCGATTTTCGCGCCGCTCGGGGAGTACCTGCCGGGCTGGGCGGCCACGCCTAGGGCCGCCGCCGTAGCCGTGCTCGGGATGCTCGGCTTCGGGGTCGTCGTGGGGTCCACCGTGGGTGCCGGCGTGGCCGGAGTGCTCAGGCCCGCGGAGATCGTGCTGCTGGGTGGCCATCCGGTCCAGACGACGGCCGCCGCCGCCGGCTTGGGCGGCGGGGGCGGATCGGGGTACGGTGGCTCCGGCGGGGTCGGGGGCGGCGGCCCGCAAACGATCATCGAGACGATCACGAATAGCTCGGGTGGAGGGGGCGGGTCGTCGACGGCGCCGGCGACCACCAATCCGACCACGACCACCACCGCGCCAGCCGCCCCTACGGGCATGCCGCCGATCAAGCGCGTGTTCCTGGTCATGCTGTCTGACGGTTCTCCCAGACCGGCACCGGCCAGTACAAGGAAGTGCTGGGCTCCGGCTGCGTGTATCCGAGCAGCGTCCAGACCCTGCCTCAGCAGATGGCGTCCGGCAAGCATCGAGGGTTCAAGGCATACATCCAGGGACTCGGTAGCACTACTCACGCCCGACGGCGCGCGGCAGCTAGGCGGCGCGCGGCGGCCCGGCCTCGCTCCGCGGCCGAGCGAAGACGATTGGAGGCCACGACAACGGGCACGTCGACAGCCGACACGACGACCAGCACCTCGACCACGGGCACCGGAACCTCCACCACGCAAACGAGCTCTCCGCCGGCACCCTGCGTGCACCCGGCCCTTGGCGCGTCCGACTCCCACGCCTCGTCCTCGAAGTCCGACCCGTACGTGACCTGGCGCAATCCATCGGTGTACTTCCAGACCATCGTCAATGCCAAGAGCTGCCAGAAGCAGGACGTTTCGCTGACGCAGCTGGCTCACGATCTGAAGTCGAAGAAGACCACCCCAGCCATCTCGTACATCTCGCCTGACCCCTGCGACGACGGGTCCAGCCAGCCGTGCACTTCAGGCGCTCCGGCCGGGCTGGGTCCGGCGGCGAAAATTCCTTCAGACCGTGCTGCCGGAGATCAAGCGCTCCCCGGCATCAAGCCGGGCGGGCTGATCATCATCACCGCCGACCAGGCCCCCCAGAGCGGGTCCAGTGCC
Organism: Solirubrobacteraceae bacterium; assembly: GCA_035551655.1. Lineage (GTDB taxonomy): Bacteria > Actinomycetota > Thermoleophilia > Solirubrobacterales > Solirubrobacteraceae > Palsa-465. Next base: position 4,084 of record DASZNA010000137.1, read on the forward strand.
GACTCGAGCTCCTGCTGCAACCAGTCGACCTACCCGAACATCCCGGCCTCGACCACGACGAGCACCACGTCACCGGCACGACTGCGACGGGAACCACCACCACCGGAACGGGGACCGGCACGACGACCACCGGGACAGACACGGCGACGACCGGAACCGACACGGGCACCACAACCACCCCCAGTTCCTCGACCGGCTCCCCCGGCGGAGGTCAAATGGGGATGCTGTTGATCTCCAAGTACGTCAAGCCCGGAACCCAGGACGCACTCGACTATTTCAACCACTTCTCGCTGCTGGCCAGCCTGGAGAACATCTTCAAGCTGCCCAAGCTCGGCTACGCCAAGGCCCCGGGGGTGCCCGTGTTCACGGCCGCGCTGTTCAACGCCGGCTCGCCCTGATGGGCGCGACCCTACCGCCCGTAGAAGGCCTTGAAGAAGCGCCGGAGCAGCCGGGTCCGCCAGGCCCGGTAGGGAAACATGAACGGTTCGCGCTTGAGCGCGCGGCGGGTGATGAACAGTGATTGGGTCTTGCAGTACTTGCGGATCCCGCCTGCCCCGTGACGGGTGCCCAAGCCCGAGGACTTCCAGCCCCCCATCGGCAGGTTCAGCGCCGAGTAGTTGATCATCGCGTCGTTGACACAGACCACTCCGGCCTGCAGACGCCTGGCCGCAGCCTCGCCCCGCTTGACATCGCCGGTCCACACACTGGCCTGGAGTCCGAACTCGGAGTCGTTGGCCAGCGTGATTCCTTCCTCCAGGTCCTTGATGCGCATGATCGGCAGCGTCGGTCCGAAGGTCTCCTCCCGCATGCAGTCCATCGAGTGATTCACATCGACCAGGACGGTGGGCTCATAGAAACGCCCGGGCCCAGTGGCCGGGTGTCCCCCGGTCAGCACCTTGGCGCCCTTGGCCACCGCGTCCTTGACGTGAGCGTCGATGACGTCGAGCTGGGGCGGGAAGATCACGGCTCCCACGTCGACGGTGCCCTCACCGGTCGGCGCCCCCTGGCGCAGCTGGCGCACGTTGTCGGTCACCCGCTCCACGAACTCGTCGTAGACGGGCTCCTCCACGTAGACGCGCTCCACCGAAATGCACACCTGGCCGGCGTTGCTCATCGAGTAGTAGGTGGCGGCGTTGGCGGCCCGCTCGACGTCCGCGTCGGCGCAGACGATCATCGGGTCCTTGCCGCCCAGCTCGAGATAGCACGGGATCACCGCGTCGGCCGCGGCCTTCATCACGGCCTGGCCGGTGCGCGTGGAACCGGTGAACATCACGCAGTCGACCTCTCCGATCAGGGCCGCGCCAGTGCTTCCGTCACCGGTGGCCACCTGGAAGACGTCAGCGGGAATCCCGCAGTCCTGAAGCATCTCCTCCATCAACAGAGAGCTCAGCGGCGTGATCTCGCTGGGTTTCAGAATCACACTGTTACCGGCCATCAATGCCGGAATGCAGTCGCCGAATGAGTTGACGATCGGGTAATTCCATGGACCGATCACCCCGACCAGCCCGATCGGCTCATAGCGCACGATCAGCTTCTTGCCCACGGCGATCGGGTTATTCCAGGAGGGAACATGCTCGTCGGCCAGGTACTTCTCGGCCTCCTTCGCCCAGAACGCCAGCGCCGTCACCGTGTACAGGAAGTCGGTGAGCTGCGCGTCCTCCCAGGCCTTGCCCGTCTCGGAGACCACCGTCCGGATGACGCGCTCCGGGTTGGCCAGCAGCCATTTGCGAGCCCGGTCCATGACGGCCGCCCGTCCGTCGAACCCGAGCTCCCGCCACGCGGGCTGGGCGGAACGCGCGCGGCGGGCCATGTCCTGCAGCTCGAAGGCCTCGACCTTCGAAACCGTGGCGACCAACTCGCCGGTGGCCGGATTCTCCACGGAGATCCCGGACTGCGAGCTCCCGTTGGCACCGATCCCGGGATCCTGTTGCTCGACGCTTGCCATCTGGACTCCTTTGCGCGTGGACCGGCGCCGCGGCGGGCGCTCAGGCCTCCTTGATCTCGATGGACTCGATCTTCGGCGGGTCGACCGGTCGATCGCCGGCTGACGTGGGCAGCCCTTCGATGGCATCCACGGTCTCCATGCCGGCGGTGACCTGCCCGAACACCGTGTGGCGGCCGTCCAGCCACGGGCAGGCGTCGGCGGTCACGATGAAGAACTGGGAACCGTTGGTGTTTGGACCGGCGTTGGCCATGGCCAGTGCCCCGCGGACGATCTTGTGCGAGTTGATCTCGTCCTCGAAGGTGTAGCCCGGACCGCCGGTACCGGTTCCGTCCGGATCTCCGCCCTGGATCATGAAGTCCGGGATCACGCGGTGGAAGATGACGCCGTCGTAGAAGCTCTCTCCGGCTAGCTTCTTGAAATTCTCGACGGTCTTGGGGGCGTCCTGGTCGAACAGCTCGAAGCTGATCGGGCCGAGACTCGTGTTGATGTTGGCTGTGCTCATGTCCCTGACGCTACCCGATGGCCGCGCCAAGGGTCACGCCTGGGCCAGCTCCAGGCGCAGAGGGCGTCCGCGCACCTCTGCTCCCCCCGCCCGCTCGAGCACCCGCTCGGCCTCGCCGGCGGGGACCTCGGCGAACGAGAAGCGTTCCAGCACCCGCACGTTGCGCACCGCCTCGCCGTCCAGCCCGGTGGCGGCGGTCAGGGCATGGATGATGTCTGAAGGCTCGATCCCCTCGGCTCGCCCGGCGGCGATGATCAGCTTACGGAGAGGCAACTCCCCGTCGGTCTCGTGCGGCTTGGAGTGCCGGCGTGGCTTGGGCGTCACGGGAGTCGGCGCGACGTGCGCATCCTTGACCCATGGCGCCAGCTTGACGCCCGCATTTTTCTCGATCGCCTCGATGTCCCGGCGCTGGCGGGGCTCGTAGAAGGTGATCGCCCGGCCGCTTCGGCCCACCCGGCCGGTTCTGCCGATGCGGTGGACGTAGACGTCAGGTGAGGTGGGCACGTCGAAGTTGATCACGTGGGACACGGTCGAGATGTCGAGGCCTCGGGCCGCCACGTCGGTGGCCACCAGCAGCGGGGAGCGCCCGCCCTTGAACGCGAGCATCACTCCGTCCCGGGAGCCCTGGCTCATGTCTCCGTGCAGCGCCCGCACGTTCATCCCCCGGTCGCGAAGAGTCCGGTAGAGCTGGTCGCAGCGAATCTTGGTCCGGACGAACACGATCGCCTGCTCGGGCCGCTCAGCTTGGAGCACGTCGACCAGAGCGTCGGCCTTCTCGCGCGATGGGACCTCCAGCGCGAACTGCTCCACCGTGTCGACGGTCAGGGTGGCGGCCTGCACCTTGATCACCACCGGGTCGTACAGGTACTGGTCGGCCAGCCGGCGGATCTCTAGGGGCATGGTGGCCGAGAACAGCGCCGTCTGCCGGCTGGAGGGCGTCAGCGCCAGGATCCGCTCCACGTCCTCCAGAAACCCGAGATCAAGCATCTCGTCCGCCTCGTCGAGGACGACGAACCGAGTGCTGTGCAGGACCAAGGAGTGGCGGGAAATGAGGTCCCTGACCCGGCCGACCGTGCCCACCACGATGTGGCCTCCGGAACGCAGCTGGGCCTGTTGGCTGCGAATCGGCGCTCCGCCGAACACCGCGACCACGTCGACTCCCTTGCGCTGTCCATACGCGCGCAGCGCTTGCGTGACCTGGATGCACAGTTCCCGGGTGGGGGTGAGGACGAGGCCCTGCACCTCGTGCTCCGAGGGGTCGACGTACTCCAGCATCGGGATCCCGAACGCGGCCGTCTTGCCGGACCCGGTCTGGGCCTGGCCGATCATGTCCAGCCCCTGGAGCAGCGGCGGGATGGCCTGGGCCTGAATCGGACTTGGTTCCTCGTAGCCGACATCCTCCAGCGCCGCGAGGAGGGGGGCCGACAGGCCAAGTTCGGAAAAAGTGGTCATTGACACTGAAGATAGACGGCGTCGGGGGATTCGGCGTGTCCCTCGGTGCGGCCTCGGCCCGAAGGCCCCGCTGCCGGGCGACGCCGGGTGGCTGCTCCGGCCTGATCGGACCCGCCCGCCTGGTCCCCAGGACCTATGTTATCGTTCGGCACCTAATCGTTTGGTACCTGATCATTTGCTTCCTAAGGAGTCAGCCTTGGCCGTCGAGTCCGATCGAATAGATCCCCTGATCTGGAAGATCAGCTTGGTCGTGGTGATCGGATCGATCATGTCGATTCTGGACACGACGATCGTGAACGTGGCGCTGGCCACGCTCTCTCATGAGCTTCATTCGACCCTCACCCAGATCCAGTGGGTGGTCACGGGCTACATGCTGGCGCTGGCCGCCGTCATCCCGGTGACCGGCTGGGCCGCCCGCCGCGTTGGCGCCAAGCGCGTATATCTGACCTCGCTGGTGTTGTTCACCCTCGGCTCGGCGCTGTGCGGTCTGGCCCAGTCCTCCACCGAGCTGATCGTGTTCCGCGTGTTGCAGGGATTGGGCGGCGGCATGATCCTGCCAATCGGCCAGCTGATCATGGCCGAGGCCGCCGGCCCGAAGCGCATGGGCCGGGTGATGAGCATCGTGGCCGTACCGGCCATGCTGGCCCCCATCCTGGGCCCGACGCTGGGCGGTCTGATCCTGCAGAACATGTCCTGGCGGTGGATCTTCTTCGTCAACGTGCCGATCGGTGCGATCGCCGTCGTCACCGCGATGCGGACCCTCCCGGCCGTCAAGCCGGCTCCGACCGAACGGCTCGACTACCTCGGTCTGGTGCTGATGTCGCTTGGTCTGCCTCTCCTGACCTACGGGCTGGCCGAGATCGGCAGCACCGGCTCATTCACCGCCACCAAGGTGGTCGGCCCGATCCTGGCCGGGCTGGCACTGATCGCCCTGTTCGTGATGCACGCGCTGCGAGTCAAGAACCCGCTGCTCCAGTTGCGCCTCTACAAGCGCCCGACGTTCTCGTCGGCTTCGATCGCCATGTTCTGCCTGGGCGCGGCTCTGTTCGGGGCGATGATCCTGCTGCCGCTGTACTGGCAGGAGGTCCGCCACGAGAGCGTCATCGACACCGGTCTGCTGACCTCGCCCCAGGGACTCGGCATGGCTCTGATCATGCCGATCAGCGGCAAGCTGACCGACCGCTTCGGCGGCGGCCCCTTGGCGCTGATCGGCGTCCTGATCACCGCTGTGGCCACGATCCCGTTCGGATTGGTGGGCGCTCACACCTCAATCGCCTACCTGTTTGGGGCCATGTTCGTGCGCGGGATCGGCATCGGCTTCGCCTTCATGCCGGCCATGACCGCGGCATTCGCGGCCCTGGAGCGGGACGAGCTATCCCACGCCACCCCGCAGCTGAACGTTCTCCAGCGGGTGGGAGGGTCGATTGGCACAGCCATCCTGGCGGTGGTGCTCCAGCGGTCGCTGACCGGCGTCCACACGCTGTCTGGTGCGGCCTCCGCCTACGGAACCGCCTTCTGGTGGTCGGCCGGCCTGGTCGCGGTGGCCATCATCCCCTGCGTCGTGCTGCTGGTGACCGAGCGCAACGCCCGGCGCCGGCAGCCGGCGGCGATGGGAGAGCCGGAGGAAGTGGCGATATCCGAAGCGGTGGCGGTGTGACGCAACCAACGCTCACCTCCAGCGACCGGGAGCTTGACGCCTACGAGCAGCTCGGCCTGGCCTTCAAGGCGGCGATGGCCGCGGTCAGGCGGCTGCGCGGGCGGGAAACCCACCGTCCGGGTGCGCTCAGCAACTCCCAGTATGGGCTGCTGTTCAGCCTGGGCAGCGGTTGTGAGATGTCCACTCGAGACCTGGCTGACGCGGCGGCGCTGTCCCCCGCCACGGTGACTCAGATGCTGGAGGGTCTGGAGGCCCATGGTCTGGTCAGGCGGCTGCGCTCGGGTGAGGACAAGCGGGTCGTCCTGACCGCCCTGTCGGAGCGGGGACGCGAGGTGGTGGAGCGCCACCGGGCTCAGGTCGAGCCCCGCTGGCGCGCCTCACTGTCCGAGTTCAGTCCAGATCAGCTGGCCACAGCTGCTGCCGTACTGACCCGTCTGTCCCAGCACTTCGACGAGCTCTACGAAGCCACGGCCGAGGGCACGCCGCCCGACGCGGCCTAGGCCGGCCGCACCACGCCATCGAGGTGGGGCACGTCCTTGCGCGTTCCCCGCACCCCGAATCGAGTCTCGTCGCCCTCCTGGCCCTCCACGAAGTTCACCTTGGCCGGGAGCACGATCGGCCGCTTGAACGCCACCTCGACGGTGAACGCACCGGGCAGTCGCGGCTCCAGCGCGGCCAGGCACCGGGCCTTCGTCCACATCCCGTGGGCGATCGCCGAGGGGAAGCCGAACAGCCGCGCTGTCAGCGGATGGACGTGGATCGGGTTGTAGTCACCTGAGACCCCGGCGTAGCGCCGCCCCAGGTCACCTGGCAGCTTCCAGGTGGCCACCGCGGGCAACCCATCGGAGGAGGGCACTTCGGGAGCCGTCGCGGACTCATCCCCGCCACCTCGGCGCAGGTTGGTGGAAACCTCCTCCCACACCAGCTCCTCACCCACGCGGGCCTCGGTGCGCAGCGACACCTGGCGGCCCCGGGGGTGCGGCTGGATCGGTTCGGCCCAGACGCGCAGGCTGACCCGCTCCCCGGCGCGCAGCGGGCGGTGCTGGGTTATCCGGTTGAAGATGTGCACCAGACCGATGGCCGGGAACGGAAAGCTCGGATCGGTCATCAGCGCCAGGTGCAGCGGAAAGGCCAGCATGTGCGGATAGGTGGCCGGCAGCGTGTCTCGCAGCCCGAAACCGCACACCCGGTCATAGGCGGCCAGCCGGGAGCGCTCGACCTCTGCGTCCGGAAGGACGAGCACCTCCTCGCTCACATCGGCGGCCCGCCGGCCGCCGACTACGGGCAGCACCGAGACGCCCGGAATCATCCCCAGGCTCGCCCGGGCAAACAGCCCGCCCATCCCGGGGGCCCGGGTCAGCTCACGCTCTGCCATGGATCACGCTCCCAGCAGGCTCTGACCGCACACGCGCACCACGTTTCCGTTGACCCCGGCCGAGCCCGGGCTGGCAAACCAGGCGATCGTTTCGGCCACGTCCACGGGCAGTCCACCCTGGGACATGCTGTTCATGCGCCGCCCGGCTTCTCGCAGACCGATCGGCATCGCGGCGGTCATCTGGGTCTCGATGAATCCGGGAGCCACGGCGTTGACCGTCTGCCCGCTCTTCGACAGGGCCGGCGCGTAAGCCTCGACCATCCCGATCACGCCGGCCTTGGAGGTGGCGTAGTTGGTCTGCCCGGCGTTGCCGGCGATCGCGCTGATTGAGGACACGCAGATGATGCGCCCGTTGGGGTTGACGACCCCGCGCTCGAACAACTCGTGGTCGATCCGCTGCTCGGCCCCCAGGTTGACCTCGAGCACCATGTCCCACTGGTCCTCGGTCATCCGCCCCAGGGTCTTGTCCCGGGTCACGCCGGCGTTGTGCACGACGACGTCCACCCCGCCGTGTTGCTTCTCCAGGTGGTCGACGATTTGCCGCGGTGCGTCGGCGGCGGTGATGTCCATGGGGAGCGTCGAGCCACCGGTCTCGGCCGCGACGAGCGCCAGGTCATCGGCTTGGGAGGGGATGTCCAGCCCCACCACATGGGCGCCGTCCCGAGCCAGCGTCTGGGCGATGGCCCGCCCGATGCCGCGGGAAGCCCCGGTGACCAGGGCAATCTTCCCCTCCAGCGGGCTCTCCCAATCGACCACGCCTGCGTCCAGCGGGCTCTTGGGGGGAGCGATGCGCACCACCTGACCCGATACGTAGGCCGACTTCGGCGAGAGCAGGAAGCGCAGCGTCGACTCGATCAACGACTCGGCCTTGGGTGCCACGTACACGAGCTGCGCGGTGGCCCCGCGCTTGACCTCCTTGCCGAGCGAGCGCGTGAGCCCCTCCAGGGCCCGCTGAGCCAACGCCTGGCGAGGGTTCCGGCACGAGCTCGGCGGCGTGGCCAGGATGACGATCCGGCCCGAATTGCGCACCCGGCGAATCGTCGGATGGAAGAACTCATAGGCCGCCCGAAGCTCTTCGCTGGAGCTGATCCCGGTGGCGTCGAAAACCAGGGCCTTGAACCGCTGCTCCGACGGCGTAGCCTCCGCGTTGAACACCTTGGCGTCGGTGTCGGCGGCCGCCACGGCAGAGCGGATCTCCTCCTGCATGGGAGTGTGGATCTCGGCCCGGATCGAGGCCAGCACCTGCGCCACCGGGCGAGCCAGGCGCCCGCCGGGAGCCGCGCCGAACAGCACCGGGCCACTGATCACGGGTTTGCCGGGCTCCCACCGCTCCAGCGGCGGAGGCTGAGGCAGGCCGATCTGCTTCGAGATGACCTTGCCGATCGGCGTGTTGATCAGCTGTGAGTAGCGGTCAGCCATGGTTGGCGGCCTCCATGATCGCGGTGACTCCAAGACCTCCGGCGGCGCAGATCGAGATGACGCCCCGGCCGGATCCCCGCTCGGCCAGCGTCTTGGCCAGGTTGGCCACGATGCGACCACCTGTCGCGCCGAACGGATGCCCGGCGCCGAGCGAGCCTCCGTTGACGTTCAGCTTGTCCCGGTCGATCGACCCGAGCGGTGCGTCCAGCCCCAGTCGCTCCCGGCAATAGACCGGATCCTCCCACGCCTTGAGCGTGCACAGTACCTGGGCGGCAAACGCTTCGTGGATCTCGTATAGATCGAAGTCCTGCAGGGTCAGGCCGGCCCGCCCGAGCATGCGGGGCATCGCGTACGCGGGCGCCATCAGGAGACCCTCGCGCTTGTGCACGTAGTCGACGGCGGCCGTCTGCGCCTCGGTGAAGTAGGCCAGCACGGGCAGCCCGTGCTCGCGCGCCCAGTCCTCACTGGCCAGCAGAACGGCCGAGGCCCCGTCGCTCAGCGGCGTGGAGTTGCCCGCCGTCATCGTGCCCTCGGAACCGCCGAAGACCGGGCGCAGCTTGGACAGCTTCTCCAGGCTCGAGTCGGGTCGCAGGTTCTGGTCGCGCTCCAGGCCGAGGTAGGGGATCACCAGGTCATCCTCGAACCCGCGGTCGTACGCGGCGGCCAGCTTGTGGTGACTGGAGACGGCCAGCTCGTCCTGCTCCTCTCGGGTGATGCCCCACTCCTGGGCCATGACCGCCGTGTGCTCACCCATCGACATGCCGGTCCGCGGCTCGGAGTTGCGGGGGATCTCGGGCACGATCTGCTGCGGGCGCAAACGGGCCAGCGCCCGCAACCGGGCCGCGTTCGACTTGCTCCGGTTGACCTCCAGGAGCACCTCTCGCAGGTCTTCATTGATGGCGATCGGAGCGTCTGACGTGGTGTCCACCCCACCCGCGATGCCGACGTCGATCTGGCCCAAGGCGATCTTGTTGGACACGAGGATCGTGGCCTCCAGGCCGGTTCCGCACGCCTGCTGCACGTCGTAGGCCGGAGTTTCCGGGGCCAGCTTGGAGCCGAGCACCGACTCGCGGGTCAGGTTGAAGTCACGGCTGTGCTTGAGCACGGCGCCGGCCGCGACCTCCCCGACGGCCTCTCCCTCGAGGCTGAACTTGTCCGCCAGGGCGTCCAGCGTGGTGGTGAGCATGTCCTGATTGGAGGCCCGGGAGTACGGGCCATCCTGACGGGCGAAGGGAATCCGGATCCCGCCGAGCACCGCTACGCGGCGGACGGTTTGGTTCATCTGAGCGGCTCCTGAATCGACTTGTTACGGGGGCGTAGGTTAGTTATTCCCAGACGAGCGCCCGGCGACACCGGACGGCAGACTGGGGGCGGGCGGTTAGCTGTTACCCGTTCCCGGCGTACTGGTGGTAAACGCATCGCCTGAGGTGGCCCGGCGGATCAGCGAGGGCGCGAGAACGCGGGCCGCCGCCGCCAGCCAGTAGTACCGGGGGGTGTAGCGCTCGGCCTTGCCGCCCGGCCCGGCCTCCAGGATCGCCTCGGCGACCACGTCAGGGGTGCTGACGATCCGCCGGGTAAGCGGTTTGGCCCTCAGCTCAGCCGCCGGAAACCCCTCGGTGGCGATAAAACCCGGCAGCACGACTCCGACGTGGACGCCCTGGGCCTGTTCCTCCAGATGGAGGGAGTCACTCCAGCCGATCAGGGCAAACTTGCTGGCGGAGTACGAGCCGGCGCCGCGGCGGGCCACCCGGCCCGAGGTGCTGGCCACGTTGACGATGGATACCGGGGCGCTCCAGCCATTGGCGCTGACGGCGGCCGGCGCCGGCTGCTGGGCCGCGCGATGCAGCAGCGGGAGCAGGGCCTCGGTGAGGCGAAGCTGGGCGTCGAAGTTGACCTGCATGTGGCGCTGGACGTTGGCCCACCCCGCCTCGGCGAACGAACCGTTCCAGCGAGCACCGGCATTGTTGACGAGAAGGTGCAGCGCGCCATGTTCCTGCTCCACCTGGCGGGCGATCCGCTCGGGTGCCTCGTCGTCGGTGAGATCGGCCGCGATCGCCGTCGCCCGCCCCAGTTCGGCGGACAGAGACTCCAGGCGCTCCTGACGGCGGGCCACCAGCACCAGATGCACATCTGACTCGCGGGCCAGGCGCCGGGCCGTGGCCTCCCCGATGCCGCTCGAGGCCCCGGTTATGAGCGCGACGAAGGTCATTAGGTGCACGAATGTAAACAATCCGCCTGGCCGGGCGTGCCGCCCACGGTCGCCGGCCGTGCTCAACCGGCCGCTGTGCCGCACTTGCGGACAGCGCGGGCGATACCGTTGCGCCGTGAACCACAGCATCCTGGCCCTGGTCACCGTCCCATTCGTTACCGGAGTGATCGGCTACGTGACCAACTGGACAGGCGTGCTCATGCTCTTCTATCCCGTGCACTTCCGGGGGCTGCACGCGCCGTGGCTGACCCGCATTTCGGCCTACCTGCCCTACAAGGTCCGCCAGATCCCGGGGATCATGGTGGGCGGCATCGGCTGGCAGGGCATCGTGCCGTCTCGGGCCGCGAAGATGGGGAGCCTCTCCGTGGATGTGGGCATCGCCAAGCTGGGCACGCCGGCCGAGTTCTTCCAGGAACTCGACCCGGACAAGATCTCCGACCACATTCTGAGCCGGGTACGTGGAGAGACGCAGGAGATCATCGACCGGGTCATGACGCGCGACCATCCACGCCTGTGGAACGACCTCCCGCTCCCCCTGCGGGAGGTGGTGTACCAGCGCGTGGAGGATCAGCTGCCGGAGATCGTGAGAAGCCTGACCCACGAGATCGCCGACAACATCGATCAACTCGTCGACGTCAAGCTGATGGTGATCCGCCGTTTCGATGAGGAGCCCGAGCTGGCCAACCGGGTCTTCCTGGACATGGGGAAGCGCGAGCTGAAGTTCATCCAGAACTTCGGATTCGTATTCGGCTTCATCCTCGGTATCCCGGTGGCCGCCCTTACCTATTTCCTGCCGTTCTGGTGGCTGCTGCCCATCCTGGGCGTGGTGGTCGGCTACGTGACCAACTGGACGGCGCTGTGGATGATCTACGAGCCCCCGGAACCGCGCCGCTACGGACCGATCCATTTCCAGGGCCTGTTCGTTCGCCGCCAGCCCCAGGTGGCCGACGTTTACGCCCGGATCGTGGCCGACCAGATCGTCACGGTGGCGAACTTCGGCAACGAGCTGCTCCACGGCCCCCAGTCGGACCGGACCCGCGCGCTGATCGAGTCCTCGATGGGACCGGCCATCGACCGGGCTACCGGACGAGTCAGGACGGCCGTCCGGGTCGCCCTGGGCACGCGCGGGTACGACTCGCTGCGGCGCTCCTTCGCCCACGAACCGGTGGAGAAGATGATGGAGCCGTTATCGGATCCCGATTTCAATCGAGCTCAGAGCGCCGCGATCCGTAAGCTGATCGCCGAGCGGATGCGAGAGATGCGCCCGAGCGAGTTCGCGGAAATGCTGCGAACGGCCACGCAAGAGGACGAGTGGCTGCTGCTGCTTCACGGCGCCGTGCTCGGGCTGGCCGGGGGCCTGATCCACCTGGGGATCTTCGGTTGAGCCATGGTTGACGACGACCGGACAGCCGGGCGAGGCCGCCGCCGGCGTGCCCGAGCGGGCCGACACGACCCCGGAGAAGCCGGGCCGGAGCGGGTAGCTGCTTTCTCGGTGGAGGAATTCGAGGCCTATCACGCGCCGGCCTCAGAGGGCGGCGCCGAAGTCACCGAGCCGATCGAGGTGGAGGCTGAGGTCGTGTTGATCGAGCCGGACCCAGCGGCGGAGGACCCGCGGGAGGGGTCGGATCGAGATCGGCCGCGATCACGGGCGCGGTCAAGACGCTCCCGGGAGGATGTGGCAGTCGGGGCCGATCCGATCAGCCGCGAGACGGCGGGGGACCGGGATGAGGCGGACGCCCGGGAGGTTGTCCACCTAGATGATCCCGCCGAGGTCCTGCCCGCCCTGGCCAAGGTGGCCGCCGATCTCTGGCTCCGCGCGGCCGTCTGGGGTGTCGAGGCGTCGGTTCGCACGGGGACTCGTGTGGCCAAGGCGACGATCGATCCCGAAGCGGCCGCGGAGCTCTATCAGGATCTGAGCGGAGGCCTGCGTGAGTACGCGCGTGAATTCCTCGGGATAACGGAATTGGACGATCAGCTCAGACAGCTGACCCCCCTGGCCGGGGCCACCCTCCCCCAGAACGGCCGCGACCCGCAGATCACCCTCCGGGAGCAGGGCGCCCAGCTGCTCCGTCAGGCCGCTGATGTGAGCTTGGAGGACGGTGTGCATCCCGCTTATGCGCGAATCCTCACCGAGCTCGCCCCGGACGAAGCCCGGATTCTGCGCACCCTGGCTACCGATGGACCGCAGCCGGTGGTGGATATCCGGGAGACGAACCTGATCGGCATGGGTTCCCAGCTGATCCGCTCGGATCTGAACATGATCGCTTCCCAGGCCGGACTGCGTTTTCGCGATCGAGTGCAGGCCTACCTGGGGAATCTTCTGCGCCTGGGCTTGGTCGAGCTGTCAGATGCGGCCGTGGAGGACGGGATCGCCTACCAGGTACTGGAGGCTCAACCGGATGTCCTGGGGACGATCAAAGAAACCCCGCGGGCCAAGACCGTCCACCGCAGCATTCGTCTCACCCCGTTCGGGGACGGCTTCTGCCGGGTATGCCTCCCCCTCGAATCTTCATCGCCGGCCTCGAACGAACTGAGCGAAAGCCGAGCCGAAGATCTGTCGTAGATTTGCCGTGGACCGGTAGCGAGGAGAAAACGCGACCGAGGCAGATGGCGGGATATTTGAGACACAGCGGCGGGAAGCACGATTCTGAGGTGGTCGGCGCTAAGGGGGAGCTGACGGAGAGATACCCCGCCATTGCGGAGAGCGTTCCCCGTGCCCGCGCAGCCGTGGCCGAATTCGCCAAGCAGGCCGGCATGGCCAAGGATCGGATCGAGGGCCTGCGGCTGGCCGTCTCAGAGGCGGTTACCAACGTGGTGCGCCACGCCTACCCGTCCGGCTCCGGATCGGTGGCCGTCACCGTCGGCAAGGCCTCGGATGAGCTCTGGGTGCTGATTTCCGACCGGGGCCGCGGTCACCAGTCTCACTCACCCAACCCTGGCTTGGGCTTCGGGCTGGGCATCATCGCCCATGAATGCGACGAGCTGGTGATCATGGAGAGATCCGGGGGCGGTACCGAGGTGCGGATGCGCTTCATGCTGAGTCGCCGGCCCCGCAGCGAGCGGTCTCCGATTGCCAGGCGCCGCCGGCCTGACGCAGCCCACGACTGACGGGCGGAACAGATCGAACGCCTCCGGCGCGTGCGCCGGAGCAGGCGGCCTCAGTCTCTTGGGTTGAGCTCGTCGGCCACTTCGCCGCCGAGCCCCGTCTTCTGCACGACCCACCAGCCGTCGTGGCGCTCCACCACTTCCTCGGCGCCCGGCATGTCGTGGCTCTCCACGACGATGAACCGGCGGCCGTTCTGTCGGATCCGCTCGTACTCGCGGTGACTGAGCTCCACCGGCAGCCCGCACTGCTTGGCGCACTCGCAGCGGAACCGGATGACGCTCTCATCCTGCTCCGGCCACAGGCCGCGTCCGATGGCCTCGTTGGCTTCGCGGAACAGCGATTCGTTGCGCGCTATCCGCCCCTCTGCCTCCTGGTCCATATGCAGATGGTTACCACGTATGGACGTCGGGCGAGGTCAAGGGCGGCCGTCCAGGGTGGCTAGCGCAGGGACAGCCGAACGGTTCGCCCCGCCGCGTTCTTGAGGAACATCCAGCGAGCCGCGATCGGCACGGAGGCCGCGTACACGTTGTCAACCACCGGTACCAGCCGGTCGTGCCCGCCGGGCAGCCGCACCCGGACCGTCCGGTTCCCGTCGGGGGCCAATCCGATGACCATCCGATGCCCGGAGATCCTGGGACCAACGACAAACATCGACCCTCCTAGCGCATCCGAGGTGGCTCCCGCGGCCTGACCGACCATCGGGCTCAGGTAGCTGAGCGCGACCCCCTGGGCCCCCGGTATGACAAAGAGTTTCGCGGGAGCCGGGGAATAGACGACGTACTGTTCCTGGTCGATGTTGAGCCCGAGTGGGTTGGGCTCGATCAGGGAGGCCACCTGGGCGGGGCTGAGGCCGGACGCATCGTTCGTGGGAGATCCTCTGAGCAGGGCGAAATGCCGCACGAGAGCCGACGCGATCGGTTCCTTGGCGCTCGCCGCGACCGCCCGGCGCAGCCGGCGCGCCTGGGCAGCACGTCCGGGGGTCGCGAACGACGCGATCTCGCGGCCGTTCGCGCCGAACCAGACAGCACGGCTCATATAGACCTGCGAACGGGGCGGGACGCGCCCAAGCGCGATGTTGTCGCGAACGCTCGGCCACACGGTGAGGTGCCTGGGCTTGGCTCCGACGTCGTCGAACACCCACTTCACTCGCACGACACCGTCGGGCACGATGCTCGTCACCGCGCCCCAAAGATCGTTGAACTGCCGGGGACCGGCGGTCAACCCGTGCCCGGTGGCGGCCAGCAGCTCGCCCCCGGCTGCGACGGTCGGGCCGTTGATGGCGGCCTCCTCCCGGAACGGACCCACGTAGGCGATCGTCGCCTGGTCGCCCAACCGCGGGTTGAGAAACGGCGGTTCCGGGTGGTTTGGATGCAGCGGCGTGGGCTGCGCCGTATGCACCACCAGATACACGCGCGCTCGGCCGTATCGACCCAGGTGCACCGCGCCCACCAAGCGGGACAGCCGACCGATCACTCGGCCACCCTGGCTGAGTGACTCAGTCTCCCGCACGGCCCACCGCGGCAGTACGTCGGCCTGGGTCTGTGCGCGGCGCAAAACGCCCAGCTGCGAAGCCAGCCCGCGGGCCGCCACCGGAATCCGCGAGAAGGCGCCGTGCGGCACGGCCCTCTGGTGCCCCAGCGAGGTCACGGCCAGCACGGCCACGATGGCCGCCACCCCGACGGCCAACGCCGGCATCAGCCAGCCGAGCGTTAGCCGGCTGCGCGGCGGCGCGGCGAGGACCCGAGTCACGACGGCGGAGGGAACCTCGAGCGCGTCCACCTCTGCCCGCATCGCCGTGCGAATCTCCTCGATCAGGACCTCATCGCTCATCGGGTGACACCTCCATCGGGTCTGGCTCGGCGAGTAGCTCGCGCATGTGGGTAAGCGCGCGGCTCGTGTGAGATTTGACGGTGCCGGCCGACGTACCGGTGGCGGCCGCGGTCTCCTCGACGCTCAGGTCCGCGTAGTAGCGAAGCACCAGTACCTCGCGCTGCCGGTCGGCCAGCTGGGCCAGCGCGGCCATGATCAGCGCGCGCCGAGCGACCTGGTCGCTCAGATCGTCCTCCGCCATGGCGGGGTCTCCCGCCTCGTCCAGAGGAGCCTCAGACAGCCGGCGGCTCGCCATTCTGGCTCGATCCCGGCTCAGATTGATCAGCACGCGGGTGGCATAGGGTCCGGGCGCCGTCTCGGCCGCCCCCCAGTGTCTGGCCACCCGCATCAGCGTCGTCTGGAGCAGATCCTCGGCATCCAGGCGGTTCCCCGTCAGGAGATACCCCGTGCGCAGCAGCCGGGCCGAGCTGGCGTGCACGAAGTCCTCGAACTCGGGCCGCACCCTCATATCTGCTTAAACGCCGGGCGCTCTCGCACGGTTGTCAAGCGCCCGCCTGGCCCGCAGCGCCAGCTCGAGCTCAAACCGGCCCTCGGCCGATTCCAGCGCGTCGCCCAGCAGGTCCCGAAGCTTCCCGATCCGGTAGCGAACCGTCTGCGGATGCACGTGCAGCGCCTGAGCGATCGCCGGAGTGTGGCGCTGAAAGGCCAGCCACGCCCCGAGGGTCTCCAGCAGGCGATCTCGCTCGGCCGCGGGGAGATCCTCCAGGACAAGCAGCCGGCGCCGCACCAGCTCGGCCGCCAGCGCCTCATCCTGCAGCAGGATGACCTGGCCCAGATGTCGCTCCACCCGCGCGGGCCGCCCCGCCGGCAGGCTCCCTCGCTGGACGAGCTTCAGCACCAGCCTGGCCCAGCTCAGCGAGCGGTGGGCGTCGCGGGGCGCCACGGCCGGTCCCAGGGCTGCCACGTGGCCCTCGAGGGTCCGCTCGAGCTCCGCCCCCAATCCCGGTGCGTCCGGATCAGGAAGCACCAGATACGCACCCTGGGCGTCGCCGCCGATCAGTGTGGGCACGCTCAGGCCGCGGGCCACCTGGCCGGCAGACTGATCGGCTACAGCCAGGACGGCCAGGAGCCGGGGGATGGGCCAGCTGGCCAGCTCCGAAGCGCGAGGGAGTACCTCGGGATCGGCCTTCAGCTCCGGATCCAGGAGCAGCGTGGCCAACCGCCGGCGCCGGCGCTCGAGCTCTCCCGCCTCATCGGTCTGCATCCGCAGATACCCCTCGACGACCTCGGCCGCCAGCTCGTCCGTGTACACGAAGATGGCCTCGGCCAGTGCGATCACCAGCTCGGTGGGGATGCCCGCCGTGGCGGCCAGGTCGGCGGCTCCCCGCCAGGCCGCCCGGGTGCCGATGCGAAACGCCGACCGCAGCGCATCCAGGCTCCGCCCGGCCTGAAACTCAGCCTCACCCAGGCGCCGCCAGAGTTCACCCGTTTCACCGCTGGGGTGCTCTCCCCGCTCCACGCCATCCAGAAAGGCCCGGATCGCCTGTTCGATCCCGATTCGGATACCCGTGCCCTCCGGCCCGGACAGCACACCGCCGTAAACGCTGCTCTCAGCTTCGATCGCCCTGACCACCAGCTCGACCAGCCGGCCCGCCGAGGCCCGGACCACGGCGATCGCCTCCGCCGGCAGCGGCGCCACCGTCCAGCGCTCGGTCATTGTCAGATTGTGACAAACCGAGCGGCAAAACATGCTGAAACGTCGCGCAGAGGCCGATTCTGATTGGGCGTACGTTCACGTCATGGGCGCCACCACTCCCCGCCGACGCAGCGTCACCGAAACCCACGAGCGCATCGCCCAGCTGGGCTGGGAGCCGAGCTACTTCGACCCGACCGTGCGCTACCCGACGCGTTACCGGTTTCCGCACAAGGCCAAGGACCCGATGAAGCAGATCATGCGGGAGTACCTGCCGATGGAGCTCGAGAAGGACGAGCGCGTATACGGCGGACTGGATGCCGCCGTGCGGGCGAATATGCCGAGCAAGGCCAACGAGCGCTGGCTAGAGATCCTCAAGCCGTTCATCACCATCACCAACTTCGCCGAGGTGGGCGCGGGGCGGTGCATGTCGATGCTGATGAGCGCGGTCCCGAACAACGAGCTGCGCAACGGCTACCACGTGCAGTTTGTGGACGAGATCCGTCACACGGGACTGCAGATGGCCCTGGCCCGCTGGTATGCCAAGCACTCGCCTGATCCGGCCGGCTGGAACCTCGGGCCCAAGGCGTTCACCGGCTCGGTGCTGACCAACCCGGGGCTGAACATGCTCAGCCACTTCATGGTCGGAGATCCGATCCAGTGCGCCTTCACGCTTCAGGTGGTGGCCGAGACGGCGTTCACCAACGTGGTGTTCGTCGCGCTGCCCGACGTGGCGGCCCGCAACGGCGATTTCACCCTGCCCACCACGTATCTGAGCGTTCAATCAGACGAGGCGCGGCATATCTCCAACGGTTACGCCACGCTGCTGACGGTCCTGCAGGATGACCACAACGCGCCGCTGATCGAGCGCGATCTCCAGCAGGCGTTCTGGATCAATCACGCGTTCATCGACATCTTCGCGGCGATCGTCATGGAGTACTTCAGCCGCGACCGCTCCGACCCGGAGTCGTTTTTGGACAAGTGGGACCGCTGGGTACGCGACGACTGGCATCGCGCGTACATCATGAAGCTGGGCAAGCTGGGACTGGACCTGCCACCGGACATCTTCGAGCGCGCCCGGGAGCGGCTGGCCGCCGGCATCCACCATCGCCACGCGATCCTGGCCTTCGCCGGCTGGCCCCTGGCCCACTGGCGCTTTGATCCGCTGGACGAGCGGGACTTCGAGTGGTTCGAGTCCAAGTACCCGGGCTGGTACGCCGAGTACGGCTCGTTCTGGGAGGCCTTCCGGCACGGGGCCGACAAGCGCAACCGGTTCCTTCCGCTGGAGTTCGTCAACATGTCGCCGCCGTTCTGCTGGACCTGCCAGGGGATCTGTGTCTCAGAGCCTGACCGCCGGCACCGCGTCCTGCCCGACCTCGCCGGAGCGCCGCGCACCCGGTTCTACTGCTCGCCCGAGTGCCTGTGGCTGGACGAGTCAAACCCCGGGCGCTACACCGGCGATCGCAACTACCTGGACCGCTACCACGGCTGGGAGGCCTCGGAGGTGATCCAGGACCTCGGCTTCGTGCGGGCGGACGGCCACACCCTGATCGGTCAGCCCCATCTGGAGGCCGACGGGCGCTGGACGCTCGAGGACATCCGCAGGCAGGACATCCACCTGGTCAGCCCCAACATCCGCATGGCCAAGGAGCTGGGGCTGCCGAGCGGCGACTGGTCAGCCCGGTGAGAGTCCGGTTCGAGCCGGTCAACCTGGAGATCGAGTGCGGCTCCGGCGAGACCGTGCTCGAGGCGGCGTTCCGGCAGGGGCTGAACCTGGTGCACGGCTGCCGCGAGGGCCAGTGCTCGGCCTGCAAGTGCTTCCTCCTGGAAGGCGATGTTCAGCTGAAGCCCCACTCCAGCTTCGCCCTGTCAGAGAGCGAGGAGCGAAGCGGCTACTCGCTCATGTGCCGCGCCATGCCCCAGCAGGACCTGACCGTCGAGCTCCTGCACTTCGACGAGGACAGCCTGCACCTGGAGCACCCGATCGCCGAACACGAGGCGGTGGTTGAGAAAGTCGAGGCCCTGACCCGCGACATCACCCGGCTGGTGCTGGCGGTGCCGGAGTTCAGCTTCACCCCCGGGCAGTACATCGATCTCCATGTGCCCGGTGAAGCCGGCGCCCGGCGTTCGTTCTCGATGGCCAACCTGCCCGCCGAGGGCCGAATCGAGCTGATCATCAAGCGCTACCCGGGCGGCCGGCTATCCGGGATGCTGGACGGAAAGATCCAGTCAGGGGATCGGCTCACCCTGACCGGTCCCTACGGATCTCTTCGGGTGCACGACTCGGCCCGGCCGATCCTGATGATCGCCGGCGGGTCCGGGATGGCGCCGATCCTGTCTCTGCTCCGCCATCTCGCGCACACCAGTTGCCAGCGGCCGGTGCGCTTCTTCTATGGCGCGCGGACCGAGGCCGACCTGTTCTGCCTGGAGGAGATCCGAGCGCTGGGGCTGAAGGACTTCGTGTTCACGCCGGCGACCGGACGCTTCGTGCATGAGGCCCTCGACGAGTGGCTGCCCGGTGGCGACTTCGACGTCTACATGTGCGGGCCGCCGGCGATGGTGGAGGCGGCGGAGGCAGTGCTCGAGGCACACGGCGTCGAGGAGAGTCTCATCTTCATCGACAAGTTCACCACCTCGAGCGAGGCGGCAAGCATCGCCGAGCGCTCCGAGCGGGACTTCGCCTGGTTCGAGCCGGCCGGATCCCGAGCCACGCTCTACGAGGACGTCACCGTGGACACCCAGCCGTCCGTGCACCGGCATCTGACGCGGGGGTGGCCCGTGTCCTTCGAGGATGGACGAGGCACCTGGGATGACGATTCGACCGCGCTGCGCAGCCGCGACTGGTTCGCCTTCCGGGACCCCGGCGAGCACTGGGAGCGGAGCTTCTACCAGGCCGGCAACGCCGCCGAGCAGCAGATCGACGGTGCCCTGCGGGCCGCCGCGCAGGAGGGCTTGCTGAGCGACTTCGACCCGGACTGGGTGAAGTTTTTACACGGCTTCCTCCAGATCCCGGCGTTCGTCAACCACGGGATCTGGCTGGCCACGGCCACGATCGCCCGAGCCTGCCTGTCTGACACCGTGGCCCACTGTGTGTGCCTGCAGGCGGCGATGAAGCAACGCGCCGCCCAGTCGTTCGTGCTGTACGCGATGGACCTCGAACCGCACCTGGGCAGCTTCTCGATCGAGGATGCCCGCCGAGCCTTCATGGGACGTCCGGAATGGCAGCCGGCCCGACGTTACCTGGAGAAGCTGGCCGCCACCGAGGACTGGGGCGAGGTGATAGTGGCCGCCAATCTGGTGTTCGAGCCGGTGGTGGGGACGCTGCTGCGCCGGGAGATTGGCACGCGCCTGGCGGCCGCTCGTGGCGACACGGTCACTCCGGCCCT
>DASZNA010000138.1:0-5689 GCA_035551655.1 Solirubrobacteraceae bacterium
CGTCGCCCCTTAGGGAAGTTGCGCAGCAGCTCCCGGGCCAGGGCGGCCGGCTTGCGCGCCATCCGGGTCCGGGCGCCGTCCAGCGCCTGTTGGGCCTCGGGCGTATGAGCCAGCGAGGCGGCCAACAGAGCCGCGGATAGCCGGCGATCCTGCTGGCGGGCCGCGTGGACGATCCGGCGGGCGTTGCGGGCGTGAGCGGAGCCGCTCGAATTCACCAACAGCCCGAGCAGGCGCTTGGTCTCCGGCCAGCGTTGCACCGCGTATTCCTCGTGCACCTCACGCGTGTACTCGGCCATCCGCCAGATCCAGGCGTTGGCCTGATCGCGTCGGCCGATCCGCCGCTCGGCCAGAGCCTGCAGCATCACCTTGACGCCCTCTCGCCGCTCCTCCCGCGGCCACCCGGCCATCATGTCGATCGCTGAGTCAAACGCTTCGGCATCCCGGGAAGCGGCTATCTCCTGCAGCGCGCGCAACCTCAGCTGAGCTACCCGGTTGCGCTGCACAGCTGTGAGCAGGAACCGGCGCCGAAGCTCCCCTCCGCGATCAAAGTGGAGCATCGCCTTGGCCCGGCGCCATCCGTTGGCGGTCACCCGGGCACCGGCCAGCGCCGCCCACACATGCTGCTCGCCATAGTCCAGGTGCTCGACGGCGATCCGCCAGAGCTCGCGCTCGAATACCTCGGCGCGCCGGTCCGGATCCGGAGTCACCGGCAGCACACGACGCTCGACCCGAACCCGGCGCCCGCGGCCGCGGCGCACCGGCCCGACCACGATCGCCCCCCCGCGATACACGTCGCGATCAAGCAGTGAGTGAAGCGTCACCACCGGGTCGTCGTGCTTGGTGGCCGGGTGCACGAAGTCGACCACGATGCCCGCCTCCTTGCCCGGATGGCGCCGGGTCACGCGGCCCACTCGCTGCTGATAGATGCGCTTGGAGGCAGTCGGAGCCAGATGCATGCAGACGGTGGCTCGGGGGCTGTTCCAACCCTCGGCCAGCAGCTGGGCGTTGACCAGCACATCGACCTTACCGGCCTCATAGTCGGCCAGAATTCGGGCCAGCTGACGCTTGGGCGTCTCGCCCGACACGGCCTGCGCCTTCATGCCCAGGTCGCGAAATGCTGCGGCCACGTTGTAGGCGTGGCGCACGCCGGCGGCGTACACGACCCCGGGAACGCCGTTGAAGCGCGTCTTGTACAGGTCGGCGATGGCCACGTTGAACGGCCCCTGATCGAGCAGCTGGGCCAGCATCTCCTGATCGAACTCGGTGTCCACCTCTCCGCGCCGCAGCGGCACCTTGGCGATCGTGCGCACCCCGGGGCCGGGCGGGATCCGGATGCAGCGCAGTGGCGCGATCACCCCGCGCCGGGCTGCCTGGGCCAGATCGAAGCGGGAGGTCTGGGTCGGGAAAAGGTCGGTGACGTGGCGGGCGATCAGTGCGCCCGTCGCGGTCATGCCGATCCAGATCGGCTTGTCCCACGAGCGGATCGACGCGGAGGTCTTCTCGCCTAGCGCCGTGTGAGCCTCGTCGCAGATCACGATCGTGTAGACGTCGGAGATGCGTCCGGCATTGCGCACGAACCACTGGTAGGTCTCAACCGTAACCGGGCCAATGACCGCGTCGTGGTCATCCCGGCCATCGGAGTCGCGCAGCAGCGGCGAGCGGATGCGGTCCCGGTAGCCCCGGTCGCGCAGCTCGCCCAGGAACTGGTCGACCAGGTTGCGCCGGTGGGTGAGGATCAGGATGCCGCCGGTCCGCGAGGCCTCCACGAACCCCAGCGCGGCCACGGTCTTGCCGGCTCCGGTGGCGTGCTCGAACCAGAAACGCCGGTCGGCTCCCGGATCATCGGGGGCACCCTCCTTCGCCACGTCCTCGTCGAGTTCGCCCTCGTCCTGCCAGTCCTGGGGCTCCTCGTCGGCATCGACCTCAGCCTCCTCGTCGAGCTCGCCGTCCTCCTCGCCAGGGATCGCGGCCGGGGCCAGCGGAGCCGAGCCGTTGGCCGAAACCGGGGCAGCGCTGGCGGCCGCACTCCCGTTTCCGTTCCCGTTGCGCTGCGCCTCGGCGATCAGCGCCGTGAGCGTGCCCGACAGCGCGTCCACCTGGTGGGCAGAGAGCACGGCGCCGTCGGCCAGGTGCGGCTCCTCCTCGGAGAGCAACCGTTCCAGTCCCAGCAGCAGCGAGTACTCGCGCCGCCATTCCAGCGACGGGTACTTGGTCCCGCCGTCGATTTCGGCCAGGGCGGCGTCTAGGGCCCGCCGGCGAGCTGAGCCAGGGGCCAGCGCGTCCTCGAGGGTCTCGCCCTCGTAGACGAAGCGTTCACGCGTGAACAGTTCAGCGCGCGCAATGGCGGCAGGACTTGGAAACGGGGTGGGATCACCCATGAAAGGGATAAACAGTCGTCAGAACTCAGGGAGCCGAAGGCAAGCCTTCGCAACGGCTCAGAGGGGTCCGGTTGCCGCCGGCCCCCGCGAGGATTTCCTCAGAAGCGGTAGCGCGTCACCGTTCGAGGTTCCGGCGCTAACGCATATTTAAGCAGACCGCCCGTATGTCAAGCTTTCGGACGTGCAATTGAGCCCGGAGGAGCCACGTTGGGAGGTCCGGCGCGTCAGCACTCAGGAGGAGCTCGAGGGCGCTCTGGCCCTGCGTTATCAGGTGTTCTGCCTGGAGCAGGGGGTCCCGGTGGGCGAGGAACGCGATGGGCGCGATGGCGACGGGCTGCATTTGCTCGCCGTCGAGGACGGAGAGCTCGTGGGCACCTGCCGGATGGTGTTCGTCGGCAGCACCGTCCAGTTCAGCCGCCTGGCCGTCGCCCAGTCGGCTCGCCGGAGAGGGATCGCCACCGCACTCCTGCGCTTGGCCGATGCCGAGACCCGAGCTCACGGCGCCAATCGGCTCGTCCTCCATGCCCAGACCTACGCTCGCGCGCTGTATGAGGGCAACGGGTACCGGGCCCGGGGTCGCGAATTCACCGAGGCCGGCATCGAGCACGTGGCCATGGAGAAGGTGCTCTGAGCGCCGGGCCGGAGCTCCGCATCGACCCCCTGAGCGGGCACCGGGTGATCATCGCCGGTTCACGCGCTGGTCGTCCCGGCGGCGGGCTTGCGGCACCGCCGCCGGACCGGATCGTCCCGCAAGACGATCCGTTCGCGGAGGGGCACGAGGACCGGACGCCTCCCGAGCTGTACGCGCTGCGCCCGGGCGGGGGCGAGCCGGACGGTCCCGGCTGGGCGGTGCGCGTGGTCCCCAACCTGTACCCGGCGCTGAGCCCGGGGGAGCCGCCGGTGCCGACCGAACCGCAACAGGGTCGGCCCAATCGCGAGACCGATCTGTTCTGGAGCGCTCCGTCACACGGGGGGCACGAGGTGATCATCAATTCGCCCCGGCCGGTCACGTCGCTGTCAGAGCTCGAGCCCGAGGAGGTCGCCACCGCCGTCGAGGTATGGCGTGAGCGCATGCGCGCCCACGCCGGGGCGGCCTGCCTGCATCTGATCGTCAACGAACGCCGGGAGGCGGGCGCCTCGCGCCCGCACACTCATGCGCAGCTGTATGCGCTGCCGTTCGTTCCCGCCGAGATCGCCCGGGAGCGGGAGCGGGCCGGGGCGTACACCACCCGCACGATGGGCGGCAACCTGGTCGGCGACCTCCTGCAGGAGGAGGTGCGCAAGCGCGAGCGGATCGTGGCCATCGACTCGGAGGCTGTGGTGATGGCTCCGTATGCCTCGCGGGTTCCCTTTCAGCTCATGCTCATCCCCCGAACTCCGCGGCTCCGCTTCGAGGACGATGGGCCCACCGGCGCGGGCCTGCTGCATGACGTGCTCGGCCGGTTGACTCGCCGGCTCGGCGCCAGCCCGCCTCTCAACCTGTGGGTCCGAACCGCGCCCCGGGCGGCTGAACAGTTCTGCTGGCGCATAGACGTGCTGCCACGCCTGACCCACCTGGCCGGACTTGAGCTGGGCGCCGGGATCTATCTGAACAGCGTGGCCCCCGAGGACGCTGCCGCCCAGCTGCGCGAGGCCTGATGCGGGCGCTGGTCCAGCGGGTGTCACGGGCATCGGTGAGCGTCGACGGGAGGGTCGTCTCGGAGATCGGCTCCGGCCTGGTCGTGCTCCTCGGGGTGCACGTCGACGATCGGGAGTCCGACGCGGACTGGCTGGCCGACAAGGTCCGGGCGCTGCGCGTGTTTCCCGACGGCGACGGTCGGATGAACGAGCCGCTGGGTGCCCGGGAGATCCTGTGCGTCAGCCAGTTCACGCTGTACGGCGAGACCCGCCGGGGCAACCGACCGAGCTATGTGGCGGCGGCTCCCGGCCCGGTCGCCGAACCGCTCTACGCGCGCTTTTGCGAGCGAGCAGCCGCCAAACGGGGCGTGTTCGGGGCGATGATGGACGTTGAGCTGGTCAACCAAGGGCCGGTGACGCTGCTCCTAGAGAGCCCGCCGCCCGGGTGAACGGGCCTCAGCGGCGTCCGCTGCGCCAGCGGTTGGGAGCTTTGAGCGCGTCGGCGTAGACGTCCCAGGTGGCCTCGGCCGCGTCTCCCCAGGTCCAGCGGAGCGGCTCCGGCGCCGGGCGCCGGGCTCCCTCCGCGGCGCGGATCAGACCGTCCAGATCATCGACATCGCTGAGCAGCACCCGGCCGTCCAGCACCTCCCGAACCGCCGGGACATCACAGGCGGCCACCGGCGTGCCGCACGCCAGCGCCTCCACCGGGGGCAGTCCGAACCCCTCATCGGCCGAGGGGAACACCAGCGCGTGGGCGCCCGTGTAGATGGCGGCCAGCTCGTCATCGGAGACCCGGTCGGTGAGCAGAACATCCGGGAGCTCCCGGGCCCACCGACCGGTGGGGCCAACCAGCACCAGCGGCATCGACCGCCTCGCCTTGGCCAGAGCGACAACCCGCTTGCGCGGGTCGGGGCGCTGCAGGCCGCCGACCCACAGCAGGTACTGCTCCGGCAGCCCATAGCGCTCACGCACCGCCGCCACCTCCTCCGCCGAACGGGTCCGCAGGGTGGGGGCTGCCGCCTCGCCGATCACGACGATGCGCTCGGCGGGGATCTCCAGCTCTCGGATCGCGTCGTCGGCCACCGTCCGGGTGGGGACGATCACCCGCACGGCCCGCTGGACGGCCAGGTAGCGGAGCTTCATGCGGATGCCCGACCGCAGGAACTCGCCGCGGCGCGTCAGGGGGATCAGGTCGTGCAGGGTCACCACCATGGGCACGGGCGCGCGCAGCAGTGCCCCGTCGACCCAGGGCGAGTGATAGACGTCCGCCCGGCGGGGCCTGGGGTCGTGGGTCTCCACGATCTCCCCGCGTCCCGACTCTCGCAGCGCGTCCAATAGGCAGCGTGCATAGCGGCCGATGCCTCGCGGATCCTTGGCCGGGCGGCTGTCGAAGGCGACCTTCAAGTCGCCGTCCATCCAGGTTGCATCAGTCCGTTGAGCACGCGCATCCCGACAATTTTTCCGAGGCCCCCGCGGCGGCCGGCTGAATCGAACGCCGCGTCCATACCGTGGGTCCGTCGCCTTGACGAGAGACTATCGGCCAGACTCCACGGCGCGCTTTGAGGGATTACTACGAGGAGCTCTGGCAGCGGATGCCGCTTGACCTGACCCCGCCCGACCTGGTCCCGCGGCGGCGCTTCCTGCTGTCCGTCCTGAGCTCGGGCGACCGGGTGCTCGATCTCGGCTGCGGCGAG